>JAAYBV010000067.1 GCA_012744475.1 Phycisphaerae bacterium
GAGCGCCATGTGTGGCAGCGGCAAGCGCAGGCTTGCCGATGGTGGTACGCGCGCCGTCGAAGCCATCGGCAAACTCCGCCTTGCTCCGTTTGCCGCTGCCACACGCCTGCCAGGATATTTTCACAGACACACTTACGCCGAGCGGAGGCGGTGGAGGATGTCCCAGTAGGCGCCGCGTGCGCCTTGTGCGATGGCATCGACCAGTTCGGAGTTGTCGTTGTAGTTGTGGTCGGTTGCGCCGGCGACGGGATTCTCTTGCGTCGGCTCAAAGAATCGCTGGTCCCCGGCTATCAGATCCTTGACCAGCCGGGCCGGCTCAGGACCGAGGGACGGGGCGATATAGAACGTCGGCCGGAACAGATCGCACGGCCCGGAGTATTTGCGGCGGATCGCGGGATTGGTCTGGAGGGGTCCTTCCTTCGCCACCATCTCCATCATCCCGGTTCCGGGATAGAGGCGAATCCCCAGAGACGCCCCAGCACAGTCGGGATCGATCTTCTTGACGAAATCAATCGTCGTGGAGACCGTCTCGGGCGTCTCCCCCGGGCCACCCAACAGCAGATCGATCATCACCTTGATCCGGTTGTCGCGGCACAGTTGCACCGCCTGGGCCAGATCGGCGGCGCGGTGCGGCTGGCGGTACGTTCGCAGCATCGCCTCGCTGGCCGAGTCGCCCGTGAAGTTGATCCCGACACAGCCCGCCCGTTTCATGGCGCCGGCCAACTCTGCGTCGAACGGCGTCACCGCCAGATACGTGTACCATTGCACCTTCCGGCCCAAGCCGCGACGAATGAACTCCTCGCAGACCGCCAGTGCGTGGCTTCGAGGGATATTGAACTCCGCGTCGCAGGTGTGCAAGACGTCGATCCCCTGGGCCAGCAGTGACTCGACCTCGTCGGCCACCTCCTTCGGCGCCCGCATCCGGCTGTGCGTGCCCTTGGCCAGTGGATCGGCGCAGTAGAGGCAGCGCCGGTCGCAGCCCCGCTTGGTCTCCAGGCCGCACTGGCCACCCCTGGCGAAATATGCGACGTTGTCCACCGCGCGCCGACGCGTCGGTATGGTCAGCTGCGCAGGCCAGGCAGGCTGATTGCATACGATCTGACCATCGTGTCGCCAGAGCAATCCATCGACTGTCTCGAACGCCCTGCCATTGCGCAACTGACGGTACAGCGCAACCATCGCCTGTTCCCCATCGCCATGGACGCCAAAATCGGCCGCGGTGGCCTCGACGACACGCCGGGCGAAGGTGCTGAATCCCACCCCGCCGATGACGATGGGGGCGTCGCTGAGCGAACGCAAGCGCTCCACGAGACTTGCCAGACCCGGGACGAACCACTGGGCGCTGGGCCAGAAGCAGTCGTCCACGTTGCGAAACGACAGTCCGATAAGAGCAGCAGCATGACTCGAAAAGTAGCCCGCCAAGGCTGCCTCCGGATCGCTGCACAGGCACAGATCCAGCACATCGACGTCGAGCCCCTGGTCCTGGGCGGCTTCGGCCACATATTCCAGGCCGATCGGCCCGATCGGGGGCATCATCCGGTTCGTGTTGATCAAGGTCAGCATGGACGGACAGGATACCGCCGGAGCGCCACGCGGGCAATTGATCCGTCCGACCTTTTCTGCTATACTGGAGTCGTGGTCCACACGCCCCTCTGGCGTCGATCTGCAGGGGCAAGTGATTATTCGCCCCTGCAAACGGGGTCTGCCGATCCGGATTCTCATAGGGTGATTCATCGCATGACGCACAGGCTGGTTCTGACCGCAGCATTGCTCGCCCTGGGTTCGGCCACGTTTCTGCCCGCGCAGGACCTGGTGCGAATCAGCGAGTTCATGGCGGTCAACGACCGTGGTCTCGACGATGAGGACCGCAACGAGGAAGACTGGATCGAGATTCACAACGCCGAGGCCGGCGATGTGAACCTTGAAGGCTGGTTTCTGACCGATGATCCGGAGAACCTGACTCGATGGTCATTTCCGGCGGTGACGCTGGGCGCCGACCAGTACCTGGTGGTCTTCGCATCCGGCAAGGACCGCCATGACCCCACGGGCGAACTGCACACGAACTTCAGGCTCAGCGGAGACGGGGAGTACCTGGCCCTGGTTGGCCCCGACGGCGTCACTGTGACATCGGAATTCCTCCCCGCCTACCCCATCCAGGCACCCGACATCTCCTACGGACTGTCCGCCGTCACGTCCGAGAAAACGCTGCTGCCACAGCGATCGCCCGCCCGCGCCCTGGTGCCGCTGGACAACACACTGGAGGGCGGACCGCTGTTCGACGACAGGCGCCTCTGGACGCTCGAGGACCTTGACGATTCCGCCTGGCAGCCCGGCATAACCGGGGTGGGCTACGGCTACGGGCCAATGATCGGGACGGACGTCTCGGCGATGAACGGCGTTAACGAGACGGTGTACGTCCGTATCCCTTTCTTCGTGGACAACCTCGGGGAGATCAGGGGCCTGACGCTCCGCGTGTGGTTCGACGATGGGATCATCGCCTACATCAACGGGCACGAGGTGGGCCGGCACAACGCGCCGGCGCCGGGGGCAGAGACCTGGAGCTCGGGGGCGGCGGATAGCTGGCCGAGGAACCGCACACCCGATGCCGTCGACTTCGATATCCCGCAGTTCGAATTTCTCCACGAGGGCACGAACCTGTTGGCGATCCAGGGCCTGAATCACGGCCTGTCCAATCCGGACCTGCTGGTGATGCCGGAGCTGCTGGCCCGCGTCGTCGAGGTCGATGCGCCGCTGCGCTACTTCCCGACGCCCACGCCGGGCATGCCGAATGGTGTCGGCGTCGATGCGATCGGGCCGGTCATCACCAACGTCGAGCATCTTCCGACGACGCCATCGATCCGCCAACCCCTGCGCATCAGCGCACGAATCGCCCAGAGTCGCGATGCAATCGTTTCCACGACACTGCACTATCGTGTGATGTTCGGCCAGGAAATCTCGATCCCGCTTGTCGACGATGGGACCGGTCACGATGTCACCGCCGGCGACGGCATCTTCACCTCGCTGATTTCCGCCAGAGCACTGGGCGCAGGAGAGATGATCCGCTGGTACATCACGGCCACCGACGCCGCCGGACGCGTATCGCGCTGGCCGCGATTTGCCGACCCGCAGAACTCTCCGCAGTATTGCGGGACGGTGGCCGCAGACCACAGCCTCAGGACCGCCCTGCCGGTGCTGCACTGGTTCATCGAGAACCCGCAGGCGGCCAACACGGACGCCGGCACACACTGCGCGCTCTTCTACGACGGGCAGTTCTACGACAACGTCCGGGTCTACCTCCATGGCCAGTCCAGCCGGGGCTTTCCCAAGAAGAGCTACAACATCGATCTGCATCCGGGCCACAACTTCAAATGGGCCGAGGGCCAGCCGCGAGCCGACGACATCAATCTCATGACGACCTACCCGGACAAGGCGCAGATGCGCAACATCCTGGCCTACGAGACCTATCGCGACACCGACTGCGCCTATCACTGGGTCTTCCCGGTGCGCGTGCAGCAGAACGGCCAGTTCTGGGGCACCGCCCATTTGATGGAAAACGGCGACGAGGACTGGCTGGTTCGCATGGGACTGAACGCGCAGGGCGCCCTGTACAAGATGTACAACTCGTTCAGCGCCCCGGGCGACGTCACATATGGCGCCGAAAAGAAAACCCGCAAGGATGAGAATAACGACGACCTCCGGGCCCTCTATAACGGTCTGAGCGCTTCCAGAGAATTACGCCAGCGGTATGTGTACGATCACGTGGACGTCGCGCAGGTCGTCAACTTCCTGGCGGCCCGCGCCGTCACCGGAGACACCGACTGCTGCCACAAGAACTACTATCTCTACTGCGACACCGGGCGAACCGATCTCTGGCAGATGTGGCCGTGGGATGTGGATCTGAGCTTCGGACGCCGATGGATCAGCCACCTGACGTACTGGGACCAGAACCTGATCGCCAATACGCCCCTGTTCATCGGAAGCGGCAATCGACTGCCTCAGGCGATCTTCGACATCCCGGAAACGCGTCAGATGTACCTTCGCCGCGTGCGTACGCTCATGGACGAGCTGCTCAAACCACCGGGCACGCCGCCCGAGGAGCTGCACTACGAGCCGCGCATCGACGAACTGGCGGCGCTGCTGGCCCCCGACGCGGCGCTCGATGCCGCCAGGTGGGGCTCCGATTCCTGGGGCAACGGCTCGACGGCGCCGTGTTGCCCGCAATCCCTGCCGGAGGCGGTGGCCGAACTGAAGGACTCCTATCTGCCCGAACGCAGACGTCTATTGTACGAAGGACTGGTCTCCGGCGCGCGGGAACTGCCGGATGCGCAGCCCGCTGAGACCATCATCTCATTCGGAGTCGTCGACAACGCCCCCGTCAGCGGGAATCCCGATGAAGGCTGGATTCAGCTGCTCAACCCGAATCGCTACGCGGTCGACATCTCGGGCTGGACGCTGTGCGACGACGCCGACGCGGAGCCTGTCCTCTTCACGTTCCGCGGAGGCACTGTCATCCCGGCCGACGGCGCGCTTTATGTGGCCGTCAGCCGAATCGGCTTCGATAATCGCCGCCAGTGGCCTACCAAGGGTCGGTCGCTGTTCGTCTTGGGCGACTGCGCGCGCAGCCTCCCAGCCTCCGGCACGATCCTCGAACTGCTCGACCGCAGGGGCATGCCTGTCGACCGGATCGTCCTGCCGTAGCAGGCCACGAGCCGTACAGTCGAGCCGGGGTGACGCGAACCAAGTCTACGTCAGCTCCCAACCCGGTCGGCATTCGCGATCCAGGTACTTGTTCGCCTCCGGCACGTTCGTGACCTTCATGTTCGCGGCGTCCCAGAGCAGGCGCTTGCCTCCGAGCCTCAGTGAAACCGCCCCAAGATTGAAGGCTTCGGAGATCGGTCCGGCCAGCAGGAAATCGCCGTAGGAAGGCTTGCCCGTCTGGAACGCTTCGATCCAGGCGGCGGAGCGGCGGCGCCGGTCGCGTCCGCGTGCATCCGATGCCGCGGTGTTTCGCGACGCCTGGAAGGCGCGGGCCTTCCGCTGCGGGATGATCTGGGGGTCTTCACAGAGGAAACCGCCAAGGATCTTGCCCTTGTCGCCGACAAACATCATGCCCTCGGCGGCCAGCTCGCGGTTGTCTTCTTCGGCCTCGGGCGGCGTCGGCGGCTTGATCCCCCCGTCGTACCAGAACAGATCGAGCGCGGGCCGGGCCCCCTTGGCCGCAAACTTGAATCGGATCGTGCAGGCGAACGGGAAGGCGTAGTCGTTGTGGATCTTCCTGCTGACACAATCCTCGATGGTGCAGACGTGGCTCGGCGTCGATTCGACCGCGACCGGAGCGTCCAGGTCGAACTCCTGGAAGACCGGCCAGAGACTGTAGTGCCCCATGTCGGCCACCGGCCCGCCTCCGAACTCGTACCAGCCCCGGAAGACCGCGTGCGTGTAATGCGGATGGTACGGACGGGGCAGCGACGGTCCAAGCCAGAGGTCCCAGTCGAAACCCTTTGGGATCGGGGGCCGGTCGGTCGGAATCGTGGCATACTGCGGCCACACCGGCCGGTTCGACCAGTTGTGAATCTCTCGCAGCGTCCCGATGGCGCCGTCGGCAATCCAGCCGGCGACCATGCGAACGTTCTGCCCCTCGCTGGCCGGCAGGAAATGCGTCGAGACCTTCGTCTGCCGGGCGGTCTCGATGACCAGCCGGGCCTCCCGAACGCGATTGGCCAGCGGCTTGTGCAGCACGACGTGCTTGCCCTTCCTCATGGCCGCAATCGAGACAATCGCGTGAAGATGGTCGGGTGTCATCACCTTGACCGCGTCGATGTCCTTTTCCTTCTCCAGCAGCTCGCGGTAGTCCGCATAGGAAGCACAACCGTGGAATCCGCCGGAAGGGGTCTTGTCCGAGTAGTACAGCTCGACGACTTCCTTTCCCACGTCGCGGCCGCCGGGCACCCGGCCGGCGCCCTTCCTCCAGTCAGGCCGCCCCAGGCCTGCCGCGATGGTGCTCCGGACGCTGTCGGTGCCCCACTCCACGTAGTCGCTGCTGTCCTTGTTCGGATCGCAGACCGCGACCACCTGCACCTGCGGCGCGGCCAGCAACTGCACCATTTCGGTGAGGCCCTGCGTGCCGCAGCCGATGTTGGCCACGGTCAGCTTCTCGCTCGGAGCGACGTAGCGGGCCCCTCCCAGCACGTGACGCGGTACGATGGTGACGGCGCCCGCCGAGGCAGCCGCGTATCTCAGGAATTTGCGACGGTTCATGTCAGATGCCATTGCTTGTCTCCTTGACCGGGTGGATTGACGGATCGTCCAAGCACGG
Organism: Phycisphaerae bacterium; assembly: GCA_012744475.1. Lineage (GTDB taxonomy): Bacteria > Planctomycetota > Phycisphaerae > Sedimentisphaerales > Anaerobacaceae > Anaerobaca. The sequence goes on from JAAYBV010000067.1 coordinate 6,317, forward strand.
AACGTAAAACGGCCCTCGTAAGACCGTGCCCTTATGTTAACCCCCGTACCCGGAATGCACAAGAAGCCGTCGCGGGTTATGGGAACTTGAGGTCCTGCGAATCCGTGCTATGATGGCACGGGCTCGGGCGCATGATGCGGCTGACGGGCAAGTACAAGGACCCGCTTCTCTGTGACACAAGGAGTCTCTGATGCGAAAGACCACGATCATCGCGTTCCTGCTTGTTCTGCAGCGACTTGACTCGATTCCTGCTCCAGACGCAAGCGCTGCCGGCGAGGCGCCGGCTGCGATTCGGGCTACGGCACCGAATGTCGTCGTGTATCCTGCTCCGGCGGGCGAGACGTTGTCCACCGATTACGAAGTGCGGGTGGAGGGCTTGAAGGTCGACTTGTACCGCGCCCGCGTGCTCGATCCTCCTTTCGCGGGCAAGGAGTGGGACTATGGCGGGCCGTACTCCTTCGCGAATTTCGACATGTCGGGCCCTGTTACGGTTCGCATCACATCCCCACGCTCTCTTCGGAACGTGGTGATCCGGCCGCAATCGTCCGGCGTCCGGCCTGTCATCGTAGACGATCACACGATCACGTTGCCGCTGGAGCGACCGTGCAAGCTCAGCATCGAACCGGACGGCAGGCGAGGCCCCCTGCTGCTGTTCGCCAACCCGCCGGAGACCGATGCCCCCGAAGCCGGCGACGAAGGCGTAATGTACTTCGGGCCGGGCGTACATAAGCCCGAGAGAATCGTCCTCGGCAGCGGCCAGACCCTCTATCTGGCCGGCGGGGCGGTCGTAAAGGCGGAAGTGCTGGTGCAGGGATCGAACATTCGGATCTGCGGTCGCGGTATCCTCGACGGCTCCGATTGGGAGTGGCGCAAGGGCCCGGTGGGCAATCTGATCGCGATTCGCAACAGCAGCAACGTCGAGATTCGCGACATCACGCTGCGCGGCTCCTCGCACTGGACCATCGTCCCCAAGAGCAGCCGGCACGTGACGATCCGAAACGTCAAGCTCTGCAATTCCCGCGTCCAGAACGACGACGGCATCAACCCGTGCAACTCCCAAGATGTGCTGATTACCGACTGCTTCATCCGGAGCGACGACGACTGCGTCGCGCTGAAGGGTCTCGATTTCGAGGGAACGAACAGCAACGTGGAGCGGATCACCGTGGAAAATTCGATCCTCTGGTGCGACCGCGCCCGCATCTTCCTGCTCGGGCACGAGAGCCGTGCCGCCTTCATGCGCGACATCACGCTGCGGAATCTCGACATCATCCACTTCACCATGACGCCGTTCCTGTTCGAGCCGGGCGAGGACATGCGGCTGGAGAACGTCACGGTGGAAAACATTCGGATGCACGGCGAAGGCCAGCGGGAGTTCATTCGTCTGCGCCCGGTGGTGAACCAGTACATGCGAAAGAAGGTCTCCGGATTCATCCGCAACATCCGGTTCCGCAACGTCACGATCGAAGGTCGAAGCGGCGAGTATCTCGTGCAGGTCATGGGAGCAGACGCCGAGCACGATGTTCGCGACGTGACGTTCGAAAACGTCTCGATCAACGGGCAGAAGCTGACCCGCCAATCCGAACGGGTCCAGGTCGGCGAACACACTGACGACCTGCGCTTCGATTCTGATGCACCATAGCAACGATTCAAGGAGAAAACGACATGCGCAGTCCCCTCGTCATCTGGCTCTGTTCCGCAAGCCTGCTACTGGGCATCCTCTTTGACGTGCCGGCATATGCCGCCGATGAGCCGGAGGCGTTTTCGCCGCCCTTCGGGCTATTGCTGAGCCGGAGCGAGACTTCGGCCGGTCGCGGGCGACGCGGATTTGGCCTGGACGCCGGTGATCCCGTTCGGCAGCGGCTGGTCCAAGGGACACTCTCGGAATTTGCGCCCGAGGAAGGCTCTTCACCGCAAGGCCAGGAAGGATGGCAATGGAAGCGCGTCCAGTTCGACAAGAACGGCGCGGTCCAGGATCGCGGAACGTATCTCTATGCGCCCGTTGCGTCGGATGTATCCAAAGTGCTGATCCTCAACGCCTCTGGCCAGAGCGAGACGTACGTGAACGGCGTGCCTCGCGGCGGGGACATCTACAACTACGGCTATGTGCATCTGCCGGTCCTTCTGCACGAGGGCACAAATCACCTGCTCTTTCGGGGTGGACGTGGTTCATTCAAGGTCCGCCTCTATGAGCCTCCGGCAGCGGTCTTTCTCCAGGAGCAGGACACCACGCTGCCCGACCTCATCAGCGGACAAACGGTCGACACGTGGGGCGCCGTTGTGGTCATCAATGCGACCTCCGATCCGGCCGAAGGATTCACACTGTCCGTAGACGGCACCGAACTGAGCGATGAGGTGACGCCTGTTCCCACCCTGCCTCCCCTGACCGTGCGAAAGGTGGGGTATCGAATCCACGCGACAACCCCTGTGAAAGGCCAGCGGATCGAAGGAACACTCCGGCTGCTGACGCGGGATGGGGTATCCTGCCACGAGATGCCTCTGAATCTCGAGGTCGTCCAACCCGACCAGCGTCGCCGGATCACATTTGCCAGCGGCATCGACGGCACCGTGCAGTATTTCAGCCTGCTGCCCGCCACAGCCGGCCCGCCGGACGATCCGCTGCCCGCTGTCGTCTTGTCGTGCCACGGAGCCGGCGTGGAGGCTCACGGCCAGGCCGGAGCGTACTCGCCCAAGCGGTGGTTCCATATCGTCGCCCCGACTAACCGCCGGCCGTACGGGTTCGACTGGGAGGACTTCGGACGGATGGACGCCATGGAAGTGCTCGATGTCGCACAGAAGACACTGGCACACGACCCATCCCGCATCTATCTGACGGGCCACTCCATGGGCGGGCACGGGGCCTGGCATCTTGGCGTCACCTACCCCGACCGTTTCGCCGCAGTCGGGCCCAGCGCCGGCTGGCTCAGCCGCTCCTCCTATGGCGGGCGTCGCAATCAAACCACCGACGAGTCTCCGATGGAGGTTCTGCTGAGCCGGGGCCAGAAGTCCGGCGACACCGTCGCTCTGGCCGCCAACTTGAAGCAGCAGGCGGTGTACATCCTGCACGGCGGAAACGACGACAACGTGCCCCCTGCCCAGGCCCGAACGATGGCCGAAGTGCTCGAAGGGCTCCACCACGACTGGGTCTATCACGAAGAACCCAACCAGGGGCACTGGTGGGGCAACGAATACAACGATGGCGGCTCGGCCTGCGTGGACTGGCCTTTCATGTTCGATCGGTTCGCACGCCATGCCCTGGCGCCCTCGTCGGCGATCCGCGAAGTCGATTTCACCACAGCCAATCCGGGCGTGTCGAGCCGCTGCCACTGGCTGGCGATCGAAGGGCAGATCCGACACATGGACCTGAGCAAGGCCCACGTGGAGAACTGGCCCCACAAGTGCCTGTTCAAGGGCGTCACAGACAACGTCGCCATCCTGAGGCTGGATGTCGGCCACCTGCCCGCCCGCGAGCCCGTCACAGTGGAGCTCGACGGCCAGACGATTGCCGGAATTCCTTATCCCGACCGGGCCGACTCCATCTGGCTCGAACGGAAGGACAGCCGCTGGCAGAGCGTGGAGAGGCCCCCGCTACGAAACAAAGGTCCCCACCGCTACGGCAGCGTCAAAGAGGAGCTGCGCCATCGCTTCCTGCTTGTCTACGGGACATGCGGGACGGTAGAGGAGAACACGTGGTCCTTCGCCAAGGCACGGTACGACACCGAAACGTTTCTGTATCGCGGCAACGCCTCGCCGGAGATGGTGCCGGACACGGCGTTCGAGCCGGCCCGCTATCACGACCGCACGGTGGTCCTCTACGGCAACGCACAGACGAACTCCGCCTGGTCCGCCCTTTTGAGCGACAGTCCGGTGCAGGTCCACCGAGATCGAATCCAACTCGGAGACCGCACCTTCGAAGGGGACGACCTCAGCGCGGTCTTCGTCCGACCTCGGCCGGACAGCGACATCGCGTCAGTCGTGGTCATCGGCGGCGCCGGGCCGGTCGGCATGCGGTCCACGTATTCGCTGTCGCTCTTCACGCCGTTCGTTCGCTATCCGGACTGCGTGATCAGACGCATCGACCGGGATGGCGCCCGAGACCCACATCCTATCGCGGCCGGCTACTTCGGACTGGACTGGTCGATCGAAAACGGAGAGTTCCTCTTCTCCGACCAGAAAGGAACGGCGCAGCGATAGACCGCTCCCGGCTTCACTCCCCGCCAGAGGAAGGCAAAATGTCTGCACACACTCGGCGATTTGCACCAAACGTCTCGCGAGCAAAGGGCCAATGCCTCCCGCAAAGTTGGAGGCTTGGAATGTGAACGCTCACAGCAGGTTGTTTGAGGGCCGCCTGCGGCCGAGGTCAATCGAACATCTGCATCTGATCCAAGCAGCGATCCTCGACTTTCCGTCAGCGGACGTACTCGCGGATCGCTTTCCCGCTCCGCGCCCACCATCAGCAGGACAGGTCAAGGGCTGGTGGCAGTGCCTTCGGACTCGTGGCAGTGCTGCCGGGCATCGTGCCGGAAGAACCATCACCGCATGGTCGCCGATTCGCACGGAATCCCGCTGCATCTGTCAGAAATCCGAGCGAGACATGAGAGAGTTCCCCCGTTTCCGGGCTCCGGCAGCGGCAACATCGGCGATGGCGGCGAGCGAGTAGACCCCGTTGACGGCAGCCACGTGGTCGAATATACTGCCGGACATGTTGCCGGGTGAGTCAGGATGCTCTTGCACCAGGCGATGTGCGCCTCTGCGCCCGGCTGACACCGATCCTCTACCAGACACGAAAGTGTGGTCCTATGCATTGCAGGAGTGAACCAGATGCGCGCGACGCCATGCGGCAGACGCCAGCGGACCAGCGAGTCGATGCAAACAGGCGAGGCATGTTACACTGGGCGGGAATGCTGATCCTCGGCGGATTTGCGGCGCGAACGGCCCAGAGCGAGCAGAAGAACGAAGCCACGTTTGCTGGTCTCACCGAGAAGGACCACGTCGATATCGACAAGCCCTGTGCCGATATCATCCAAATGGCATATCAACTGGGACATGACTACGAGTCACGGCATGGAGGCTGCTGCCGGTGCACGGTGGCGGCGTTGCAGAAGGCCATCGGTTTTGTTCCCGGCGACAGAGGACTTTTCCGGGCAGCGAGCTGCCTCGATGGCGGCGCAACGCCAAACGGGATACAGAATTGCGGGGCCTTCACGGGCGCGGGGATGTTTATCGGCTGGACGTGCGGTCTCGAGACGTTCGGAAACACGGGCTTGTCTCACCGGCTGATGCGCGAAGTCTTTCAGCGCTTCCAACAAGAATATGGGAGCGTCTTGTGCAAAGACGTTCGCGAACGCGCCGGCCGAGACTGTCCGGAGGTCGTCGGCAGAGCGGCCAGGTGGACGGCCGAAGTGTTGCTGCGTCAATTCGCCAAGGCCGGCCCAGAGCAGCACCTCTGAAGGGCGTAGCGAGAGTGTAGCGCAGGTCTTGCCGAGGAGGCTGACACGGGCATGATTTGCCGCAAACGCTTGGCTGACAAGGGTTTGCGGCAATGGGCGGTATTGGACTTGAACCAACGACCTCCTGCGTGTCGAGCAGGCGCTCTAGCCATCTGAGCTAACCGCCCTCAATTGGCGACGGGCGTATCGTAGGATCAGCGCAGGGAAAAAGCAAGGAATTTTGCCGAAGTTCTGAGAATTGTCCGTCCCGGCGCGGAGGTGCACCCTGCAGACCCCCGACAGCCTAGTTGCCCGTCGATCAGAGTTCCAGATTCCGCCGGACGACAGCCGCCGCCGAGAGAGTACGTGTGCTGCTGCCACACTGGACGGTCAGCGAGATCAGGACGCTCTTGGGCTCGCCATTCGTTGCCAACGTCCGCGTGAAGCTGGCGGCCGTGACGTTGTCGCAGAGCACGTATTCCTTGTCGTCGCTGTTGGTGATAAGATACAGCTTCTTGTCCGCTGCACGGAACTCGTAGGTGATGTCTTCACCGGTCGGTGTCACCAAGCTGCATTCCGTTGCAGGCCCGGCCGCAGCAACGCCGTCAGCCGTCCGAAGCTGGGTGGTCATTCGAGTCAGCGCCTGGCGGGCGTTGTTGATCGACTGGAACATCTCCTCGTTCTCGCGGAAGTTGATGAGCGAAGCGTTGAAGGCCACCGCGACCGCCGTCATCAGAATGGCGCAGATGGCCAGGCTGATCAGGCACTCCGCGATCGTGAAGCCGGCGGCGCTTCGATGAAAACTCTGCTTGCGTTGCATATGGTCGTCCCCCCGGGGCGCAGTGAGCGTCCAGAACCAACTCCTGGCCCGATCAGTATCGGGCACGGATCCAACTGGCCGAACTGACTTCTCGCCCGTTCAGGAACACCTGAACCGTGACCCGCGCGAATGGCGTGTCAAAATCGTCGTCCTTGACTTCGTTGAAGTCCGTTTTGCTGACCTTCTTCACGGTGACGCGCTGACTGAAATGGGCCAACGCGTTCAGCGGGTTCCGGTGGGCGTCGATCGGCGCGCCGAGCGCGGCGCTGTCGAAGTCGTCAAAATCATCCACGTCATCATACACGGTGACCGTCGCTTCCCCATTGAGGCCCAGAGCAGTCCAGGTCGTCTCGTCCGGGTCCGCCACCGGCAGCATCGCTGTGAGCTCGCGGATCTGTTCGACGAGGAACTCGGCGGTCGAGATGTCGGCCCCGGTCGCGTTGGCCTGCGTGAACGAGTTGCTGGCGACCACGAGCGCCGTGATGGACAGCCCCACCAGGATGATCGAGATCAGGATCTCTACGAACGAGAATCCCTTCGAACGTCTGGACTCCTTCATATCACACCCCCTCGCCTGCCGGAGCCGTCTATTTGCCGGAAACCAGGCTCGACATCTTGAAGATCGGAAGGATGATGCTCATGGCGATGAATCCGACCAGAACACCCATGAGGCAGATCATGATCGGCTCGATCATTGATGTCACCGCCTTGATCACGGCCTTCAGCTCGCGGGCATAGAAACCCGATACGTCTCGCAGGACCTCCGCCATGTTGCCGGAGTCCTCACCACTTCGAATCATCTGCACGACGCTGCTGGGCATCAACGTATAGCGGGCCAGACTGGCGGCAATCTTCTTGCCCTGTCGCACCTCCTCATAGACCCCCAGCCACATGTCCTTGAAGAGGACGTTGCCGGAGATATGGGCGGTGATGGACAAGGTGTTGAGAATCGGCACGCCCGCCCGCGTCAGCACACCCATGGTGTGAAGACTCCGCGTGATATAGAGGCTGCGGCACAAGGTGCGGATCAGAGGCAGCACCAGCTTGGCCTTGTCCCACCAGAGGCGGCCGGTCGGAGTGTTGATGAAGTAGTGCAGGGCCCAGAAGGCCGCACCAATCACTGGGATGATCAGATACCACCGCGTCCGCAGAAAATGACTGGTCGCCATCAGAGCGATCGTCGGCGCCGGAAGAAGATGCTCCTTGCCCTGGAAGATGGCGGTGAAACGCGGCAGCACGAAGCACAGCAGAAATGTCGTGACGCCTATGGCCATGGCGGCAATGATGACCGGATACACCATGGCCCCTTTGACCTGCGAGCGTGTCTCCGCTTCCTGGTCCAAGTACTCGGCCAGCTTCTGGAGCATGTCGCTGAGGGAGCCGGAGGCCTCCGCCGCCGCCACCATGTTCACGTACAGATTCGTGAAGACCTGCGGGTGCTCGGCCAGGGCCTGCGAGAAGCTGTTGCCCTCTTCGATGCGCAACTTCAGATCGCGGAGGACGCCCCGGAATTTGGCGTTGTCCGACTGCTCGCAGATTCCCTCCAGCGCATCCTGGAGGCTGATACCGGCCCGGACCATGACGGCCAACTGGCTGGTGAAATGCAGGATGTCCTTGCGGCTGGGTCCGAACTCGATCCGGAACCCCTTCATCTTCCCGACGAGCGAATTCGGAGCGGCGGAACTCTCGGCCTGGCTGTGGCTGCGTCGGCTGCTCCCGGTCGCCTGGGATTTTGTACTCTGCCAGTCCTCGGACGCGGCCGCGTGGTTCTCGTGCTCTTGGACGGTTTGTAGCGCCATGTCAACCTCACTCACTTGTCTGCGGCGGCCTTCACCAACTGGGGAGAATTGTCCATCTTTCCCGCCGTGACCAGAATCTTCTCCATCTTTCCCGGGTTGCTCGAACGGACGATCGCCTCATCCCGATCGATGAACCCTTTGAAGTACATCTCGGCAATGCCGTGGTCCATGCTCTGCATGCCCAACCGACGAGAGGTTTCGATGATATTGGGAATCTCGTAGATTCGGTTTTCCCGGATGCAGTTGCGCGTGGCCGAAGTGCACAGCAGGATCTCGGTGCAAGGCACCATACCCGGCTCGTCGATTCGGCGGAACAGGGTCTGCGAGATGACAGCCTGCAACGTGTTGGCCAGCATGGTCCGGATCTGGTTCTGCTGGCCGGCCGGATAGATGTCGATGATCCGCTCGATGCTCTGCGGCGCGTTGATCGTGTGTAGCGTGCTGAAGACCAGGTGGCCGGTCTCGGCGGCGGTGATCGTGAAGCTCGTGGTCTCCAGGTCTCGCATTTCACCGACCATGATGATGTCCGGGTCCTGACGCAGGGCGTGCCGAAGCCCGGAGGCGAAGTTCGGACAGTCCGATCCAATCTCGCGCTGCTCGACCATGCACCGGTCGTTCTCAATCAGATACTCGACGGGATCCTCCAGCGTGATGATGCGCTTGCTGTATCGCGAGTTGATCAGGCCGATCATGGCCGCCAGCGTCGTGCTCTTTCCCGAGCCGGTATGGCCGGTCACCAGGACCAGTCCTCGTGGCAGGTCCGTCAACTCCTTGACGATGGGCGCCAGATGCAGATCGTCGATGTTGTGCACCTGATTGGGAATTACGCGGAAGCTGATGGCCACTGTATCCCGCTGGAAATGGGCGTTGACGCGGAAGCGATGGCCGCCGGTGATCTCCGTCGAGAAATCCAGGTCGCGGAGTTCCTCGAACTTCTTCATCTTCTCCGGGCCCACCATGGCCAGCACCATGGCGCGTGCGTCCTGATCGGTGACCGGCGGAGCCTCCATGTCGATCAGCTCCGTGTCCCGTCGCAGCACCGGAGGCATCCCCACGTTGATATGCACGTCACTGGCGCGATTCTCGATGGCCAGCGCGAGAATGTTCTTGATGTCAATCATAACCGCATCCTGTCCTGAGACTCGAAACGTTTAGTCCAGATTCTCCACGAACACCTCTTCCTCGGTTTGTCCGTAGACCTCGGTCACGCGAAGCACTTCCTCGACGGTGGTCAGGCCCTTCTTGACCTTCTGCATTCCGTCTTCGAACAGCGATGGCTGGCCGCTGGCGTGGAACGCACGGCGCATGCTCGCGACGGAGGCATCCTGGTTGATGATGTCGCGGAATTTGTCGTCGATGACCAGCATCTCGAAAATACCCACGCGTCCGGAGTAGCCGGACCCTCGGCAGGCCTCGCAACCGGCGCCGTGGACGAGCTCGTTCGGGTTGGCGCCGACTCGCTCGACGTATCGACGCCAGCGGTCCGGGATCTTATAGGTTTCCTTGCACTTGGGGCAGATCCTTCGCACCAGTCGCTGGGCCACGGCGGCATTCAGCGAGGCGGCGATCAGGTACGCGTCGATGCCGATGTTGACCAATCGCGTGACACTGCTGGCCGCATCGTTCGTATGCAGGGTGGAGAGCACCAGGTGGCCTGTCAGCGCCGCCTGCACGGCGATCCGCGCCGTCTCATTGTCGCGAATCTCGCCGATCATGATGACATCGGGGTCCTGGCGGAGCAGACTCCGCAGGGCCGCCGCAAACGTCAGTCCGGCACGTTCATTGACGTGAACCTGGTTGCAGAAGTCCAGTTCGTACTCGACCGGGTCTTCCACCGTGGAGATGTTCAGCCGCTCGCCATCCATCTGGCACAGCGCCGAGTACAGCGTGGTGCTCTTGCCCGATCCGGTCGGACCGGTCACCAACAGAATCCCGTGCGGCATCGCCACCTGTTGGGCGAATGCCTGACACACGTCCGCCTCCATGCCGACGTGTTCGAGCCCCCGGACGATCGACTGACTGTCGAGGACACGAATCACGGTCTTCTCGCCGCGGTTGGTCGGCAACGTGGAGATACGCAGGTCGATGGCTCGCCCTCCGACGATGGCGGACACCTTGCCATCCTGAGGAACCCGGCGCTCGGAGATGTCGAGATTCGCCATGATCTTGATGCGTGAGACAATGGCCGGATGCATCTTGATGGGAGCCTGCATCGCCTCGAACAGCACGCCGTCGATGCGATAGCGAATCCGGGTCTTGGTCTCTTTCGGCTCGATATGAATGTCGCTGGCGCCTTCGCGGATGGCGTTGCTGATGAGGTAGTTGACGAATTTGATGACGGGCGATTGTCCCGCCATCGACTCGAGGTCTTCCGAATCGTCCTGCTGATCCTGAACCACCTCGACTTCCGTCATGTCGTTGATGATGTCGTCCAGGTTGGTGTCGGCTTCCTCCTGCACCTTGAACGACTCACAGATGGCGTTGATGTCGTCGGCGCTGCACACCACGACCCGGACGTTCATTCCGGTCTGGCGCTTGACATCCTCAATGGCAAAGACGTTCGCCGGCTCACTGGTGGCCACCAGCAGGGAATCCTCCTCGACGGCAACCGGCACGACACTGCTTCGCTGAATGAAGGCGATGTCCAGCTTCTCGAAGGCGCCCTTCTCCACCTCCTCCGGAAGGATGTGGCGGAATTCCAGTCCGCCCAGCTTCGCCTTGGCGTGCAGCACGTCATCCGTCTTGACCCAGCCTTCCTTGAGCAACCACATGGCGGCATCCACACCGGGGCGGTTCATCAGTTCCCTGCGCAGTCGGCCGTACTGTTCGTCCGTGATCTTGCCCATCTCCAGCAGGATGTCTGCGGCATCGCGCACGTGCGCATGACTGGTCGGCTCCGGAGAGTACAGGTCGCTGAGACCGCGCACTTCCTCGTCGTCGGAAAAGACCGTCGCCGCCGGACGAGGTTCCGGTTTGGAACTCGACGCCGGCGGAGCACTCGCTTTTGAATTGGATAGGAAACGTAGCATCATTGCGCCAAGTTCAATTGGATGGTCAGATCTTCGGTTCCCACGTCAAGGCCCGCCTCATCGCCTTTCCAGGTCAGTTCAACGGAGTTGGCGGCAATCTGGGTGACGACGAACCCTTCGATGAGATCGCCCTGCCGGAGAATCCGGTCGTTGATCATGCAGGCGTTCCCCTCGTCGGATCGCATCACGCTGAGCAGAGCCAGGTTCGCGACCTTCTTCTTGATCATCTCGCGTCGAATCAGTGCGGCCTTCGCCCGATCGTCCTGCACCGGGACCGCCTCGTCCTTGGCCGCTCCCATGAGCGCCTCGACCTCGAAGGGGTTCTTCGCAAGCTCGGCTACGCCGATCTGAAAGACATCGGAGAACTCATAGAACTTGTTGACGATCTCGTCCATCCGGCTGACCATTTCCGTACTGACTCCCGTCAACCGGCTGATGGCCGCCTCAATCTTGGCTTCCTCATCCTTGTTGGGCCGGGCCGAGGCCGATTGAGGCCGGCTCTTGTGAATCATGTATCCCAGACACAGCAGGCCGATCGCGACCAGAATCGCCACGAGAATCGTGCTCTTGCGGAGGTTCTTGCTGTTGGCCGCAACGGTCAGGAACTCCTGCGTATCGCCCTTGTTGCGGGCGCTCGTTTCTCCGTGGCCCGGACTTCCGGTCTCATTTCCCGGCATCTCTCCGGGGCTCTGTTCATGCAGAAAAGACAACATATGCCAACTCCATCAATCCCCGATCTCGACTACACCTGCGTGCGCTCCTCATGGAACACCCGCCCGGGTCACACTGTTTTGTTCTGGAAGAAGATGCTCAGAATGAACTCGGCGCCAATTTCACCTTGCCCGTCCTTGTTCTTCTCCAGATTGAGTTCCCGAAGCTTCATGATGCGCGGCAGCTTCTCAATCTCCAGCAGGAACGAATAAAACGCATTGAAGTTGCCGACCAGCTTCATGGTCAGAGGCTGCTCCACGTACCCGTTGTTGTCCTTGCGGACCAGAGTGCGAATGGTCTTGGGCTGCAACCCCTGTTTCTGGGCGATCACCGTGACCTGTTCGAGAACCTTGTGGATCTCGCTGGTGGGGGGCAGCTTGCTTTCGAAGAAGCGGATCGCCTCCTCCAGTTGGCTGAGCTGCTTGTTGAGGTCTTCCGCCTTGTTGGTGGCTTCCTCGAACTCGATGAGCTTGGCCCGCTTGCCGTCGACGCGCTGCCGCGCCACGGCCAAGTGCTGATTGGCGGGTTTAATCATGAATTGGTAGCCCGCCGCCGCCACACCGAGCAACAACACGAAGAAAATGGCTTTTCTAAGGCCGCTGGTCATAGTCATACTCCTGTCGCCGAGAACCCGTGACGCCGGGTTCTCCGGGTTTGCTGGACCCAATCGAAATTAGAACTGGTAGATGGAGTGTTCGGCGCGGGATCGAATCTCGTCCACGTCTTCCTTGGTCAGGTGCACTTCGCCGGCCAGCATCGCCTTGAGCTTGAAGTGCCGGAACGAGGTTCCTTCCACCTTCTTTTCCGCCGACTCCACCAGAACGACATTGTCCAGGAGAAGGGAATTGCCCAGACGCCGGATGTATTCGGCCACCTGAATATCGCTGGGCGCCATGCCCTCGATGTCCATGTGCGTATCCAGTTTCTCCTCGGCCGAAAGCCTTGCCGCCGACTCATTCCCCTTCCTGCTCTGCGCGGCTTCATATCTGTTCTGGGAAGACTTGCCGCGAGCGCTCCCCTTCGACTCCTCCGCCTGACGGACGTCCAGCTTGACCAGAGAAACGCCGACCGGCAGAGTATTCGTCAAGGAGGCCAGAAGAACGCTGCGCGGCACCGGCTCGATCAGCTCAGCGGTCGTCAGCGCCGTCTTCATCATCTCCTTGCGTTTGGTCTGCAACTCCTCGAACTTCTTGATCGATTCCTGCATTCGGGCCATCCTCGCGTTCACCAGCGATTCTTCGGTGCCGCAGGCCCGCTGCCGGATTTTGATCGTGACAAAGGAGCCCCCGAGGGCCGCCATCACTACAGAGAACAGCACGAGGCACATCAGATTGGCTCTGCGTGACTCGTTGCTCTGCACATAGTCATCCGGTACGAAATTTATGTTCGGCATTGCTTCTCTCCGTCTGCGGAGTCCCTATTGGTTGTCAAACCCCGTTCAACACAGGCTCAGACCGAACGCCAGGGCCCAACTGACCTTGTCGCTTCTGCGGTCCAAGCCGAATCGATCGGGGTCGCTCACAGTCGTGGCCGCCATGCAGTCTCCCATCTGCGCCTGGACCTCCAACTGCCGGGCCACGGTGCGATAGATGTCCGGTTCCACCGCCAGCCCCGACAGGAAGATCAGACGCTCGATCTGCACATTCTTGTAGGTCGCAAGAAACTGCCGTCGGCCAGCGGTCAGCTCCATCACCAACCGGCCCACCATGGGCTCTTCCTTGAGCAGCTTGGCCCCGATCGGAACCGAACAGGCGTACAGCGGATTCTTGTGCCGGCTGATCACCATGTTCGTGCAGTCCGGCTGGATGTCCAACAGCATGACGATGGCATCCAGATCGGTCTTGCGACGACCGAAGAAATGGGCATAGCACGTCGCCAATGCCACCGGCCAGACGCCGATGGAGCTGAGGGCAAGACCGGCCCGTTCATAGATCGCCAGGTGGCGGTCGATCACGGCCCGCTCCGTCGCCAACACCATGACGTTGTCCTGCTCCGTGGGAATGTACTTGATCATGGTGTTCTTCTGAATCGGTTCGAACGGCAGCTTCTGCTTGATCTTGGCAAAGATGGCATCTTCGATCTTGCCGTCGAACTTCTTGGGCCAGCGAAGGTGATCTACATAGACCTCGTTGGCCGGCAGGGCCGCCACGACCTCTTTGCCCTTGAAGTGTCCGTTTGCGGTCGCCTCGCGCATGACGTCCACGGCCCAACGCTGCCAGCGGGCCGTCCCGGCGACGATCTCCGCCGGACGATTGACGTACTGACCGGCAAGCAGCAAGGCTTCCTCTGTCCCGTTCGTCAGTTGCGCGAGCTTCAGGCAGTCATTGCCCAAGTCGACCCCGATAAGATGCGAGCGTTTTTTCAGGAGTCCAAACATACCTGTCCGACCTACCTCAATACGGGTTGATAGTGCTTACTCTTGTCTCGACTGCCGGCATGTGTTTCAGACTGGCTTCTCATGAACCCCCTCTTTCCCTTTCTTATAGCGCGGCGTTGGTCCTGGAACTCGATCTTTCGGCAGTGCTACTTCGACCATCCGTGCCGCGCCACTTAAAATATATCAACCGAACACCACGGGACAAAAGGCGGCACGGGAGATTGGACCGTTGGAGCGCATTCACAGTCTCCCTTCCGCCGGCGGACATCCGATAACACGGTGAGATGATATCCGCGCCGCCGGAGGCCCTGCGCAGGTCGGTGGGGACACAGGAACGCGGCATGACTACAAAAAGGGACCTGCCGTTTCGTGGCAGGGCTGGGGGGATGAATTGTTTCGGTGTCTGTCGGTCGGTTCTGGCACGCCGCACCCCGACCGGAGCGGCCTCATTCAGCTTTGAGACGCCGCGTCATCAGGTCCTCAATGGCGGATCGCACCGGTTTGTTCTCGAAAAGGACCTCGTAAACCGCTCTGGCAATCGGCATTTCCACGTTATATTTGGACGCCAGGGAGGCAACCGACTCGCAGGTCGCGATGCCCTCGACCACGGAATCCGTGGCGCTCTGGGCTTCGGCCAGAGTCTGCCCCCGGCCGATTCGCTCGCCAAAGGAACGGTTGCGCCCGGACGGCGAAATGCACGTGGTCACCAGATCGCCCAGGCCCGTCAGCCCGGCGAACGTCTGCTCGGTGGCGCCCATGGCCAGCCCCAGCCGGGTGATCTCCGCCAGTCCACGTGCGAGCAGGGCCGCCTTGGCATTGTCGCCGGCGCGAACGCCATCGATAATACCCGCGGCGATGGCAATCACATTTTTCATTGCGCCGGCGAGCTCGACTCCCACAACGTCCGGATTTGTATAGACGCGAAGCCACGGACAGGTGAACGTGCGCTGGACGCGAACGGCCAGCGACGTGTCCACGGAGGCGGCGCACGCCGTCGCCGGCAACCGCCGCGCCAGCTCGTCGGCGATGGTCGGCCCACTCAGAACCGCGGTGGACACATCTCCGCCCAGCACGTCTGCGAGGACTTGCGTGGGACGCAGCAGCGTGCCGTTCTCGATCCCCTTGGCCACCGACACAATCGGCACGCCGGAAGGGACATGGGCCTTCAGACGGTTCCAGACGCGGCGCATGTATTGGCATGGCACCGCCGAGACGATCAGGTCCGCGCCGGTCATGGCATGATCGTCTCGCGCCTCAAAGACGAGCACAACCGGAAGCCTGTAGCCCGGCAGAAACTTCGTGTTCTCGCGTTGGCGTTCGATCTCGGCAAGCTGTCCGGCGTCATAGCCCCACATGCGCGTCGGCACGGCCTTCTCGCACAGCAGCATGGCCAGCACGGTTCCCATGCCGCCGTCGCCAACGATCGAGACGTTTCGGAATTCTCTCTGTGGCATCGCAAAATCCCATTCATGAGGATGGTGACCGATTCATTCGCGACGCATTAGAACCCCGAACGCCTCGCCTGTCAATTCCAGCGAGGTCACAGCGGAATGGCGAACACGGAGATTCTCCGTATCAGTCGGAGAGCCGTGTGTCACTCGCGATACTTCCACGTGAAATTGCAGACGTCGTCGGTGGTGCCATACAGCCCATCGTACCCGGCGCTGAGGAGGATGAAGGAATCCGGCCGGCAGGGTCGGCTCTGCCCGGGGCTCTTGTCGCCCATGGTGTTCAGGTAGAACCGCCTGGGATCGGATAGGGGATGCAAGGCGTTGGGCTCGCCCGGCACGCCCAGACCGACGAGCACATGATTGTCCCGGTAGTCGTAGATGTTCGCCGGATTGTCGGGATCATTCACATCGTGGGCCGTTCCTTCTCGGTCGGCTCGGTAGTAGAGAATTGGCATCCCGGTCTTCTTCCCGGAGGGGCGCTTCTGCGGATAGGTATCGCAGAGAATGAGAAGACCCTCGTCGAATGGCCCTGTGTTGCCCTTCCCATAGACATCGACCAATCGAAAGGCGTTGGCGTTCTCGGCCTGGAGGTAGGGTCCCTTCCGCGCCGTCAGGTTGTCCGTATCCGGGTTCCCGGGATAGAGTCGTGCCGCGCCGTTAGGGTCAAGACCATCGGCCCGAAAGCCTGACCTGGAATGGAAACCGATCAGGTCTCTGCCCATCACCGCCTCCGCCAGCTTCATCGCTCCGCAGTAGGGTGCACCGGTCGGGTCATTCGCATCCGAAGGCGGAAAACCCCCGGACTCGTTCGAGAAAAGCTCCAGCGCCGTTTCTATCGAACGCAACTGCGCCAGATGACGGACATCCACGCTGTGGATAATGATCCGCGACGATATAAGCCAATACACCAACACTGGCACAAGGACCAGTATGAGTATCAGCAAGAGCAACCCTGTATGGTTCCGCATCGCATGGCCCTTTCCCAATCGGTCGTTCGCACGCAAACAATCATGCCTTCTGCAAACGACGACGTCAAGTGGAAACAACGCAAAAGAGACCGAGGGCGGACGGACGGCAAATGGTGGCGGAATCGAGCCGCGGCTCCTGATCGCTGCTCCTGGGCCCGTCCTGCCCTCTCCGCCTTCGGCGGATCATCTCGACCGCGCTGTCCTTCTTGTCACCCTGAGCGGAACGAAGTGGAGTCGAAGGGTCTGGCTGCGAAGACGTCAGTCCCTCGGCCCAGGTATGGGACCTTCGAATTGCCGGCAAATTGCCACATCCCGGACACCTCCGGGAAGCGCAGACTACAGCCCCTTCGATGCTGGATTCCTCTATGGCGCTTCGCTCCAGTCGGAATGACAATGTGGATGCGGCAGAGTCACGTGCCCCATATTCCGATCGCGCCCGACGGAGGGCCGTGCCGTCAGTGTCCGACCGTATCCATGGCGTCGGGTTTGAGGCGGCGCAGTTCGGGCAACTGGTTTCGCCCCATGCGGACTTCGATGACCACGGAACTTTCGCCGTACTGCTCATCGAGGATCTGTCCGTGCTTGCGGAGAAAGCTGTGGATCTTGCCGTCGGCCGGACGACTGCGGACGCGCAGCACAACGTCTCCGCCGCGGTAAGACTCCATGACCTTACGGGCCAGCGCATCGAGCCCCCGTCCGCCCCGCGCGGAGATCGATACGGCATCCGGATAGACCGTCTCAAGCATCTCCAGCGAGCCGATGTCTTTGATGGCATCGATCTTGTTGAGCACAGGCAGCGTAGGCTTGCCTGCGCAGCCGATCGCATCGAGAACGGCGTGGACCGATTCCATCTGCCCCAGCACATCCTCGTTCGACACGTCGATCACGTGAAGCAGCAGGTCCGCGTTGACCGCTTCCTCCAGCGTCGCCTTGAACGAGGCCACGAGCTGATGCGGCAGCTTCCGGACAAACCCCACCGTATCGCTGAGGAGTACTTCCACTCCCTTGGCGGGCGACCACTTCCGCGTGCGCGTGTCCAACGTGGCGAACAGGCGATCCTCGACGAACGCACCCGCATCGGTCAGCGCGTTGAGCAGCGTGCTCTTGCCCGCGTTGGTGTACCCGACCAGGCAGATCTTGAAGAGGCCGTGTCGGCCCTCGATCTCGCGCAGTCTGCGATCGTCGATCTCCTCCAGTTCCCGCTTCAGTTCGCTGATCCGCTTGCTGACCAGGCGTCGGTCGATTTCGAGCTGCTGCTCGCCGGGACCGCGCGTACCGATGCCGCCGACGGCGCCGGCCGCCGTAGCACCTCCGGCGCCCGCAACCGTGTCGAGGTGCGACCACATCTGCGTCAGCCTCGGATACGTGTACTCCAGTTGGGCCAGCTCCACCTGGAGCTTGGCCTGCTTGGTCTTGGCCCGCGTGGCGAAGATGTCGAGAATCAGCTCGCTGCGGTCCAGCACCTTGGTCTCGGTGATCTTCTCCAGCTCGCGGATCTGGGCCGGGGACAGGTCGTTGTCAAAGATGATCACGTCGGCCTTGAACCGTCGGACCCGCTGGCCAAGCTGAAGGGCCTTGCCCTTGCCGATATAGGTGGAGGGGTTGATCGTACGGATTCGCTGCTGAAACCGGTCCGCGACAACCGCTCCGGCACTCTCAGCCAGGGCGGTCAACTCGGCCAGACCATCCGATCCGTTCGATTTGTACAGGTTCGCGGCCACCAGGATGGCCCGCTCTTTTCTGACTCTCAGCGTCTGACGCAACTTTTCCAAGTATAGGCATACCTCCCAAGAATACAGGCAGAATAGCACGTTTTCGGTGGTTTTTCAAGCCTGGCCGAGGCCCAGAGAGGCGAATTCCGCGTTGCGGGCGCGTCCGACCAGGCCCCACGCCAGGCCTATAATCTGCCGAAAAAGCGACCCGGCTCGCGATTTTGGCCTTGCAAACGCGTGACCGACCGATTAGGTTAACTGGTTCACGCGTTGTGTCGAAGTTGGGAGTACGTGCTCCCGCAAGTTCGGGTTTGTGGCTGGATAGCCGTTGTTAAGGAGTCCCCTGAGTGTTGAAAGTCAAGGTGCGTACAGGCGAGTCGGTACAGCAAATGATCAGGCGCTTCAAGAAGCTCTGCGAGAAAGAGGGCCTGATTCGTGACATGAAACGCAACGCGTATTACGAGAAGCCCTCCGAGCGCGAACGCCGACGCATGCGAAAAGCCCAACGGGCGGCAAGACGCTAACCCACCGCGTCTTTGCTATCTCCCCCCCGAAGTCCATCCGAGCAGATACGAGTTTCCCCTCGCTCTGCTCGGTTTCTGTTTGTTCCGATGGCAGGCTCCGCAACCGCCCAGTCTCTGCGCCGATGTCACCTGCATGATTCCTGCTCGACCGCTTGAGGGTGGTCGTCCGAGACCGCACCGAGATCGGCGGCACGAGCGTTGGAGACCACCTGTTCGACGGTCTTGCAGCCCGGTATGACACACGAGACCGCCGGATGTTGCAGGCACCATGCCAAGGCCCACTGCGCCATGGGAACGCCCTCGGGGACCTCCTTGCGAACCTCTTCGACCTGCTCGGCCATGTTGCGCCGCTGCTCGTCACTCTGCCAGACGGCCCGGACATCCGTCCGGCCGAACCGGGCGTCTTTGCCGTACTTGCCGCTCAGAAAGCCGCTGGCCAGAGGGACGCGAGCCAATACGCCAAGCCCCTGTGAGAGCGCTGCATCGAAGAACTGTCCTTCCGCCTTCCGTTGGAGTCGATTGTAGACGACCTGGATAGCGCCGGCCCCCATATCGGAAGCCTGGTCCACCTGATGTGTCCCCCGATAGCTGCTGCTGATCGATACGCCGAGATGCCGCACGACGCCCGATTCGACCTGCTCTCGCAACATCTCCCACAATCCCGGCGTGCCGAACATCGCATCGGTCCCGCTGTGGAACTGGTACAGGTCGATGTAGTCCGTCTGTAGCGCCTCGAGCGAAGCCTCCAATTGCCCTCGAACGAGCGCGGGTTCATAGACGTCGTCCCGCTCGAACCGCCGCTTGAACCGGTGGCCGAACTTGGTCGCCACAATCCACTGGTCACGCCGGCCCTTGATTGCCTGCCCGATGAGCCGCTCGGAGAGGTGATCGCCGTAGCACTCGGCGGTGTCGATCAGGTTGATGCCCAACTCGGCGGCCTTGTCCACCATCGCGTCGACCTCGGCCTGTTCGAAGGTCTTGCCCCACTCGCCACCAAGCTGCCATGTCCCTAAGCCCACGACCGATACCTTCAACCCTGTCTTGCCCAAGCGTCGATACTTCATAGCATCGAGTCTCTTTCGAAGGCCGCTCAAGCGATCTGGGCGGTGAAGCCACAGAGCTGACAGAAATCTCTCACCTGCCGGCCGTAATCACCGTAGAAGAAGATCTGATGGAAACCAGCGAAGCTGAGCACCGGATGGCTGCCGTCGAACTTGACCTTGACGGAGACGACGCAGCCGCCGCTGGGAGGCACCTCCATGTTGTCCGTCACGGTGCCGACCGAGACGAGGACGGTTGAGGGCTTGTCCTGGCTGCCGGGCAGTAGATCGATGCTCGTGACGCGTTGCCCCTTTCGCCAGAGCGTGCGCGGAACCGCGTCACGGTTGCCGTGATGGTGCTTGATGTCGAACGGCTCCGGTCGCTGGTCGAAGCCGTTCAGCCGGGTCGGGCACGAGCAATGCGCGCCGATCACCGTGTCGTCGATCGTGTCCGCGACCGGGTCCTGCTGGAATCCAGGGCGGTCGAACAGGTAGTGGGTCATCACGAGGGACGCCACCGCGCCGAGGTCGGCCTCGCAGGCGGCGGGAATGCGGTCGTCGTTCATGCGCGACCATGCGATGCAGGGCAGGCTGACCTCGATGCCGCCAAGTGCCCCAAGGCAGTCCATCGTAATGGCGTCGGCGCCCTCTCGTTCGAGAATCCGGCCTGCGACGTAGTAGCTCTTGAGCCCGTTGACCACATCCTGGCGCGTCGCATCGATCCGGCGGCGCGCCCGGCGCATGTACTCGTCGGCCATGGCCAGAATCACTTCGCTGTCCGGCGTGCGACGGTACTCCTCGATGAAAGACGACGCCGGAATGTGCCGCAGCGAGATGCCCGTGTCGGCCAGGGGCGCATCGAACCGCCGGTCGCCCTTGATGACCACGCAGCGGGTCTGCGCCATCTTCGCCCTGGCGCAGAGCATCTTCATGCCGTAGGCGGGCTGGCTGAAATCGTTCGTCGCATACACCACGCAGCCCGGCGTATCGGCTACGTTGACGGTGTTCGTCGTGAACGACGTTCCCAACGGAGAGAAGATGATCGAGGGGACGGCACTGGCCGCGACCTTCTGCGCCGTGGGCCAGGAATGCTGCTGGCGGTCCATCATCACGAGCATCAGGCCATCGACCTTGGCGGCCTCCGCCTCGGCGATCCAGGCCTGCCCTTCTTCGAGGCTGTAGATGGGCTCCGGGCGCAATTCACACTTGGCCTTAAGCTGTGAAGCCGTCCGAGCCAGCTCCGCCGCATATTTCTGCCTCGCTGCCTCGCCGTCGTAGACCGCGCCGGGCCAGAGCATGCCATATTCCTCCCTGCGCCGGACGAACGCTGCCCGGATCGTCGGCACGTAACTGGAGGCCGGGCCGCACTGGCGGATCGGCTGCTGCGTAGTCTTCTTCGATCCCGGCGACGAACAGCCGGCCAGCACCGACGAACCCGCCAGCACAACCGTCGAACCCTTGAGAAAATCCCGACGCGAGACCGAATGACAGGAGTGACAATGCAGAGGACATCTTCCCGAACCCATGGCAGCCTCCCAGATTCCAGATCAGAAGTCGCAGCGTGCGCCGTGCGCATCCCGCCGGACTATCCGGAAAGCTATCCTATGGCCCTGACCTGCCAATTGCAACGATTTGCGCGTCTCCGATCTGACGGGGCTTATCCCAACAGTCCCTGTCACGGCCAGAAGACCATGTCGCCGTTGTCGGCCCAAGCTTTCGTCTGGCCGTCGTCATCCGCGCCGCGCGTACCTCCGTCATCGACGAAGTCCGGCCCCACGCTGTACAGCAGGAATTCGTCGCCGACGCGTTTGTAGATCAAGGGACCGCCACTGTACGGATCCGCCGGGATGCTGCGAGCATAGCCAGCGTCTACCAGGCTCTGCAGGTCTGGCGGGTGCACTCCCGTTTCCATGCTGTAACGCTTGAGGGCCAGAACCGTCAGCGTCGCCTCATGCCCAGCGCGAAGCCGAAACGCCAACTCGGATACCCGGCTTTCATTGGGCAATAGGATCCGGACCAGACCGTATCTGTGCTTGCTCATAGACGCGGCCAGCTCCTCCCAACCGCCCATGTTGCGCGCTCGGCGCTCATAGGGGGAAAGCCGGCTTCGTTTGTCTATTTCGTCGTGGACTTCGTTGATCTTGGCGGTTGTTCTGTCCCGCCGGGCGTGGATCATGCTTGCTCCGACATCTATCGGCCAAAGCAGTACCCTCTGGAAGGTCCTCGTCCGCCTCCCTCTCGGCAGTTCCAACGCCGTGGTAACAAGACCGGTGTACTGGCCCGGAATCATGTGTCCACCTCCCAAGCCACCCTTGGTGAAGCTGTGCTGGACGGAATCCAAGACCGCCAGATGCTCGCCCTCGAAGTTCGCCAAGGGACACTGTGCAACATAGAGGCCGGCTAACGCGATCTGAACATCTCGCAGGACCGTCGCAGAGAGGTCATAGTCCGCAACGATCCGCGGTAGTTCCAGCTGTGCCATCGCGCCCAGGCTTATCCCCACAAGCTGGTTGACAATGCAGGGGCTGCTCTGGAAATGAGCACCTGTACGCGCAACAGCCAGGCAGTTGTCGAGTGCGTCGTCCAGGCGTCCCTCCTCAGCAGCCAGACGCGACTTCCATATCCCCACTTCGGACAGACGCCGCAGTTGAACCAATGAGGGGTTGCTGGTGACCTCTATGAGACACGGCACTCTTGGCTGAGTCCGGTCGTAGCGAAATTCCTTGCGGTATGTCCTGCAGCGGCTGGCCGTTTCGTAGTGAGCCCAAGCCGGCTCGTTCTCCGCGACCCCGGCGACGAGGTCTTCTCGCTCACTCTCATTCATCGCTGCCATGCCCTGAAACCTGAGCGGACCGTGGCTGCGGAAGGCTGACATCTTCTTCAGTTCTCCATCGGCCTCGACGAAGAGGGCACAGGCCTTCTCGTAGTGCGGCCACGCGTTGTCCAACGCCGTCAGTGGTGTCTGACCGAGTTGATTCAGCTTCACGAGATACTCGTCAGTGACAACTGGCCTTCCGCTGACGAACCAGGCCGTGTACGAACCGACCGCTGCCACCAGCAGGAAGACCGCCATGCGTACGCCACCGATAGCCTTGAGCCAGAGCGGGCGGCCGCGTTTCTTGGCACGACGACACAAGATCGCCATCAGATGAGGGTCGCCGAACTCCACGACCAGTCGCTCGGCCCTTGCCTGTCGTTCTTCAGGCGAAGCACAATCGCGATGCGCATCGGTGAAGTGTCCAAGCAACTCCGCCTGTACCTCCCGGCGTACCTTCCTGCGATAGCCGATCATCCTGGCGATGCGCCCGACATAGTCGATCGCGCAGACGGGCAGTTCCTTGAACTCCTCGTCGACTCTCTTGCGTCTTGACATTGCGATGCAAAGCCTCTGGAACTCGATCCCATTCCGTGCCATGAAGCAGGATACCACATTGGGCACGTCGCGACAAGTGTCGGATGGAGTCCGTAGGAACGCCAGTGGAAATGTCACACAGCCCTCGGCCGTCCAATTCAGTTCCGGCCGGGCAACGGGTCGGTTCGGGTGATGTACAGGCCCATGACGCGGTCGTTCATCAGGAAGATGCGGACTCCCTGGTCGGCGCGGGCGTAGTAACCTTGACCTTTCACTCCGTCGATGTCCCGGTAGAGAATTCCGTCCTGCCATCCGATCTTCTGTCCCGCAACTGTCTCCGTCGGCGGTCCGAGAACCTTCAGGACATCATCGAGCGTCGAGCCGATGCGGATCGCGTTGCGGAAGGCATAACCGACATCCACACTGTCGAAGCGGACTTCCACGACATGATCACGCATAATGAAAACGTTGAATGCATCGGAGTAGCTCATGATATAGCGGCCCGGCAAATCGTTTGGGCCGTAGGTCTCCGAGTCCCACGCGTAATTCCGTGGAGGTCCGAAGAGCGCAACCACATCCTGATGCGTCGCGTTGTTGACGTCCAGTTGCTCCATCTTCCCGGGGATATCGGTTCGTCGTGCAGTGGTCGGGCCGTACTTCTTCAGCTCGGCCTTGACAGTGTCGGGGTCGGTCAGCTCCCCTGCCTTCAACGCGGCGATCAGCGTAACAGGGTCCAGAATCGGCCCCAACGCCCCCCCCTTGTACTGGACCATGCGACCGGTCTTCATCGCCAAGGCCCAGAACTGGTCGGGCGCGACGTTGGGGTCCACCTGTGCCGCGAGGGCGTACACGCCGGCGATGTAGGGGATGGACCAACTCCACCCGCCCTGCCCATAGAACACGTACTCATCCTTGCCTGTAGGGCTGGCAGTGGTCCTCACGTCCATCGGAACCAGAAGCCGGTTGCGCCCGGCGTACATATGCTGACCCCAGCAGGCGGGCCGGTATGCGTTGAAGTCGTCGCGGTCTCCGGTCGGATCGCATCCCAACCCATGGAATCGGAATCCATGGACCGCCTCCACGGACGAGCAGATCACAAGCATTCCAGCGGCTTTGGCCTCTGCTGCCGCCTCGGCGATCTCCTGATAACCCGTTTGGGAACTGCTCCAGCCGATGGAGATGGAGATGACGCGAATCTTGCGGTCTTCGGGAAGCTGTTCGTTGACCTCCAGCATCCGGTGGATCGCTCGGGCGCCATACGTGAAGTTCATCGCGCGCTCCTTGCCGAACACGGCTCCGAACAGGTCTATCGGCCAGTGTCCGATGTAATAAAGGTCTGCCTCGGGGGCAACGCCAACGGTCCTACCGACGGCAATCGAAGCGACCGCCGGACCGTGCATTTGAGCGGCCTGCCATGGCAGTACGTTGATCTCTTCGTAGAATCGCAGGCGATCAGCATACTCTCGGTGCTCGACCAGCAGTGGTTGGTCGATGATCGCGATTCCGACGCCTCTTCCCGTAATGCCCTGCGCGTGGAGGGACCGGACGCCAAGACCCGGATTCTTGCCTGTCTCCGTGATCCCGTTCGGATCAAAGCCCTTTGGCAGGCGGTCCGCCGCAGGCCAGACCGTTCGATCGTCGAAGCTCGAAAACGCCAGATCGGCCGCAGCGGAGGTCATGTCAAGTTCAGATAGATCGTAGCCCCGCAGATCGACCTCGAACGGGTCCGTGCTGTTCGCCTGGTGCTTCGGCAGCGATCGCAGGACTCCGCGTTTGAAATCCGCCGACTTGGGTCGTCGGTCGATCTTCGGCAGAACCAGCGGCGTCGCCTGGTCGTTGCCTTTCACCTCAGCACAGCCAACAAAGAAGGCAATCAGAACGACGACGCACACGCCAAATCCAAATGCAAACTTCCCTCGTTCAGCTCTCATGGCAAACCTCCGCAGAAGCCAGGAACCGTAACTCGCCCGCAGATCGCACCTGCGCAGCATGAGCATACCACGGCCGCGCAGGGGTCGCTACCGTTTTGTCTCAGCCTCCGTCACGGGCCAGAAGACCCAGTCGCCGTTGTCAGCCCACAGGCCCGGCTTGCCGCCCTGTCGGAGGCCCTGCACCCCTCCGTCATCGGTCAGGTTCTCGCCCCAACTGTAGAGGAGGAAGCCGTCGCTCGTCTTGCGGTAGGACAACGGACCGGCGCCGAAGGGATCTTCCGGCAGCGCGTCCAGGTAGCCCCTCTGCACAAGTTCGTCGAGGCTCTCCGGGAGATTGCCGCGTTCCGCAGCATGACGAAGTACTGCCACGACTGTAATCGTTGCCAGTTCACCGGTCTTCAATGCCCACGTTTGCCGATCCACTTGCTCAAACGCCGCGGGAAGAATAGACAGTCGCATGTTGCCGAATGGGATCCCCTCTTCTTCATCTGACATGAGATATGGACGCCCCTCGGCGGGTGGGGCTTTCAGCAAGGACTGGGCCCGCTCGAAGAACTGTTCGACCATAGCCATCGTCTCACGGCGGTCAGGATAGTCGAATGCGAATACTCCGAGCAGGTTGCCCCGCCAATCGCCAGCGGCGAACGGGAATCCCTGGCGCAGAGCATGACCTCCCCCCTTGCCATCATCAGTAAAGGTTCGCTGAATGTTGTCATACCAGAGGGCTTTCTCCCCATCGAAGCTGACAACACACCGATCCTCGTCGTGGAGGGCGCGCAACCCATTCTGCACTCGCTCCAGCACCGGTCCTGGCACATCCGGCTGATCGTGGAGGATATCGAGCATCCGAGCGCAGGCCAGGCCTTCAATCGCCATCCCGACCAACTGCTCAATAAGGAGACCCCGGCCCTGCCAGTGTCGGCCGACGCGCCGTATGACAAGACAGTCATCAAGACCATCTTGCAGCCGGCCACGGTGAACCTCATAGGCAGCCTCGTTAGCAAGAGCGACCACAAGATACCTGTACTTGGGCAGCGCATCCATGAGTTTGTCCATGAAGTTCGGGTCTCTCAGACTGGATTCATTGGTGTCGTAGATCGGCCAATAGTCGGGCGTGTCCGCCCCCTGCCTGAGCTTAGCCAAC
This sequence comes from Phycisphaerae bacterium, assembly GCA_012744475.1. Lineage (GTDB taxonomy): Bacteria > Planctomycetota > Phycisphaerae > Sedimentisphaerales > Anaerobacaceae > Anaerobaca. The sequence goes on from JAAYBV010000067.1 coordinate 32,601, forward strand.
GCCGGTGCGTTTTCATCCAACCACGTCGCAAGCAGCCCAAGTTCAACGTCGTTGTAGTCCTCCAGTTCAGGCCGTGCCGTTTCCACGTTCTGCTGGAGTTCCTGCGGTGGTTTGACGTAGAGTCCGGCCGCTTGCTCGTAATAGACTGCGGCGTTTGCGGCCTGGTGGTCTTGCGGCCTCCAACGCTCGTTGAGCCATTCGACGTAGTTGACACGGATCGTCGGCCGGCCGAGAAACAGAGGCAGCGAACACAAAACCGTGTAGGCCAGGACCACCAGAATCCCCTGTCCGCTTCGCACCAAGGCTTTCTGCCACAGGGGCCGGCAGCGTTTCTTGGCTCGGCGGCACAGGGCCGCCAGGAGTTTCGCGTCGCCAAACTGCTCGATCAGCTTGCGGGCCCGGGCTTCGCGCTGCTGGGCATCCGCACAATCTCTCAGGTCGTCCTCGAAATGCGCTCGCAGCTCCTCGTGCACCTCCGCGCGCACGCGCTTGCGACAGCGTACTTGTCGGACGACCTGATCGATGTACTCCGCCGCACAGCGAGGAAGCTCCGCCGGCCCTCTGTCAGGATTAGGTTCCATGACTGGCTCTCCGTTCTCGCAAGGATTCAGAACGCCGCTTTCAGGGCGCCGCCCAGGAGCAGATCGACACCTTTGGCCAGTTCCACGAGTTGGGCCTTGCGGCCGGCCAATTCGGCCTCGCCCGTGCCGGTGATCGAGTAGTAGCGCCGCTTGCGTCCCGAGTCGGTCGTCTCCCATTTGCCCTTGATCAGTTTCTTGGCTTCGAGATTGTAGAGCAGCGGGTAGAGCGTGCCCTTGCCCAGCGTCAGGATCTCGGCGCTTCGGCGCTCGATGGCCTGGCTCAGCTCGTAGCCGTACATCGGGCCCCGCGACAGAATCTCCAGCACTACCACCGGTGCGATGCCCTTCAGCAGTTGGCTCTCGAATTTCATAGAAACCTCCATAGTCATCCACAGCAAGCCTGTTATGTAACGCATAGTATGCTATGCATACCATTCATGTCAAGTTCAAATTTGCTTTTTTTTTCGAACTGAGCCGGCCACGTCGTACCCATCGGCATCCTGACCCCGCCAGGGGCTTGCAATCGCCGCCCGGACGCATAGAATGTCCCCTGAGCGGGCTCCGGTGTCCGCTCCTGGAGCAGTGGCCGAGCGGCTTAAGGCGACGGTCTTGAAAACCGTTTTACCGAAAGGTAACGGGGGTTCGAATCCCTCCTGCTCCGTTGGTCCAGCGGTTTCCCTTTTCGGTCGTCCGACGGTGCTGCTCTGCGCGGATACGGCGTCTCCTCAACGCAGGCCGTGCGTACAAGCCGCTTGCCGTTGCATGGGAGAAGCATCGGACAGGCAATCTCTGCCGGATCATCGAGCCTTTCCCCACAGATTATGCTCTATTGTATAGCTATGTTATCCGTTAATGATTTCGCTCCCTGTGCATCATCATCCCTTTTGGATTCGACTGGTGGATCGTCGGCATCAAAAGAATCCCCGTCCCATATCGGTGCGGTACGCTCAGAACAGGTACGCATGCGCGAAGAAGAAACAGCCGTCTCCGATGCACCATCCGAGGACACGGCATGCCTTGCGCCGTGTCACGGTCACTGAAAAAAAAGACGCGAAATACGTAGTTGCCACAATTGACCGCTTTCGGACGATGGATAGTTTTGTTGCAGCGTCACGGAACAGACCGGAGGCCTCCGTTCCGGACAACACCGGCGCTCCGAGGAATGGTGCAATCTTGGGTCACGGACGGCCCAACGCGGGGGAGTTGTAGGCGCGCTCTATAGACTCCATCGCAGCGGTTTACGTCCGAAGCAGTTTGTCACCCCTTGTGATGGCAGAACGGCAGGGTTCTGCGCACGGATGCGTATCAGAGAGTGAGAGAAAGGAGTTTCCAACATGAAGAAGATCCTATTCATTGCTGTCGTGCTAATGCTCGTGTCAACCGTGGCCTTCGCCAAGCCGCCGGGCCCTGGCGGCCCCGGTGGCGGCAAGAGTGTCAGCATCACCACCATCAACCAATACCAGAGCGGCGGTCTGACGGTAAGTGGCAGCGTATGGGGTTGGGGCACCAGCCACGCCACAACGGGCGGCACTCTTGCTTTGAATCAGCAGGCGGGCGCCGGGAAAGGCATCGGTGCCTCACAAAGCGCGTATGGCAACATCAGTTCCACCGGTTCGAGTTTCGGCTGGGGATCATCTTTCGTAAGTCGGGTATGCGGGTTCTTTGGCTTCACCCAAGGCCAGTCCGTCACTCAAATAGACTGAGTTCTCTATCCGGTCGCCGTCGAACAGAACCCTGCGATCCCGGGCGGCTGCGGTGAGCGCTCCGCAGCCGCCCTGCTTTGTTCTTCCTCTGGCGCCCTGTTGGCCACTCCACCCAGATACCACGGCATCCTCTTGCCCCAGTTTCTCATGGAAGGAGCTTGAATCCGCCGAGGGGATCGTCTATCATTGATTCAGGGCAGTCGCCGGCAAGGTCATGATGACCGAAACGGCAAGGAGGAGGATGTGCGGATGCCGGGTGGTGCGAAGTCAAAACCAGCACATCGTTTTGAGCGATGTGTGCGCGGCTTTCCTCCTCATTTCGACACCCTTCTCGGTGTTCTTCACGTCTATGTCGCTGTCCATTGACGGTGAGCCAGCCAGGTGCGTTCTCATTGAAAGGGTACGAAGATGGCAAGGGGCAAGATTGTCGCGTGCGTAACCGTGATGGCGCTCATGTGCGGTACGGTCTCAGGCGCAACCGTGTCCTGGACCAAGGGCCAGTCGCCTCCGGCGTCCTGGACACTGTCTCCGGCCAACCCGACTTCGTCGAGCGTCATCTCCTTCAGCGGACCTCTGGACGAGCCTGTCTACGGCAACAGTTGCGTGGCCGAATCCAATCTGGGCGGAACGCCTCAACTGACAATCAACACGCTGACCCGAACGGTCAGCCTGTGGTTCCAAGGCCCAGCGCCCACCATCTGCACCCTGATTTGGATGCCGGTCTGCGGCCTGGAGGGAACCTTCGGACCGTTGTCGGACGGCAAGTGGACGTTCCGCTGTCAGACGCTCGATATCGAGATCGAGTTCACGGTAGGCGGCGGTGGGAGTGGTGGACAGGTAGTCTACGTGGATCGCTCTGCGACCGGGCCATCGCCCAACGGATCGACGTGGTATCGCGCCTATCGAAACGTGCAGGATGCGCTGGCCGCCGCTGCGGCCGGGGACGAGATCCGCATCGCCGACGGAACCTACGAGCCCGACCAGGGCACGGGACAGACCGCCGGCGACCGGGAGGCATCGTTCGTTGTCCCGGACGGCGTCATCCTGCGAGGCAGCTACGCCGGCTACGGAGCGTCCAACCCCGACGCCCGGGACCCGGCGGCCCACCCGACGGTTCTCAGTGGCGATCTCAACAGCGATGATCTCTGGGGCATCCTCAACCGGGACGACAACAGCTACCATGTCGTCACCCTGGAGGGCAGCGCCACACTCGATGGTCTGACCATTGCGGACGGCCAGGCCGATGGCCCCTATCCGAACCACTATGGCGGTGGAATCCTGATCCAGGCGGGCGAGCCTGCCGTTGCGAATTGCACCATCCGAGGCAATACGGGCGTGTACGGAGGAGGCGTTGCCGCGTTTGGGGCTTCGCCGTACCTGGCCAACTGCCAGTTGTCGGGCAATCGCGCCCTGCTCTACGGCGGCGCCCTGTACAATCACGACAGCACGACCACGCTGGCAAGCTGCCTGCTGACGGGCAACTCCGCCGGCAGCAGCAGCGTCGGCGGCGGTTCGGCCATCTGCAACATGGGAGGCGGCGCCGCCCACGTGACCGTCAGCAACTGCACTTTGGCCGACAACGTGGGGCCCTGGCCCAACGAGATCGTCCTGTTCAACTTCAGCTACTCCGGTTCGCCAAGCGAGGCGGTGAGGATCAACAACAGCATCCTGTACAACGACGGCGGCGCGTCTCTGATCTGGAGCGACGACCCAGCCACGGTCGTGGCCTCCTACAGCATCATCCAGGGAGGTTGGGCCGGCACAGGCAACCTGAATGTCGACCCCCGTTTCATCAGCCGAGGACTGTGGAGCATCGAGGGCGAATGGATCGACCTCGACAGCGATTATCACCTTCAGGCCACCTCACAAGGGCTCAATCACGGCAACAACAGCCTGATTCTGACCGACCATGCCGATGTCGACGGCGACGGCAACACCAGTGAGAACCACCCGCTGGATCTGGCCGGTGCGGACCGCGTGCAGAGCAGCAAGGTTGACTCGGGCGCCTACGAGGGCTCTGCCGCCGAACCGCACCCGGAGTATGTCTGGGAAGAGCTCAGGACCTTCGAGATCACGTTCGACGTGCCGACGGGAATCACCTATCCGGTCACCCTGAACGGATCTTACTCGCACCAGGTCGAAACCAACTTCCGTGCCGAGCTGAAGCTGGAAGTGGCGGCGGCGTCGGCCGCCGGAGGGACCTGGACCGCCTGGTTCGACCCCGAGCCGGGCCACGTCGGACCGGGAATCACAACGGTGACCTGGCGCGTCAGGGGAGAGAACGTGGACATCGGCGAGTTGACGCCCGGAGCAACGGACGTAACCGTGGCCGAGGTCACCCTGTACGTCCGGCCCGCCGCACCGTAGCGGGCACAGACGCGACACAAGCGTCGGTATCATCGCGGCCTTCCCAAGGGCTGTGGGCACCGCTCACAGCCCTTTTGTCTTGCCCCAGAATCGCCGTTTTGGTCTAATGCAACTGTCTGGGAGCGGTCGCGCCGAGCCAGTCCCAGCGACGGCATCGCGGGAAGGCATGCCGTCGCAAAGTGGGCCGGCGGGACCCGGGATCGCCAAGTCAGGGAGGCGTTAGCGGATCGATTCAAGAAACGCATGCAATCATGAGAGTCTTCTCGGGAAGGAGGATCGTCATGTGCAGGAAATCACTTCTGGTGCTTCTGGTGGCAGTGTTGATTCTACTGGCCGTGGGCATCGCCCAAGGCCGCTTCGACCCTGCCAGAGACCCTGCCCTTCTCGGCTGGTGGTCGTTCGATGAGGGATCGGGCGCGATCGCCGCCGATGGCTCGGGCAATGGCAACGACGGCACCCTCAACGGCGACCCACTGTGGGTCCCCGGGGTCCATGGCACCGCCCTGCAATTCGACGGGCAGAACGCCTACGTCGGCACCGGCAAGAGCCTGCTCAACAATCTGACCGGCTTCACCATGGCCGGTTGGGTCAGCGCCGGCAACACGGGTGTCTACTCGAGCCTGTTCGGCCAGAATGACCTGATCGAGTTCGGGTTCACAACGGAGAGCGGCGGACAGCTTGGAACCTGGATGGCGGGAAACGGCTGGGCATTCGTCGGCGCCAACTATGGCTTCACCTATCCGTCGTGGCATCATCTTGTGCTGGCAGGAGACGAGACACGAATCGCCCTCTATATCGACGGCCAGGAACAGGCCAGCGATGAAGGCGGCATGTCGAGCGGCACCTCCTCCTACTTCTTCAGCATCGGGGGCAACGTCTTCAACGCGACCGGTGACTGGTTCCAGGGCGAGATCGACGACGTCTGGCTCTTTGGCCGAGCGTTGACCGTGGCGGAGATTCGGACCCTGATGAAAGGTCCGGGCGGGCCCGGCCTGGCAACGGGTCCGCGCCCGGCCGACGAGGCCGTAGACGTGCCTCGCGATGTCGTGCTGGGCTGGACGCCCGGGGAATACGCCGCGACGCATGACGTCTACTTCGGGACCGCATTCGATGACGTGAATCTGGCCAGCCGGGGCGGTCCTTCCGGCGTGCTGGTCAGTCAGAACCAGACAGCGGCGGCATACGATCCGGCGGGCCTCCTCGACTTCGGGCAGACGTACTACTGGCGAATCGACGAAGTCAACGCGCCACCCGACAGCACCATCCTGAAAGGCAACGTCTGGAGCTTCACGACCGAGCCATTCGCATATCCGGCCCGCAACATCACTGCGACGACCAACGGCGCCTCGGACGAAGGGGCCGGCCCGGAGAACACCGTCAATGGCTCCGGGCTCGACGGCGACGACCGCCACTCCATCGAGACCACTGACATGTGGCTCGCAACACCCGCCACTGAAGACCCTCTGTGGATTCAGTACGAGTTCGAAAGAGTCCTCAAACTGCATGAACTGCACGTCTGGAACTACAACGTCCAGTTCGAGAAGGCCCTTGGTTTCGGAATCAAGAATGCCACGATCGAGTACTCCACCGACGGCGCAACGTGGGCGGTGCTGGGCGATTTCGAATTCGCCCAGGCAACAGCCAAGGCAGGCTATGCCAGCAACACGACCGTCGATCTTGCCGGGGTGGCCGCCAGGTACGTCCGGCTCGTCGTCAACACCGGCTTCGGCCCGATGGGCCAGTACGGCCTCAGCGAGGTCCGTTTCACCTACATTCCCGTCCAGCCGCAAGAGCCGCAGCCGGCCGATGGAGCGACCGGGATCGCCCCGGACGTCACTCTCACCTGGCGCGCTGGCCGAGAGGCCTCCTCGCACGAGGTATATCTTGGCGCCGCTCCGGACGCGATGACCCTGGCGGGCACCGTCGCCACAGCCGGCTTCACACCCACGGATCTGGAGTTCGCAAGCACCTATTACTGGCAGATTGTGGAGGTCAACGACGCCGAGGCGATCCCCTCGTGGACAGGCGATCTCTGGAGCTTTTCGACGCAGGACTACGCCGTCATCGACGATTTCGAGAGCTACACCGACGATCTCGATGCCGGCCAAGCCATCTTCGACACCTGGGTCGACGGCTGGGTCAACAGCAGCGGTTCGACCGTCGGCTACATCGAGGCCCCGTTCGCCGAGCAGCGCATCGTTCACGGCGGCCAGCAATCCATGCCGCTGCAATACGACAATACGGCTTCCCCCTGGTATTCCGAGGCCGGGCGGACGTGGGACGCGCCTCAGGACTGGACCATCCACGGGGCCGATACTCTCGTACTGCACATCCAGGGCAGAGCGCCGGCGTTTCTGGAGACCGCCGACGGTCAGATCCTCATGAACGCCATCGGATCGGACATCTGGGACAGCGCCGATGAATTTCGCTTCGCCTGCATGAGACTGAGCGGCAACGGTTCCATCGTCGCGCGCGTCGACAGCGTACTGAACTCCAATGCTTGGGCCAAGGCCGGCGTGATGATCCGCGAAGGCCTGGAGGCCGGCTCCAAGCACGCGATGGTGGTCGTCACGCCGAGCAGCGGCATCTCCTTCCAGCGACGGCCCACCGCGAATGCGGCCAGCGAGAATTCTGACGCCGCCGGCCTGGCGGTTCCGTACTGGGTCAAACTGACGCGAACAGGCAACGTGTTCTCCGCGCAGCGGTCGGCGGATGGCGTCACGTGGGTAGACATCGCGGCCACCGCCCCGGTCAGCATCCCGATGGCGGCCGACGTCTACATCGGCCTGGCCCTGACCAGCCACGACACCGCCATCTCGACGGGCGCCGAGTTCTCCAACGTCTCCACGACCGGGAATGTCACCGGCCCCTGGCAAATCGCGGAGATCGGCATGACGCAGCCGGCAGGCAATTCGGCCGAGCCGCTCTACATCGCCGTCGAGGACAGCGCCGGCAAGGTCAAGGTAATCCCGCATCCGGATGCCATCGCCACCGCCAGACCCGGCTGGCGCGCGTGGCAGATTCCGCTGAGCGATCTCGAATCGGCCGGCCTGAAGACCGACAGCATTCGGGCCATCTCCATCGGAGTAGGCAACCGTGAAAGTCCGATCGCCGGCGGCAGTGGTCTGGTCTTCGTCGATGACATCGGATTCGGAAGGCCGGCGGAGACAGACTGATCCATGATCCGCCGAGGCAACCGGCGCATCGGCCCGAGAGTCACGACGGGGGCCGTGGGCCGATTACACTCTGTGGCGGTGACAGCGCGGCCTGCCTCAAGGGAAATGTTGTTGCCTCGCACGGGCGGACAGGTAAGATAGCAGGCCGATGGATGGTGACAACGACACGAAGAAGGATCATGCAGATCGATGAAGTTCGGCATCATCGCCAATCCCAAGTCCGGCGCGACCAGCGTCGCACGCAAGGCGGAGACCTTGCGAAAGGCCTCGCAGATTCTCGGCGGCGATACCGTGCTGGCGGGTCTGGACACCACCTCACGAGAGGAGTTTCTGCTCTGCGCTCAGGACCTGGCGGAGAAGGTCGATGTCATGATCGTCGCGGGCGGTGATGGAACGTTCTCGGACATCATCAACGCGGTCGGCTCCGATGTGACTCTCTCGTACATACCGCTCGGCTCCGGCTGCGCCCTGCGATACGCGCTGGACCTGCCCCCGCAGGTGACGCGCATCGCCAGACAGATTCGCGACGGACGGCTTCACGAACTCGACCTGATCCTGTGCGATGAGTCCGTCAAGGCCTTCATGGCCAGCGTGGGACTGGAAGCCGACATCCTGCACCGCCGGGAGACCCTTCAGGCCGGCGGGGTGCGCGGTCCCCACGCCTATGCGATGGCCACGTTCGGCTCGTTCTTCGCCGATCTGGAGCGCACCGACATGACGATTACGGTCGATGATCGCACGTTCGTCGTGCCGGGCGCCGTCACCGCCATCGTGACCAAGATCGCCTATTACGGATACAACATGAAGATCGTGCCGGATGCGGTCTTTGACGACCGGCACCTTCATCTGCTGGCGATCAACTCCGGCTGGGCCGAACTCGTTCAGAGCCTGGCCACATCCTTTATGGAAGGCAACCGGTTCGGCCGACACGAGAAGGGTCGCCAGATCCGAATCGCCATGTCACAACCCAGGCATGCCCAAACCGACGGCAACCTCTATCGTCAAGGGACGGAGTTCAACTTCCGCGTCCTGCCCAAAGCATTGAAGATGTGGTACTGATCTGCGCGCTTGACACGGTACGAACTCGCGACTGCGCTCATGCTGCGCGGCTGGGGGACGAGCTATTACGGCTTCTGGACCTGGCCCGTCATGGGCACAAACCGGACGGGCATGACCTCCCGCCGGTCCAGTTGCCCCTTGGCGTCTTTTGTGATCAGGATCAGGTACTGAAAACCGATCTCGTTGCTGACGGGCAGGATCATCCTGCCCCCAGGCTTGAGCTGCTCGATCAGCGGAGGCGGAACACGGTCGGCGGCGGCGGTGCCGATGATCGCGTCGAAAGGCCCCTTCTCCGGCCAGCCGTAGAATCCATCCCCTGCTCGGACGAAAACGTTCAAGTATCCCAAGTCCTTCAGACGTACTCTCGCTGTCTCGGCGAGCGTCTCGACGATCTCGACGGTGTAGACACGGCGAGCGATCTCGGCGCACACGGCAGCCTGGTAGCCGGACCCCGTCCCAATCTCCAGGACGACGGCGTTCGGGTCGAGCTTCAGGGCCTCCGTCATGAACGCCACGATGTAGGGCTGGCTGATGGTTTGACCTTCTCCGATAGCCAGCGGATTGTCGTCGTACGCATTCCGTTGCTGGGCCGTCGGAACAAACGCGTGCCGGGGCACGACCTGCATCGCCTTGAGCACGTTCGGGTCTTTGACTTCGCGGCGACGAATCTGCAGATCCACCATCCTCTGGCGATCCGCAACCCGCTCGCCGAAGGCCCTGTGACTGTGGTCGGGGCGGCTCGATTGCGTCTCATTCGGTTCGGAAGCCCCCTCCTGCTCTTCGGTGCCCTGGTGTTCGGTAACGGAAAGCGAGACCGGTTCCCTTGCCGTGTGGCGACTGAACCAGAGAGACAACAGCAGCACCACGGCGAAGAGGAGTCCAAAGTGCTCGCGTGGGCCTATCTTCCTGCGATTCGTAGCAGCCATGGCCATATCCCCCTGCGACAATCCTGCGTATCTAATGGATACGATGATCGCTACGACTTTGTGCCCCTATTGTATGTTCGGGCCGAATGAATTGCACGTCCAAATCCTGCGTTGGGCCATCGATACTTGCGGCCATGTGTCTGTGAAACTAACCTGGCAGCCGTGTGGCAGCGGCAAGCGCAGGCTTGCCGATGGTGATACGCATGCCATCGAAGCCATCGGCAAACTCCGCCTTGCTCCGTTTGCCGCTGCCACACAGGGCGCTCCGTGGTGGAAAACGGGCCTTGCCGCGAAATTCGCACAGACACGCGGCCATCCTACCGGGACTTTTTTGATGAAAAGGCGGGGGCGGACGTCTATAGTTGAGACAGGCTTCGGTGCGGCCGGAGTCCGACGTCGCGGTCGCGTCCGTGCGGCCGCGATGCCCCATGCGGGTTTCCGACAAGAGGAGATCGACGTCATGACGTGGTCCACAGTCCTTTCTCTGCTCGTCGCGACCGTGGTTCTTCTGCCGAGCGCCCAGCCGAGCAGACCGGTGGCGCCCGATTCAGGATCACCCCGCGTGGTCCGCCTGGCAATTACCCCAGCGCAACTCGGCGCCGCCAAGTCGCTGTCGCTGCTTCCCAGGTCCGAGGAACTGACCGATGGCGACGGAGCAGAGTTATACGCCAAGGCGGTACAGGCCCTTCCGCAAGGGCTGAAGACCGATCAGGTGCAGCAATGGCTCGGCGCGCCGCTGGATGAACTGCCGGCGGCGGACGTGCAGGCGATTCTCCAGCAGGCGAAGACCTCCCTGGAGTTGGCAAGCCAGGGCGCCAAGTGCAAAAGCTGCGAGTGGCCCCCCTTCCAGTCGGGAACGATGCCCGCCGGCCTCAGCGGATACCGCGATTTGGCGCGTCTGCTCTGTCTCCGCGCGCGTCTCCAGATCGCGCAGAGGCAATATGACGATGCGGTCGGCACGATACGGACCGGTCTGGCGATGGCCCGCCACGTGGGACAAGGCCCGACCGTCGTGCAGGGATTGGTCGGCGTCGCGATCGCAGCGATGGTGCTTCGCTGCGCCGAGGACGTGGCCCAGGCGCCGGGCAGTCCGAACCTCTACCATGCCATACAGGCGCTGCCGCGTCCCCTGATCGACCTGAACCAGCCGATCTCGACCGAGCTGAAGAGCCTCGACGCGAACTCACAATACAGCGAGGCGACGCGCAACATGATGCGAAGACAGATGGAATCCTCCTTCGACCGGGTCCGCCAACTGATGAACCGGCTCGACGGGACGGTCGCAGCAACCCAGCGCATCGAGGCGCTGCGTCACCACGTCGCCATGCACGATGGCTCGCTTCCCGCCCGGCTTGCCGACATCGCGGACGTGGAGCTTCCCGCCGACGAGAAACCGTTTGTGTACCGCCTCGACGAATCGAAGGCCGTGCTGGAGGTCTCGCCTCCCAAGGGCGGCCGATCCAAGGACGCGATCCGCTACGAAATCACGGTCGCCCGTTAGCAGCGGCCGGCACGGCACAGGTGTACTGCATGACGACCATGGCCAATCACACCGTCACGACCCTTCTGACAGCCGTATTGCTTCAAATATCCGTCGCGCAGCTCTCTGCGGCTGCGCCGGAGTTCACGGCATTCAACGATAATGGAGGCTGGTGCTGGTTCCAGGATGAACGCGCAATCGTGTCTGGCGACAGGCTCGTCTTCGCCTCGGTTGCCAATACCCTCGGAGCGGACGGCGTACGTCGGGGCGGCAATATCGAAGTGACCGCCGTCGACCTGACCGGCAAAGTGCCGAGCGTCACCACGGTGCTTCACGCCCAACTGCAAAACGACGACCACGCCGCCCCTGCCTTGCTGGTGCTGGACGACGGACGCATCCTGGCCATGTACTGCCGGCACGGTTCCGATCAGCTCATTCGCTTTCGGATTTCGGTCCATCCGGGCGACGCGACATCATGGCAGCCGGAAAGACATTTCCCGCGCGAAGCATCCGTGACCTACTCGAATCTCCTCCTGCTCCGCAACGGAGCAGGCGGCAACACTCAGATCTGTAACTTCTATCGTGGCGAGCACTGGAACCCCAACTGGCTCACCTCGGATGACAGGGGACAGACCTGGCGATACGGCGGTCGGCTGATCGCCTTCGACGGCCGGCCCTACGTCAAGTATGCCTCCAACGGCCTCGACACGATTCACTTCGTCACGACCGAGCACCACCCGCATAACTACGCCAACAGCCTCTACCACGGCTATACGAAGGCCGGCTCGCTCTATCGTTCGGATGGGACTCTCATCTGCGATGCGAACGACGACCCGATCGAGCCGGCGCAGGCGACGACGGTCTTCGCGGGCGATGTGAACCACGTCGCGTGGCCCTGCGACATGCATCTGGACGCCTCCGGAAATCCGTGCATCGTCTACAGCGTCCAGAAACAACTGGACCCAAATCACATTCGCTATCGCTACGCGCGATGGGACGCGCACATCTGGGACGATCACTTCCTCGCCCACGCCGGCACGGCGCTCGATGCCGGCGAGGAGCATTACTCGGGCCTGGCTGCTCTCGATCCGGCCGACCCCAACCGGCTCTACATCTCGACCGATGCCGATCCGGTCACGGGCGAACCTCTGCTCAGCCGCAGCGACAATCGACGTCATTACGAAATCTTCGAAGGCCGAACGGAGGATCGCGGCGCCACGTGGAGCTGGACACCGATCACCCGCGACTCGACCGCGGACAACATCCGTCCGATCGTGCCGGCCCGAGAAGGTGGCCCGAGCGTCCTGCTGTGGCTGCGCGGAACCTACACGAGCTACACGAAGTACGATCTCGACGTTGTCGGAATCATCAGGCCAACAGAGCCACTGTAAAACAGTTGGCTTGCGACGAGTAGAACGTGTACCATGTCCCGCGTGAAGGATCGCAGATCGAGGTCGAAACGCAAAGAGGGTCGGATCATGCCGTCGAAACGATGGATCACCACAATGTCCTTCCTTGTGGCAGCGATGTGGCTTGTCGCGAGCTGCAACACGCCTTCGGGCGACATGCCGAAGGCCAGGTTCGAGAGAACGATTGAATTGGAGCAGGCGCTTGGGTCCGGGTCGGCCTTGGCGGTCTCGACGACCAGCGGCTCGATCGAGGTGGCCGGCCAGGAGACGGACCGCGTCCACGTCGTCGCCACCGTCGTGGCCCGCGCCGCAACCAAGGAACAGGCCCGCGACCTCGCCGAGCAGGTCAGCCTTCGGTTGGAGCAGACCGCCGACGGACTGGGGATCAGGATCGACAAGCCCGATCCTGCAAGGCGGCGGTTCATCAGCATCAGCTACGAGGTCACGGTGCCCAGGCAGACCGGAATCGACTGCTCCAGCGCCTCCGGCTCGGTCAATTTGGCCGACCTGACCGGCGAGGTCAGCGCGCGGACGGCCAGCGGCTCCGTCGAGGCGACTGGAATCGCCGGCACGATTCACCTGCATTCCTCCAGCGGCTCGATCACCTGCGACCGGGTCGACAGCGCAGAGGTCCATCTCGAAAGCGCCAGCGGCGCGGTTCGCCTGACCAACGGCTCGGCTCTGCGGGTCTGTCAGTTGCTTGCCGCCTCCGGGCCCGTAACCGCACGGCGCATCGAAGCCGATTCTCTCCGGATGGCCTCGTCCAGCTCGCGCGTGACCCTCAACGACGCACAGGCGGAGGCGATCAACCTCCACGCCGGCAGCGGCTCCGTCACCGCCGGCCAGGTCTCCTGTGAACGGCTCCAGGCCGAATCGACCAGCGGAGATATCTCGGTGGCATTCCGCCCCGATGCCCCGGGCGACGTCGCCGCCAACGTGAAATCCAGCACGGGCAGCGTCCGCGTCGTTGTGCCCCGGGATTTCGCCGGCCAAGTCGACCTGCGGGCCAGCAGCGGCACTGTCCGCATGAGCAAGCCCGTCGCAGTGACCAGCAAGCCGGGCAGGAACTACGTCCGCGGGACAGTCGGCGACGGTGCCGGAAGCCTTCTCGTCCGCTCCGGCAGCGGCGCCATTCGCATAAGATAGACCGAATACGCAGCCTTCAAGACAGCTCTGGAGAGACGACTATGACCAATCCAGGAAGAGAATCATCGGCGACCTTCTCGCGACGTGCCTTCTGCCGGTCGGCCGTCGCCGCCGCAGCCCTCGGCGTAGTGAGCGTCCCGGCTCAGGCGTCTCAGAACAACGCCAAGATCAGGTTCTACAAGAACCTCGGGCACGGTCATATCGGCGTCCGCGCCGATCAGCGACAGGCACTGGAGTACGCGGTGAAGTTCGGATTCGACGGGATCACGCCGAACCCGAGCGAATTCGAGAACCGTTCCAGCTCCGAGATTCGCGAATGGGTCGATACGATGAAGAGCAAGGGCGTTCGCTACGGCGCCGCCGGATTGTCCGTTGAGTTCCGTCGGGACCAGGACAGCTTCCAACGTGGCATGGAAAAGCTGCCCAAGGAAGCGTCTATCCTGCAACAGCTCGGCGTCACACGCGTGGCGACCTGGATCATGCCCGGCCACGGCGAGTTGACCTATCTGGAGAACTTCGAGCAGCACAAGACGCGGCTATCTGAAGCAGCCAAGGTACTGAATGACCACGGCCTCCGCCTGGGCCTGGAATTCGTCGGTCCGCGCACCAGCCGGGCGAGAAACCGCTTCCCCTTCATCTGCGCGCAGCGTGACATGATGGAGCTGGTGGACGCCATCGGCACGCCCAACGTCGGGCTATTGATGGACAGTTGGCACTGGTACACTTCGCACGGGACCGTGGAGGAACTGCTGACCCTGTCGAACAGGGACATCGTTCACGTCCACGTCAACGACGCCCCGGCCGGTGTCCCGGTCGACCAGCAGGTGGACAACCGGCGGGCGCTCCCGGCGGCCACCGGCGTGATCGACATGAAGGGATTCATCAACGCCCTGGTCACCATCGGCTACGATGGCCCCATCGAATGCGAACCGTTCGACCAGCAGTTGCGCCAGATGGATGCCGAGGCGGCCCTACAGAAGACCTCCGACGCCCTGAAGCGCATCTGGGCCCTGATCGACGCCTGATCGCATCGGACCACAGCGAAACAACGGCCGCTGGCCTGGCACCCCATCTAAAAGACCGGGACTTCGCCGCCGGCGGGCCAGCTCAGAACAAAGCTGTTGTGCGGGGGTACGTCGGCCGGATAGGCCGAGGCATTCTCGACGTGGCCGTCTACGAAACTCGCATTGACGACCCCTTGGTTGAGATCGCCCTGGGGGGCCATATGGAAAGTACCGAGACTGTCGGCCGCATTGTCCGGCCTGGCACGCGTGTTGTTGTCGTTGATCCCGGCGACGTTCAGCTCTGGAATCACCCAGGGATTCTCCTCCGCGAAGTAGAATACCTTCGAAGGATTCTTCACCATGGTCTCTTTCTTGAATTTGCTGATGCCCGCCTTGAACTGGGCCGGCACAGAGTCCCAGGCGTCGCCGTTGAGATGAGAGTTCATCGTATAGCTATACTGCGGCTCAAGGGGAATGCTGCACTTGGTACCGTTATCGTAGGTACCACCGCAGCCATGCGATCGAGCTATGACGTCAAAATCGGGACACAGGTGAATGCCCAGCCCTTTGAGATACGGCCACATGCAGCCGGCCAGTTCCGGGTGCAGATCGAGATTGGTGCTGGCATCGTGCCAGTTGTGGTTGACGCCGCCCTTGTTGTAGAGCCACGTAAACGAATAGGGGAAATCGTAGTCCCAATCGTTGGAATACAGCTTGGCGGCCACGGCGTACTGACGCAGATTGGACTTGCACCTCATCATGCGCGCCTGTCGTCTGGCCCTGCCCAGCGCAGGCATCAGAATGCCCATCAGCACCGCGATCACTGCAATAACGACCAATAGTTCAATAAGTGTGAACCCCGCTTTTCGCTTCATGATGGCACTCCTTATCGTGACCATAGCATTGCCGTTCGAGATCAAAGATGCACACCAGACCGCCTGTGTTCCCAGATATAACCTAAATTATCCGCCTTTTCTGCGGACATGTCAAGGCCATTCCAACGTACGGTACGGCGTATTTGCCAGATCTGCCGCCTGGGGGCACGAAGTGGTCGCAAGCCCCCCAAAAAGGGCAGATCGCCCGAAATCTTCACTGGCCTGCAGCGACTAACCAGACAAGTGTGAAAAGACCCTATGAAGGAGTATTCGATATGAGCATGGACCATTCTCACATCACGGTACGGAAGCATTCGTTCCTGTCCAGCGCGGCCTTCGGCCTCAGCGCCATCGTCATCACGGTGGTGGTCAGCCTGACCGTCCTGGTGCTCTACGGGGTCCATTTGGCCAGCGAGAAGTCCGATCAGGTCATTTCCCTGGCCCAGGGGGCTATCCACGGCCTGCCCCAGTTCCGCCAGGCGCTGCCGCCGGCCCTGTCGGACATGCTCGACGACCGCCGGGACCCCGACTACTGCCGTGAGCTGGGCATCGACGCCAGGGTCGTTACCCGCCCCGGATCGCACGGACGGGCCCAAACCGCCGTCGAGATCACCAACAATGGCACAGAGGTCGTCTCGCTGCTGTCGCTCCGCGTAGTCCTGCTGGACGAGAACGGGGGCCTGCTGACCGAATCCCAGGAGTGGGCGGCCACGCCCTTCGCCGCCGACCACGACTGGCGGGGCCCGATCATGCCCGGCTCGCGCCGGCGGTTCCTGTGCTCCGGCGGCCACCTGTACGACGTTGGCCCTCTGGACGAGATCAAGGCCGAGATCGAGATCACCGAGTTGCGGGTCTGGAACGGTCCGGAAACGCAGCAGGGCCTGCCTGGTGAACCGGCCGTGTCCGTTTCGGCCAGCGCCCTGCCGTCTGAAGCGAGATAGACAGCAGCGACCGTGCCGCTGGGCGAAACAACCTGGATTCGCGATTTGGCGGTATTTTTCACTCATCCGACCCCTGATTCCTGCCGATACTGCCGGACAGCAGGCGGACTATGCCCTGGCGATCCAGGGCGGCCGCGTTCGAGGATAGAGGGCCGCAGATTCGGCCCCAGGAGAAGGGTGAAAGATGACCAGACACATCGGTACCAGGACTATCCACATCGCGTTCGTCGTTCTCACGCTGATTCTTATCGCCGTCGGCGCATCGTGCGTCGAGAAAAAGGCGGCAAACACCTCCGCAGACCCGTTGAGCCTGTGCGTGGTATTTGAGAACAACGACGCGCTCGACCCGGACGTGGAAACCGAATTCGAAGCTACCTATGCCGATTACGCCCACCTGTTGGGCGAGACCCTCGGCCCGGAACACATCCTGCGCCACCGATGCCAGCACCTCGACTCACTGGACCAGGTGCAGCAGCACTATATCGAGACCTCGATCCAGGAGTTGCCGGAACTGGTCAAGGACACATTCGCGCCCGACTGGAACACTTGGGCCGAATGGCAAGTCTTCAGCGAGAAGTACCGCCAAGGCGACGAGTTGTGGTATTTCGCCTGTCCACGCTCGCCGGCTGGCAGACACAACCTCGCACGCGGGTACGTGATCACCCGCGACGGCAGGCTCGCCGCGATGATCCTGAATCGGACGGTGACCTTCCACGCCAGCTACGCCGACTATGAATCGCTGCTGCGTGGCGTGGCGACGGAAGAGAAGATCATGGCCTGGAAACGGCTTGCCTTGAAGTCTCCTGAAGAGCTCCGGCAGCACTACTGCTCTCACTTCGGTCCGGATTCGTCTCGCATCCTTCTGGAAGAGCAATGCAGCCTGGACGAGGCGGGCATCGGACGCACGAAATGGGACCACTGGCACGTATTCGGACGCAAGTATGGCGACGGCGATCAACTGTGGTATTTCGAGTCGCCAGCCGAGACCTGGAACGGCCCGCACGGACGCTGCGGCTACCTGATCACGCGCAACGGCCGTCTCCACGCAATTCTCGTGGTGGCCATCAGTTGAACGCGTCCACCGGCACAGCGCACAAAGACGCTGTCCGCCGGACAGAGGATTTCCGTCCGGCAACCCGTAAACGAAACAGCGGATCTGCTTCAGTGGCTTGCGTTTCGTGTCGATAGAACCGGCATGGAAATCGGGCTTCGAAGGAGGGCCAGATGACGGAGAGAGCCGGAGGCATTTCGGCAATCGAACTGGCGATTGTCCTGCTGATTCTCGCGGCGGCAGCGCTCTCAGGGCCAGCCCCCGCATTCTGACGGCCCGGTTCCGGCTGGAAACGCCAGATTTTTTTGCCGAAAATGCACTTGCCAGGGAGAAACCTCGCTACTATACTCTACTCGTTATATCGCGGGCGTAGCTCAGTGGTAGAGCGTCACGTTGCCAACGTGAATGTCGTGAGTTCAAGTCTCATCGCCCGCTTTTTGGGGCGTTTTTCCCATGGATGGGACCCTTCAGACGCGCGTTCGCGTCGGGGAACCATATAGTATCGGCGAGTTACCGGCTAACGGGTAGTTTGGCGTTGGTCGCCGATATGCTAAGCCTGGTCGCCTGTGGCGGCCGGGCCGGACATGGCATCATCGGGCTAAGGGAGGTGTTTTCCCTGAGGCCTTTTTTGTTTATGGGAATCAAGCAGAACTCACCATCTGTCTGGGAGCACTACGATGGAGGAAGAAACGAAGGACTCGACCGCTTCGACGAACCAGGAGCAGGAGAAGCCGCCTCGCACCGCCAGAAACATCGTAACGGTTGAGGACGCCGGGCCCTGCAAGAAGAAGGTAGTCATCGAGGTCCCCGAAGAGAGCATCAAGGAAGCCATCGACGAGCAGTACAAGGAGTTGAGCCGCGAGGCGGTGCTGCCGGGCTTCCGCAAGGGTCGGGCCCCCCGCCGTCTTCTGGAAAAACGCTTCGGCAAAGAGACGAACGAGCAGATCAAGCTCAAGCTCCTGGCGGAAGCCAGCGAAGCAGCCATCAAGGACAAAGAGCTGGACATCCTGGGCGATCCCGATATCGACTTCGAGAAGGTCGAACTTCCGGCGGCCGGGGCGATGAAATTCGAGTTCGAGGCTGAAGTCCGGCCGGAGTTCGAACTGCCCAAACTTGAGAAGATCCCGGTCAAGCGGGACAAGCTGGCGGTCACCGAGGAGCAGATCGACCGCGAAATCGAGCAGTTACGTCGCTGGTCCGGCGTCTGGACCCCACGTGAGGGCGGCCAGGTCGAACTCGACGACCAGATTATTGCCGACGTGCTGCTGCGGCCCGAGCTGACCGAGGAAGAGAAAGCCAAACAGGCGGAAGCGGCCGAGAAGGCGGAAAAGGGCGAAGAGCCGGAAGAGGGCCAGACCCTCGAAGCGGAAACCAAGCTGGACAACACCGAGGTCTACGTCCGTGCCAGCGGTTTTGTCGGGGCCGTCCCGGTCGAGAAGCTCGACGAGCTGCTCGTCGGCGCCAAGATCACCGACATCAAGACAACGACTGTCGAGGTCCCCAAGACCTACTTCCGGGAGGAATATCGGGGCCGCAAGGTCGATGTCTCCATTGAGGTCAAGGAGATCAAGTACCTCAAGCCGGCTGAGATCAACGAGCAATTCCTCCAGCGCTACAACGTCGAGAGCGAGGCGGATCTGCGCGAACGCGTCCGGGACAACCTGCAAGAGCGGCAGGAAGACCGCGTCCGCAACGACATGAGCGAGCAGATCTACCAGTACCTGCTGGGCAACACCAGTTTCGACCTGCCGCTGGACATCGTGGCTCGGCAGGCCGGCACGATCCTGCAGCGACAGTACATCAACCTCCTCCAGCGAGGCTTGTCCCGCCAGCAAATCGAGGAGCAGATGGAACAACTCCGTGCCGGCAGCGAAGAGCAGGCCAAGGAGCAGCTCAAGACCTTCTTCATCATGGACAAAGTGGCCGATAAACTCGAAATCGAGGTCACCGAGGAAGAGATTAACGGGCATATCGCTCAGATTGCCATCCAGCGCGGGCAGCGGCCGGAGAAGATGAAGGAGCAGATGGAGCGGGACGGCTCCCTGGCCCAGTTCCGGATGGACGTTCGGCAGAACAAATGTATAAACAGACTCCTCGAAACAGCCGATATCACGGAACAAGAGTCTCCAGGGGCAGAAGCCAAGCCCAAGAGGACCAGAAAGACCGCCAAGAAATCGGCGGAGGATAAGGCTGAGAAGAAGGATCAGTAGAGAGGTATCGCATGTCCTTAGAACACCCGGTGCGGGTCATCGACAGCTACAACGACGCGTACAGCCAGTACGGCGGCGGCCAATATCAGCGGTTTCGCCAGATGAGTCTGGACGACATGCTGCTGGAGAACCGGATCGTGTTTCTCATCGGCGAGATCAACTATGCCCGGGCGGCCGAAGTCATCATGAAGATGCTGTACCTGGACAATCTCAAGCGGGGACGTGAGATCAGTCTCTATATCAACTCCCCGGGCGGGACGGTCGACGACACGATGGCGATCTACGACACGATCCGATTCGTGGGCTCGCCGGTGGCGACGTACTGCATCGGCCGGGCCCAGTCGGGCGGCGCGCTGATCCTCGCGGCCGGGACCAAGGGCAGCCGCTACGCCCTGCCCCATGCCAAGATCATGCTTCACCAGCCCTGGGGCGGCGTCACAGGGCAGGCTTCGGACATCAAGATCCAGGCCGAGGAGATCCTGAAGTCCAAGAGGGTGCTCGCGGAAATCTTCGCCAAGCATACCGGCCAGCCTGTCGCAAAGATCACTGAGGAGACCGAGCGCGACCGCTACATGAGCGCGCAGGAAGCCAAGGACTATGGCCTGATCGATGAAGTGCTCCAGGAAGACCAGAAGAAAGACCAGCCTGCGAGTGCCGAGGACAAGGGCGCCAAGGACGAGCATAAGACAGACACGACGTCGTCGGATAACAAGGGCTGATCGATTACCCCCTGTCCAGCCGACTCTGACCAGCGAAGGAAAGACACAGATGGTTGTGAATGAACAGTTAGTGCCTATCGTGATCGAGAAGACCGGCCGCGGAGAGCGGGCGTACGACATTTTCTCCCGTCTCCTGAAGGACCGGATCATCTTTCTGGGCGGTCCCGTCAACGACGCCGTGGCCAACCTGATGATCGCACAGATGCTGTTCCTCAGCAACGAGGACAGCAAGAGCGACATCCATTTCTACATCAATTCGCCGGGCGGCTCGATCACCGCCGGTCTGGCGATCTACGACACGATGCAGTTCCTTCGTTGCGATGTCGCGACCTACTGTGTGGGACAGGCCGCCAGCATGGGCGCCGTCCTGCTGGCGGGAGGCCACGCGGGCAAGCGGTTCCTGCTCAGCAACAACCGCATCCTGCTGCACCAGCCGCATATCATGGGCGTCATGGAAGGTCCGGCCACCGACCTCGACATCGAGGCCCAGGAGATCCTTCGCCTGCGCGGCCGCCTCTATGACATCCTCGCCAAACACACCGGACAAAGCCCGGAGAAGATCGAGAAGGACTGCGATCGAAACCTCTGGCTCGGCGCCGAGGAGTCCATCGAGTACGGACTGGCCGACCGGATTCTCCAGAAAGCCCCGGAGATTGTGAAAGACCGTGAGAAGGAAGACGACAACCAGAAGTAGCGGCGGGATCACGTACGGCTGTGGCGCTCTCGCTTGGGGGCATGGCGCCGCCCTGGCCGGCGGCCTGATGCTCGTTGCGGCGCTTGCGACGGGCTGCGGCATCGGCAGCGAGAGGAAGGCCCCTGCGGAGATCAAGGTCCAGCAAATCGCCCGGGAGAAGACGGAACTGATGCGGGATCTTCAGCAGGCCAAGGCCGAGAACCAGCAGTTGGCCGAGCAGATCAAGGCCCTGTCGGTCTTTCCCGAAGACAAGCCCCTCAATCCGTACAGACTCCAACGGGTCAAGATCACCCGGTACAGCAACTTCTACGACAAGGACAACGACGGCAAGCGAGAGAAGCTCATCGTCTACGTCGAGCCTGTGGACCTCGACGGGGACGCCGTCAAGGCCGCCGGCACGGTGGACGTGCAACTGTGGAACCTGAACAATCTCAACGGCCAGGCGATGCTGGGCCAGTGGCAGGTCGACCCGAACGACCTGCGGAAGCTCTGGTATGACACGCTGGTCTCGGCCAACTACCGTCTGACATTCGACGCGCCGCCGGAACTGGACGTGCTGGCCGAGCCGCTCACCGTCAAGGTGACGTTCACTGACTACCTGACCGGCGAGATATTCCGAGATCAGTACGCCATCAACCCCCGCCTCGACCAGTAGCCCTCATCGGGAAGGCAGCATCCCGATCACGGCGGCGAATCGTCCGGCACTCTGGCCCTCCCGGCGATGGCTGGGAAACACGTCGTTGCGGCACAGCGTGCAGACTCCAGCGGTGTGAACAGACAGAGAGGGAACGCCCGCACGCGCGAGGGCATCCCGGTTGGCCGCCCACAGATCGAAGCGATCCTTGCCGTTGGGACCGGGATGGAAGAAAGCTCCCGCACGGAGACCAAGCCGCTCGACCGCCGCCATGCGAACCTCCTGGTCGACCTCATAACATTCCGGCCCGGCCGACGGACAGATGCAGGCGACCAGATCCGCCGCGATGCAACCGCATTCGATCATCCGGCGTACCACGGCCGATGTGATCCCAGCCACCGTGGCCCGCCATGAGGCGTGCGCGAAACCGGCGGCACGCCCCCGGCGATCGGCGATCAGCACGATGGGGCAGTCCGCGCTCTTGCCGAGCAGAGCCAGCGACCTGCCGGCTGTCACCAGTCCATCGGCCCGCCCGACCCGACCTGGTCCGTCGCAGGTCAGGACATCGCCGCCGTGGACCTGTTCGAGGAACGCCGCATCGTGCAGACCGAGGAACTGCGCGATCTGGCGACCTGCGGCGTCTGTGTCATGCCGAACCCGCTCGACGTCCGGCCCCTGGCGCGTCGTGACCAGATGCGGAACGCCGATCTCCTCCAGCGCCGCAAACCGGCCCACCAGCCAGCCATTGGGGGACATCTCCAGTCGGAAGCCTCCGTTTTGCGCCCGTCGAAGCTCAGGACTCGGACTCTGTTCCTTCGCCGCCATCATCCTGCGCCAACTCCGGATTCTCGCTGGTCTCGGGGTTGCTCTTGGCCAGCTTGCGCTGGAGCTTCTCTTCCTGTTTCTTCTTCTTGGCGATTTCCCTGCCACGCTTTGCGAACTTGTAGTTGTCTCTCGCCAACACGATCTCCTTGCTTCGGCGACGCCGATTTCAAGAGCATAGCAGGGCTTTCGAACCTGGCCCATGAACAGGCAATCGCTTCGTTCATACTGCATATCGGGCCGGAAGTCATGGCATTTGTGCCGATTATTCCCCGGCCTGCCTCTGAAGGGCGTTGCCCCATGCCGGACAAGTCGCTTCCAGGCAGATCACAAACGCTGGTCGTCTGCGACCAATTGCCCTCGGAGACCACTATCGTCCACATCCTGGACGGCACAACCGGCGTCGATGGCGTGAACGGCTGCGGTGGCAGCGCTCTGGCCGAGGATCATGAATACTGGCTCCATGCGAATCGAGCCGTAGGCGATGTGTGAACTGGACACACAGACAGGAACCAGGAGATTCTCACACTCGGCCTTCTTCGGGCACAGCGCGCCGTAGGCAATCCGATAAGGCTCGGGAGGACTGACGCCGATATCCCCTTCGTTCTGCACAAGGCCGTCGGCAGTGACGTATCGCTGGACGTTGTGCGAGTCCATCGCATACGAGCCCATCCCCACCGGCTGCGGAACGACCCGTTTGCAGAGCACGTCGTTCTCGGTCATCACGTACACGCCGATCATCCGACGCGATTCGCGGACATAGAGCTGGTGTGGCCAATGGCCGTTGTCGGTGAACTCGTCTTTGGCCAGACCCCACTGCCGCATCTGCTCCCGCACGTCGGCAGGCACACGTGGATCGTTGGCGATGAAGTACATCAGCCCTTTCTGGTAGGTCTCGTGCTCGGCGAGGATGTCTCTGCGACGCTCATACGCCGCCTCCGGGTAGTCGTGGTTCATGCCGATGTTGTCGGTGCTGAACGGACCATGGTTGTTCGTGTCGGTCTTGTGGTTCGGGATCGGGTCGAACTTGGCGAACGTCTCCCGCCAGCCGGTGTCGAAGACTCGCAGCAGCAGTTCGTACTGCGTCGGATCGTAGTCATCGGGTCTCGGAAACGGCACACGGTTCTCCGGAACGTTCGTCAGGCACATGCGAAAGCAATAGGCCTGGATGCGGTCGTCGCCCTGCCCTTTGGTCCCGATGGGGTCGCGGCTGATGCGAGGCAGCAGTCTGCTGTTGGGATCACCGGGCGTCACGTAAGGGTCTACGGGCTTCTTGAAGTAGTGTCCGTGATGCCTCGCGTCGGGTTGCACCCCGTTCCATGTTTCGCCATATCTACTGTTGGATTCCCGCCCGACATGGTAGGACACGCCGGCCGAGGCCATTAGATCGCCTTCATACGTCGCGTCGATGAACACCTTGCCGTAAAACGTCTTGCCGCTGAGCATCGATATCGAGTGAATCCGGCCACCGACCTTCTGGACGCCCCGCTCGCGGTCCAGCCACTCGTCGCGATGGACCGGAATATGGTGTTCGGCAACGAGATCCTCGAAGACCCTCTCGGCGACGTGGGGCTCGAAGATCCACATCGTGCGTTCGGCTCCGTCGATCGCGGGCGTACCCTGCCCGCGATTGCCGTATTCGGACCGATCCTGCCACTTCCAGGCGTCGTCCCGCTGATAATGCTGCCAGATGCGGTGGTAGAACTGACGGGCGAGACCACCGATGACCTCCTTGCGACCGGTGTCGGTCCAGCCGAGGCCGCCGGACGAGAGGCCGCCGAGATGCTTGTCTGGGCAGACGAGGACGACCGATTTGCTCATCCGCGCCGCCTGCACGGCAGCAATCACGCCGGCCGAGGTTCCGCCATATACAACGATATCGGTCTCACATGCCATGGGGCCGATGTACTGCTTTGCGACAACGACGTTGTCGATGAAGAGATGGTCGTCGCTCGACGCCGACCATGTACCCCCGTGGTAGACGTTGAGCCAGATGGATTCGATCTTCAGATCGGGAACATCACGCATGCGGACGTCGGTCCGCTCGAATGCGAGCTTGCCATCGATCCAGCCGCGCAAGGTGCCGTCGTTCTGTCCCGGCGTATTGAGCCTGGCGTACTGCTCTATGCAATACCAGCGGTTGTTTTCGAGATAGCCCAGGCCACCCTTCTCCCAGATCCAACTGCTGCCATACCGGCCTTTCATATCGGCATGATAGCAGTAGAACCCGATGGGGGTCTTGCCGCCCTTCTGCCCGTCGAACTGCCCGCGCGCGGACCATCCGTTGCGGCCGTCGCTGGGCCGGCCACCCCAGCCGCCCCGGCCATACGTGCCGCCGATGCCGGGCAGCTTGCCCCCGCGAGCGGGATCCCAGTCGCTGCCGAACCGCAGGTAGTAGCGGAAGTATATCTCCTCCGGCTCGTACCCAAGTCTTCTCTTGAAGTCGTACTCGATGCTTGCGCCGTAGTGTTCGCCTCGGGACACCTTGATGCGGAGGGCCTTGCCCAGCAGTGGCTGGAACGTTCGTTCCCGGTCTTCGGCAACCACGCTCACCGTCGGCCGATTGCCGCCGGAGAACTTCCGACGCCAGGCATCCGACTCGAAATCCGCCGCGACGATTACGTTCGGATCGCTCGCAAGCTGCTGGTCGTGCGGATAGCGGCCCGCTATACCGAATCCGCTCGGGACCTGGGCCTGGACGTTTTGGGCAACCGCCATCAAACAGACCGCCAGCCACAGCGGTAGGATCGTCCATCGTCGTTCGTCGTAGCACCTTCTCATCATGGTCCTTTCTTCCCCCGGCGACGCGCCGTCTGTCAGAGGTCAATAGAATTGCTTGCCGTATGTCTGGCGCGTAGTATTATCGCGAAGATCGGTCTTGAGGCAAGGAGCAGCAATGACGCCCAGCAAACGACCTGACGAGGTAGTTCTACGATTGCCGCAGTGGCTGCGCCAGTTCGCCATCGATAGGCAGGTGAGATTCGACACCAGGGAGGCGAGGATGCAGTTCGTCATCGATCTGGCCCGCCGGAACATCGAGCACAAGACCGGCGGACCGTTCGGTGCGGCGGTGTTCGAGGCCGGCAGCGGGCGGCTCCTTGCGCCGGGCGTCAATCTGGTCGAGCCTTTGAACTGCTCGATCGCCCATGCCGAGATGGTCGCGATCGCGATGGCGCAGCAGGCGATTGGCTCATACGACCTCGGCGCAGGCGGGGTGTTCTGCGAGCTTGTCACCAGCACTGAACCTTGCGCGATGTGCCTGGGCGCGATCCCGTGGTCGGGCGTCCGACGCGTCCTCTGCGGCGCGCGAGGCGAAGACGCCTGCGCCATTGGATTCGACGAGGGAGCCAAGCCCGGCGATTGGGTCGGCGCTCTGCGAGATCGGGGAATCGAGGTGGTCCGAGACCTCTGCCGCGACGAGGCCCGAGCCGTCCTCCAGCACTACCTCACCGCCGGCGGACGCATCTACAACGCCCGGGGCGAGGGCCCGGGTACGGGTGAATAATCATTCGCCCCTATGTGCCCTGGAGGAGGGCTACTGGCCGCCGTATCGGCGAGGCGCGGGCGATGACAGGGGGGCAGGAGCCGGAGGTAGCGGCGCGTTGGGGTCGGGCATCGGCGGCGGAGGCGGCAGAATGCCGAGGTGGCGTTCGATGCGTTCCAGACGCTCATCGAGCTTTGCCAGCCTGGCATCGATAGCTTCCAGTCTGGCGGCCACAGCGCCGAGATCGGCCCCAATTCCTGCGAAGCCCTGTTCGGTCGCATCCATATACCGTTCCATGACGCGTTCGTAAGCATCGATAGCCCGGCTTGCGTCCGTGCGGTACTCCGGCGTCGTGTAGACCTGGGCCTCCACGTCGTAATTCCTGCGATTCTGGCCCACCGACGTTGACAGCGCCAGGATGATGGTGCCGATAACCACAGCCGCGATAGCGGCATGCGTTCGTCTTTTCGATCTCATCGGATCACTCCAATCGAGGTACGGGCGAATAATCATTCGCCCCTACGGGTGCGGGCGCAGGCGGATGGCCCGCGGCAATCTACGGGTTTTATCGGCAGAAAGACGTGGGACGATTAGCAGGTTTTCGGACGGCGCTGAGCTGGTAGGGGCGTGTCGGAATCGGGCACGATCGGTTCCCACTGGATGCGGGCCGCTCCCAGCACGGTCCCGGTGGCGTAGGCCAAGTCCACCAGGGCGATCTGGTACTCCGCCAACGCGGCGATCTCGGAACTCTGGGCGTCGGCGAACTTCGTCTGGGCGTCGAGCACGTCGGTGCTGGTGCGGGCCCCCAGCTCAAACTGGCGCCGCTCGGCCTCGTACAGCCGGCCGTTCAGAATGCTGTTCTGCCGGGCCGCCAGAATCCGCTGCCAGTTGGCCTCAACCTGGTCGATGGCGTTGAGCACCTCCAGCTCGATCATGCGTTCGCGATCATTGCGGGTGGCCATCCGCTGTCGGCGCTGGTAGACCGCCTGCCGAATCCGGCTCTTGGCCGCCTTGTTCCCGATGGGAACCACCATCTGGGCATTCAGCCGATGGCCCGTGAAATCGCTGTCGTAGAGCAGGTCGAAGGAATCGTCTCTGGCAAACCCGGTGCCGTTGATGTTGTAGCTGTACTCCAGCGTCGCCAGAGGCAACGCCAGATTACGCATGTAGTCTACCGTGCTGGCGTCGTTGAGGAGCTGGAGTTGGAGCTCGAGCAGCTCCGTTCGGGAATCCATGGCCATCCGGACCAGTTCCGAGCGGCGCATCGCGTAGAAAACGGGATCGGGTTCCGTCAGAGGAACGAGAACCGTCAGCGTCTGCAGGTCGAGGGCGGCTCTGTTGATGACGCGTTTCAGCTCGCGTTCGCGGTCGCGGAGGTTGTTCTCCGCGACGATGATGGCCTCCAACTGCTGGGCCACGCCGGCCTCGGCGCGGATGACCTCGACCTGGGAGCGCTCCCCCAGCTCGACGAAGCGGCGCGCCTGTTGCAGTTGGGCCTGCGCCAGATCGTACTGCTGCTTGCGGACGTCGAGTTCCCTGCGGGCGGCGTACAAACGCCAGTAGACGCGGTCTACCGCCGCCAGGACGGTGATCACCTCCAGTTTGGCGCGGGCATCCGCCGCCTGACGGTTGTACCCGGCGACTCGAATGGAGTGCATGTTGGCCCACTTGCCGGCGTTACGCAGCAGAGGCTGGCTGATCGATACAGAGAATCGGTTCTCAAAAGACGGGTTGTAGTTGGGGTCTCCGTTGAGGTCATTACGGCGGCTATCGGCCAGATCGAACGTGACGTTTCCACCGGTTCGCAGAGGGACCCGTACACCGAGATCGGCATTCGTCTGTTCCGTCTGAGAGGCGTCCACGACGGAAATGAAGGTGCCGTCCCCAATATCGACGACCCTGCCGCTGGGCTGTTCCCACTTCGTTGCACTCGCGTTGGCAAAGAAGGAGGATTCGAACTTGGCTTCTTCCTCGCTGAGCCGTTCGGCAGCGATGGCCGGGTCGATCAACGCCGCCTTGAGTTCGAGGTTGTTGCTCAGCGCCAGGGCCCGGCATTGCTCCAGAGACAGCTCCAGCTCTGCCGGAGGCGTTTCATTGGCACCGGCGGTCTTAACCTGATTGGGCTCGGCTTCCTCCAGTTCCAACGTCTCGATGTGACGGAGCTTCTCCTCGGGAATCGTGACGTCCTCGTAGCTCGGGCCGGGCAAGTAAGCGTCGCAACCGCTCAGCAAACCTGTCAGAAGAACTGCCACCGTTGCACGACGGAGCGAATTCGAAGGATACCGTCTTCTATTCATGTCTGAGCGCCTCAATGGGGTCCAAGCGGGCGGCCTTGATGGCCGGGAACATGCCGAAGAACACACCGGTCGCTGCGGCGAAGCCAAACGAAAGGCCGAGCGCCCATAGCGGGATGTAGGCCTTGTCCAAGGCCGCGCCGGGAATCTTGGCGATCAGCTCCGTCAGCAACTGCCCGCAACCGGCGCCGATCAGGCCGCCAAACAGGCACAACACCACCGATTCGACCAGGAACTGAAACAGGATCGCCGCCGGTCGAGCCCCCACCGCTTTGCGCAGGCCGATCTCGCGCGTGCGCTCGGAAACAGAAACGAGCATGATGTTCATGATGCCGATCCCGCCGACCAGCAGGGAGATGCCCACGACCCCGCCGGCGATGGCCGTGGTGGTCTTGGCCACGGTGTTGAACTGCTTGAGGTACTCTTCAATGACCTCCAGACGGAACGTGTCGGGGTCACCCGGCCCCAGACGCCGGGTCTGTCTCAGGAAGAATCGCAATTCCGCCTGCGCCTCGGCGGACAGCTCCGGCTTGCGGCAACTGGCGATGGCGTACATCCATGTCCAGGGGCCCCACAGCTTCCACGCGGTCGGGAAGGGAATAAACACCTCCTGCGAGGAACCCATTCCGCCAAACATGGAGGACTCGACGCGCTGTTCGACCACTCCCACGATGGTGAAGCTGCGCTGCCCGACGACGATCCGCTTGCCGATGCAATTGCGATCCATCCGCAGCTCGTCGCGCACCTTGGGCGTAATCAGACAGACCTGCCAGCCGTTCTCCTCGTCCATCAGCGTGAACGGACGGCCCATCACTACGGAACGATTCTCGATGCGGTGCCACGACGGGTTGATCCCGTAGACGCGGGCGCTGTCGATGCTCTCGACGCCATAGTGAACGGCCTCGCTGCCCTCGGCCATCAACGTATGATCGTCGATCGACGGACAGCGCTCCTTCAGCCCCTCGAAAATCTCGGGGCGGAACCGAATCAAACGCCACGAAGCACTCTTAAATCGGCCTTCTCTGGGCCGGTGCGGACTGATGAAAATCTTGTTCGTTCCGAGGGACTCGAAGTTACTCAACACGTTCGCCTTCAGGCCCGTCAGAGCCGCGATCACCGAGGTGACCGAAGCCACGCCGATCACGATGCCGGTCGTGGTCAGGATCGAACGCGCCTTGTTCGCCCAGATCTGACCGAGCGCCAGATAAATGCTCTGATAGAACAGCTTCAGGAAGGCCATTGGAATGCCCA
Source organism: Phycisphaerae bacterium (assembly GCA_012744475.1). Taxonomy (GTDB): domain Bacteria; phylum Planctomycetota; class Phycisphaerae; order Sedimentisphaerales; family Anaerobacaceae; genus Anaerobaca. The sequence goes on from JAAYBV010000067.1 coordinate 62,427, forward strand.
GGATCGCTTTCATTTCAGCACCTCCCCGAAGTGCTCGGCCATGGCGGCTCGCTGGGCCTGGTCCTCCTCGCTGGATAGGTCCGTAAAGATGCGACCGTCCATCATGCGGATCACGCGCTTGGCGTGACGCGCCACGCTCTCTTCGTGTGTCACCAGCACGATGGTCTGACCTTCGGCATGGAGCTGATCGAACAGCCGGAGGATGTCTTCGCTGGTCTTGCTGTCGAGATTACCGGTGGGTTCATCGGCCAGCAGAATGCTCGGGTTGCAGACGAGCGCTCGGGCGATGGCGACGCGCTGCTTTTCTCCGCCGGAAAGCTGATTCGGCCGGTGCTTGACGCGGTCGGCCAGTCCGACCCGTTCGAGCATCTGCCTGGCCCTTTTGTGCCGGCTCCACCAGCCGTCCCGCGAGTAGATCAGAGGCATCTCGACGTTCTTCAACGCACTGGATCGGCCCATCAGCTCGAACGACTGGAACACGAATCCGATACGCGTATTGCGGATGTGCGCCAGACCGCCGGCCCCCAGACGGGTCGTGTCGTAGCCGTCCAGCTCGTAGACGCCGCTCGTGCAGCGGTCCAGGCATCCCAACAGGTTCATCAGCGTGCTCTTACCCGAGCCGGAGGGACCCATCACAGCGACGTATTCGTTCTGACGCAGTTCGAGAGTCACCCCGTCGAGCGCGTGGATGCGCTCCACGCCCACCTTGTATACACGCGTGACGTTGTCGAGCCGGATGACGATCCTGCTATGCGGCGTTGGCGTCGCTGGGGCGTTGGACGTCGTTGACATCGTTGAAGTCACTGGCTTGGGCCTTTTCCGCTTTCTTCTTGGCATCGTCTTCGACCTTGGCTTCCCGTTCATCTTTGATCGCCTGGTCGTGCGCGAGCTTCTCGAGCTCCTTGAACGGTCCGACCACGATCTTCTCGCCGGGCGCGATTCCGGACTCGACGATCGTATGCGTGGCATTGCTGGCGCCGATCCGGACCGGGGTGATCACCGCCTTACCGTCGATATAGCGGTAAACCACCGTCGCGAACGTCTTGCTCCTGTCCTCTTCGCTGAGCCGGTCGCGGATCTCGATAGGCAGCGAGTCGACTTCCCGCCCGAGCACCGCCTGGCTCGGCAGCACCAGGACGTCCCTGTGCTCGGCGACCTCGATATCGACGTCGGCCGTCATGCCGGTGAAGATCTGCTCGCTCGGATCGACCAGCAGAACCTCCGTCTCGTAGTACTTCGCTCCCTGGGTTCCCACGTCCTGGCTCAGCGCGATGGCCCGGACCTTGCCGGGAAAGACTTTGTCCGGCCAGGCCTGAATATGTACCTGCGCCTTCTGGCCCACCCGCAGCTTGCCTACGTCCGACTCATCGACCTGCGCGACCACCAACATCTCCGAGAGATCACCGACTTCGAGGATCTTCGTGCCGGGATTGTTCATCATGCCCGTGACGACCATCTCGCCGACCTCGGCGTTGATTCGTGTGACCACGCCGTCGATGGGCGAGGTAATCGTCGTATAGCTGAGCGCCTCCTTGGCCTGTGCGATCCCTTCGTCGGCCACTTCAAGATTGTGTTCGAGCACTTTGAGATTCAGGCGAGCCGCCTCCAGAGTGTGCCGCGCGCCCTCCAACTGGGCCTCCAATTCCTCGACCCTGAACCGCGCATCGTCACAGCTCACCTGGCTGACGTCGTTGGTTCGCAGCAGCGCACACTGGCGCTCGTAGTCGCGCCGGGCCTTCTCCACGGTGGCTTCCTGCGCCATCAGGTTGGCGGCCTGACTGGAAATCCTCGCCCTCTCGACTTCGATCTGCGCCGCCTGGGCCGCCCGGCTGGCCTGGGCCGAGAGCAGACGGCTTTCCAGGTCTTTGGAGTCGAGGCGCACCAGCACGGACGGAGGAATCGGCGGATCGGCGTCGGGATCGCCTTTTGTGACGGTCGCGCCTTCCGGGTGGGGCAGCTCCACAACACGCGCCGAGGCCTTGGCGCTGATCTCCACTTTGGTCTTGGGCTCAATCTCTCCCGGAGCGCTGACGATCTCGATCAGCTCCCCGATCTGCGCCTCTTCCACGCGGACAATCGTCGCCTTGTTCGCCGTACCGCCGCGGCCTCGGAACAGGACGAACCCACCCCCTCCCAAGGCACCCAAGACCAGGACAATCACCAGGAGGATGACAAGTACGCGAGCCGACCTCACTATCAATCCCTTCCCAAGTCACCAACCACATGGACGATCCACTGCCACACCTGTAGGCATTATACTCCTATAGACGCGTTGAACCACTCATCATTGCGCGGATTCCGCGAGAAAGCCGGGGGTCATGGCGCTCTTTGCGCCGCCTCGTCGGCGGCGCGGCCGGCCGGGCGACAGACAAGGCAAGAGACTCAGAATAGGCCCCCTGCCCCAGGAGGCGACGGGTCTGCCCCGGTTCACATCCGGTCGGTCGACAGGGCATCCCCACCATGGTCGGATCGGCGCCGACCAGTCCGCCTGGCGATTCTTCGTGCGAAAACGTTGGACGCGCCTGACGGCCTGTGGTAGAATGACGACAGTACATGCGGATGTACGTCCCTTGCGACAGGAGCAGCAACACGAGGGTGTTCCTTCTCTTGGGATGCGGAATGTTGGAAAAGCGAACGATCTGTGGACGCGGTTCCCCAGGCTCGTGGTGCGTCTGTCCCGTTGACGACGCAGCGGAGTCGATGCCACGGGAGCTCTATGCTCACACCGGCAATGTGCCGTTTCTCAAGGCCGAGACGGTCATGGGCGGAATCGCGGGCTTGCAGGAATGGCGGAGGGAATCATGCGAAAGTACTTCTTCATCGTCCTGCTGGTGGCCTGCGCGTCGCGCAGCGAGGCCGCATACAGCGGAGGCAACGGCACGGGACTCGATCCCTATCTTGTCGCAACAGCGCGAGACCTTGCCGATCTAACGGTGGATCAGGACAATTGGAGTCGGTATTTCAGGCAGATCGCGGATATCGACATGAGCGATCTACCGACCCCTCTGACGTCCACGATCGGCAACGAGGAACTTCCGTTCTCCGGTGTCTTCGACGGCGACGGCCGGATAATCCGCAACCTGGTCTGCACGAATCCAGGCGGTGACACCGCCGGCCTGTTCGGCCAGGTTCGTGGCAGCGACACGCGGATCCAGAATGTAGTCATGGTGGACCCGAATGTCGAGGCGGAAGGAGCACAGTATGTGGGTATCGCGGCCCTCGTCGGCCGCCTGCGCAGCGGCCGCGTGACATGCTGTCGCATTGAAGACGCCTGCGTTCGCGGATACTCCAGCGTCGGCGCCCTCGTCGGCTGGAACCAGGGCGAGGTATCTCATTGCGAAGCCACGGGGACGGTGTCGGGCATCTACTCCGTGGGCGGTCTCGTCGGGACGACCTTCTGGGGCCTGGACATCCACCATTGCCGGGCCGAGGTCACCGTCACGGGGGTCAATCGCGTGGGCGGCCTGGTCGGCAATTGCGCTCTGGCTTCTATCGCGTGGTGCTCATCCAGCGGCAACGTCGAAGGCTGTGACTACGTCGGCGGGTTCGCCGGCTCCAGCGAGGGCGGCATTCTCGGCAACTGCTATGCCATCGGCTCCGTCTCCGGCGCCGCCCGTGTCGGCGGATTGCTCGGCCAGAATTCGTGGTCCTGTGATTGCAGCGCCGGCGCCTATCCGTCGGAGCTGAGCTGCTGCTACGCCGTCGGCCTTGTCACAGGAGAATCCCAGACGGGTGGACTCGTGGGCGCCGACGACAATTGCCTCGTCTTCGGCTGCTTCTGGAACGTCGAGACCTGTGGGCAAGAACACAGCGAGACGGGAACGCCATCGACAACGATCGAAATGCAGACACAAGAGACCTTCCTCAATGCCAATTGGGACTTCACCCCTAAGACCGACTCCCTGGATTTCTGGGTGATCCAGGAAGGCCGCTGGTACCCCCTGCCCGCATGGCAGACTGTCGAAGGCGATTTCGACCGTGACGGCGTTGTGAACCTTGAGGATTTCGGCACGCTGGCGCCGTTGTGGCGCGCCAAAGCCGGGTCTTTTTGAGAAGGAGGGATCGATCTGAGCGGCGACGCAGGCATCGACGCCAGAGATCTCGGCGCGCTATTCCATCGCTGGCTTCGGTGAGCCAAGCCGGCTTTGCGTCCTATAATTGTCGCACTGTAAACCTGAAATAGGCGACAAACGCCAGGAAACGCCCGGAGACCATAAAAAAAGGGCGTCGCGTACGCCACGACGCCGGAGAAAAAGATGAAACGGTTTCCAGCCGTTATATCGGCACGACATGTCCGAAATCGCCACACTTTTTGGGAAAAACCAGCGAACAGGTCCCATGTGACCGCCCCCGGCAGACGCCTCTGAAACGTCCGATTTGCCTTGGCCCGCCGGAGGGCGATGCGATATAATCGATCTCTCCGTTCGTACAAAGACAACGAAGTACCAACCGATTGCAGGGAGGCAGAACCATGATTCTTCCCGGGTTCATCCGAAAGCTGTTGGCCGTCTTCCGGGGCAGCGTAGCCCCGCCGCTGATTCTCTTGTCGGTCATGATTGGATTCTGGGTCGGTCTGATGCCCGGCTGGTCGGGCCTGCACACCGCCCTGCTGGTCGTGGTGCTCATCCTCAATATCCATCTGGGCCTGTTTCTGCTGTCTCTGGGCGTGGGCAAGGCGGTGTGCCTGGCGGCGGCTCCCCTGCTCTATCATGTGGGCATCTACGTCCAGGACCACCTGTCCGGTCTGCTGAACGCGCTGTCGTCGATCCCGGTGGTGGGCATGACGGATTTCAGTCGGTATGCTCTGGCCGGCGCCCTGGTGGTCGGTCCGGTAGTCGGAGCGGTCGCAGGTTTGATGCTGGCTTTCTCCGTTGTCAAATTCCGCCGGATGATGATTAAGGTCGACGAGAAGTCGGAGAAGTTCCGCGCCTATTACTCCAAGACCTGGGTCCGGATTCTCGACTGGATCCTGATCGGCAAGCGAACCAAAGACGTCAAGAGCATGTTTGTCAAGACCAAGTACATCCGCAAGGCCGGCATCGTGCTCGCAATCATCGTGGTCGGCGCATTCTTTGCTGCGGCGCACTTTCTCCAGGACACCACCGTCAAGAACTACGCCACCCAGTCGCTGACACGCGCCAACGGGGCCGAGGTGAACCTGGGAAATCTCGGGATCTCGCTGACAGGAGGCAGCGTTTCTGCCGAGGACCTGCAAGTCACCAACGCGCAAGAGCCCACGCAGAATCAGGTCGTGGTCGAGAAGGTTGCGGCCAACGCCAGCATCTATGACCTGCTGCTGGGCAAGATCATCATGGAGAACGTGGAGGTCTCGGGCATGCGGTTCAATCAGGCCCGGCAGACGCCGGGCAAGGTGCTCGAGGTCCCTGCGGCCGAGGAGGAGCCTTTCGATCCAAATGCGTACACCATCGACGCCAACGACGTCGCCAAGATCGAGAAATACGTCAAGGACGTCAAGAAGCTCAAGGAACAACTGGAGAAGCTCCGCAAGTGGCTGCCGGAAGGCAAGGAAGGCCCGGCCGAGGAAACGCAGCCGCCGCAGTCGTACCTGGAGTACCTGCGGGCCAAGGCCGCGACCAGCCCCACCGTCACAATGCTGGCCAAGCGCGTTCTGGCGGACAAAGTGGAACTGCCCAGTGAGTTGTTCGGCAACAGCCTGATCCTCATGACCAACTTGAGCGATGCGCCGCAGGCACTCGGCGAACCGATCACGCTGGAGCTGAAGTCCCACGAGACCCCGGCGGCCATGAAGGCGCAGGTGGACTACTCGTCAGGCACGCCCCATGTGACCGGGACCTTCGAAGGGTTCGACCTGAGTACGGTCCAGTCGGGGCTCGGCCAGGACGCCGGCATCGCCTTCGAATCCGGCGCCGCCTCCGGAACGTTCACCGGCCAATTGACCAAGGAACGGGTCGATCTGGCCTTCAAGGTGGACCTGAAGAATCTCAAGGCCAAGGGACAGGGCGAAGGCGTTCTCGGACTCGGCGCCCAGCAGACCTCCGAGGTCCTGGAGGTCATGAACGAGCTGAGCACCACGATCCGCGTGGTCGGCCCGACCACGTCGCCGCGTTTGGTCTTTGACACGAAGGGACTGGGAGAAGAATTCAAACAGGCCCTCGTCAAAGCCGGCAAGGACCGCCTCCAGAAGGAGATCGATGCCAAGCTCCAGGAGCAGCTTGGCGACAAGCTGGGCGACAAGGTGCCCGAGCAGTTGAAGGACACTCTGAAAGCGCCCGGCAAGAACATCGTGGAGGGCTTGGGTGGCCTCCTCGGCGGAAAGAAGAAAGACCAGGAACCGCAGGAATAGGCACCTGCCCTACGGCGCGGCGTCACGTCATCAAGAGACAGAAAAACAGCTCTTGCGCATCCAGAGAACAAGAGCTGTTTCATGAAAGGGAAGTTTCTTTTTGTGCTCCATATCGGCCGTCGGGACGACCTGCTTGACAACAGACGCACCGAAAACGTTGATGGAGGTGGATTTGGCTGGCGAAACCGTCAGTCGCAGCTTGCCACGCAGACCGAATCGCAAGAGACGGGCCGCTTGAGACGGTCTGCCGATCCCAACATCTCGTCAAGGGTGCGGTTCAACTGCCGGATATGGCGGTCTTCCTCACCTATCATGGCATCGATCATGTCGCGGCTGGCCCGATCGCAAGCGAGCTCCTTGAGGCCGTGATAGAAGATCCGCACGTCCTCGGTCCGCCGAATGGCGTCTCGATCGATTTGTGTGCCGCTTTCGTAGCCGGTGGGCCAGTTCCGTAAACTGAAACCGACACCGGACCAGGGCAGACCCGCCATCACCTGAGGATTGGACCGGACGTAGTTGTCGGGGTCAAACGTGCCAGATTCCCTGGTCCGTTCGGAGTATTCGTTTCGCAGGCGAATCCAGATCTGCTTGTTTCGCACTCGCCGGGAGGCGAGATCATAGCAGATCCGACGCAGCGACGGATCACCGAGCCGCTCGGCGGCCTTCAAGTAGAACCTCGCCGCCCGGTGTTCGACCTCTTCGGCAATCTGAAGGACTTCGAAGACGTTGAATTGCGTATCCACGTTGCATGCTCCGCAGGGATCGCGCCGCGCGCCCTGAATGAGGCATCAGGCATCGCGATTCGACCCGCCAACAGCTTGTTTCCAGCGTCCGCCCCGTCCGAAGGGCTGGAACCGCTCTGTGGACACTACAATCGGATTGCTAAGCGAGTGTTAAGGCGAGATTAGTTCTGTACGAGTCTCGAAGAGGCCCGTGCTCAGGGGGCAGGAGCGTCATTGGCCCGGTGGTATACCTTGAGTGTGGGCCTCCCTCCATGGCTATCCGTCCAGGTCAATGACTTGCCGTTAAGGGGGATGCACAGCGTGGCTTTGCCTTCAGCCACAGCGGAGATGCCTGTGTGCGATATGCCCGAAAGCACTCTCCACTGTCGGATGACAAGCTGCTCGCGGTTGGATTCCTCTTGAACGACGGCGAACCGGACGCAGTCGCCCGGCCGGCGATTCTCAGAGAAGCGGATGTAGGTCCCCATTTGCGAGGCCTCGTCCACATGGCTGACATACAGCTCATCACGACCGTCTTCACTTCGCCAGGATCCCGGCAACCGCGACAACACTGTGGAACCGCGTGTCCCTGGTTCTCCCCACAGGGGAGAAGCCGACAAACTCGCCAGTCGTCGCAGATCGCTCAATCCAAGTAGAACCAGAGCCGCGAGCGCAGGGATGGCAATCAAGGCAAACAACCGCTGGCTGACCGCCGTATGCCGGCTCGCTCCAATCCAGGTATCCGCGACAGGCTCACTCTCCGCCAGATGACAGAACGCGCTGCCTGTGACAGCCAGCGTGTGTTCGGCAATCCAATCGGCGCTGGCGCGAGCGCGAAAGCGCAGGACCGTCACCTCTGCACAGCCGCCACAGGACCACCGCGCAAGAAACCCCTGCTGAGGCTCGACGACCACGGCATCCCGGTTGACCTGTCCACACTCCCTGCACTTCCAGTCAAACAGGGCGGTCAATCGGTGGCCGGAGTCACCAAGGCCGTCGAGCAGCCCCAGGAACGTGACGTCCTCCGGCGGCTTCTTGACGTCGAAGGCCCGTTCGGACGCATCATGGCAATCTGTCGTCGAGTCTATCATGGTGTCGTCTTGTACTTTCTCAGGTTGATTCTACCGGATCGGCTGACAATGCCACCGGCCTGGGTCCCCCGCGTGGTTCCTGCCTGGCATCCCTAAGACGGCTCACGGAAGAGACCTCGTCTGTGGATCTCGTGCTGTGACGAAGCGCCCGCAAGGCTTCCATCTTGTCCTCGGCATAGTCGAAAACGCTTTCCAGTCCCACCACGCGAAGGATGCATTTCGTCGCGAGAGCCACGTTGCAGAGCAGGAGTCTGCTCCCGCGTTCGACCTGCATTTGGCGCAGGAGCAGAAGGCCGCCGATGCCGGGAGAGGATATGATCTCCACACGAGACAGATCGACGATGAGATGGGACGGCTCTCTCTCGGAGAGATGCTTGCGGAGCAACGCCAGCTCCGGCTGGACCCGGGGCTCGGCCGGGAGCGAGGCACACAGTACATCAGGTTCGATAGGCCAGGCATTCATGGGCAATACCAAAGGTCTTCGTATTCACGGTCACTGCACGTCCTGTGCTGTCTATCGGACATGCGGGGCAGCAGGCTTAGCAACAAGGGGAAAAAAGCCATAGGCTTGGCACGTGCCCCTCAGCGCGCTCCAGCAGGACAGACCGGCGCACATGGGTCCGAGCCATCGGACAGGGCTGGAAAGCACCGATAATACATGGCGTCCCCTTCATGAGACGGGGCCGCCCGGGCGGGACAGGAGGCCGTACACGCACGCCTGCAAACCACGCCCAAAGAATCATCGGTTTGGGTTTAGTTACATCCCCTTCTTGCCGAAAATACCGCTATGAATGGGTCGGCATTATTGGTCCGCCAATTGGGGAAATACAGATGACTCCGACAAGAAACGTCGATCGAGAGGTTCACCTCGCCGATATTCTCCTCAAGAGCCAGGCCGCTCTCGAAGAAGTACGTCGCTACTACAAGTTTGACCGTCATGCGCATGTGTTTCCTGAGAAGATGTACTTCCTTCTCTCGCATTGTGCGCACCTGTTGTTCTCTCTGTGGTTGACAGAGAAGGAATCCCCATCCGGCATCTTCACGTTCAACGCCCATCTGGATGCCCTCGCATCTGAACTCGACTTCGAAGCGCTGCGGTACGTGGATTACAAGAGGCGGACCCTCCATGCCAATGCGTACGAGGAGCACCTCAAGAATGAGCCGAACTGGTTCAAGTTCTGGCTCAAGGCCCTGCAAGGGTGTGAGGGAGGCCCGCCACTGGACAGCGACGCGTTCGCACAGCAGGTGCTCACGTATGTGAACAATCCGGAGTTTCTGGAAGGGACCGTCTCCAGGAACGATCGAAAGGCGTTTGCGAACCTCATGAAGACCGATGCGGGAGCCCGCCTCCTCCACCGCTCCAGCCTGATCCTTGAGGACATGATATCGGCCATCGTACTCCAGTTTGCCAGCTTGGACGCCGGTCTTCATGCGACCGAACACATCGCGGCGCTGGTCTGCGTGCTGCGGCAGGCTCGCCTGATCATCGTCAATGAAATCCCCGCCCAAGGCCCGTACGTGCTGTTCTCCAGCAAGGCTTGGGGGGAGCCGACGTTGCTCCGGGTGCATCCGGGCCAGACTCTCGGCCGTCTCAGGGTCGTCCCCAAACGGGACGGAGGAGGCATCGTCTGCAACTTCAAATGGACGGCGGGTTCCCAGATCAAGAAGAGGTCGTGGACCCGAGCGACGTCGGCACTGCCGCATCCCTATGAAGAAGAACTCCTCCACACATGGCCACGGGATACCTCGACACCCCTCAACTCGTCGAAGCCTCCCTGCGAGGCGGAGCCCTGTTGGCTGGTGCAGCGTGCGGAAGCCAGTCGCCTCAAGGCGATCTTTCGGCACATCGAGGCCGTGCAGAAATCGCTGTCGGGCAATCCGCGTTGCGCCGGCCTGCTCGGCGACATTGAGGATATCTTCATGGACCGGCACATGGGCGAGGAGGTGTTGCGGCTCGAGTGGACCTATTTTGACAGGTTGGACCAGTTATTGACCAAGCTCCAATCCGCGTATCGCGAGGCGAGGATCCTGGGAGGCAAGAACCCCGGCCAGGAGATCATTGACGCCATGTGGCCGGTACAACGTTCCGGCGACGGGCAAGCCAGGTTGTCCGACGTGCCGACGGCGCGATCACCAAGAACCCCGCTACAACCCCGGTCCGTGAAATGGACCCAGACCGTGCCAGTTGAGAACCACGCATCTCAGGACCAGAATACTCCGCCCGAACAACGTACCGCCGACACAGCCGTTCACGCGCCGGCGCCGCAGCGCGCCAGTTCAGGCACGACACAGGCTCCTGTGGTCCCGTCCGTACCAGATACTCCCCACAACCGGCGGACAGCGGACGACACGCACCAGGCTGACATTGCGTGCGCGGTAGCGAAACCCGATGACCACAGCACTCCGAAGCCTGCGGGAGAGAGTCTGCCGCCCGGGCATCAGGAAGACCGCCGCCCTTGCGCGGACGGGCGTCCGGACAGCGAACAAGGCCAAGAGCCGCAGTCCGAGCAGGGCGCTGACGAGGCGTCTTCGGCAGTAGAGTCGTGGCGGGATGAGGATCACAGCGAGAACGTGCCGACCCAGTGCGAGGTCGAACTGAGCCAGGAGCCGCAATCCGAGCAGGGCGCTGACGAGGCGCCTTCGGCACTGGAGTCGTGGCGGGATGAGGATCACAGCGAGAACGTGCCGACCCAATGCGAGGTCGAACTGAGCCAGGAGCCGCAGTCCGAGCAAGACACAGAGGAGGCACCGTCAGCAGTGGAGTCGCACCAGGACGAGGATCAGAACGGGAATGTGCCGACCCAATGCGAAGTCGAACTGAGCCAGGAGCCGCAATCCGAGCAAGACGCTGACGAGGCGCCTTCGGCAGTAGAGTCGTGGCGGGATGAGGATCACAACGAGAACGTGCCGACCCAATGCGAGGTCAGCGGCCCGCCACTCAACCAAGACTTGTCGAAAAGTCCCCAGACCAAAGACCAGGCCGTTGGCGAAACAACAGAGCCCAAGGAAGAGGAACCGGCCGATTCCCATTCAGAGCCACAAGTGGTAAAAGAGCCCTGTCACACATACTTCCAAGGGCTCGCAACGAAGGGAACTGTTACGTCAGCGGCGACGCCGAGTTTGCAGACCTCAGGCACGCGGCTGGTGCTGCCGCGGCCAAGACCGAACACGAAGGCGGATCAGATCGGCGCTCAGCGGCAATTGCTGACCAGACTGATCGAGCACCACGGGTCTCCCACGGTTTCAGGCGATGGACTACCCCTGTCCCGCCGGAAGATGGAAGAAGAACTGGGCTGGAAGCCGGCAGAGGTCCAACGTACGATGACAGATATCTTCGGAAACAGGCCGTTCACGGTGTATAAGCAGAAGTGCAGCGAGGGCACCATCGGCGATTTCCTCGATGCCTGGGCGCAAGACCACTCGAACGGTCAAGTGGCTGTTTCACCGAACCTCGTCGCGGAGTCAGTCTGACCCGGGCAGCCCGCATATCTGTGTTCCGGCGGCCCGGAGCAGGATGGATGGCGCCTGTGAATATCGGACGGGTGAGAATACGTAGTCTCCACAACGGCTCCTGCGCACGATTAGTTGGTAGAATCTATATGGGGGAAGGCTTCAACAGCCCGTTCAAGGAAGCTGACGCATGGACAAACGCGGACACAGCCGTGTCCCGGAGAAGGAGGAGCTATGGAATTGCTTGACATTCTGGCCAAGCCCATTCAGGTGGTCAAAGACATCCTCGATCTGGAACCAGATCTAGAATCGACGTCCTTGGCCAGTCAATTCGTAGCCGTCAAACAGCAGTTGGCCGAGATCCAGAGATGTCTGGACGAGAGCCGCCGAATATCCCGGGAAAAGGACATCATCATCAGCGAACTCCAGAAGACAATGGCGGCACACCCGCCGGCCGAGCCAGCCGAAGACCTGAGGCTGCCTGCGACACCCCGAGGTCCAGACCCAAGCCATGAGGCGCAGGCATGGCCCACAGAGATCGGAACAGGTGCTCTGGATCCGCCGGCTCGTGCCACAGACACACTGGAGCTGCTGACAGAGAAAGGCACGACGAGCACGCACCGTCCTGCCCAAACGGTCCCAAAGAAATGCGGCACGGCAAGACAGGTCCGTGCCAGGCGGCAGAAACGTTCGCAGAGCGGCGCCAAGATGGCCCAGCCGGAAAAGGCCAAGCGGACGGGCACGCGCGTCACGCCCAAGAGAACCGCACCGAAGTCCGGCCGCTCATCCTGACGAACGGTTCGTGACGGAATTGGACGCTGGCATGGCTTCGGAGGATTGCAGGGCCCCGATTCAGTGGCTTGGTACATCCACATGAGAGCACATCCTCACGAGTGGATCTGTGCCGCAAAGCGGGACTACTCAGGATCGCTGCTGCAGAGGGAATTAAGGGTCGAGACCTCGGCAGGTCGCAGCGGCAGGGGCACATCGAATTCCATGGCAATCCGATGCGTTCCGCACTCGCCGTTTTCGACCCGGCAGACGCGGCCGGTCCGCGTCATATTGACCGTTGCCGTCGGATCGTCCCCCTCAAACCGGGGAATACCGAAGCGAACCGTCAGATGCTGGCCTTTGCGCGGGCAGCGGTCGTTCGGCCCACAACTGAACCCAATGCCGCCGCTGGAGACGTCGTTCATCAGTCCCTGACACAGCGTCTCGGCAAAATCCTCGCTGAACCAGACCGGCCACTGATAGCCCAATCTCGTTTCCTGCCGGCGCTCGTTGCTCTGATCCATCTGGCGTATCTCCAAGTAGGTCGTGGTTCATCCTGTACAGTCGTCCGATTCCCTTGCCGACTTTATCGCAGAAGGACCGCCCGAGCAAATGGCTACTGAGCCATCCGGGCATCGTCCTGGTCAAGGACGTGCAACTGGGACGCCGTTCAAAGTATGGCTAATCTGGAACCGATTGCCCACCCGTTCGCCTTCGAATCAGGATGCCCGCGTCGTATTGCGGCAAAATCCTCCCGGATCGGCCGAGCGACCGATAACATATCCTGATTCACGGCGTGCGTTCATCACGTGGGACGCGTTCGTGGGCGGAACCGGCGCGTCCCGCGTTCGGCCGACCGCACTGCCGCCACGGCATCCTCGTAGAATGCCTTTTGTGCGCGCACCGCCCGGCCCTTCCGGGCAACGCGACGATACCGCCCGTCACGGAGCAGCTCCCACGCCTTGACGTTGTCCTTGAAGAGGATTTTGAGAATGCCGACAAGACGCCGACGGATTCTCCCATCCCGGACGGGAAACAGCAGTTCAAGCCGCCGGTCGAGATTCCGTCGCATCCAGTCGGCGCTGCTGAGATAGACTTCCTCGTGGCCCCCGTTGGCGAAGTAGAAGATCCGGGCGTGTTCGAGATAGCGGTCCACGATCGAGCGCACGCCTATCCGCTCGGAGATCCCTTTGATCCCAGGCCGCAAGCAACAGATCCCGCGGATATTGAGCATGACATCTGCTCCCGCCTGGCTGGCCTCGTACAAAGCCCGGCAGACGTCCTGGTCCTCCAGCGAGTTGATCTTGGCCATGATCAGGCCCGGGTGGTCGGGCGTCGAGACCTGGATCTCCCGCTTGATCAGATCCTTAAGTCTCGTACGCAGGTCGGTAGGCGCGATGACCAGTTGCTGCCACTCGACCGCCTCGGACAGACCGGTGAGCAGGTTGAAGAACGCCGCAACATCCGACACCAGTTCACCGTCACAGGTCATCAAGCCGATGTCTGAGTATAGCCTGGCGGTCCGGTCGTTGTAGTTGCCCGTGCTCAGGTGAACGTAGCGACGCAGGCGCCCCGCCTCTCGACGGATCACGAGCAGCGCCTTGGCATGGGTCTTGAAGCCCGCGATACCATAGATCACATGGCATCCGGCGTCTTCCAACTGCCTCGCCCAGTTGACGTTCCTTGTCTCATCGAAACGGGCCTTCAGTTCCACCAGGACGGTCACCTCCTTGCCGTTCTCGGCGGCTCGGGCCAGGGCACGGACAACGGGCGAATCTCCGCTCGTCCGGTAGAGGGTCTGCTTGATCGCCAACACCGCGGGATCGTCGGCCGCATTCTGCACCATCTCAACGACCGGATCGAACCGCTCATACGGATGAAACAGCATGACGTCGCGCTCCCGGATCGCCGGCCATAGCTCCTCCGCCCCGATCAGGTCCGCCGGCTCTTGGGGAAACCAGTCGCCGGCGCGAAGCCCTTGTACCGGCGGGATGTCAATCAACTGCATCAATGCCCGCGCATCGAGCAGACCGTCGATCTCGTAGATGTCGTGGTGAAGCAGTCGCAGCGTCGAGCTGAGCCACTGCCTGATGCGAGGATCGGGTCGGACGCTGATCTCCAGTCGGACCACGCCACGGTGCTTCCGGGCATGCACGGCGTCCCGCACCATACTGAGCAGGTCCGCCGCCTCGTCTTCCTGAATGGCCACATCGGCGTCGCGCGTGATACGGAAGACCGCCTCCCTGCCGATCCGGCATCCGCCGAACATGGCCCGCGCATTGTCGAGGATGATCTCCTCCAAGGGGGCAACATAGACGCCCTGCTCGGCCGGGATGTTCACGAAACGGGGAAGCGAGCCCGGCACAGGGATGACCACGAGTTTTTGCGGCGACGGATTCGTCCGAGATGCGGACACCAGCACCGCCACGAACAGTTGCAAGCCGGGCAGCAACGGGCACGGATCGAGATCCTGGACGGCCAGCGGCGTCAGCACCGGCAACACCTCCGAAGCGAAGAAGCCGGCCAGGAACTGACGCTGCGTGGGCGTCCAATCCTGACGCCGGACGAGGTGAAAACCGTAAGGTTTCAACTCTGCGAGCGCATCGGCAATCGCGACCGCCTGTTGCGTCACCATCTCGTGGACTTTGCCGCTGATGAAGAGCAGTTGTTGGGACGGCGTCAGACCGCTGGGGTCCCTCTTCCGCACGCCCGCCGCCTTCTGCTGCTTGAGGCCGGCCACGCGGATCATGAAGAACTCATCGAGATTGGAGCTGACGATGGACAGGAACTTCAGCCGCTCGCCCAATGGCACAATCTCCGAGCGTCCCTCCTGGAGGACCCGGTCGTTGAATTCCAGCCAGCTCAGCTCTCGATTGATGAACAGGTCCGGAGATTTCAGGTCTTTCTTTCCCATGGCGCCCTTCTACAGGATTCGTGCGGGACGGTTACGGCCGGCCCGTCTCTTCCAGCCGGACCTCCAGTCCGTAGATATCCAGCATCATGTCCCCTACCTCGGCCAGAGCACGCCGTTCGAGCGTGAAATCGCCACCGGCCCTGACGGAGATGATCAGACTGCTGCCGTCGATTCGTGACTGGAGCTTCTGGATCTGCTGCGTCCGGCTGCTGTCCAGCGACTCGGCGACGCGCAGCAGCGACGCCAGCTTGTTCACGATCATCCGCCGCTCGCGCGGCAGGGAAATGTAGTCCAGGTGCGACGGCTTCGGCCGGCTGCGACGATGGTAGCGCGCCACGTTGGCCACCACCGCCAGTTCGTCCTGGGTCAATCCGACAATCTCCGAGTTGGCGATCAGGTAGAAGCTATGCTTGTGGTGCGCCCGACTGGCCACAAAGGTCCCGACCTCGTGCAGGATGGCCGCCACTTCCAGCAGGAACCGGTGACGTTCCCCCAATCGATGCTCGCCTGCCAACTGGTCGAACAGTTGCACCGCCAGGCGGCGCGTTTGCTCCGCGTGACCGGCGTCCACCTGATATTTCTGCGCGATGCTTCGGGCCGACTGAATGATCTCTCGATAGGCCGAGTCGTCCGCTTTCCCCGCCGCGCTGCGCGCCAGGTCCAGGAGCAGACCGTCGCGCACGGACACATCCGACACGATCATCCGGTCGGCCCGTGTGGTCTCCAGCAGAACCTGATGGACCAGCAGAGCCGGCATGATGGTCTCGGCATCGGTATACGGGATCTTGTAGGATCGCGCCAGCTCATCGGCCGTTTGAAGTCGGCAGCGATCGATCAGCTTGCCCAGAGCCTTCGAAGAAACCGCTACGAGGTCTTCTGTCTTCAGGGGTTTGCCCACCTGCGCGGCCGCCCATCGGGCATCTCCGCCGACTGCGATGAAGGTCTGCACGCTCCTGAGCGGCAGAAGACTGCGGAAGGCCGCGATCGCGCTGGTAATCTGATGCTGAATCAGACGAGCGGCCTGGTCGGCGCGTTCCGTCGTGGTGGCCAGCACTTCCTGCATTCGAACCGAGCCGGTGGGAAGGCTCTGCGATGCCGTGATTTCTCCATGGCTCAGCACATTCAAAACGGTGCTTCCGCCACCCACCTCCACGACCAGGGCCTTGCCCCTTCGCAACAGCTTCTCCCCCAGGGCCTGGCGTACCGCCAAGACGGTCAGCCGTCCTTCCTCCGTCACGCTGATCACCGACACTTCGAGCCCGGCGGCCATCAGGGCGCGGTCGACGAAGGTGTCGCCGTTGGCCGCTTCGCGCACAGCGCTGGTGGCCACCGCACGAACTCGATGAACGCCGTAGGTATTCAGGACGTGCCGGTAGTCACGCAGAATGCCAACGGCGCTGCGCATCGTCTCGGCCCGGATCCGTCCGGTGCGGAAAACGTCCTGCCCGAGACGCACCGCCCGGCGAAGACGTTCGACGATCTCGAGCCTGCCGTCCGGCAACGCCTGCCCGATCATCATGCGGATGGAATTCGACCCGATGTCGATGACCGCCATCGTCTCGGCTGACTTGACCGTCTTGTGCTTCTTGTCTTTCGTCGGCATATTCGTGCTGCTTTGTCAGAACACAGGGCCTTCCGCGCTGACAGTCCCGGCAACGACGCCCCTGCTGCGCTAACCCCGGCCGGAGGCGGTCTTCAACACCAGAGACCTTCCAAAGGCCTCACGGAACAGATCGGCTTTTTCCGCCGCACTTTGCAGTTCTGCCTGCGCGGTTTCTCGCACGTCGCAGACAAGGACAATCCGGCGGTCCGATACCCGGCACTGAACGCCTCGCACGATGCTGTTATGGCTGCGGTCGAGACCATCGGCCACTCTCAGGATACCCGCCAGCGCACACACCCGGCGCTGCTCGGACTCACCGAGGTTCCGATAATGCTCGTGCCGCTCGCTGGGCAATGCCTTGCGATGATAGCGCGCTATCAGGGCGACCATCTGCCGCTCGGCCCGCCCGAACGGCATACCGGAATCGGACAGGATCAACCGCATGGAGGCCTTGTGGTGCCCTTGCGGACCTTCCGCCCAGCCGATGTCGTGCAGCAACGCCGCGTAGTGAAGCAGGCTTCGGTCCCGCACACCCATCCGGTGAACTTCTTTCAATGCATCGAAGATCATCAACGCCAGTCTCGTGACCTGATGCGTGTGCGCGCGCTCGTACCGGCAGCGCTGCGCCAGGGCCAGGACCGTCTGCAATTCTGTGTCCGCGCGCCTCGGCCTGCGCGCATCGGACGATCCAGAGTCGCCGCGAAGCTGGTCCAGGCTCTTGCCCTTGCGGAAAACGTCGACAAATTCCCTCGGAAGACCTGCGGCATGGACGGCCCGCGCCACGCGGTTGATGTCGTAGGCGATACGCCGGTGATCGACGTTCAGGTCTTCCTTTGAGAACTCCAGGATCGCATACGAGGCCCGCCAGTCCCCCCCTTCCGGACGTCCGACACTACCCGGGTTGACGAACCACACCTCCCCTATGCGCCGAGCGAATGGATCGTGAGAATGCCCACAGACGACAACGTCGGCGTGGGCGGCCCGCGCCAGTGCCGCCAGGCGCTGCCGGGGCGTAGTTGAACCGATCAGCTCGTCGATCGACGCCGGACTGCCATGCACCATCAACACGTCGAATCCCTTGACGTTACGGCGCATCTGCTCCGGCAGAGATCGCAGTAGATGCCGGCTCTTGCCCTCCAGATGGGCGTCGTTCCATTGAAATGCGATGTACTTGGCGGGAGGCTTTGTGCGCTTCCACGCGTCTGCCTTGCACGCGAAATCGAGGACTTTCCGATCGTAGTTGCCGACGATGCTGACCGCCTCGACTTCGCGCAGCCTCCGGAGAACCTCGTTGGGAAACGGCGCATATCCGAGCATGTCTCCGAGATTCCAGATCTCGGCGATCCCTTCTTGCGCCGCATCCTCGAGCACGGCCTCCAGCGCCGGCAGATTGCCGTGGATGTCACTGAGCAGCGCTATCTTCGTCGATCGTGTCTTCCGTGCCATGAATCGGCTCATCCTGCGATTCGACTTGCGGCGATGCTGAAGCCGCGTCGTCCGGTTGCAGCATCGCCTCCAGGCCGTCCCAGAGCCCTTCGGCGCAAAGGTGTTGCCAGTGCTCGAGCAACTCGGCAAAGACCTGCTGCCGGTGCCTGGCGCGTTCGTCCCGCAGGAATTCAAGTCCATCCCTCAGGCGGTTGAACGGCCGGGCGTGTCCGAAGTATTCGATGGTGCGACCTCGCTCCTGTTTGATGAACGTTCCCAGATTCCTTACCCAGACATCGCAGTCGTGGACATCTCCCAGCAGCGATTGCACCTTCCTGACGGCGCCAATCGCCCCATCGAGCTGTTTGCCGAAGGCTGGAACACAGATCTCCATCGTGTATCTGAGCCTCTTGGCGGCGATGCGGACCTGATGATGTCCGTCGATATCCTCCGGATCGCTCAGCGCAGGCTCGGTGGCCAACAGCTCGCCCTTGCGCCGCAGGATATGAGCAGCCGCCCGTTCCAACACAACCGGGCTTCGCAGGGGCACATCGTGCGTCCTCAATAGGAACCGGGACTTCTCGACTTCACCGTGCATGTCGACCAGCGTATCGCTGTCGTTCAGCGCTTCCAGCGCTTCGACGACCTTGGGCTGTACGGCGTCGCGGTCCTGCCGCAGCCGCAGCAGAAGACGCTCGATGCCTGGACGGCGCCGGCGGTCCTTCGTATCCAGGTCGGCGAAGACCTCCTCCACAAAGGCGATCTGCACATCGAGATCGCGGGCTGCGCCAAGCCCTCGGGTCAATCTTCGCAGCCGTCTTCGCCATCCGGCGGTCTTCTTCGAATCAAAACACTCGGCGAACATGCCCAGCGCCGCCCGCAGGCGACGCGACGCCACTCGCGTCTGGTGGACCGACTCGGTGTCTTTGTTCTCTCTGACGCCATGAATCTGTCCCACCAGCGCATCGAGCTGTGCGCTGACGTACTGACAGGCCAAAAGCCGGTAACTCGGATCGGCGGCCCCTGCGCCGGGCTTCGCGTGATGTCGGTTCTGTTCCATCGGTTCCATCGCCGGCGCCATTGGACGTCAGGCCATCAACTCCTGCGACCACTTCTCGGCCCAAGCTGATCTGCTGCCCTCAAGCAAAGCGACAAATGCGGCCAGGGCCCGACGTGCGTCGCCGATCGGGTAGTAGAATGCGTCCCAATGCTCGCTGTCTTCGCCGTCATGGCAGGGAATGACATGGTCGAACCGCCACGCCTGTCGCATCTCGCCACAGGCGCTGGCCGCACGGACCTCGATGTTCTCCAGGTCTTTCTCTGAGAGAATCCCCTTCTGTCTTGCCGTGCGGCGCAGGAGCTTGCGCCGCATGACGTCGGTAACGAATTCGGGCAGGCACACGCTTGGGGTTCGCGCCTTCAATTCGACGATCTCCTCAGCCGCCAGCGGCGACAGGAAGATGCTCAAGACCGGAATCTGCTGCACTTGGGCGAAATCGAGCAACCCCGAGCCGATGAACGGATTGCCTTCAAAGAACACGTCGCAAGTCGCGTCTGACGCACATCGCAGTCCCAGTTCGCGCGTATCGAACGCCTGCAGGTCGCTGCGGACGTCGAAGACACGGAACTGTGGTTGGTCGCGGAGGCTCTCGATGAACTGGCGGCTTCGAAAATGAAAATCGACCCCATCCACCTCCCCCGGGCGCGGCGCCCGGCTGTCATAGAGCACGAACTTGGCCTGCCGGCCGGCGATATCGGGGTGAAACTTCTTCAACGCCGTATAGAGCGGCCCCTTACCCACACAGGATGGCCCGGAGAGGATGACCAGACGTCCCACGGTATCCCCCGTTCGACGAATCTGTTCCGTTCAATTCTCAACGTATGGAAGCATACGCCGCCCCGGCCGCCGAATCAAGGCCAAAGCGGCGGCGCCCGCGGGCCGTTTCGACCTCGATCGCCACACACTTGCGAAAGGTCTTCTCGAAGAGATCCGCCTTGGGAAGGCTCCTGCGGATGCGCGGCGCGCCGTGGCCGAACACCGTCAGCCTCACGGAACCAGACCGTGCTCTACAACGCAGGTCCTTCACCCGACCGGCCTGTGCCTTGTCCAGTCCGTCCGCGAGACGCAACAGCGCTGCCAGCTTGGCCACATAGCGCCGGTCATCCGGCTCCAGATCTTTGAAGTACGAGTGCCGCTTGCTGGGCAGCGGTCCCCGATGGTAACGGGCGACCAGGCCGATCATGACCCGCTCATGCCGTCGGAACGGCAATTCCGAAGAGCCGATAATGATGTCGCGCGCCGCCTTGTGGTGGCCTCTCGGATTCTGCTTCTTGCCGATGTCGTGAAGAAGGGCGGCGGCATGAATCCATCTCCGCTCGGTGTTGCCCATGCCGTGGAGCGGCCGGAGTTGATCGAACAACCGAAGCGCCAGCCTGCTCACACAAAGGGCGTGCTCCTTCTCAAAACGGCACGCGACGCCCAGTGCGATTGTCCTATTGAACCTATCCCTGCAATTCACAACGACCTTTCTACCTTGCGGAGCGATCCAACTGGTTCCTTTGTTGTATCGGTCGGGACACCCTCACAAGTCCAAAGGATGACGCAGATTCCCGGCCTCTCCCGGCGCCGATTGATGACGACCGAGCCGCGAGACAGAGTCCTCGACGCCACGTCTTTCCAAAGCAACCCATTGCTGTAGAAGACTTTAGCACCCTTGCGTTGGCGTCGGATTAGGATATCGTTAGCTTCTCGCTGGGATCATGCACTGGTCATATGGCGAAGATTCAACGCCTTGGGCGCGCAAAGACGTGCGGCAGTGTGGACACTCCATCCACACTGCCGCATCGTTTGCCAAGTGCTAACGCGGTGTCGAACCCCGCCGTCTGCCTCGTCTGAGCAGACTCCTACCATTCCGATGCGGGACGGGTCAGGTTGTCGACGTCCCATTGTGGGGCGCCGTTGGCGTCACGCAGACGGCACGTCACGTCCCCGCTCTGGATTGTCGAGGCCATCAGAACCTCACCGCTCCAGGCGGCGATCCGGGCTGGCGCTCCCATCACAGTCACTTCATCGCCGAAGTGAAGCGAGACGCCCTGGCTTTCCATGAAGGGGCGAGGTCCCGCATGGATCACCCACGTCGGGCCCTCACGAGTCTTGACGCTGAGCGAAAGCCCCTCCACCGCGTTGCGGCCAGGACGAAAGACTCCTATGCTCTGGATCGTCCCGCGGACTGTCGTGACCAAGCCAGGGTCAAAACGCCGGTTGTACTCACTGCCCGGCCTCCACACCGAGACATCGAGATCTCTATCCGAGCGGCTGGGCTTCATCTCTTCGATCATGGGACCTTCACCTGGAATGTAGCCGAGCGTTTCCCAATACGGGGTCGCCGCAAATCGCGTCTCGATTCCGCGGGCGTACAACGGGTCACCCAGATAAGGGAAACCCTCGGCGCGGGTGAAAGCCACAGCCTTCAGCATCGGTGCATCCGCATCGACGCGTACCGCCTGCAATGGCGGCACCACCTCGATCGCGCCCCATGGCACGAGAGCCAGGTCTCGATCCAGAGCCCAAGGAGTCGTTTTCAGGATCACGACGCCGTAAGTCACCTTGTCACTCGTGGTATCGACGACGATGTCGTCCAGACGGCCCAGTGTTTGCCCCTGCAAGTCTTTGGCCGACATCCCAATCAACTGCGTCACTCTGCGCGAGTCGACGGGCAACCGCTTGTCGGCCGCCATCATCCTTGTCTGTCGAGACGGCGATTCCTGATAACTCGGGCCGGACATGTGATGCCCCTCGCGGTACAGCGTACTGATCTTCTCTACCCAGTCTTCATCCGCCCGGTCAGGCCAGCGGTCCTTCGGGAAACCCGCCGCGCCGGCAAAGGCTGTTGAATCAAACGTCCCGGCCTGGTGTTCCTCGGGGAAAGCCGACGTCCCGGCATACTCGGCCCAGTACGGCGTACGGATCTGATAGTCCGCCGCAGAGTCCGGCACGCTATCGAGGTATGCCTTCCTCACATTGAGGACGTAGGCATCCTTCTCCGGATGCCTGCAGAACTCGGACCACGGCACGGCGAAGAGTCTGTTGCGAAGACCGAGGAATCCGCCAGATGAAAGGGCCGCGTAACTGATCGAATCACCGCGACTGTCCAGAACGACATCCTCAATACGGCCAAGCTTCTCGCCCCGGCTGCCCAGAACGGGTTTGCCGATCACCTGGCCAAGCCGCTGGTAGGCCGGTTGCGTCGCCACGATGCTGTCCGACTCCATCCAGATGCCTGTCGACTCGGACGCCGCCTTGGAACTCATCTTCGGCTCATCGCCGCCCTTCATGCTGCAAGGTGTTTCGCTCTGCGGGGTCTCGGCAGTCACCAATGCGGCCGTCCAGAGCAGTATTACCACTGCCACGCAGCCGACTCTCATCCCTGATACGAGCCTACGATACATGATCGAATCTCCTTATCTGTTTTCCGGTTTTCCCCTCCACACATTGTCCTAAATCCCTACCGGTGAAGAACGGCTTCACCTTCCTGCTGTCAGGAACCAGATACGAGGATGATGCGGTGCAGTTGCTCAGGCGTACGCCTCATTCCTCCCGAGCATTTTGCTTACCGGCAGATGTGAGGTGATTTGGCAAGGCGGCGATGATGAACCGTCAGAGACCGACGGCCGTCGCGACCGACCCGTCGGTTGCACTGGTTTCGCTCGACAGACAGGCTACATATTTCAGCCAGTCCTGTTCGAGCACGCCGATCGAACCGAAGTGCCGGACGAAATCGCGTCGTAGAGTGACAGAGGACCGGCGCCCCATCGGAGAGGCGGAGAGATCAGCCAAATAGGCGGACAACGCGTCCGGATAGTGCGTCAGCAGAAACCCAAGAAGCCCCCAGCACTGGGCATAGACATCGGCCGGCGCCGACCCGAGCGCATCGGGACCCGCCAGGACCGACAATTCACGCAGAGGAAGCAGAACCTCCCCGGCGTGGAGCTTTGCCAGTGTCCGCCGCCGGGCCATGTTGCCGATCGGGTCCCATTGCGGCAGGGCGCTGCCTTCGAAGAAGGTGGCCAGACCCTCGGAAACCCACAGGGGGTACATCACTCCACGTTTCTGAAGCCCGCGGTTGTAGGCCAGTTGGTGCGTCATTTCATGCGTGAGCACAAGCACGAGTTCAGACGACGCCGGAAAGGCGTACGATCCATCGGGGAATCGCGATTCCCTCTCCACCAGAAGTGGTGAAGCGTCGCTCCTATCGGCATCTCGAACCTCGATCAATCCCTCAGAGCACAGCACAACCTGATTGGTTCGGGTCGAGTAGTACGCCTCCCGGAAGACCGCACCGACATGTTCCGCGCTCAGCCAGTACCGACGGTATTGCCCTCGATCGTCGGAACACACCCAGATCAGGGGCTGACTTGGCACGTCGAGCGACAGACCGTGCAGGGCCATCGCGTGTAGAAGTCTGGCGTGGATCATCTCCAGGAGGTCGCCAAGGGCAGATGAAGTGGGTGAAGCATCGCCGGAGGACACCAGGAAATGGCTGGTCCGATACAGCACCGATGACGAGAGAACCTGACCGCCGGTGGAAACGCCGGCACGCTGCGGCGTTTCACCGAAGCAGCGGGCGCCGGACTGGTGCAGCACGATCATGGCGACTACCGTCAGGCAGATGTGAACGAATCCTGTATACTTCACCTTGGCAAATTCCTCGGTCCCAGTGCGCCCCTTGCGAGGCATACCTCTCCAGCCAGGCCGAGTACTGCTCGTGCGTTTCGAATCTGCCATGAAGTAGCTATCGACCGCTTCGTGGCCCGACATGAAGTGCGACGGGTTTTATCTGAGAACAGGCCTTGCGAGCCCCCATTCTGGTATGGCCCTCACTCCATTGAAGTGATACGGCGATCAACCGGCAGAATTGTAGCATCGGTGCCAGTCACATGCAAGTTTTTTCGTTCACAGATCTGCGGGGATCGATTGACCCACAAAACGTGCGGGATTGCCTTCCGCAGTACATGCCTTGATTTACGGCCCGTCGGCGGCGACAATAGAGGGTCGATCGGGAATGAATCGCCTGTAGCGCGGACTGTGATTTGGCCCGGTGCGTCTTCAACGCGACTCAATCGTAAATCGTAGATGGTGAATTGCAGCGGGACGATCCGCGTGCAATGGAGATCGCGGCCGATCCATGGCCGGCCGACGAGAGCAATCACAACATGAAGACCGACATCTGTGTAATCGGAGCGGGACCGGCGGGACTGATGGCGGCCATCGGCGCTGTATCAGAGCGCATCTCCGTGACGGTGCTGGAGGCCAATCGCGCTGCCGGACGCAAGCTCCTGGTCACCGGCGGTGGGCGATGCAACCTCACGCATGATGCGACCATCGACGAATTCGTCCGCGCGTTCGGCGACGCGGGCCGATTCCTGCGTCACAGCCTTCATGAGATGTCGCCCGAAGCGATCCGAACGTTCTTCCACGATCGCGGCCTGCCCACCACGGTCGAGTCCGATGGCTGTGTCTTCCCCGCGAAAGGCCGCGCGCCCGACGTGCTCCGAATCCTCCAGAACGAGGTCGAGCGATCCGGCGTGCGCCTGTTGTGCGAGAGTCCCGTCACCGACGTTGCTTTGCAGGATGACGGCTTCGCGGTTACCACGCCTGCGCAGGTGGTCGCCGCCAAACGTCTGATCGTCGCCACAGGCGGCCTGTCCTGGCTTGGCACCGGATCCACCGGCGACGGCTACCGGTTCGCTTCGGCCCTGGGTCACGCGGTGATCGCCCCGAAGGCGGCTCTGGTGCCGCTTGTCACCAGCGAGAAATGGCCCGGCGACCTGGCGGGCGTCTCCCTTTCCGACGTGCGTATCCGCCTGGCCGGCGCATCACGAAGGACCGTGTCGAGCGGGGCAATCGTGTTCACCCAGGATGGTCTCGGCGGGCCCGCCGCACAGGACATGAGTCGTTTGCTGGCCGACGAACTGGCGGATGGAGGCCACATCATCGCCCTTCAGATCGATCTGATGCCCTCGGTTCAGGAGGCCGAGTTGGACCAGCAGCTTCAACAGCAGATGGCTGCCAGCGCGAAGAAAGCCGTGTCGAACGCCCTGGCCGATCTCGTCCCGAGACGACTGGCTTCGACGCTCCGCAAGTTGGCTGGATGCGATGGAGACACCCCGGCAGGCCAGATCAGAAAGGAGACGCGAAGGGCCCTGCTGAAACTCTTGAAAGCCTTGCCACTGCACGTGACAGGAACCCGGCCCCTCGCCGAAGCCACCGTAACCCGGGGCGGCGTGGACCGGCGCCAGATCGATCCGAAGACAATGGGCTCGAAGCTCTGCGCGGGCCTGTTCTTCGCGGGCGAGCTGATCGACGTCGACGGTCCCTGTGGCGGCTACAACCTCCAGATGTGCTTCTCCACCGGAACTCTGGCCGGACGCGCAGCGGCGCGTCAATTGGCGGGCCTGTAATACTCCATGGCCTCGGGGATCAGCTCTTTGAGGTTTTGGATGCGCGTCGAATCGGCCGGATGCGTACTGAGGAACTCCGGCTGTGCGTTGCCGCTCTTCTGCGCCGCCATCCGCTCCCAGAACGCCACCGCCGTCTGCGGATCGTAGCCGGCCATCGACATGAAGATCAGGCCGAGCCGGTCAGCTTCATTCTCGTGCAGGCGGCTGAAGGGCAGCAGCAGCGCAACCTGTGTGCCCAAGCCATACGACGAGACGAAGAGGTTCTGCGTCGCCTCCGGCTGCTTCTGGAGCGCCACAGACAGAGCCATGCCGCCCATCTGGACGACCAACCCTTGTGTCATCCGCTCGGCCCCGTGCTTGGCGAATATGTGGGCAATCTCATGGCCAACAACCACCGCCAGCCCCGCCTCGGTCCCGGTCACGGGAAGGATGCCCGTATTGACGACGACCTTGCCGCCCGGCATGGCGAAGGCATTGACCGCGTCATCCTGCACGAGGTTGAACTCCCACTCATAGCCCTCGAACGGATCCCTCTCCAGATTCTGCTTGCTGTACTCGTTGACGGCGGCAACGATGCGGCTGCCGACCCGCTTGACCATCTCGCTGTCCTGGCTACCGGCGACAACCTTGTTCTCGGAGAGATACTGGGTGTACTGCTGGACGCTCAACGAGTTGATGATCGAATCGGGGACGAAATTGAACTGCCGCCGCCCGGTGATCCCCACTTCGGCACAGCCGGCCGCCAGAATCGTCGCACCGATCAGCCAACCCAACAGCCATCTCTTCGCCGCATTCATGGGCGTTCTCCCTTTCGTCCTGAAGGAATCATCACGCGGCTACAGCCGCTCTGGTTCACACATCCTGCCTTCCATTAAGCCGTCATTCCCAGGCGCACGCAACGCCTTTTTTGTGGTTCCTGTCCGCAATTCAATCGGTCTCACCGATCGGGGAATCCCAGATCGTGGCCGGGATGGATCGCCAAGCCGATCTGTTCGACGTTGCCGTTGCGGCCGTTGTACCAGAGCATCCAGCGGTCATCCTCCTGATCGAGGATCGCGAACGGCTTGTAGCAGGCGTCGCCATCCCAGGCATCGGGCACAGGACGGATGATCGGATTGGCGAGGTGGCGCTGCCAGTTGCGGATGCCGTCGCGTGAGCGGGCCAAGCCGATCTGGGCAAGGTGCTCGTTGCGAAAACCGATGTAGAACATGAGGTGCCACTCGCCGGCCGGGATCACCTGACAGGCCGTGACCTTGTGCTGCTCCCACGGGCTGGCCGGATCGGCTGAGAAGACCGGGTTGTCTCCGTGCTTCGTCCAATGCACGCCGTCCGGGCTGGTGGCATAGCCGATGGCATTGGGCTCATATTGGTCCCCGGCCGAGTACCACATCCGGTACTGGTGTTTGTCCTCATCCCAGAGCACGTGCGGGCACATCGCTGCGCCCTTCTCCCAAGGCTCCTTGGGCGACAACACCGGCT
This sequence comes from Phycisphaerae bacterium, assembly GCA_012744475.1. Taxonomy (GTDB): domain Bacteria; phylum Planctomycetota; class Phycisphaerae; order Sedimentisphaerales; family Anaerobacaceae; genus Anaerobaca. The sequence continues at coordinate 89,668 of JAAYBV010000067.1, forward strand.
CGACCGAGCGGCGCGTCCAGTGGACGCCATCGGGACTGGTCGCATAGCCAATCCAACTCCGGTCGCGAGCCTGGCCCGTGTACCACATGTGATAGCCGTCCGTGCGCTTCACCACGGAGGGCCGGTTGATATCGGCCTCCCAATCGGTCTCGTGGTTCGGGGCCAGAACAATCTGCGGCTGGCTCCAATGGATTCCATCGACGCTCTCGACCAGCGCCACCGACTGCTGCGGCCGCCAGGAGAACCACATGCGATAGGTATCGCCCTCCTTCAGCAGCGTCACATCGAAACACGTCCCAAGCGCGCCGCCAAGAACGGGATTGCCCTCGTGCTTGATCCAACCGGCCGAGACCCCTTCTTCCGCACCGGGCAACACACCCGTGATGCGTTCGAGCGAATTGGAGCGAGCGATCTCCACACCGTCGGCGAGCACGCAAAGGCCTTGGCCTCGTCCATATCTCTCGCCTGTTCTGTCCCAGAGAATGGTCAGCACGCGCCCGTGATAGATGACGTTGTCCAGACAGAACCAGTCCCACGCATTCGAGGGAACCTGCGGACGGACTTCCACGCGATGGTCCGGTCTCGGACGCAGACCGACCAGACCTGTGATGATCAGGTCGCAGTAGGTCGAGTGATTGTAGTCCTTGCCCCGCTCCTTGCCGCCCTTGCCCGCATCCCACGCGCCATCTTTCCACGTCTTCAGGCGCGTCCGCGCGATCCAGTCGCCGGTATGGGGATTGAGGTTCTCGTCGATCCAGGGCACAACCTTGCCATCGTCGCGCGTGAGGTAATGGCTGCGGGTGTAGATCTTCAGCAGATCGAAGTAGTCCGCCTCGTTCACAACCTGCTGATCGTAGTTCTCCAGCAGATTCGCCATGGCCGTGAGCGTTACGGAGGTGGAATACGGCCAACTGGGACCGTTCCACTGGCACTCGTGCCCCTCGTAGGACAGACGGAATCCGGGATGTCTCTGCTCTGTGGTCGTCGGGCCGTAGGAAGCATAGAAGCCCTGTGGGTCCATGAGCTGTCTCCAGGCTCCTTCGTGCCCTTGCTCGGGCAGATTGAAGTACCAGGGCGTATATCCATGCAATTCACGCACATCCACAAGACGATCTTTGTCGCGCGGTAACGTCTTGAAGAACTGCGTCTGCGAGTCCCAAAGCCGGGTCTGGACCAGCGTCTTGATGCGTTCCGCTTTCTCGCGGAACTGGGTGGCGGTCTCGTGCCGACCCGCGAGAGACGCGATCTCGGCAATCGCGACGGCGTCGCCATACATGTACGAATTGATGGTCGCTCGCTTGCCGCTGCCGCCGACCGAGACTTCCATGCCGTCCTGGCCATCGTTCTGCCAGAAGAGCCCAGCCGGTTCGAGCCGGTCCTTCTCCCACTGCCCATAGTTGGCGATCAGGTCCGGCAGCAGATCGAGCAGGAGGCTCTCGCTGCCGGTGACCATGTATCGAGCCCAGAGGGCGTCGGCAGCCCAGAAGCTGTAGCTGCGTACCGCGCCGCCCTTGCGGAACCAGAACCGGGCATAGTCGTCCAGGTACGCCGGATCGTGCAGCCAGCGGCCCTCGTAGAAATGGTGGCCGGCGGCGCAGTTGATCGTGTTGTGCTTGCCCGCCCAGCCCACCGGCGGCAGAAATTCCGTGATGACGAATCCGTCCGGCGTCTGTTTGACGTGCTTGCGATAGGTCCACCAGCGAAAGTAGTACGTCCGCTCGATATCCTCGTCGGGGCACTCGAACAGCGGAATCTGCTGGCGGAGAAACGCCCACGCCCGCTCGTTGGGGACGTGCTGCGCGTATAACTCCTCATCGTCGCGATTGAACTGCTCGATGTAATGCCGGAACGAGTCGGCTTGCAGCACCCCGCCGGATGCCCGCTGCTCACCCAAGCCCAACACAGCAAATACAACACCGAGGATGACAGGCAGAAGCCCCCACCAGCCACGCTCTTCAGGACGCGATACCACATGTCTCATTCTACCACTCCACGCGGAGACGGTGTGCCATGCACACCCACGGTTCATTCGCCGGTGATTTCGGCTTTGATCTGGTTCAGCAGGTTGATCGCTTCGATGGGGGTCAGATTGTCCAAATCGATGGAGGCAAGGCGATCGAGGACAGACTTGTGCTTCTGGACGAAGAGGGCGTCGCCTTCGGGCTGCCTGGTCTTGTGTTTCGCGAGGCGGTCGCCTGTGGCCTCCCTGGCAAAGGTGGCTTCGAGTTCCTCCAGGATCTCCTGGGCGCGGCGGAGGATCGACTTGGGGATGCCGGCCAGCTTGGCGACGTGCACGCCGTAACTCTTGTCGGTGCCGCCGGGCAGAATGCGGTGCAGAAAGACGACCTCATCCATCCACTCGCGAACCGCGACGTTCAGATTGCGCACGTTGGCAAACAGCTCGGCCAGCTCGGTCAGCTCGTGATAGTGCGTCGCGAACAGCGTGCGGCAGGTCACCTTCGTCGCCAAGTGCTCCGTGATCGCCCAGGCCAGGGCCAGCCCGTCGTACGTGCTGGTGCCCCGCCCGACTTCGTCAAGGATCACCAGCGAGCGGCTCGTCGCGTTGTTGATGATGTTGGCGGTCTCGGTCATCTCGACCATGAACGTCGACTGGCCGCGCGTCAGCTCGTCCGAGGCGCCGACTCGCGTGAAGATGCGATCGACCAAGCCGATTTCCGCCCCTTTGGCCGGGATAAATGAGCCGGTCTGAGCCATCAGCGCCAGCAGCGCGGTCTGGCGGATGTAGGTGCTCTTGCCCGACATGTTCGGGCCTGTGATCACCGCGATATCCCCGGCGCCGGCGCCCAGCTCGACGTCGTTAGGGACGAATTCCGCGCCCAGAGTCTCTGCCAGGACGGGGTGCTTGCCCTCGCGAATGACGATTCGCGTGTCGGTGGTGATCTTCGGTCGGATGTACCTGCGCCGGGCCGCGACGTGAGCGAACGACGCCAGACAGTCGCACTGGGCAACCGTGTCGGCAAGCTGCTGCAAGCGAGGCACGTAACCGGCGGCCTCCTGTCGGACGTCCTCGAACAGTCGCTGCTCCAGTTCCAGCGCGCGGTCCTGCGCGGTGAGGACCTCGTTCTCGTATTCCTTGAGCTGATCGGTGATGTACCGCTCGGCGTTCTTGATGGTCTGCTTGCGAACGTAGTCAGGCGGCACCTTGTCGGACGAGACGTGCGAGACCTCGATGTAGTAGCCGAAGACCTTGTTGTAGCCGACCTTCAGGTTCGCGATGCCGGTCCGCTCGGCCTGCTGCTTCTGGTAATCGCGCAGCCAGCTCTGGCCGTCCTTGGAGATCGAGCGGAGCCGATCCAACTCTGCCGAGAAACCGGACCGAATGAATCCACCGTCACGCATGTGTATCGGACAGTCCGGATCGATGGCCGTCTCCAGCAGGTGCGCCAACTCGTCCATGCTGTCACACCGCTCCGCCAGACTCCTGAGGTGCTGCGCCCTGAACCCGGTCAGCAACTCGCGAAGCGCCGGGATCTGCCCCAGCGTGCTCGCCAAAGCCAGCATGTCGCGAGGGCCGGCGCGAAACGTGCTGATGCGCGCCGCGATCCGCTCGGTGTCCGCGATGTTGGCCAGCCGCCGACGGAGATCAGCCAGTTCATCGGCCGCACCCATCAGTTCCTCTACCGCGTCCTGCCTGGCCTCGATCGCGTCGACGTCGCACAGCGGCATGCACAGCCAGTTCCGGAACATGCGTCCGCCCATGCCGGTGAGCGTCTCGTCAAGGCAGGTCAGCAGCGAGCCCTTGCGCGTCTCGCTGCGGATCGTCTGGAGAATTTCAAGCGATCGCAGCGAAGTCGGATCGATCTGGAGGAAGTTCCTCCGGCTGATCTTGCGAAGGTTCTGGATGTGGCCCAGCGTGGTCTTCTGCGTCTCGTTGAGGTACTCGATCACCGCTCCGGCCGGCGGGATCAGGTCCTGTTCGCGGTCACTGATACCGAACCCTTCGAGGGTCGCGGCACCGAAGTGCTTGAGCAATCGCTGTCGGGCCTGGTATGGATCGAAGTACCAGCCGGGTCGCTCGGTGACAATCGCATGCGTGAGCCGCCCAACGTCGGCCGCAAGCCGGCGCGTCTCGGCGTCGAACAGCTCGCCCCGCCGGTCGGCCAGGAGACACTCGGCCGGCGACAGCCGCTGCAACTCGTCGAGCAGGTCGCGCTCCCCGACGCGCTGCACGAAGAAATGTCCTGTGGAAATATCCACCCAACTGATTACAGCATGGCCCCTGGCGTCGAGATGGATCGCGCAGAGGAAGTTGTCCTTCTTGTCCTCAAGCAGCATGTCGTCGGTCAGCGTGCCGGGGGTAACGATGCGAACCACGTCCCGCTTGACCACGCCCTTGGCCGTCTTGGGGTCTTCCACCTGCTCGCAAACCGCGACGCGGAAGCCGGCCTGGAGCATCTTCTTGAGATAGCCGTCGACCGCGTGGTACGGCACGCCCGCCAGCGGGACCGGGTCGGGACCGTTCTTACCCCGGCTGGTCAGCGTCAGACCCAGCACCTTCGAGCACGTCTTGGCGTCGTCGAAGAACGTCTCGTAGAAATCCCCCATGCGGAAGAACAGGATGCAGTCCGGGTGCTTGGCCTTGAAGTGATGAAACTGCTTCATCGCCGGGGTCAGGTTGTCCTTCGATTCCATCATGCCGCGATTATACCGAAACCGGCCCCTCCAACAACTCTGATACAGTCGGGAGGCCCAGGCATGCCTAGTTCTTGATGATTTCAACCAGCCTGTCGATGACTTCGGTCAGCTTCTCCCTCTTGATGGTACCGATCCGATACAAGATGATGTGAGCATCCGCCGTGAACACACGATTGGGCCTTATGTTACCTGACTGCTTGAGGTTTCCAGATGCGAAGTCCTTGTCATCAACGGGTATGGCGTAGTTGTCGCCGATAGTCCGGCTCGTCAGTTGACAGAGAATGACGTCGTCTCCTTGAAGCGGGGCAATGACAAGGGCCGGGCGGCGTTTCGACTGGCTCAGGTCGGAAAAGGGAAAGGGTATGACAACGACATCGCCTTTCACAAATCTTGCCACGCCTCGTCCTCCTCGGGCCTGAGCCAATCCTTGGATAGCGCGGATTCACTCGCAATGCTGGCAGCCAACTTCTCCCTCGCCATTTTGGCCTTAAGGAAGTAGACAAAATCGAGCACCTCCGCCAGCAGCGGCTCGGGGACCGCCTCGATCTCGCTGATAAGCAATTCCTTTGTACTCATGGTATACACCTCGCCATGTGGCCCCGTCACTTCTTCCAATCGCAAGCGATTTACACAAAGGATACCATACACCCCGAGGGTGGGTCAACAGAATCGCAGATGAGTCACACTTGGCACACTCTGCCCTGTTGTTCGGTGCTCAACCGGAGCAGATGAGGGCACTCACACAGCCGCAGCCCAACGATCAGGTCTGAATTGGGCCACGGAGGATTTCGGCAAGGATGGCGGGTACATCAAGACGGGTCTCTGCAAACGCGAGCCGTTTGAGGAAAGCGTGCTGGCGAGTAGTGAAGGCAACGGGGGTGCGGGGGTCGAAGTCGGCAACGCCGAGAGTCCAGTGGAGGGCATGGATCAGGTCATCGATGCCGATGGCCTGTTTGGCGCTGATGCGGACAGGCTCGCCCAGGCCGGCAGGCAGCGTGGCAAGGTCGAGGTGCGCCGGCAGATCGCATTTGTTCAGGACGGTCAGAATGCGTTTGTCGGCCAGCGCTTCGAGGAGTCTCTCGTCAACCTGGGCTTCCGGCCGGCTGAGGTCCAGAACCAACACGACCAGATCGGCCCGCCGAACGATCTCGACGCTCCGGGCTTGGGCGGCCTGCTCGATTCCATCGTCGCCTGCCGCAACAGCATCGGCGCCAAAACCCGCGGTGTCGATGACAGTCGCTGCCAACGGTGGTATGAGGATTTCAGCACAGACCCAGTCTCGCGTTGTGCCTTCGATGTCGGTGACGATGGCCTTCTCGCACCCGGCCAGCGCATTCAGCAGCGTGCTCTTGCCCGTGTTGGGCGGACCGACCAGTGCAACCTTGCAGCCCTCGACGATCCGGCGAGCGGTCCGACTGTCGCGGAGTATCTGCCTGGCCTGGTCGGCAATCTCGGCCAGCGACATCGAATCGCTTTCCCGGGACCACCGCCGGACCGTCTGGGATAGCCCCCCTGCCATCTGGGCGCCGATGATCCGGGCGCCCTCCAGGGTCTTGACTCTCGTCATCACCAGCTTCGCCTCGACGGCAATCGAATCGTCCGGTTGCTCCTCCGAGACCATCTTGGCCAGCAGTGACTCGGCGTCCAGCAACTCGACACCCCGCCCCTGCAGCAGTTTCATGATCCGTTCGACAATGAGCGGGTTTCCGTGACAGTGGATGGTGAACGCGTGCGGTCCCTCGCAGCCGACGGTGACCTGATCGATGACGTCGGCGCCGTCGATGATGTGACCAAGCAGGATGCGACCGGTCTCGCAGGCAGGCGGTCCCTGACCGGAGCAACAGAAGACGTCCGACAAAATCGCCTCGGCCGACTCGCCGACGAGCTGGACCGTGGCAATCGCCGCCGCACTCGACCCGGTCATGACTGCTGCGAAGGCCGCCATGATATCAGGCCATCTCGTTCTGCTTTTCGATGTGCTTCATGTAGGCCAGGACAATGCCCTTGACGACGAGGTGGGGCACGTAGTTGTCGACGAAGGGACAGTCGTCTTTGATCATCGCGGCGGCCGAGCCGGTGATGACCGTCTGCGGCCAGCGTCCGAGCTGCTCGGCGTAGCGCCGCACGATCTCTTCCATCGCCCCGATGATCGAGTAGTACAGGCCGCAATTGATCGCGTCGGCGGTGTTCTTGCCGTACGGCGCCTCCGGGCGGTGCACCGTGATCTTGGGCAACTGAGCCGTGCTGTCGTTCAGGGCTTGAGCACTGATCTCGAAACCGGGACAAATCACTCCCCCCTGAAAGATACCGTTTGCATCGACCAGGTCGATCGTCACGGCGGTGCCGAAATCGGCCACGACTACCGCATCTTCCACCACGTCATAGGCCGCAGCGGCCGATACGATGCGGTCGGTTCCCACCTTCTTCGGTTCGTCCACCCAGGCCGACATCGGCAGCGGGATGTCCTGCCCGATGACGTGGACCTTCTCACCAAGCTCCTCTTCGGCGACCTTGCGGACGAATTCGGTCCACACCGGCTTGACGCTGCTGACAACGATGACCCCATCCCGCTTGCCCTCGATCGAGGTCTCCAGGACAGGGATCTTCTGCCAGGCCGAGAGCAGGCAGTCCCTCAGCGCCGTCTCCCCAGCCCCCGGCAGCGACTGAATGGACTGTTCCTTGCCGTCGAGGAACAGCCCGACCGCTACGTTGGTATTGCCGACATCCACCGCCACGATATTCATAGATCACTCTCGGGATCTTCAGACTTGCGATTCGGCGTCTCTTCCTGGCGCCGCAAGGAGCGCTTGTAACCGATCTTGACACACCTGTCAATCTCGACCTTTGGCGGCGAAAAATCGGGGTGTGACTAATTCTTCTGGCGCGAAGATAGGTAATCCTGTAAATTATCGCCAGTGCAAGGATGGATGAACTGGCGGTGATTTTTAGGAGATGGTCATGAGTTCCACCCAGAAGTCGAGGTTGGATGTCACGCAGTTGGAGGTTCTCGTTCAGGAAGATATTGAGAAATGCCTTCAGGAGGTGACCGCGGCGGTCAACCAGGCGCAGGACGGAGCGATCATCGACCAGAGCGAGGAACCCGTCCGAGAAGCGCTGGCCCGGCTGCGACAGGCAATCTACGAGAAAGCGATTCAGATGAAAGTCGATGCCGCGGAAGCGGCTTTTTCCCCCTCGGTGTCCCGCAGACGTCGGTCTGCGCAACAAGGGCCGTCAGCCATGACACCGTCAATGGCCCGATTCAAATCCGCCGGACGCGATGGTGGTCGTCGTCGCAAGGCACCGACAGCCGGATCGACCGGATGCTGGGAATTGTGGAGGCCACCGTCAGCGTTGGTGTGCGGCAGATGTGTTGTCGGGTGGGGATTCATCAGCAGGGTTTCGTCAAAGCCGCCGAGCATTTGCAGGCTCTGGCGCAACTGCGGATCAGCCCGGAGCGCGTTCGGCACATCGCCCAGGCGGAAGGTCGCAGGGTCCAGACGATCCAGGCGGCCGGACGGGTCGCCAGTGATCTGTCGGTCGAAACAGGCCGGCTCCGGGCCGGCGGTCCTTCGCGGGTGTATGTAGGGGCCGACGGGGTCAAGGTCCCGATGGTTACCCAGCAGGAGAAAACCAAGCGGCGGCAGCGCCGGCGCCGGCGGCGTGCGGGTGGTGTGATCCGCCGGATGCATCGGGGCGCGGACAATCCGTATAAGGAATTCAAGATCGCGACGTTGTACGAGGAATCGAACACGCACCGGCTGGTCGTGGGGACCGCCGGCGATCATCAGGTCTTGGGCCGGCTGTTACGACGGCAAGCCGCGACGATTGGGTTGGACCGGTTCGACCAGAAGCTGGCGGTGGCCGATGGGGCCGATTGGATCGAGCACCAGTTGCAGGTGCGACTGCCAATGCTCGAGGAACAAGTGCTGGACTTCTACCACTTCAGCGAACATGTATGGCAAGCCGTCAACGATTGCTTTGGCCAAGGAACCGAGAAGGCCCAATCGTTTGGGCAAACACTGCTGCACGCGGCCTACCACGAGGGGATCGCCGAGGTCTTGGTCCTGCTGGGACAGGAACGCCGGCAGCATCGGGCCGGCAGCCGGCGGCGTCAAGCGTTGGAGGGCTTGCTGCGCTATCTGAGCAAGCGTGCGTCGCACTGTGAATATCCCCGGTACCTGGCCGCAGGATACCAGATTGGCAGCGGTCCGACCGAGGCCATGTGCAAGGTGCTGACGTACCGGCTCAAGGGTCCGGGGATGCGGTGGGACAAAGAAGGAGCCGAGCCGATGATGTCCCTGCTGGCCCTCGAACAGTCCAATGCCTGGGAATCCTATTGGCAAAGCCAATATCAAGCCCTTCAACTCTGCCAGAAGAATTAGGCACACCCAAAAATCGCGGATTGCGGTAGACAGCCGACGGGGAGCGGCCACTATATCTGCAAGTGCACTTGGATTCGAGGATGCCACGTGGCAGAACAGAACGACGCAGAACTCGTGCGGGCCGCAGCCAGAGGCGACAAGAACGCGTACGGGACGCTCTACGACCGCCATGCCCCGCTGATTCGGGCAATCTGCTACGACCATACGAAGCACTTGGCCGATGCGCAGGACCTGGCACAAGACGTCTTCCTGCGGGCTTATGAGCGGCTCGGCGACCTTCGTCAGGCTGAGCGGTTCGGCCCCTGGATTGTGACGATGGCGCGGTTGCGATGCCGCGAATGGCGGCGGCAGAAGTCGCGCGAGCGACGGAGGCACGCCGGGCTCCACGTGTCCGAGGTGGCGAAGGGATTGCCGGATGCGGCTGACTCGGAGGTGCTTCGAAAGACAGTCGCGCAACTCCCGGAAAAGGAACGCCTGGCTCTGCACGTGTTCTATCTTCGAGGCAACTCGACGCCGGATTCTTGCCGGCTCGTCGGTTTATCCCGCTCGGGATTCTACCGGGCGCTGGATCGGGCCCGAAAACGGCTCCGAAAGCTCATGGCTATAGAGCTGGAGGATATATGATGAACGAGCAGCCCAATGACAATCTGAACCAGACGTATGAGGTATTTCACCGAAACCACAACGTGCTCCGGCAGAGGCTGTTGGATGCCCTGCCTGAGCCCGCCACAGAACCGAAACGCGTGCACTCGGAGATTCCGATGTGCCGCTGCTTGAGAGGACCTTTGATGAACGGCAGAATGATGAAGCTGGCCGCAGCGGCCGCCATTGTCCTGGCAGTCCTGATCGGCATTTACTTCCTCGGTGGCTCGCCCACCGGAACGACTATCGCCTGGGCCCAAGTCGCCCAACGCATGGATACCATCAATGACTTCACGTGCCGCATGACCTCGTGGCGTGTCCCCGCGGAGACGGCCGGTGAGGCCCAGACCAGAGAAGAGATGACAATGAACTTCTGGTATTCCGATGACTACGGCTTCAAGATGGAGCAGTATGCCGGCGGAGAACTGGTCATGGTGGAGTACTTCCTTCGCCGCACGAGCGAAGGGGTGCGCATCTGGCCGCAGAAGAAGGCCTACGTGCGAATGCCCTTGGGCGAAGAACAGTTGGCGATGGGACCTGCCCAGAAGATGGACCCGCGCGACTGGGTCCGGCGGTTCACGACGTCCAATTTCGCGTCGCTCGGAAAACGCAAGACAGACGGCATCGAGACTGAGGGTATAGAGACCAAAGACCTGGGCGTCATCCGGTCCGCATCCTCGTCCTACGAGGACTATGCGGCTCGTCTTTGGATCGATGTCCAAACGCAACTACCGGTCAGCATAGAAGAAACGTACACGATGAACGGCATGCGCAGCGGTGGCGGCGCCGACCGGTTCGAATGGAATCCAGGCCTGACCGCCACCGACTTCGAGCCGGCGATCCCCGACGACTACGAGTCGCGGTAGCCAAAGCAGCCTGCCTGCATTGCCCGGAGTGTCGGAGCGCCCCAGGACCAGGCCGGAATCCGGTGAGAGAATCATCCAAGGGGTCGAGCGGACAGATTGGTGCCGACTCGGCCCCTTTCCACTCTATGGGAGAGTCAGGCCCTGGGTTCCTTGACTCTTTGCCAGAGCAGCTCGGTGAGCTCTTTGATCCCCTGGCCGGTGGCGGCCGAGATCGCGAGGATGTCGGGTCCGAGCTTCTCTTGGACGTGGGCAAGTCGTTCACCGTCGGGGTCCAGGTCGACTTTGTTGGCGACGATGACTTCGGGTTTATCGGCCAGGACCTGGCTGTGCCGCTCCAGTTCGGCGCGGATGGTGTGGTAGTTGTCGACCGGATCGGTCCCATCCATCGGCATCAGATCGAGAATGTGAACGATGATGGCGGTCCGCTCGATGTGTTTGAGGAAATCGTGCCCCAGGCCGGCGCCCTCGCTGGCGCCTTCGATCAGGCCGGGGATGTCGGCCATCACGAATCGCCGGAAATCGCTGAGGCCCACGATGCCCAACACAGGCTCCAGGGTCGTGAAGGGATACGCCGCGATCTTGGGTCGTGCCGCCGAGCAGCGGGAGATCAGGGTGCTCTTGCCTGCGTTAGGCAGGCCCACGAGGCCGACGTCGGCAATCAGCTTGAGTTCCAGCCTGAGGTTGCGTTCCTGGCCAGGCTTGCCCGGCTCGAACTCCCGCGGCGTCTGATGTGTCGCGGTCGCGAAGGTCTTGTTGCCCCTGCCCCCCTTGCCCCCCTTGCAGACCAGGACCCGCATGCCGACCTCATTGAGGTCTTTCAGCAGCAGGTTCCAGTCGGCGTCGTAGATAAGCGTGCCCGGCGGCACGCGAATGACCAAGTCCTGTCCGTCGGCGCCGGACTTGTTGCTGCCTTGGCCGGCCCGGCCGTTCTCGGCACGCCAGTGGTGCTTGCCCGCGAAATCCAGTAAGGTATCGAGGTCGCCTGCGGCCTCGAAATAGACGTGCCCGCCCCGGCCGCCGTCGCCGCCGTCCGGGCCACCTTTCGGCACGAACTTCTCCCGCCGGAAGCTGACACAGCCGTTGCCTCCGTCGCCCGCCTTGACCCAGATTTGTGCCTCGTCAACGAACATGAGTCCTAAACAGCCCTTGGGGAAGACCCGGAATGAAACCCACCCACAAAAAAAGGATGGCATTTCACCATCCTTTGGAGATCACGCTACGGAACAAGCTAACCGATCAGAGCACGTGTACCTTGCGGCCATGAAATGACACGGTTCCGTCCATCTTGGCAAACAGCGTATAGTCCCTGCCCATGCCCACGTTGGAACCGGCAAAGAACCTGGTGCCGCACTGTCGGACGAGAATCGCCCCGGCCTTGGCCGTCTGGCCGGCGTAGAGCTTCACGCCGCGATACTGCGGATTGCTGTCCCGTCCGTTCCTCGAAGAACCTTGTCCCTTCTTATGTGCCATGACCTATGACCTCGGAATCTTCTGCCTCAAATCAGTGAAAAACTACCGAAACCAAGAAGTATAGCGGTCCGCTCACATGGTGTCCAGCCCAATTTTTGAGAAATTTGCCGCCCTATTGGGCCTGCACGATCGCCTTGGCGTCCTCCGCCGGCACCAACCCTGTAGCCGCCACTTTGAAGCGACCCTGCGGATCGATGAAGAAGGTGCTCGGCACGAACTGGACCTCACCGAACGGAGCCGGCAGGCTGCTGCCGCCGCCCGACAGCACGGTGAAACCGAGGTTCTCCTTCTGAGCATACTCCTTCAGGAGAGCGGGTGGCTCGTTCGAGATGCTCAGGACGGCCAGATCTTTGTCGGCGTAGGCGGCCCGCAACTCCTTCAAATGAGGGATTTCCAGACGGCACGTCGCCACCCACGTGGTCCAGATGACCACGAGCACATTCCTGCCTCGGTAGTCGCTGAGCGTATGGACGTTGCCGTTGATATCGGTGAGGGTGAAATCCTGCGCGATCTTGCCCCACCACTGCTCGGCGGCCGGACTCCAGGTCTTGGCGGCCTTGACCACATTCTGGATGCTCACAGACGGCTCACGGAAGAGGTTGGCGGCCGCATCAAGCGGGTCCAAACCGGCCTGCTCCCTGCCCGAGGCAGCAGAGGGCGCATCGGCGGTAGTGTCAGATGGTGCCGGCGCCGGGGTCTTCTTCTTGCATCCGGCCAAGCCCGCCAGAACGACCAACGCCATGGTGGCACACGCCGCCAGAGACAACCATCGAACTCTGCTCCTGATAGCCATAGGAATATCCTCCCTGGGTAATTTCCATATGGTGAGATACTATAGCTAACGGCTCCAACCAGGTAAAGGTCCTACCCATATTTTTTTGCCCCGATGGCCCCGTATGCCACTCTGTACAGGGATCGCGTCTTGATCGGCCTGTCCCATTTACTGTTTACGGGTCGATGATCCCCCTCTATAGTAGGAGAGGAAGTCTCGTCCGACGCGGAGCCAGACAGGATGCCGCGTCCGGACCGACATGCGAAAGCAAGGCAAACGTGCAGATGAAGGAGCCGAGATGAACCGTACCATTGCCGCCCCCCACCTCAGCATTCTCCTGATTGTGTTCCTCCTTGGCTTGGCTTCCTCGTGCCCCGTCAGGGCCGATGTGCGTCTGCCGGCGATCCTCGGCAACAACATGGTCTTGCAGGGGGGCGATACGGTGCCCTTCTGGGGCTGGGCCGACCCCAACGAAGAGATCGAGATCCGCATGAGCTGGAGCCGGGCCGTTCCGCGCATCCAGGCCGAGCAGGACGGTACGTGGACGTTCAGGGTGGCGGCCCCGGACTTCGGCGGACCGTACGAAATCACCTTCCAGGGCAAGAACACGGTGACGGCCAAGAACATCCTGGTCGGGGAGGTCTGGGTCTGCTCGGGCCAGTCGAACATGCAGATGACCGTTCAGAGTTCGGCCAACGCCGAACAGGAGGTCGCGGCGGCCCGGTATCCGAAGATTCGCCTGTTCAGCGTCAAGCGTGAGGTGGCTGACACGCCTCAGACCGATTGCGAAGGCAGTTGGGTCGAATGCAGTCCCGAAACGATTCCCGGATTCTCGGCGACGGCGTACTTCTTCGGCCGCCGTCTGCACAAAGACCTGGATCTGCCCATCGGTCTGATCCACACCTCGTGGGGAGGCACACCGGCCGAGGCCTGGACCAACGACGCAATGTTGAAGGCCAACCCCGAATTCGCACCCATCCTCAAACGATACGAAGACGCCGTGGCCAACTATCCGCAGGCGATGGTGCAGTACAAGGAGAACCTCCAGAAGTGGGAGCAGGCCGTGGACAAGGCCAAGGCCGAAGGCCGCAGCGCGCCGCCAAGACCGTATGCCCCGCTGGGCCCCGGGCACCCTCATTCACCGTCGGGTCTCTACAACGCCATGATCGCCCCGCTGATTCCCTACGCCATCCGGGGCGCCATCTGGTACCAGGGCGAATCCAATGCCGGCCGTGCCTATCAATACCGCTCGCTGTTCCCCACGATGATCCGGAGCTGGTGGCAGGGCTGGGGACAGAACGATTTCCCCTTCCTTTTCGTGCAGTTGGCCAACTTCCTGCAAGTCAAAGGCGAGCCGGGCGAGAGCGAGTGGGCCGAGCTACGTGAGGCCCAATTGATGACGCTTGGCCTGCCCAACACGGGAATGGCGGTCGCCATCGATATCGGCGAGGCCAACGACATTCACCCCAAGAACAAACAGGACGTGGGCGAGCGTCTGGCCCTCTGGGCCCTGGCCGGAACCTACCTGAAGGACGTGGTCTACTCCGGGCCGCTGTACTCGTCCATGACCGTCAAGGATTCTGAGATCGTGCTGCACTTCCAGCACGTCGACGGGAGCCTCGTAGCCAAAGGCGGCGAGCCGCTGAAGGGCTTTGCCATCGCCGGAGAAGACCGCAAGTTCGTCTGGGCCGACGCCCGAATCGAAGGCCAGACCGTGGTGGTCCGCAGCGACAAGGTCGCCAAGCCCGTGGCCGTGCGCTACGCATGGGCAGACAACCCGATCTGCAACCTGTACAACCAGGCGGGACTGCCTGCCTCGCCCTTCCGGACGGACGGCTGGCCGGGCCTGACGGCCGACAAGAAGTAGTCCACAGACCACGAGCCCATCCCCTGCCGGGGTCAACGCAATCTTGATTCACGATTCGAGGAGTTGAACAATGGACCGTCAAGGAATCTCCCGCCCCAAGAAGAGTCTCGCAATCCTTGCGATGATCCCGTTGCTGATCGGTGCTCACATGGCCAGTGCCGATATCCGGCTGCCGGCCATCGTAGGTGACAACATGGTGCTCCAGCGCGGCCAGAAAACGACTATCTGGGGTTGGGCCGATCCCGGCGAAGAGATTCGCCTGAACGTCAGTTGGCACACGATGCAGCGGAGGACCGACGCCGATGAGGACGGCAGGTGGTCCTTTTCGATCACGGCTCCGCCGGCGGGTGGTCCGTACGAGCTGACGCTTTCGGGCAAGAACACCGTTCCCGTCCGGAACGTCCTGTCGGGCGATGTGTGGGTCTGCTCGGGCCAGTCGAACATGGAATGGCCGCTTCACTCGGCCGCCAACGGGGCCCAGGAGGTGGCGGACGCCGACTTCCCCAACCTCCGGCTGTTCACCGTTCAGAAGAAGATCGCCGACACGCCGCAGGACGACTGCGTGGGACAGTGGAGCCCATGCAATCCGCAGTCGGTTCCAGGCTTTTCCGCCATCGGGTACTTTTTCGGCAGGCGTCTGCACCAGGAACTGAACGTCCCGATCGGGCTGATCAACACCAGTTGGGGCGGCACCGTCGCCGAGGCATGGACCAGCGCCAAGGCGCTTGAGAAGATGCCCGAGTTCAAAGCCCGGATGGAGCAGATCGCCCAGGCCAAGGCCGACCCCGACGCCTCCTTGAAGAAGTACGAGGAGGCCTTGGCCCAGTGGCAGAAAGGAATCGAATCGGCCCAGGCTCGGGGCGCCGGCTGCATCGAGCCGGGTTTCGAGGATTCCGACTGGCAGGAGATGGAACTGCCCGTGCTGTGGGAGCAGGCGGGTCTGTCGAACTTCGACGGTCTGGTCTGGTTCCGCAAGACGATCACGGTCCCGGATTCCTGGGCGGGCAAGGAACTGAGCCTCGACCTGGGCCCAATCGACGACATGGACACGACTTGGATCAATGGCGTCAAGGTCGGCGCACACAGCGAGTCCGGCCAGTGGCAGATCGCTCGTCAGTACAAGGTGCCGGCCGGTGTCGTCAAGGCCGGCCGGAACGTGATTGTGGTCCAGGTGCTCGACACCGCCGGCGGTGGCGGAATCTACGGCCAACCCGATCAGATGAGGCTCTGCCAACCTGAAGGCGACGCCTCCATTCCACTGGCGGGCGCATGGCGGTACAAGGTCGGCTTCGATCTCGCGTCGATGCCGCCAAGGCCGCAGCCACCGGTGTGGGTCAACAACCCGAACGCCCCTACGGTACTCTACAACGGAATGATCGCACCGCTGATCCCCCTCGGGATCCGCGGAGCCATCTGGTACCAGGGTGAGTCGAATGCGGGACGCGCGTATCAGTATCGCGAGCTTTTCCCCCTGATGATCACGAACTGGCGTCAGGACTGGGGACAGGGCCGTTTCCCGTTCCTGTTCGTGCAACTGGCCAACTACATGGCCACGCAACCCGAGCCGGGCGACTGCGAGTGGGCCGAGCTGCGCGAGGCCCAGACAATGACGCTGTCGCTGTCGAACACGGGGATGGCGGTCATCATCGATATCGGCGAGGCCAACGACATCCACCCGAAGAACAAGCAGGATGTCGGCAAACGTCTGGCGCTCTGGGCGCTGGCCAAGACCCACGGCAAGGCCATCGCCTATTCCGGCCCATTGTACAAATCGATGAGGGTTCGCGGCGACAAGATCATCCTGCGTTTCGACCACGTCAACGGAGGTCTCGTGGCCGGAGGCGGAGAGCCGCTCAAGGGATTCGCCATCGCCGGCGAGGATCGTGAGTTCGTCTGGGCCAACGCGGAGATCGACGGCGACACGGTCGTCGTCAGCAGCGACAAGGTCTCCAAACCGGTAGCGGTTCGCTACGCCTGGGCCAACAACCCCGTCTGCAACCTGTACAACGGCGCCGGTCTGCCGGCCTCGCCGTTCCGGACGGACGATTGGCCGGGGATCACCGCCGACAGGAAGTGACCTGCTCGACACGAAAGAAAGGGGAGAATGCCTGCCCGTCCGGGCTCCGCGGTCCATGAGCGGGGTGCAGGAGGCACGCCCTATCTCCAGTCGCTCTACAGCCATCGGCCGCTTCCGGGCGTCGACTCTCTCACGTCCGACGCCACACCGGCGCGTCGACGTGTCATTCGCCGGGCCCGATAACCTCTCTGTCCTGGGCCACAGAATGATCCTGTCGTCTCGTCGGCCGCTCCTGTTTGCGGGGAAAGGTGGCGACGGTGGCTCGAAAGTGACGATATTGCGTCCAGGGAATCCATCTCGAACGTCGATGGAGTTGTTGAGTCCGGCAGAAGTCATTCTTGAGATCACTGAGCCTTTGAAACGTCTGACGCTTCCAAAGAACAAGAGGCTGACAAGTAACCGCCAGTTCAAGGCCGTGCTGGACCGCCGCCGGCGGGCGGGAGATGCGCTGCTGACCGTCTGGGCAGCCGAGAATCGGCGCGACCACGCCCGCTTCGGAGTCTCGGTGGGCAAGACGTGCGGCAATGCGGTCGTGAGGAACCGCTTGAAGCGATTGCTTCGTGAGGCGTTCCGGCTGAGCCAGGAAGAGATTCCGCCCGGACACGATTACGTGGTGATGGTGGCCCCAGGCGCCGCCAGGAAGTTGAAGCACCCGAAACACGGGCCCGAGACCATCCGGTCGATGACCTTGCAGCGGGTCCGGACCTCGCTCATCTGCCTCGTGCGGACCTGCTTGGAAACCGGATCCGCCAAGGGGCATCGGCCCGAGCCGGCGCCGGCCGAGCCGCAGAACAACGGGCAGAGCCGCCCTGCTGGCGAGCGGACGTGAGCGGGCAGAGGGAGAACACGGTGACAGAGAAGACCAAACTGATGTCGATCGGGCAGGCGGCAGAAAAAGCTGGCATTTCGCGCCAGTCTCTGCAATATTATCTCATGGTCGGCCTGCTGGAACCTACCCAGACCACGCCGACCGGCAGGCGGTTGTTCGACCAGAAGGCGGTCGAGCGCATCCGCCTGATCAAGACGCTCAACGACAGCGGTTATCCGCTCCGCGCGATTCGGGAGCTGTTCATGGAAGGCCGAACGGATTTGAAAGGACGCAGTAGTGAGTGACTACGAATCCGCCCAGAGGCGGCGTGACGTCATCGTCGGCATCTTCGTCATCGTGGGTCTGGCCGCCCTGGGATGGATGATCTTCAAGTTCGGCGATCTGCCCACCGCCGTCAGCCGGATGAAATCCTTCCAGATCTATGTGCGATTCCCCACCGCCCCGGGTGTGCAGAAAGACACCCCGGTGCGATTCTGCGGCTACCAGATCGGCCGAGTCACGACGGTCATGGCCCCGAGGGTCATGGAGGACGCGCACACCGGAAAGAAATACCACCAGACTGTTGCCGTCCTCAGCATTGACAAGAGCTACACCGACATCCCCTCGAACGTCGAAGCCAAGCTCATGACGCGGGGGCTCGGCAGCAGCTACATCGAGCTGAAGGTGGATCCGGAGAAGCTGCCCGCGCCGCCGCTGGATCCGAGTCGGCCGGAGACAGCCTTCCTGGCCGAAGGGCTCACGCTTCAGGGTTCCACCGGGTTGACCAGCGAGTTCTTCCCGGAGGAAAGCCAGAAGAAGCTGAACAGTCTTGTCGATGACATGGGCAGGTTCATCGGCAACGCCAATGACATCATCGGCGACCCCAACAACAAACAGAACGTGAAAGCTACGCTCGCCCATCTGTCCACGGCGACCGAGAACATCTCGGCTGCCATGAAGCGGGCCACGGAAGTGATGGACACCGCCGAGGAGACGCTGGCCGAATACAAGAACCTCGCGACAACCGGAACCGAGACGATCAAAAGCGCCGACGCCAAGGCCGAGCGACTGGTCTCCTCTTTGGTAAACACCAGCGCCGATGTCAGCAAGGCCCTCTCGCAGTTGCGGCTGGCCATGGAGAAGGTCAACGCCGGACAAGGCACCGCCGGCCGCCTCGTTAACGATGGAAGGCTCTACGAAAAGCTCCTGGAGAGCACCGAGCAGCTGAACGTGCTGCTGAAGGACTTCAAGGAACTGGTCGACAAAGTCAGCGAAAAGGGCATCCGCTCGATCTACTGACCTGTGTCCGTCCGGCGGCGGAGGACCGACCTGCGCCGCTAATAGCCAAGTGGCACTTCGTGTGTGGTCGCGCCTTGGTCGGCGGACGCTCCAGTGCCGCTGCCGACCGCCTGAGCAGACGAGGTCTTCTCGAAGTGGTCCAGAGCCTCCATGACCACCGAAATCAGGTCCTCGTTCTTCTCCCAGGGCTTCGTAACATATCGGAAGATCTCTCCCTGGTTGATGGCGGTCAGGAGCGTCGTGATCTGTGTATAGCCCGACAGGACTACCCTGATGATCTGCGGATACTTGACTTTCACCTCCCGAAGCAGTTGCAGCCCGGTCATCTCGGGCATCCGCATGTCCGTCACGATCACGTGCACTTCCCGCTGCTCGAGCTGCTTCAGAGCCGCCGGGCCACCGTCGGCATAAACCGCTTTGAAGGGCTTCTTGTGAACGATCCGTTCGATCGTCTTCAGGATACGCTCTTCGTCGTCAACAAACAGCACTGTTCTCTCGTTCATGGATGCGTCCTTTTGCGGAACCCGTGTGAGGTTTCCCGTGGATCGGGATCTTGATGGTGAAGGTCGTCCCCTTGCCCGCTTCGCTCTCGACCGACAGATGACCGCCGTGCTGACGTACGATGATGTCGTACGATATGTGCAGTCCCAAGCCTGTGCCCTGGCCGACGGGCTTGGTCGTGAAGAACGGATCGAATACCCGGTTCAGGTTCTCCGTCGGAATCCCGGGCCCGTCGTCCGCTATGGTGCAGACCACATCGTCCCCTTCCCGATAGGTCCGAATCATGATGTTCCCTGTCGTGTTCCTCTGCTGCAAGCCAATCGCCTGCGCCGCATTGACCAGGATGTTCAGAATCACCTGGTTGATCTCGCCTGAGTTGCACCGAACCTCGGGAATGTCCCCCAGATCGGTGGTCACGCAGGATTTCTCCGTCAGTTCATTGTTCGCGATGGCCAGGGTGGATCGAATCCCCTCGTTCAGATTGAACGACGCGACGTCGTGCACCTGGTCGATGCGAGAGAAGGTCCGCAGGTTTCGAACAATGCGCAGCACCCGGTTCATTCCTTCCTGCGAATCATCGAGCAGACTCTCAACGTCGGTGCAGATATGATCGATGTCCAGCTCGCTTCGGATGTCCTGGATCGCACGGGCGTGTTCCTCGAACAGCGCATTTCCGGTCTGCGCCATTTCCTGGATGTGCCGGTCGTAGACCCCCAGGAACTCGATCAGACTGGTGACATACTCCTGAAGGGCATGCGAGTTGCCGACCACGTAGCACATGGGATTGTTGATCTCGTGGGCGATGCCAGCCGCCAACTGCCCGATGGACGCCATCTTCTCGCTCTGGACCAGGTACCTCTGCGTCTCTCGAAGCCGGCGATTGGTCTCCTCCATCTCCGCGTTGGCCGCCCGCAACCGTTCTTCATTCTGGATTCTCTCGGTGAAATCCTCGAAGACGCACAGGATACCGTCCGCCTGCTGGTAATCGTCCTTGACAGGGGTCTTCAGCACTCGGGTGACTCTCTCCTGGCCGTCGACAGGACGCCGCGAGAGGACCTCGATGGTCTCGCCGTGCTCGATCACGCTGCGGTCGCTGGTCACATACCGATCCGCCACTTCCCGCGGGTACAGGTCGTACTCGTTCCGGCCGATGATCTGCTCGACGGTGCGATGAAGGCTCTCGGCATACTTCTCATTGCAGTAGAGAATCCTGGAGTCCCTGTCCTTGAGCACGACCTTCTGCGGCAGGTTCGTGATGAGAGTCTTGAAGATCTGCTCGCTCCTTCGGGACTTCTCCACTTCCTGGCGCAGACGCCTGCCCGATTCCAGCAGGGAATTCTCGTATCGGATCAGCTTCCGCGAGAACCGATGCGAAACGCCGGTCGCAATCACAGCCATCACCAGGGTGATCACCAGCGTGAACCACAGCAGCAGACCCATGATGTGATGCATATTCGCCCTGGCCGTTTCCACCTGCGCCGCGACGAGTCCTTCGATGTGGTCGGCATAGGCGCCGGACCCCATCGCCCAGTTCCATGGCGGAAAGAACCGGACATAGGTGACCTTGGGGTATCCCACCTGCGAGGCCTTTCCATCCACCACTCTGGGCCAGTAATACTGGATCATGCCGGAGCCTTGCTCTACGCAGATATCGCTGATCTCTTCGCCTACGTTCACGGACTGGATTCCTGCGACGGCCGGATGCCCCAAGGGATAGATCTCGCCGCGATAGTAGATTTCCTGGATGCGCTCCAGGTCCACCACGCGGTGCGCCGACTGCCCCACGAAGCTTTTGTCCGGGTGCACCACCATGACTTCGTTGGCCCGATCCGTGCGGTCGATCCGCATCACGAAGACATAGCTATCCTGATTCTGACTGATGGACGCGATGGCTTTCGTGCAGGCGTCCTGCCCAAGGCCTTCGTCGTAGTAGTGGTTGGCGACATCCCAGGCGGCGTCGATGCGCACCTTCAGCTCGTCAACGATCTGCGCCATCTGGATCTGTCGGACTTCAGCTTCCCACGACACGAGCTCCCGCCGCAGCACACTGGACAGGCTGAGATACAGAAACAGCCCGCTCACAGCGAGCGGAGACAGGGTGATGATGACCAGGATGTACGGTCTTTTGAACATCGTGCGTCATTCCATCGTCTTACGATTCGGCAAGACCGGATCGGCCGACAGCGGTCCCACGGCGGCGCTGATTCCGGCCGAGGGCACACCGGGCGTCATGTTTCCTGAGGCGGCGCTCCATGATGTCAAGACACCATGGAGTCGGATCCGTGTCCTGGATGTGCGAGCCTGACATCGCTCTCAAGGAGGCATCTTCGTCATGCTCTCAGGTTCAGTCGAAGGCGTATCGACGATGTACTCAAACCCCCAAAAGTACCGAACTGTCATCGACAATGCGGGCACCTTGCGTTGCCCTTCTTCGGCCGTGTCCTCTACCGAGATTTGCGAATAATCCTTATTTTGCCGTTTTCTCAGATAGAAAGGACCCCAGACAGGAACACCGCGTCCGTTTATCGGACACAAAACCCCCGGTCGCACGAACGCGCAGCGGGATTCGCGGCGGCCGCAAGGCGATCCGGCCGCACAAGACAGGACGAAATGCTGGAGCTCTGCTCGTGCCCCCTGCCGGCGCCTCGCATCCACTTTGCGTTCCCTGTCTGTGGCCCATATAATGTCCGACGGTCAATGACTCGATCGACGGGATAGCCTCGGCGCGACGTCGGATATGATACAGGACACAACCATCTTGGACTGCTACACGGACGAACCGGCCGGACTGGGCGTCCCTCCGTTTGTCGGCGTCTGGCCTCGTTATGTCGCCGGCCTTTCCGAGCGGGAGCCGACGTACCTGACCATCGACGATCTGAGGTGGATTCGCTACCTGGAGCACAGGCCCGACGCGGTGATCGACCCGCCGGTCGGCAGAACTCACATCGAGGCGTTGAACCACACGCGCAAGGCCGAAGAGATCCGTCACATCCTCGAAACCACCGAACGGCTCGTCATCATCGCAGGCGTTCAGACGCCGGGCAAGTATCTCAGCGCCCGCCCGGGCACACTGCGAGAGGTCAATAAGCTGCTGACGTCGTTCGCAGTCCGTAAGGTCCTCACGGGCCCCGTCCTGACCGCGGGCACGCAGGTTCGAGGCGGCGTGCGTCCGCAACTGCCCCAAGCGGAAGACTACGAAGAGCTGCGCCCGTTCGTCTTCGACTCCTACGAGGAGCTTCAGCCATTCGCGCTGCGCGGGGCGACGCTGATCGGGCAGATGCCCAACATGCCCAATCGGATCGCGGAGATCGAGACCGGCCGGGGCTGCCCGCGAGAGAAGGGCTGCTCGTTCTGCACCGAGCCGCTCAAGCATGCTGTGCAGTGGCGAACGGCGCGGCACATCACAGAGGAGGTCCGGACGCTGATGGATCTGGGCGTACGGGCCTTCCGGCTGGGCAAGCAATCGTGTATCTACAGCTACGAGGGGGGCGATCCGCAGAAGATCGAGGCGATGCTTTCGGCCCTGGCGATGCTGAAGCCGGCCGTGCTGCACATCGACAACGCCAACCCGGCCATGGTCGATGAGCGGCGCACCGAGCTGTTTGTCCGATACCTCACGCCGGGCAGCACCGCCGCGATGGGCATCGAATCATTCGACCCCCAGGTGACGCGTGCCAACAACCTCAACTGCCCATACGAGATGGCCTTCGAGGCCATTCGGACCATCAATCGAATCGGAGGCGTGCGGGGTGAGAACGGGTGCCACGCCCTGCTGCCCGGCATCAACATCCTGCTCGGCCTGGCGGAGGAGACGGCCCAGACTCTGGACCGCAACCTCGCGGCGTTACAGCAAATCGTCGATGAAGGACTGCTCGTCAGGCGGATCAACATCCGGCAGGTCGTGCCTTTCCCTGGAACAGCCCTTTACGAACAAGCCGGGCAACGGTATCTGCGAAGGAACCGTCGATACTATCGTGCCTTCATCGACGAAGTCCGCGAGGAAATCGACAGGCCCATGCTCGAGAGGCTGTTCCCGATCGGGACGGTGCTCAAGGACTTGTGCAGCGAGGTCCACAACGGCGGCACGACTTTCCTGCGACAGATCGGCAGCTATCCGATCCTCGTAGCCGTTGCCGAACGCCTGCCTCTCGGCGAACGGTTCGATGCTCGCGTCACAGGCTATATGCGTCGCAGTCTCACCGCCGAAAGGGTCCGCTGACGCCGACTACGGCCAGACGCCTGCCCGGTGAAGCTGAAGTGTCAATTCACGAATGCGGTCCTCCGCCTTCTTCGCCCGTTCGGCCGCATCGTCCCGTTCCTTCTGAGTCTCTTGCAGCGAGAGGAACTCCTTGAGCTTGGCGGCCTCCAGGCCGGTGGTCTGGAGCCTGCTGTCCAGCTCCCGCAGCTTCTCGTTGGCAACCGCCACCTGCCCGATCAGCGTATCGCGTTCCTGCTTCAGGGCAGCCAACTCACATCGCACCTGCTCCAGAAGCCGGCCGGTTTCCACCGCCTCCGCACGGAGCGAGGTGTTGTCCTGTCGAGCCGATTCCAGGGTCGCCGCAAGTTCGGAGATGAGTTTGGTCTTGCCGGCGTTGGCCACGGCCAACTCGTCCCTGGCCATAACGTGATGGAGTTGAGGTGCCGCCATCGTCGTACTGAACACGACGATGACGCTCAACGCAATGACCCACCCTTCCAGCACCGACAGGTTCTCTTCCGTCATCATGCCTCGAATCCTAAGCCATCCGGTGTTGCCAGCTTCTCGGTTTCTCTCCTATCGGTCATTTCGCCGGGCGACTGCGGGATTCGGGCAGCCAAAACGCCGGCGTTCTCCTTTCCACCAAGTCACAAGAAGGATGGTGTTGCGTCCGGATGCCATTCAAACCGCCGTTTCCGGGCTGATAAGGGCACTGTCCGGCAGGAGTGAAACATCGAGCGGTTGTCTGTCGCCACGCCGCGGCGAAAGATATCGGACAACACCATCGCTGTGGACGCCCGATAATAGCACTGAGTGCCTCAGACACGACACGGCCCGGAGACTCGTGCCAGACAGATGCTTCACCTGCAGGCTCGGCGTCGGAGCATTGACGCGGCCACGCAGCAGCAGTATAGTAGTCTCCTCCAGATGCGCCCGTAGCTCAGTAGGATAGAGCACCGGTTTCCTAAACCGGGGGTCACAGGTTCGAATCCTGTCGGGCGTAGTCGCCGGAATATGCGCGAGCCTGCGTCAGGTGGCAATCTGCCGTTTCGTGGTGAAGAACAGCACTCTCGCAACAGGTGGCCAGCGACCCGGTGGAGGGTATGGGCGAGCGGCGTGCAGAGGTTGCGCCACATTCTGTGCCGCGCGTATGGACTGCTCGTGCCGGAGAGCTTTGGAGAAAAAAATCCTCTCGAAATCACATGCTCAGAGGATGCCTGCGGTTCTCCAGCGGCAGTCGGACAGGCGCCTTGAGCCGGTGCGATTCGTACACCGCCAGAATCATCTCCAGTGCCGCCCGTCCATCGTACATACTGCCTTTGGGCTGGGTGTCGGTCTCGATGGCTCGAATCAGGTCCAGTGCAATCAGACGATTGCCGTACGCCTGATTCGGATCGCTGAGGGGTTCCGGCTTGTCGACGCCGTCGCTGGATATCCGCTTCCACGGCGCCTTGCTGCGCCCAGGTTGCCAGGATGGGTCCTCCACGTACCAGATCTCAGGCACAGCACCCGTGGTCATCGTGAGAATCCCCCTGCTGCCATAGACCTGAAGGCCATATCGGGCCGAGGCGCCCTGTCGGGCACGATGCGTGGAGAAGTAGCCTGTTGTCATCCCATCGAAGCCGTACATCGCGTGAATCTCGTCTCCGGCGAGGGGACCTATTCCTTCCGCACCGTCGCGAACATCGTCTCTCGTGACAGCATGCCCATCGGACCTCACCTGCGCGAAGCACCATTGTGCGTTGCCCGCGACAAACCGCATCAGATCCATGACGTGAGTCCCGAGCACCATGAGGTCTTCACCGCCGCCACGACGGTCCTCTTTGCCCCGGCCCCGCAACTCAAGAATGTCCCCCAGCGATCCGTCTGCGATCATCTTCTGCGCGTGGGCCAGCGCCGGGCCATAGCGGGTCTGATGGGCAATCGCCAGCTTCAGGTTCCGTTTCTCCAGAGCGGCAATCATCTCGTCCGCCTGTTCGAGAGTCTGACACATCGGCTTTTCGAGAAAGACATGGCAACCCGTCTCGGCGCAGGCCAGCACCATGTCACGATGACAGTCCAGCCAACGAGGGGCCACGCTCACGATTTGCGGCCGCTCCATCTCCAGCATCCGTCGGTAGTCGGAATAGCTTGCCGGGGCACGGAGCCGACGAGCCGCCGCGGCGCAGCCCTCGGGGTCCGGGTCAGCCACTGCCACCACTTCAACCTGGTCCAGGCCATTCCACACAACGTCCAGTCCGTGGCCGTAGTTTCCTTGCCCTGTCCTGCCGATGATTGCCACTCGATACTTCGCCGCTCCCGGCCCGGCAACACTTCTTCGGCTCCCCGGCAAGGTGGCCAACGCAAATGCCGAAGCCGTAATGAAATCCCGCCGTCTCACATGGTGTCTCCTACACAGCCAGCCGTGCGCATTGCCCCCTGTAGGACCCTTCGCCTCCCCAATCACAGCAGAAGCCTGTCAGGATCAGATGCCCTTCGGCACCGCCCAATGGCCGGCGCGATACGTACGACGCACCAAGCCGTCGGCCTCGCCGTCCCCGATGATCTGCTCCGTCTGTGGATCGAAGTGAATCACCCGCCCGACGCGCGTGGCAATGGTGCCCAGATGGGCAAGGGTCCCGGACAGGTGGCCGATCTCGATGTCGGCGTTGGGACGCCGGCCCGTCTTGAGGCAGTCGAGGAAATCGCGGTGGTGCAGCGTGCCGTCGAGCCGGCCCTTCATCTGGTCGCGAAGCTCGTTGCGAGGCCCGTACAACTGCCAGCCTTCGTGTTTGCCCAGAACCAACAGGCCCTCGGTGCCGTAGAAGGCGTTGCCGTTCTCATAGCCTTCCTGAACGTAGGGCGACCAAAGGCGCTGCTCATACACCAACTGCTTCCTGCGCGTGCCGGCCGTGCCGTATTCGAACACGACGTACTGCGTGTCTGGAAACTGTTGGTCATCAGCAAAGAAGTATTTGCCGCCGATTGCGGCTACGGTGTTCGGGTGGGTCTCGACGCCCAGGCCCCAACGCGCCAGGTCCATGTCGTGTACACCGTCGTTACCGATGTCGCCCGTCCCGAAAGCCAGGAACCAGCGCCATGACGCGTGCAACAGGTTGCTCTGATACGGCACCATCGGGGCCGGACCTACCCACAGGTCAAAGTCCAGGTGCGGCGGCGGCTCTTCTGGTTGGCGCTTGCCGATATCGCGGCGCAACTGGCTGTTCCACGCTTTTGCGACCAGAACCTCGCCGATCGCACCCTCGCGCAACAGCTCCATCGCCCGCGCGACGTACGCCGCGCTGCGACTCTGCGTTCCCACCTGGACCGTACGTCCGTAGCGGCGAGCCGCCTCCACCATCAAGCGACCCTCGCGGATGTTGTGAGAACAGGGCTTCTCCACGTAGACGTGCTTGCCCGCCTGGCAGGCCATAATGGTGGCCGGCGCGTGCCAGTGGTCGGGGGTGGCCACGACCACGGCATCCACTTGCTTGTCGTCGAGCACATGGCGCAAGTCCGCGACAGTCTTGGGCGCCCGTCCCGTGGCCTGCTCCACCATGCCGGCTGCCTGATTCATCCGATTGGCATCCGGATCACAGACATAGGCCACCTCGACGTCCTCTTGCGCGGCGAACGATTTGAGCAACCCGGAGCCGTGCCCGCCCGGGCCGATCATCCCCAGCACGATTCTGTCGTTGGCGCCGGCGGCAGGCCGGGAGCCAGGGAGGCCGGCCAGCGCCATGGCAGTCGCCAATGTCCCGGATCGCTTCAACAGGCTTCTGCGACTGAGTCTTTCCATAGCAGCCATTGTTACAGCATCGGCTCCAGAACGCAAGCCTCCGGTATGCGTTTTTCCATCGACGGCGACGCCGCCGCGCACGGTCCGGCAAGAGTTGTTGACAGTTCCGCGTGGAGATGCCGCTCAGGGGAATCTCCGGCGTCCGCCGACAATCCCTCGGCGTGGCCGTAGCGTCTCCTGTCATTTGGCGAAACGTCAGCGTCGGCCCGGCGTCAGGCCGCCGATGGGATGGCCGCGTTCGATGTCGTCGATGTAGATCAGGCCGGAACCGCCCGGGACGGGATTCGCCCGGTCACCCACGCCAAGATAGATCGCCTGGACGGCGGACAACCCGATGTCTCCGAAGGCCGAGTATGGAATCGCCCACTCCTGCCAGGCGGCGGAGGTAAGGGCGGCGGGGTCCGGATGCGTCGCCACCGCGATGTGCCCGCCTGTGTCCTCGACGGCAATGTAGAGCGAGCCGGGATCGTTGTCCGGATGCCCGCGCACGAACAGCCGCAACGCATCGGCGCCGTGATCCTGCCACTTCTGCGCGATCGCCATGCTCCGCACCGCCTCCGAGTAGAACGGCGATTCGCTGTTGTTGTACGCAAAGGGCATGGACTGGCCTCCGCTATGGACGATCACCTTCTCGGCATAAGGCGGCTCCATATAACCCACGAGGGAACCGGTCCCGTTCTCCCAGCCGTCCCGCCATATTTCGTAGATGCGCCGGCCGGACTCGTCCGTGTAGCTTTCGAAATCGTCGACGACCGCATATTCGCGAGTGGTGAAGGTCCAGATGTCCCCCTGCCAGAGGCTGGGACTCCTGGCCTCATTGCGTTCGTCGATCCTCCAGTAGTGGACCGTTCCGAAGTTCAACGCCCCAAGAGGATACTCGTTCACCACAACCGAGTTCAAGAACGCCGCACCGGTGGCGACCATCGGAGCGCTCGGGTTGAAGTGAACATCGTGAAAGGCCGCCTCGCGGCCTGCGCTCCAGTGCAGCATCAGATCCACATCGACGCCCGATGCTCCATCGGCCGGTCGGGGGGCGCGCGCACGCACGGGAATCTGGAGGAGGCGGACCTCGCTGAGGCCGTATTGTCCCGTCATGCCCCACGTGCTGTGGGCAGTCAGTCTGACGTACTTCGCCACTATCCCTCCCATAGCAACCGTGGTATTGGCGACGTAATCGGGTGCGCCTGTCGCCTGCGCCAGTTCGACGTCCTTCCACGCGGTCCACGCGACACCGTCTGTAGAGTACTCGACGGTCACATCCTTGAGCCCGCAACCAAGACCCGATTCGGATGGATCGTTGTAGTTCCAGATGAGCAGCTCGTGCAATTTGCAGGGCGTGTCGAAGCGATATTGCAGCCATACCGGATCGTTTCCATTCGCAGCGGCCAGCCACATGTCACCGGAACCGATGGAATGCTCGCCATCCTCGCTGAGCCCGGACCCATTAACGGTGTTGACCGGTCCTGCCCCGTCGTTCGAAATGGCGTTGGTGGTCCCCACGACCTTCCCTATGGGGATCGCATACGCCTCGACCGTGAAGCGCCACAGGTTGCCCCTATAGATGAAACTGTCAAAGGCATTGACCTCGTCGACTCGCCAGTAGTACGTCTGCCCCAGGTCCAGACTGCTGTTGAAGCTGTACGTGGTCGTGCTCCGTCCTTTGCTGAGAAGCACGTTTCTGGGATTGGTCCGGCTCGCACTGTTTACATCGTCGGCGACGGTGCCGAAGTACAGATCGTGCGTCTTGGCGAACAGGCCCGCCTTCCAGCTCAGAGTCACATCCGGCGGCACGTCCGTCGCGCCGTCGGCCGGCTGCGGGACCAGACTGCATCCGACGTTGGCACGCATGATCTGCCAGATTTCCACCTGACTGATGGCGCGATCGTAGATTCGTACCTCGTCGATGAGGCCGTCCCAGGCGCAGTCGGAACAGCCGTGGCCCGAGCCGATCAGGACGGGCAACCCGTTGTCGCTGAACTGGCTGTAGGGGACATCGATGACGGTCTCGGCCCGCAACATGCCGTCGACGTAGATCTCAAGAGCCTCACCCGGCCGATAGATGCCGGTGACATGGACCCACCGATCCGTCGGCAACGGCTGTGTGTCATCTACGCGGACAATGTCCGAAGGCCCCGCGGCGACCTGAAACGTCGCCGCGTGTGCCCCGCCGTCGGGACCGGCTTCTATGCTCAGATTCCACGAGCCGCTGTCGATGTCCCCCTGTTTGCTGACGATGCGCCCGTTGTTCTGATTCGACCCATGGAGAAAGACCCAGGCGGTCGCGGTCATCGGCCCGGTGATCTGTAAGTCCGCAGAGTCGCCCGCGTCCACGTAGGAGTCCGCCTGACCAGGGAAGCGCAGGGCGGCGCCGGCCATGGCGTACCGATCGGGCACCGGATTCACGTTCCCGACAATCGTCCCGTTGTTGCCGTTCCGGCTGGCGTCGGTCGCGTCGCCGTCCAGCGGCCAGTAGCCCGCCAATCCCGCCTGAATGTCGGCGCGAGCCACCGGCAGCAACATGATGACTATAAGGGCAGCCGCAAACACCGTCGAAACCACTCTCTTGGACATGTCCGCACCTCCATACGAATGTACCCGCCGAACGGGCACCTTCGATCCGTTCGTCCGGGCCAGGCCGGGATTCCCCTTGGACCTCACAACCGGCGCTCCCGCACACCACCTGCAATGATACCACAATGGCCGTTCGATCTCAATGCTTCTCGTGGTCAACTCGATTGATAGGCTACCAGAGTAGATGCACGGTCCCCTTCTGAGCCGAATCGCGCTCGCTGACCTGCCGTTCCAGGCGAAGTGGTTCAGCATTATGGCTACTCGCCGTGTCGCTGCGAACGCTACCGCGCCAACGACGACGCCTTCAGCGTCTCGAACCGCTACACCGGCCAGACGCTCGACGAGGACACGGGCCTCTACTACTACGGCGGATCGCTACTACGACCCCGAGCTGGCCCGCTTCCTCCAGCCCGACTCGACCGTCCCCGACCCCGAGTTCTCCCAGGCCTACAACCGCTACGCCTACGTCTACAACAACCCCCTCAAATTCACCGACCCCACCGGGCAGTTTGCCTGGGCGGTAGCATTCGCCTACATGGCCACAGCCACGGCGGAAGCGCTGCCCGGGATCGCGATCACGACAATGGTGAGCGCCGCGATCGCGTGCGAGGCGGGCGCGAATCCGACCGACGCCTTCTTGGGCAGCCTCACCAATAGCTTCTGTGGCTTCACGTTCGGTGCTATTCCCGGGGCGGCCATCGCGGCCATGATCACGGGCGACGACCCGCTTCAAGCTGCCATGTGCGCCGGTGTCGCAGCCGCCGTGCAGTTCTGCCTGGGTTTCAGCCCGCAACCGTCAGCGCCGACTTCCTGTCCGCCGAGTACTTCAAAGAACTGGCTGTATCGACAGGTTCCGGCGCCCTCTGCGGCGGTGTCACCGCAGAACTCCTCGGCGGCGACTTCGCCGACGGTGCCATCTCCGGCGCCGCCAGTGCGGCATCATCTTGTGCTCTCGAATCTTGTCTGCTGTCCGACACCTACGAGGGTGGCGGCGCCGAGGCTCAGACTGCTGACGAGGCTCTGACAGTTGACGCTACGACGAATGGAACGTACACTTGGTCGCAGTGTGGGCCTGCGCAAGTGAGTATAGATGAAGCACCAACTACAGTCGGAGGCAGGGATGCCGCTATGTGGGCTGCAGCGCAGGATGGAAACAAGGCGTACAGCACGGGGGGAACGATAGACAATTTCGAGCCTGGTATGCGCAAATGCAACGAGTTCGTTGTGGACGCCTATGAGAAAGGAGCCAAGGTAGGGCAATTGCCAAGACAGAAGCGTTTCAAGTTCTGGAAAGAACGGTATCCGCTGCAGGCGAATGATCTCGCTGACCCGAAGATGAATGTCCCCCATTTCCCAGTGGTGAAGGGTGGGAAGCTTCAAGTTGGCGACATCGTTTCATATCCTGTGAAAGGGGGACTGGGTCATACATCTATCTACATGGGCGGCGGCATGGTAACACAGGCTAGCGGAACACACGGAGTGCGCACGACATCAGTCACATATAACCCGCATTGGAATAATATGGTCGTGAGGAGATACGCGCCCTGACCGCTCGCTCCTCGAACACAGGAAGCGTTGTCCGCAATGACTACAAGAAGAAGAGGGAAACTCGTGGCATATTACCTCATCGGGGCTGTCTTGCTCGGACTCGGGATTGTCGGGTTTTGCTCACTTGCGGAATCAAGGCTCTTGAAAGAAGCACCGTATGACGTCGACATATCTGAGGCGCCCGGACTTCGAGGAAGAATCTACTCTCTTGAGGAGGACCGATATCTCCTTGTCGTCTTCATTCCGAGAACAGCTGCGCGAAGAGGCTTCATAGTAGATGTGGAGAGGAAGGAAATTGGAATCCCCAACTTCCGAACCTACACTCGACTCGGACGATTCGCCCTCGTCGACAAGATGACACTGCTTGGATACCCGAAGCCCTACGCTGAGCTGGTCGCCGATTTCGAAAATGCTGACGGCGTTTACTCTATAAAGGTGACAGCACATGCTTTCGATCCGAATTTCACTGACCCGGACACAAAAGCCTGCCTCGAAGCGGAACTAATCTACAACAGAAGAGTGGTTCTAAAACCAAGAAGCGAGAAGGGGAGACAGGGGCGCATTAACAGGGCGAATTCACATGGTAAGTGCAAGACGGGTATAGAAGAGACATCGGGTCAGATAGAGGTCACATCTCCAATTACCGATCATAGGTTTAACGCCGGCTTGGGTGTGCCCATTACACTGTGCGGCGGGGCAACAAACCGGCAGGAGGTGTTTCGTCGACGACGATCGGAGGGGGTGTCTGGAGCCTGTGGCCGACGCTTGCATCGGACTGAGCCCGGACTCGAATCGCAGCGAACAGAGTCCCGCCCGAGCCAGCGCGGGTTCGATCCGGCGCAGATGAAGCTTGGTTCGTGCCAAACCGAGCTTCGTTCAGGTCACTTCAAGCTTGATCCGGGGCAAACGAAGCTTGATCCTGACGATATCGAGCTTCATCTCGGTATTATCGAGCTTGATCCTGGGCGTATCGAGCTCGATACGGCCAGGATTCTGCTGGGCCGCCGGGGGTGTCCCTGGCCCGTGGGCCGGCCTTCAAAAGGCGGACAGAAACAGACGAGCGGCGGGGAAACGGCAGTGGATAAGCCATTGTCGGCGTCTGGCTGAGATGGCGAGGGAGCGGGCGCTGAGACGGTCGAAAAGAAAGTCGATTCTTTCGGATTTTCGCGTCCACATTCGGTGCATGGGACACGCTCTCATAATAGAAGGCGGCCGGCGAGGCCCGCCGAAGCGGCGTGACGTGCAATATCGAGGGCCACAGCCATGACGGGGAGGGAACCGAGGGGGGACGAATCCCACGCATCGCAAGCATCGCAGTCGGCCTATTGGGCCAAGTTGTACGAGCAGTGCCATCGGCAACTGCGGGCGTACTTTGCCCGAAACGTCCGATGTGCCCACGACGCGGACGACCTGGTGCAGGAGGTCTTCGCCAGCCTCCTCCTGCGCGGCGGCCGGCTGCAAGAGCCTATGTGCCTTCGGTGCCGGCGGGCGCCAGTTGGACGAGCAATTCAATCGCCGCATCGGCCATCCGCTCGCCGCCGCCCGGCGCCACCCGCGAGTTGACCGTCTCGTAGCTGCCTTCGGCGAACGCCTTGCGAGTCGGGATGTAGCCCGGGGCATCCTGGCACAACTCGATGACCAGCGTGGTGGCGAACGGGCTGGCCTGCTTGATCGCCAGACCCAAATCGACGAAGACCTCGCCCGGCAGACCGACCACGGCGATCTCGTCGCTGAGCCGGAAGACCTGGACCTCCAGCGGCAGCGTGGGACCGCCCCGCCACTGGAGAGCGAGAATCTTGTACGCGCGGACCTGGTCGAGGAACGGAAGCTCCTGGGTGCCGACTTTGTGGATGTCGCGTCGGGCCTGCTCGATCTCGTCGGCGGTGAACGTCTGCAACGGCGCCTCGACGACCGCCCTCGCAACGGCCAGCGACGGGGCCCTGGCAGCCTTCAGGCCCGCCAGCGCATCGACGACGGTCCGCGCCAGCGTGCGGCCAATCTCGTCGGTCTTCAGACGCTCCTGGCGAGTGACGTCGATGTGATTGATGTCGCCACAGGTGCCCGTGCCGAAAAGCAGCGTGAACTCGCCGCCAAGCGTCTGACGCAATTCCTGCTCCAGATAGTACGGATAATCGGCGGCGTACTGCGTGCCCCCTACGGTGTCCAGGTGCAGGGCGAAGTTGACCAAGCCGGCCAAGGCTTCGTTGCGGTCGGCCGTGCGGAACAGGACGACGCCGACCGATGGATCGATCGGGCCGGCGGCGCGAACGATGTCCGGATTCAGCACGCCGGGATTGAAACGCACCGTCCCATCCTTCATGTGAAAGCGGCGGTTGAAGGAAAGCCCCTGCTGCTGAGCAATGCCGGCCTCCACACGCACCGGACGGACCGCTGAGTCGGCCTGGCGGATCGCCTGCACGATACGTTCCGCCAACATCGCTGAATAGTCCGCGCTCTCGCAGGGGTCCTGCCCGCTCTTGGCCAAGGCCTGTTCGTGGAAATGATTGCGAAGAGTGCCCCAGTAGAGCGGTCCGGTATGGCTGTGTGTCGCTGCCAGGAGGATGTTCGCGGCAGGAATGCCGGTCACGGATTCGGCCCGCTGACGTGCCGCCCTGGACACATCGGGAGACAGCCCGATGATGTCGCAGAAGACCATGGCGGCCTTCGTCGCACCCTGGCGCATAACGATCGCCTTGGCATGAAGCGGATTGGACACGCCTTCGCTGAGGCGCTCGTGGAAGTAGCCGCTCATGCGGTAGCCCAAGGGCGGTGTAATATCCACAACGCCCACCCCTACCTCCAGGGAGTCGCGGCGTGCAGCATGGTCGGCCCGTTGCGACTTCTGCCCGGTGAGTTCTTCGAGGAAGCGACGCGCCTTTTTGGCCTCTTCGAGCGTGTGCGGCAGATCACCCGGGTCGAGACATTCGACGACCAGAGGCCCGCCTTCGAATCCGCCGGCGTTCAGCAGGGCAAAGACGACACGGAAATCGACCTGCCCCGTGCCCGGCGTCACCAAGACGTCCTTCGGGTGACGATAGTCTTTCACGCACATGCCGCTGACAAGGCCGTTCACCGACGGCGCGTCCACTACCGGGCTCAGCTCGCCGTTGGAGTAATAGTAGATATTGCCCGGATCGTACCAGATGCGGAAGTTCTTGTGGCCGATCGACTCGATGGTCCCGCGACACTGCGGGCCCGTGGCATTGAGCCCACCGTGCGGCTTGATGCTGATACCGATGCCCCGCTCGGCCGCATAGTCGCAACATTCGGCGATAGCCTTGTAGTAGGCGTCGTAGAGCTTTCGATCGCCGGTGCCGCCCATGAGCAGGTTCGTCGAACCGCAGGCGGCGCAGTTGTCGATCAGCTTCCGGAGTCCCTCGATGCCCGCCTCCAGCGACCGGGCCACCGGGATATCCCCTCCGTAAACCGAGACCACCTTCAGACCGCGACGCCGGACCTCGTCCCCGACGTGCAACGCCTCTTCGATCGGCGTGGCCACCGAGATCACCAGGTGCGTCTCGGACTTCGTCGTCATCAGCCCGACGTACTCGTACCCCGCCTCGGCAATCGCGTCCAATGCCACGCGGTAGTCGTACTGGTCCCACGGGCGTGTGTAGCAGCCGATCTGCCAGCGGGGCTTGTTCGTCTGTGCGTGCAGGACCTCGACGTTGGCCAGCGTCCAGCCTGCGGCGCCGATCTGGACCGCCTGAGTCAGGAACCCACGACGCGAAAGTGTGTCCATCGACGGATTCTCATTCTGTCTGCGTGTCTTCATAGTCTCATACTCTCCAGAGAAGATCACCCTTCGCGGATTTCACGCTTCTGCGCGTCGTAAATCATGCGTTTGCCGGTGTCGAAGGCGCGAACAGCCATCAGGCAGGCGACCGCATGTTGATATCCGGCATCGATCGATGCGTTCGGCGTCTGCCGCGACCGCAGGCACTGGAGCCAGTTGAGGAAGTGCTCCGGCTGTGGCACGTCCTCGACGGGATTGCGGCCCCGGATCTCGCCCATGCGTTTGCCGCCGCCTTCGGCGCTCAGGACGGGCGCAGTCCAGGTCACCATGTCCAGCACGCCCTGGTCCCCGAAGATCTTGAAGCTGTTGCCGCTGCCGTTGCCGAAGTTGGTCGAGTAGCTGACCATGAAGCCCTCGGGATAGATCCAGAGCGCCTGAACGTGGTCGGGACAGGTGAACTTGTGCTCGTCCTTCCAGACGAAGGTTCCGCCCAGGCTGACGCAGCTCGTGGGGAAGGTGGCGCCGGTGATGTAGTGGACCAGGTCGATGAAATGGCTACCGAGCCCACAGACAGGACCGTCGGAGAAATCGCGATAGCCATACCAGCCGGAGTAGAGCACCGGATCGA
This sequence comes from Phycisphaerae bacterium, assembly GCA_012744475.1. Taxonomy (GTDB): domain Bacteria; phylum Planctomycetota; class Phycisphaerae; order Sedimentisphaerales; family Anaerobacaceae; genus Anaerobaca. The sequence continues at coordinate 125,467 of JAAYBV010000067.1, forward strand.
AAGGCCGCGAAGGCCGGTCCAGCAGGAACTCCTTCCAGTCCACGTCCTGCTCCTTCACGTCCTTGACGTAAGAATACCAGTAGGGTCGTTCGGCGTTGCGGCATTGCTCGATCCGCCCCACGGCGCCGAGAACGCCCGAGCGGTACACTTTCCGGCAGCCGGCAAAGCTCGGCAGGCTGCGCAACTGAGTGCCGACCTGGGCGATGATCTTGGCCTTCTTGACGGCGTCGTACGCATCGCACAGCCGGTCCATGCGCATCGCCAGCGGCTTTTCGCAGTAGACATCCTTGCCGGCTTCGGCAACCGCCTTGAGGTGGGTAGTATGCTGATGGTCGCAGGAGGCGATCATCACGGCGTCGACGTCGTCGAGTGCGACCAGATCGCGGTACGAAACGAATTGCCGGGCCGGCCGGCCGTACCACTCGGCAGCCTGGGCCGACGCGACCTCGCGGCGGACGCGCCAGGGATCGCAAACCGCGGTGATCTCGATATTCTGCTCCTTGGCGTAGGCGTGAACCCCCTTCATGTGCGCGTTGACGCCACGGTCGCCGCAACCGATGATCCCGATGGAGATGCGGTCGTTGGCGCCGACGATGCGGGAGTAGCTCGCGGCGGGGAAGGCCAGGGCGGCGCCTCCAACCACGCTGCTTTTCAGGAATGTGCGACGAGAGAGGGACTGCTTCATGTTCGTGCCTCCTTCAGGGCCGGGCAGGCCGCAACGGCGGTCCCGCCTGTCACATGGACACTGTTTTGAGCACTGCACATACGAACCGCTGCGATTATACCCGGTCCCGCCGGCGGCGACAATCTCCGATGATTCCGGGCCCGAGCATGTTGATCCGGGCGGACCGAGTTGTTAGAATAGGGTTTGTGAGGTGTTCCGGCCTGCGTGCAGCGTGCGAGAAGGCGGAAAGGCGGATGGTCAGTGACCATTTCAATGAGGATCAAGACAATGCGCTCTCCTTTGCGAATTGCCCTTGCTGCGATGGCGGCAGTCCTATCTCTTGGTGGCCTGGGCGCGGCGGGCGCCTCCGTGCGGATCAACGAGATCATGGCGGCCAATAGCAGCACCATCAAGGACCCCCAGAACCAGTTTGACGACTGGATCGAGATCCACAACTATGGGGATGCTCCCTTCAACTTGGCAGGCATGTATCTGAGCGATGACGCCGATGAACCGGCCAAGTGGCGGATTCCCGCGGACGCTCCGGCCGCGACGACAATCGAGGCCGGCGGGTTCCTGATCGTATGGGCCGACGCAGACACGGCCGATCCCGGGCTTCACGCCGGCTTCAAGCTGAGCGCCAACAAGGGAGAGGTGCTCCTCATCGAAGGCGACGGGACGACTCTGATCGATCGTATCGAATATCCCGAGCAGACTCCCGACATCTCATACGGCCGGTCGCCCGACACCGTGGAGGACTGGCGGTTCATGGGCACACCGACCCCCGGCACTGCCAACAGCGAGGCCTATCTGGGCGTCGTGGCCGACACGAAGTTCAGCCGTGATCGCGGCTTCTACGAGGAACCGTTCGAAGTGACGCTGTCGTGCAAGACGCCGGACGCGGTCATTTACTACTCTCTCGACGGCAGCGAGCCGATCATCCAGAGAGGACGCGCCACCTTCGGCCTGATCTACAGAGAGCCGATCCGGATCACCGCAACGACGTGCCTGCGCGCCCAAGCGACCAAGGCCGGCTGGCAGTCGAGCAACATCGACACCCAGAGCTACATCTTCCTCGACAACGTCGTCACGCAGCCGATGTACATCGCCGGCTTTCCCGCGATGTGGGGTTCAACCGGGGCCGACTATCAGATGGACCCCCGCGTGGTCAACAACCCGCTCTATCGCGATGAGCTGATCGACGATCTCAAGGCGATCGACTCGCTGTCGATCGTGATGAGCGTGGACGATCTCTTCGGTCAAAACGGAATCTACTCGAATCCTAGCGCCCAGGGAGATCGCTCAGAGCGTCCAGCGTCCGTGGAACTCATCCGGCCCGACAGCAGCGACGGATTCCACGTCAACTGCGCCGCCCGCATCTATGGAGACGTGGGCCGTCGCGAGGACAAGAAATCGTTCCGGCTCCTCTTCAAAGGGATCTATGGCGCCGCCAAGCTGAAGTATCCGCTGTTCGGCCCTGAGGCCACGGACGAATTCGATTCGCTCATCCTGCGGGCCGAGTTCAATGATGGATGGCAATGGAGCGGCGCCCCGGGCCAGCCTCAGTACGCCCGCGACGAGTTCATGCGTCGCACGCAACTGGCCCTGGGCGCGATGGGCTCACACGGGACCCACGTCCATCTTTACCTCAACGGCGTGTACTGGGGCCTGTACAACCTCGTGGAACGGCCGGACGCCGGCTTCGGGGCCGCCTACTTCGACTCCGACAGCGACGAATGGGACGGTCTGAACTCCGGCGCGCCCACGAATGCCGGCAGCGATACCGCCCGCAGCACGCGTGCAACAAACGCCTGGTACACAATGACGGCGCTGGCCCAGGATGTGGCGAGTGCGTCTACCGAAGAAGAACGAACGGCAGCGTACTACGCCCTTCAGGGCAAGTACGCGGACGGAACCGACGATCCCGAGACGGCCTCGTACGTGGACATCGACCACTATATCGGCTACATGATCGCCAACCTCTACGGGGGCAACAGCGACTGGCCGCACAAGAACTACTACGTCGGACGAGAGAACACGCCCGACAGCACGGGTTTCAAGTTCTTCACGTGGGACGCCGAATGGACGCTCAATCTGGGTTGCAGCATCTACACGAATCAGATCGGCAACGGCAGCGGCGTCGCGGCCCCGTTCCAGTATCTGAGGGCCAGCGAAGAATTCCGCCTGCGATTTGCCGACCACGTCCACAGGGCCTTCTTCAACCAGGGACCTCTGTACGTCGATCCGGGCAATCCCGCCTGGGATCCGGCTCACCCCGAGCGGAACGCGCCGGCCGCGACGTACATGGGGATCATCGACGTGATCGAAGGCCCGATCGCCGCCGAATCCGCGCGGTGGGGAGACCAGCACCGCTCCAGTCCCTACACACGAGAAGTCGAGTGGCGCAATGAGTTGAACAGCCTTCTGACCGGCTGGTTCCCGCAGCGCTCGCGCATCGCACTGGATCAGTTCCGCAGCGCCGGCTTGTATCCGAACGTGGCGGCTCCGGTTTTCTATATCAATGGCGCCTATCAGCACGGTGGACGAGCCGCGACCGGTGACATGCTGACCATCAGCAGCGCCACAGGTACGGCCTGGTACACCGTGGACGGCAGTGATCCACGAAACCCCAACCAAGGCGTACCCCAGGGCGGCACAGGCGTTCTCGTGGCGGAAGAGGCACCCAAGCACGTGCTCGTGCCGACCGGACCGATCGACGAGGCCTGGCGCAGCGACGTCGGCTTTGACGATTCGGACTGGACCGGCGGGGCCGGAGGCGTCGGTTTCGAGCGGAGCACCGGCTACGAGGCGTTCTTCGACATCGACGTGCAGGACGCGATGTACGCCGCCAACGCCAGTTGCTGCATCCGCATTCCCTTCGTCGTCGACCGCGATTTGTCTTCCTCCTCAGGCCTCCTGCTTCGCGTCCGCTACGACGACGGCTTTGTCGCCTACCTCAATGGCGTCGAGATCGCCCGAAGGAACTGCGAGGGCGAGCCAACCTGGAACTCCTCTGCGGCAGCGTTCAACTCAGACATCGTGGCGATCGAGCTTGAGAACATCGCCCTCGCGGATGCAGCGGACCTGCTCCGCCCGGGCGAGAATCTCCTGGCCATCCACGGACTCAACGAAGGGCCGACAAGCTCCGACTTCCTGATTTCGGCCATGCTCGTCGTCGGCCAGGGCGTTCCCGGGGGCGGTGGCGACATCTGCGCAACGGCGACCGCCTACGCCGCTCCGGTCCCACTGACGCACAGCGTTCACGTCAAGGCCCGCGTCTTTTCCGGAGGCGCGTGGAGCGCCCTGAATGAGGCAACCTACTCCGTGGGCCCGGTGGCCGAGAGCCTGCGGATCAGCGAGATCATGTATCACCCGACCGATCCCAACACCGAATACATCGAGCTGACCAATGTCGGCCCCGAGACCATCAATCTCAACCTGGTCCGGTTCGTCGACGGCATCGAGTTTGCGTTTCCGTCCATCGATCTGTCGCCAGGGAGCTACGTCCTCATAGTCCAGGACCTGGCTGCTTTTGAGAGCCGCTATGGGCGAGGCCTCCCCATCGCCGGGCAGTACACGGGCAACCTGAGCAACGCAGGCGAGCGCATCGTCTTTCAGGACGCGATAGGCACAACCATCCATGATTTCGAGTTCGACGACAGGTGGTATGATGTCACCGACGGGCGGGGCTTCTCGCTCACCGTCAGAGACCCGGCGACGTCCGCCTCGGATTCCCTGGGCCAGGAGGGCGCATGGCGCCCCAGCGCCGACACAGGCGGCTCCCCCGGTTTCGACGACACGGGCGAAGGCGCTGCCTCTTCAAAGCACCTGCTGCGCGGGGCGGAATTGCGTTGACAAGGCAGGGAGATCCGGGTATCTCTAACGTTATATCACACGTTCGATCAAGCCTTTTCCACGAGAAGCGACGGGCCTATGGCAGCACGACAGGTAACGGTCAAGGACATTGCCAGGAAACTCCGTCTGCACTACACGACGGTTTCGAAGGCGCTGCGCGACCATCCGGATATCAGTCCGGCGACGAAACGCCGCGTCCTGTCACTGGCGAGAGAACTGGATTATCATCCCAACTCCATCGCCAAGAGTCTGAAGAATCAGGCCTCCAGCACACTGGGCGTCATCGTACCGTCCATCAAGAACGACTTCTTCTCCGCCGTCATCAGCGGCGTGGAGGAGATCGCATACGGCCGGGAGTTCAACACGGTCGTTTGCCAATCCAACGAGAGCTCCGAGCGGGAAGCCATCCACCTGCGCACCCTGATCTCCAATCGTGTCGGCGGCGTCCTTGTTTCGGTAGCCCAGACAACCACGTCCGGGGCGGGCTTCCAGGCGCTCCGGCGGCAAGGCATCCCCCTGGTCTTCTTCGACCGCGTGTGTGAGGACGTCGAAGCCGGCCGGGTGGTCGTGGACGACTACGGCGGCGCGATGAGACTGGTCGAGCACCTGATCCAGCGCGGCTACCGGAACATCGCCCATGTCGCTGGCCCGGAGAACACCTCTATCGGACGCGATCGTTGCCGAGGATACCTCGACGCATTGAAGAAGCACGGCCTCAATGGGACCGGCGCATCCATCATCCGTGGCGGCTTCGAGGAAGAAGACGGCGTGGCCGCCCTTCGACGGATTCACGCGCGAGGACGGATGCCCGACGCGATCTTCGCCGTCAACGACCCGGTGGCTCGCGGCGTCCACGCCGAGATCAGGCAGATCGGCCTGGAGATCCCTCGCGACGTCGCGGTGGCGGGTTTTGGCGACAACCGGCTGTCGTCATACCTCGATCCGCCTCTGACAACGGTCTCGCAGTCGCCCTACGAGATCGGCAAGATCGCCGCCGCGATGCTGCTGCGGCGGATCGACCATCCTTCGCATGAGCCGGTCTGCGAGACCGAAGTCATCCAGACCCATCTGATCGTGCGAAGGTCAACTTAGCGTGACCGGCCGCCATTTCCTCATGGGTCGTCTTCAGCGTGACAGACGAACGGTCAGCCCTGTGTCCAAGTCGATGCGGATCCGGTCTTGGGACGAACCCTGCTCAACGATGACGTCGAGGCGACCGTCTTCCTCACCGAGTCGGACTCCCGTGACGGTTGGTCTGCCGCTGGCAGGGACCGGTTCGAGAACGGCGGCGTAGTTTGTATCGCGTCCTTCGCGCCCGATCATGACCATGGGCACGCGATCCGTCACCGAGCCTCCGACACCGTCCCCGACCGCCACGATGGTTCCCTGCTGCGCGGCCAACGTCAGATACGTGGGCACGGCCGCATCCTCGAAAACAACGCGGATCATCGCATCCGTCGTGCCCTGCTTGATGTTCTGAATGTATTCGCTGCCGGGGCAGTCATCTCGACGATCAGCGTTCTCCACAGCAGCGCCACAAACCGCTCGGGCGCCCCTGCTGTGATACAGCCAGTCGAAATGCTGGTCCCGATCGGCGTACAGTCTGTCGAGCACCAGGAGATAGGTTTCCGTCATCACCAGCAATCGTTCGTGTTTCACGCCGGGATACGCGGCTTCGCAGGCGGCGCCGGCGGCCACGTAGCCGTCCGCCCGTTCGAACAAAGCCAATTTGCCCGTGGCCGGCGCCTGACTGCGGCCGTTGACGAGGACCGCGTTGTGTCCGATGGTCGCCTTGTACCAGTGGCTATGAATGGGCAGGCGATAGGCCTGGCTCCTGGCCCGGCCCGGGTCGACGCCGAGTTCCTTGCCATACCCATAGAGGACGAAGCTCAGCTTATCGAAGTGTCCGTGAAAGCCGCCATAGGGACCGAATGTCATGGCGGCCGTCAGTCCCGCCGGACCGCCGGCCCGCAGGATCGCATGCCCCGCGTCCTCGAAGACCTTGCTTTGCAGAACCGGCCCATCGGCGACGTTCCCCGCCTGACGGCCCAGCAGCAGGCCGTCAAAACCCGGCTCACCGGGCAACATCGCCAGTATGCGCGGGTCCCGGTAGGCATGATACGCCGGCTCGTACAGGACGCTCACACTTTTGACCGACGAATTCACGTCGTCGCCGAACCGGGGCAGCATCCCGTCCGCCATCGTATACTCGATCGGCAGCGTGAACATCCTCTTCAACCGCTCATCGCCCCAGAGATCGATCCCCAACCGACGGGCCGTCTCCGCCGTGATCACCAGGGCCCGCAGCGTGTAGAAGTGATAGCCCCAACTGTTCTCATACCACATCCCTTCCCGCGAAACGGAAACGTCCATCTGATGGTAGAATCCGTTTTCCGGGTCCACGATAGCCTTGCGAATCCAGGCCGGGTCGCGAACCAGCGCGCCGCCCCACATCATGGCGGCGTTGTGCCACGTCTGCCAGTTGCTCTTGCCCGCCTTGTTCCGATCGATCGTCTTGAGCATGGGCAACAGCAGTCCCTCCGCGATCTTGTGGTGATCCTCTGCCGAGAGGACACCCGAATCGTAGATGAGATCGTACGCCGGCCCGATGGACGTCGCCAGCGCCGAGGCCTCGGTGAGCGTCTGCTCGTAGAGGTGCCCCCCCGCCTTCTTCCCCCAGGAGTCGTCGGTCTTCAAAGACGCGCTGTGATAGGGATAGGTGCGATACCGGTCCGCGTAGCCCAGCAGAACCCTGGCGGCGTATTTGGCGAATTCCTCCCGGCCACAGATCGCATACGCCCAAGCCGCCGTCTCCATCCGCTGGAGGTTGCGCCCGTGCTGCCGGCTGAAGATCACGTCGTCGTAGGGATGCCCTGAATACACCTTCTTGCACTTGGGGCACTGGTGATGGGTCTCGTCAATGGTCTGGAGGGCCGTCTCGCACTGGTCGCACTGATACCACTGGTTGTGCTGTCCGCCGCGAGGCGGAAAGCGGATCGGCTCGCCGATGAATCCCTCCGCTTCTTTGATTCCGATCTCGATCCCAACGGATGTCGGGACTGAAACCACGCCGTCGCGTATGACTTCGGGGCCGCGACGGGCCTGGCGCAGCCGGTCCAGCTCTTCGGCGGTACAGGCCAGATACGGATGCTTCACATCGGGGAGGATAACTTGCAGATCGCTTCCCCGGCCGGCTGCGGCGGCACCGGCCACGAGAGCCGTCAGAACCAGACTGAAAGCCAAGCACGGACGCCGCAGGAAACGGACACAGGTATGTTGTTCACTCATGCAGTCCTCCTTACCACCAAACCACGCATGCTGCGCTCATCGAGGGCCGAGCATATCATGCATACCCTGCTTCTGTCAAAGGCGTTGCTCCCGGTCGTTGGACTGATAGAATAGCCTTCAGCACATGGATACCCAGAGAGTCCGTCAGATCATTCACGTGGACATGGACGCCTTCTACGCGTCCGTGGAGCAGCGCGATCGACCCGAGCTGCGAGGCAAAGCCGTCATCGTCGCAGGCGACCCCAAGGCGCGGGGCGTGGTCAGCGCCGCCTCGTACGAGGCCCGCAAGTTCGGAGTCCACAGCGCCATGCCGACGGCACAGGCGCTGCGGCGTTGTCCCCATGCCGTTCTTCTGCCCGTCCGCATGGAGCGATACGCGGAGGTCTCACACGCGATTCAGTCGATCTTCGAGCGGTACACGCCGCTGGTCGAGCCGATCTCGCTCGATGAGGCGTTTCTGGACGTGACCGCCTGCACGAACCTGTTCGGGTCGGCCGAGCGGATCGGACGCGCTGTCAAGGGGCAAATTGCTTCTCAGACGCAACTGACCGCCTCCGTCGGCGTGGCGCCGAACAAGTTCCTCGCCAAGCTCGCCTCCGACCTGAAGAAACCCGACGGCTTCGTCGTCATCACCGAGCAGAACAAACAGGAGATCCTCGATCCGCTCGGCGTGGGGCGCATCTGGGGCGTAGGCAAGGTGACGGAGACGGCGCTGCATTCGCGAGGAATTCGCACTATCGCCGACCTTCGCGCGACACCTGAGGTCGAGCTGCGGGACCTCGTGGGCAACGGCGCAACGGAACTGCTGAGGCTGGCCCGGGGAGAAGATGACAGTGAAGTCGAAGCGGCCCGACAGGCCAAGAGCCTTTCGAGCGAACAGACCTTCGCCACGGACGTCAGCGATCCGGTCATCCTGCTCGCAGTCCTCCTCGAACAGGTGGAGGAGGTTGCGCAGCGGCTGCGTCGCCGCCGGCTGAAGGCCCGTACCGTGACGCTCAAGTTGCGATACGGAGATTTCCGTACGGTGACGCGAAGCGAGACGCTCGGCGAGGCCACGAATCTGACGCAGGTGCTGTGGGAGACTGCCGAGCGCGTGTTTCGGCAATGGCAACAGAGCGCATCGGGCGCGCTTCGCCTTCTCGGATTTGGCGCCACGGGCCTCGAATCGCAAGAGGCCGGTCAGGCCACGTTGTTTCCCGACCCGCAGGCGGAGAAACTCGAAAGGCTCGACCGGGCCATGGACGCGATTCGCGACCGTTACGGCCGACGCGCCGTCCATCGCGGCAACCGACCGGCTGAATGATGTCACCAGATCAAGCGAACGACAACCCCAGCTCTCGCGCGACCGACCGAATGTGCGCGGCCGCCTGCTCGTATTCCTCGGCACTCGGAAGGTGTTCGAGCATCAGAGGCACGCCGGGCAGCTTGTTCAGCTCTCGCAGGAACGTCGCGTAGTCGAGCCCGCCCTGGCCGGGACGCACCTCGTCGAGATGGGTCGTCAGCTTCGGATGCAGAACGATGTCCTTGGCATGACAGCTCTTGATGTAAGGCCCGAGCTTCTCGAAGCACTCGACGACGAGCTTGCCGTTTCCATAGTATCGCTGCGGACTGCACACGAGATTCACCGGGTCCAGATGCGCCGCGAAACGTTCGCGATCGATCGCCTTGATCAGACGAACGTAGGAATCTGCCGAATCCGGATAGGCCCAGGGCATCGTCTCCAGGGCGAACCACGTCCGCGTGGGCTTGACGTCGTCGATGATCCCGCGCGTCGTCTCGACGATCATGTCGAACGTCTCTTCCGTGAGATTCTCGGCCGCCGGGCCGTCCCACTGCGTCCCGCGTGAGCCGGTGATGTTCACGCAGCACCGGGCTCCGATTCGGTCTGCCAGAGCCAGTTGCTGACGGCATTTCTCCAACGCGGCCTTGCGCTTCTCCTCATCGGGACTGATCGGGTTGCTCCAGGCCCCCACTTCCGCAATGATGATGTCTGCCTTCTGAGCCGCCCGTTCATAGGCCTTCACCACCTCGTCGGCGGCCTCGACGCCCACAGGGCAGTATGCGGCGCTGTACCCCAGCTTTCTGACCGCCCGGACCCACCCCTCGGGGTCCTGATACTTCTCGAACACCGGCCCACCGAGCCTCAGACCCCCGCGAGCCGCACCCGACGCCCGCGAGCCCAGATACAGCGAGGCCATCCCCGCCAGAGACATCCCCAGCAAATCCCGCCGTGATACTGCGTCGCCGCCGTCCATCGCTTCTGCCTCCTTCACACGGGTGCATTTCTACTGCCCGAACCGAGGTGGTCCCGGCGAAAGTCGCTTCAGTGTAACCTAATCGCGATCCTGCGACAAGCCTGACTCGCAGGTGCGACGGCCGCGATAGGGGTTGACCTGCCGCCCACGGACGTGGTATCATGTCTGCTGTGAAGGGTTGGGACTTGTGTGGGCGCCAAGTGCCTGGAGTAGGGCTCGTCATACTGCATCCCAGCCGTGGGAAGGTAGCATGTCTGGATTTTTCGGAGAAGGAAGCTCTCAGTGACGAGTAGTCTGCTCGATTTCCATCGCTGCACAATCCGGGCTTGGCGCAACGGCCGGCAGAGCCGAGTCCGCGCGCTAGTTGAAACTTGCGATATTCCGTCCCGAGATCCGTCGGGACGTGGAGTCCGAATCGACCGTGGTCTTGTGAAAAGGAGGGCTACAGCATGCTCAGGCAACTGACTTTTTCAACGGCAGTCGTGGCGCTGCTGGTCGCATCGCAGGCCGTCCAGGCCGTCCATTTTGAGTTGCTGCCGACCTACGACACGTACGTCAGCAACGACGGCACGGAGGGCCCTACCACCAGCCACCAGACCGGCTCAGGGATGCACGTTCGTGATATCGCGGGCCGACGCCGCGTCGGGTATCTGACGTACGACCTCTCCGACGCCAAGGCGCAGGGCGCCTTCTTCTCCAACGTCAGCTTCAGCAACTACGGCCACGACACCGGAGAAATCAACGTCTACGGGATCATCGAAAGCCAGGAGGCGCTCGTCACCGGAGCGTTGACGTGGAGCGCTGCGCCAGGGGTCATGAACGACCCGATGCCGGCAGTCGATGCTGCAGTGGAGCTCGATCCGGCGGACCTGACCGGCGTGCTGCTGACCTTTCCGGCCCCCGCCCGGGCGACCAGGGTGGCCACCGAAACCAGCGAGGCCCTTGCGGAGTTCCTCAACGGCGACACCAACGGATTCGTCGCCTTTCTGTTCGCCCCGGCCGCGGGCGGCAATGCGATCGTCCGCACCGTCGAGATGGGGGCCGAGGGCGGCACGCTGCTGGTATTCGACATCGGCGGCCGCGCCTCGGCGGCCCGAAGCCCGTTTCCCGAAGATGGAGCCGCCGACGTCTATCGCGAGGCCGACCTGAGCTGGACGCCGGGAGGGTTCGCGGGCGCACACGACGTCTACCTCGGGACGGTCTTCGATGACGTCAACGACGCCAGCCGCACCGACCCGAGAGGCGTGCTCGTCAGTCAGGGGCAAGACGCCAACACGTACGAGCCGGGCCGGCTCGAACTCGGCGGGACGTACTACTGGCGCATCGACGAAGTCAACGCAACACCCGACGCCACGGTCTTCAAAGGCCAGGTCTGGAGCTTCTCCGTCGAACCTCTGGCCTATGCGATTGAGAACATCATCGTCACCACCAACGGCACATCGGACGCGGGGTTCGGACCGGAGAACACGATCAACGGCTCGGGGCTCAACGACAGCGATCAGCATTCGATTCAGGAAACCGACATGTGGCTGGTCCCGCCCGGCGGCGATGACCTCATATGGATTCAGTACGAGTTCGACCGGGTCTATCAGTTGCACGAATTGTGGGTCTGGAACTACAACGTTCTGTTCGAGACGGTGCTCGGGTACGGCCTCAAGCTCGTCACGATAGACTACTCCGCCGACGGAACGAATTGGACGACCTTCGGCGATGTCGAATTCGCCAAGGCCACCGCCAAGCCGGACTACGCCCACAACACCACCCTCGACATGGACGGGGCGGCCGCCCAATTCGTCCGCCTGACCATCAACAGCGGCTGGGGCGTCCTCGGATACTACGGCCTCAGCGAAGTGCGATTCCTTCACATCCCAGCCTTCGCGCGGCAGCCACAGCCGGCCAACGGCCAGATCGAGGTGGCGCCGGACGTCACCCTGCGATGGCGCGCGGGCCGTACCGCCGGCGTCCACGATGTCTATCTCGGCACCGATCCGCAGACCTTGTCCCTGATCGACACGGTGGCTCAGGACAGCATCGCGCCACAGGGCCTCGAATTTGGGACCACGTATTACTGGAGTGTCGACGAGGTGAACGAGGCCCAGACCGTGACTTCATGGCAAGGCGATCTCTGGAGCTTCTTGACGAAGGAGTTCGAGACGGTCGACGGCTTTGAGAGCTACACGGACGACATTGACGCCGGCACGACGATTTTCGACACCTGGCTCGATGGCTGGGTCAACAACACCGGCTCGACCGTGGGCTATCTCAATGCACCGTTTGCCGAGAGGACCATCGTCCATAGCGGTTCCCAGTCGATGCCTCTGGCCTACGACAACAGCGAATCGCCCTGGTACTCTGAGGCCCAGCGATCCTTCGACGCGTCCCAGGACTGGACGGCCTATGGCGCCGAGACCCTGCGACTGTACTTCCAGGGGGACGCGACGAATACGCCGCAGAACCTCTACGTCACGCTCGAGGACAGCGCCGGCCATACCGCGACCGTTAGCCATGTCGACCCTGACGCGATCCTGGCGACCGACTGGGTCGCGTGGGAGATCCCGCTGACCGAGTTCGCCGGTGTCAATCCGAGCCGAGTCGAGACAATCACTCTCGGCGTTGGCAGTCGCACCAGCCCGACGGCGGGTGGCACTGGAATCGTCTATATCGACGACATCGGCTTCGGAAGACCGGCGACCGCCGAGCCATAGGCTGCGCGCGACGTCCATGTCATCGCGTAAGGACCTTTGATCCTTGGTGAAGGAGGACATTGATGAGTAGGGCACTGGTTCACGTGGGCCTGGTGGCCTTGGCACTGGGATTTGTCTGCCGTCAAGCGGCTGCGGTGCCGCTTCAGCAGGACGGCGGAATCAACGGAATCGTGTCGGTGGAAGCCGAGCATTTCGACGACAACGTCATGCAGAGCAGCGCCCAATGGAAGCAAGTCGGACCGACCGGCGGCTTCACCGGCGTCGCCGGCATGCAGGTCACCGGACTGGCCCAGATCAACGAGGGCTATTCCGCCACAAGCCCCCGACTGGACTATCAGATCAGCTTCGTCAAGACGGGCACGCACTACGTCTGGCTCCGCGGCTGGGGCAACGGCGGAGGCGACGACTCCTGCCACACCGGCCTGGACGGCGAGGAGATCGACACGTGCGACCGCATGCAGGGCTGGAACCTCAACTACACGTGGTCCAACAGCTCGATGGACGGTCCGCGATCCACCTTCGAAGTCACGAGCGTCGGCATCCATACGTTCAACCTCTGGATGCGAGAGGATGGGCTGATCATCGACAAGATCGTCCTGACAACCAACCCGGACTATGTCCCGACCGATGACGGCCCTGCTGAGAACCCGCGCGGCATTCCGGCGTTTGCCACTGCCCCCAGCCCGGCGGACGGCGCCGTCGATGTCCCACGAGATGTTGGCTTGGCGTGGAATCCCGGACCGTCCATCGCGGCGCATGATGTGTACTTTGGAGCGGTGTTCGACGACGTGAACTCCGCTACCCGAGCCAACCCCCTCGGGGTGCTGGTCAGCCAGGGCCAGACGGCTACGACCTATGCGTTGGCTGCCGCCGCGCCGGGACTCGATCTGGAGACAACCTACTACTGGCGAATCGATGAAGTCAGCGCGGCCCCGGAGAGCACCATCGTCAAAGGCGGCGTCTGGAGATTCACCACTGAGCCGTTCGTGTACCCGATCCAGAATATCATGGTGTCAGCTTCCGGCTTTCAAGCCGATTACAGGCCCGAAAACACCATCAACGGCTCTGGACTGGACGCCGACGACCTGCACTCGGCGGACCAGGAGGACATGTGGCTCGTCGATTCGCAACAGGCCGGACCCGTCTGGATCCAGTATGAGTTCGACCGAGTCTACAAACTCCAGGAGCTATGGGTCTGGAACTACAACGTGATCTTCGAGGCCGTCATCGGCTATGGGTTCAAGGATGTCACGATCGAGTACTCCACCGACGGCGCGGAATGGACGGCGCTGGCCGACGTTCCGTTTGCCAGGGCGCCGGCCAGCGCCGGCTATGCCCACAACACGACCGTGGACCTGGCGGGCATCGCTGCGAAGTACGTCCGTCTGACGCCCGGTAGCAACTGGGGCGGCCTGGTTGCGCAGTACGGCCTCAGCGAGGTCCGCTTCTACTACATTCCCGCCCACCCGCGCCAGCCGCAACCGGCTGACGGCCTGACCGAGGTGGACCCCGACGTCGTCCTCACCTGGCGGGCGGGCCGGGAGGCAGCCTTTCACGAAGTCCACTTCGGTAGCGATATGGACGGGGTCGCCGACGGGACGGCCCTGATCGATACGATCGAGGTCGCCAGATGCGACCCCGGCGCGCTCGACTTCGGGACCACGTACTACTGGAAGGTCGTGGAGGTCAACGAAGCGGGCAGTCCATCCGCATGGGAAGGCGATCTCTGGAGTTTCTCCACGAGGCGGTACGCCGCCGTGGACGACTTCGAAAGCTACACCGACGACGTCGACGCCGGCACGACAATCTTCGACACCTGGATCGACGGCTGGGTCAACGACACCGGCTCGACGGTCGGCTACTTCGATGCTCCGTTCGCAGAGAAGACCATCGTCCATGGCGGCAAGCAGTCGATGCCCCTGGCCTATGATAATGCCGGTTCGCCCTGGTACTCTGAGACAGAGCGCGTCTTTGACGCACCCCAGGACTGGACCGTCCACGGCGCCAACACTCTGGTCGTCCACTTCCAGGGACGTCCGAGCGCCTTCGTGGAGTTGGCCTCGGGTCACATCATTATGGGTGCGGCCGGCGTGGACATCTGGGAGGCGGCCGATGAGTTCCGCTTCGCTTACAAACGGCTCAACGGAAACGGCTCGATCGTCGCGCGTGTCGAGAGCGTGGTCGACACCGACCCCTGGGTCAAGACCGGCGTGATGATTCGCGCAAGCCTGGCTCCGGGCGCTCCGTTCGCCGCTGTCTATATGACAGGCAGCAACGGCGTCCGCTACCAGGGGAGGCTGGCTATCAATGAGGCCGCCACAAGTGACACATCGGTGGCCACCCCGGAACAGATCGCCCTGCGCGAGCCTGTTTGGATCAAACTCGAGCGCAGCGGCAGTGTCTTCAACGGCTACTACTCGACCGACGGCCAGAGCTGGACGGCGATGTCATGGAACCCGCAGACGATCACCATGGCTGCCGACGTCTATGTCGGCCTGGCGGCATGCAGCCACAGCGCGGGCGTTCTGACAACGGTCGAATTCTCCGGCGTACAGACAACCGGCAACGTCGCCGGCGGGTGGACAGTCGAGACGATCGGTCCCGAGCAGCCGGAAGGCAATTCCCCCGATAGACTCTACGTAACCGTCAAGGACGCCGCCGGCAAGACGAAGACGGTATATCATCCATCCGGCGAGATGACGACCCTTCTGGCCGGCTGGAACCAGTGGCAGATTTCGTTCGACGACCTGACGGGCATCGACCTCGGCAGGGTCTCCGCGATGGACATCGGCATCGGCAACCGTGACAATCCGGCCGCAGGCGGCGCGGGCCTGATCTACATCGACGACATCGCCTTCGGCAAAGCCGCCTCGGCGGAATAGTCGGACGACCGGAGCAGGCAACCGACATATGTTCAAGGGGCTGCAATCCACGGATTGCAGCCCCTTTCCCTTTTTCTGCACGCCGGTCAATGCCGACTTCGGCTAGGATCGCAAGACCTCACTCATGGACGTAGAAGGCGATTCCCTCATAGATGTAGACGCCGCGATGGTCTTTGAGAAACTTGTCTCTCTCCGACTCACTGATCGTGTAGAAATGGGCCGTCTTGACATCGCTCCAGAACCGATAGACGGGCCTGGCCCCGTAGGGCTGGCGTCCCTCCTGGTACGCGTAGAAACCGATGCCCTCATAGGTCCATATCTTCTTGTACTCGCGGAGCAGCTTGTTCTTCTCGGTCTCGCTGATGGTGTAGAAGTGGCTCTGTGTCACATCGGACCAGAAGCGATACACCGGCGACAGCGACGAGGTAAACGGCGTCTTCGCCGCTTTGAAGGCGGTCCCTTCAAACCGCCAGACATCGGAATAGCTCTTGATCAGCTTGTCCCTCTCCGCCTTGCTGATGGTGTAGAAGTGCGACTGCGTGACAGGCGACCAGAATCGGTAGACCTCGCTGAGCCGTGGCGTCGCCAGACTGCCCGTGACCACCATGAAGTTGTCGAAATAGGCCTGGCCGGAGCCGATGGGCGTGAGGTTCGAGCCCCCTTCCAGGGCGACGGTCACGCGGCCGGCGGCCCACACGCCCCGGACGAAGCGACGGACCGTCGTCCAGGCGTTGGCGGCTCCGTATCCCTTGTCGCTGAAGTACAGCTCATCGAGACCGGCATTGTACGAAAGGTACAGTATCCCGTTGCTCTGGCTCCTGCTGGTGAACTGGCTTCGCGTCACCGCCTCGTCCATCGCCTCGTACCAGAAGTAGGAGAATCCCTTGTCGCTTCCGACGCCAAACGTGATGCGCTGTACGTCGCGATCGGCGACATCGGGAACCAACACGAGCGCAAGCCAGGTGGCGTCGTCGGAGGCGACCGCGTGGCGGAAATCCACCTGCAGGGAGAAATCGCGTCCGGTGTCAAGCCCCCAGTCATCGGCTACGTAGCGGGCCGACGCCCATTGGCTTTTCGATGTGCTTCGCAGTTCGAGCCGTTGGCGCGTCTCGGCCAGCCAGCAGTTGGCCAGATCGTCCGCACCGAGCCACCACAAGGACCCGATCTGATTGTCGCTGAAGAAGTCCGAAGGCAGGCACAGATCGCCCTCGCCCGTGCCGCCACACAGATAGTCCCCCACCGGCAGAAGTTCTTCGCTTGCGAATACGAGACCGTCGGCCTGCACCGGTGCGCCAAGGCAGACTATCGCCCACGCCACCGTCGCCCACACCCCACAGATTCTCCGCCATTCCATTGTTCGTCCTCCTTGCTCCGTACTCCAACCCTTCCGTGGTTTCTCAACCTGGCGCGTTTCCTGGGACGCCGAGCCCGTTGCCGGTCACAGACCGTGCAACCGGACAGCGGGAACAGGTTGAACAATGCATCGCAATATGCAGCCGGATGTGTCCCCCGAACTTGGCCACCGTGTCCATCTCACTCGACACTCTGCATTGCCCATACTCTACCGCAGCAAGGGCCCGGAACGCAAGCTTTTTCTGCCTGCGAATCCGCGCCCGTGTTTGACGCTCGGAAGGTTCCGTGCTAACATGCCGGTCGAGCAGTTCGGCATTCAACGGATTGAACTCGCGGCTCCAGGTCGCAGGAGGTAAGACACCGATGAAACTGCAACGCCTTCAGGTGAAGAACTTCCGTTGCATCGAGGACTCGACGGAATTCACGATCTGCCCGGTAACCTGCCTGGTCGGCAAGAACGGCGCAGGCAAGACTTCGCTCCTCGAAGCCCTTTACAAGCTCAACCCTGACGTCCGCGAACTGGCCGCGTTCGACGTCCTCATGGAGTATCCGCGGGCGCGCCGCCGGCAGTATCAGAGACAGTCCGGGGCGGAACCCGACGATGCGTTGATCGCCACGTGGGAACTGGAGGATGCGGACGTCGCCCGGCTGGAGGAGGTCCTCGGCGCCGGAGCGGTCCAGTCCAAAGCCGTCGGGATACGCAAGGGCTACTATCCCGAGCGCCATTGGACCGGTGCGATCACGCCGACGATCGACACGCAGGACGGTCAAATGGGAGAAACAGGGCCTGCGGAACCCCTATCCTCTGCACCCTCCGACGCACAACCGCAGGAGGCCAACGACGCCTTCTACGAACAGCACGTGGCGAAGCTGCTGCCCAAGCTGCTGTACTTCTCCGAATGGCACATGATGCAGGGCCGCATCGCAATCGACGCCCTTCTGCACCGCAAACAGAAAGGAGAGCTGAGCGGGCCGGACCGGGTCTTCCTGGCCCTGCTGGAGCTGGGCGGAACCAGCGTCGAGGCCATCAGCCGCATTGAGCGGTCGGAGGAGCTGATTGCCGACCTCGAAGACGCCGCCCGGCCGGTGACCGATGAGATCGGACGCTTCTGGACCCAGGAACGCGACCTGAGGGTCAGCTTTCACCTGTATCCGGGCCGGCCGCAGGACCCCTCTCCTTTCGATCGCGGCCTGATCTTCGAAACCCGTATCGTCAACACCCGCACGAACCTGTCGCTGAACTTCGAGGAGCGCAGCACCGGCTTCGTCTGGTTCTTCTCCTTCCTGGTCTGGTACGCCGACGTGCGAAAGCGGTACGGCGACAACCTGCTGATCCTGCTGGACGACCCGGGCCTCGGCCTGCACGCCAAGGCCCAGTGGGACCTGATGCGGTATGTCAACGAGCGGCTGGCCCCCCATTACCAGATCCTCTACACCACGCACTCGCCGTTCATGATCGACCCGGACCGGATGGCCTGGGTGCGGACCGTGGAGGACATCACGGACCAGACGCCACACGGCGAGCCGAAGCCCCTTGGCACGAAGGTCGGAGACAAGGTCCTCAGCACGAATCACGACACCCTCCTGCCCCTCCAGGCTTCGCTGGGCTACCGGATCATGCAGGACATGGCCGGCGGCAAGCGATTGCTGCTGGTGGAAAAGCCCGCCGACGTGATTTATCTGAACTGGTTCTCCGCAAGGCTAAAGCAGAGCGGACGGCGGGGGCTCGACCCGGCCTGGACTCTCGTCCCCTGTGGCGACCTGGTCCGTCTGGCCACGCTGGTCGGTCTGCTGGCCAACGATGCGCGGGACTTCGCGGTGCTGTTGAGCCTCTCCGAGCAGGACCCTGACGTGGTCAACCAGCGGGAACTGTCGCGGATGCTGGAGGCCTGCCGAACGTTTCCGCTGCGGCGATACGCCCGGCCGGTCGCCAGCACGATCGAGGACCTGATCGGAGCGCCCGCGTACCCGGCCCTGATCGATCTGTGCTACCGGCTGCCTCGCAAACAGAGGCTGGCGGGCACGCAGCTGAACGCCGATGAAACGCCTATTCTCAAGACGATAGCCCTTCGCATGGACCAGCTCCGGTCGACGACGAGGTCTTTCGATCCGATGTTTCCGGCCGAGTACCTGCTCGGCATCGGCAACAGAAAGGCACGCAAGCTGCCCGGAATCCAGGAGGCTCTGTCCCGATTCGAAAACCTCTTTGCCGACCTCGATGCCCCCGTCCGCCCGCGAAGGCAGGATCAGTCCGCCACACCCGGAGAAGGCACACCCGCCCGCCAGTTGGCCGGATCGTTGCCGTGGGCCATCGAATCGATTCGGCGCAGCGATGCGCCGCGCCCATCGGCCTCGGCGGGCCAGGGATCGATTCCACCGGCGAAGTCGTCGGGGTGATCGCCGTCGCTGTATGCCACGCGGTCCACGCGAATCCAGACCGATCCCGTCTGGCCCTGACCTGCGGTTGAGGCGGCGGGTTTGGCGATCTGAATAGTCTCACTGCCGTTGGCCAGCCTGCCGCCGCCCCACTGGAGGATGCGCACACCCGCGGGAGGCGCGTACGTCGCGTTGAATGCCGCGACGTCCTTGACGAGAAGCAGACACTGGCCCGCCTGCAACGTCACCGGCGGATCGACCGGCAGCAGCAGCTCGATTCCAGGGTCTTCGGGATCGTCGGTGAACCGCCAGGGAGCATCCTGCGTCGCATCGTACAGCGTCACAGCGATGTCGCTGACGTTGAGCAGCTCGACATACTCCGCATCCGCCGAGCCGGAGGGATTGTACATAATCTCGTTGATCACAACCGGGCCGACCTTCGGTTCGGCGTTCGCCTGTCCCGGCGTCGCCGCGACCAACGCCACGAAATCGCCGGCTCCCATGCTGTCGAGGCATCGGCCCAGCGACACGCCCTGCTCCGATGGGTCGAACGCTTGCTGTTCGCTGTAGCCGGCCTTTGCGCCGTCTGACGTGGAGTGCAGATACAGCGTCTCGCCCGTGCGGCTCAAGCCGAACGGCGTCTGGCAGCCCGGATCAGCTTCGTTGCCGAAGTGCAGGTCCTCATAGAACACGACAAAGCCGCCGGACCCGATGGTCGTTCCGCTGGCGATCCGGTATCGAGTCAGATCGTTCTCGCTGTCGCTGAGGAACCAGCCGCCGATGTCGATGGTCTGATTCGTCGTGTTGTGCAATTCGATCCAGTCGGGCTGCCCTGGCTCGGGGTTGGCCATCACCTCGTTGATCACCACCGAGCCGGACGCGATCGTCTCGGCGCCGTCGTCGAAGCCCGGTGAGCCGCCGGGATGCACGCTCGGCCGCCAGGCCCTCTTTTCGCCCAGTCTGTTCGGATCGACGGTCGCCGGATCGGTCACCGTCAGGGAGAACCCCTGGCCATCGGTCTGATCGTACCAGCGGTCCCCGTACCGGAAGCCATGGACGATCTGCCCGGCTGCATCCTGTAGCTCGACGTATTCGCCTCCGTTGGCGAGGTTGCCGCTATACTCGCCGGCGATGGGGAAGCCCTGCCCATATCTGGCCTCGAAGAGACCGGCATTCTCCACTACCAGCACGTACTCTCCGGGCGCCAGCTCGATGCTGGGGAACGTGAAGTCCACGCCCGCCGTGAGCCGGACGAGATTCAGATCGATCGTCTCGGTGCCGACGTTGGTCAGCTCGATGAACTCGGTGTTCGGATCGGCCGGGTGGTACATCAGCTCGCTGATCCGCAGATTCTCGGCCACCGGCCCAACGGCAAGAACCGCCTCGGCCAGCCCGCTCCAGGGACTGTATTGATTGCTCGCCACCAGCACGCGGGCCTTGATCTGCGTGCTGGCGGTGACCGTGATCGGTCCGTTGTACGTGTAGACCTCGCCACTGACCTCGGCGCCCTCCGGCGTGGCGACATGGCCGGCCAGAAGCTCGACCGAGATCAGGAAATCGGAACTGCTCGCGGAAGAATTCATGCCGTGAATCGCCAGCACGTTGGCTCCCGCCCGCAGCAGCCCCGCCGGCAGCGAGACCTCGAAATCCTCAAAGAGCAGGGCCGCCAGATCGTCGTGGTTTCCTTCGGCGCTGGAGTTCCACGCCGGCGTGCCCGAGAACATGGTCCGCTGGACCTCGACGCCGTTGAGATAGGCGATGAAGCCGTCGTCGTACCGCGCCCTCAGAACCATGTAGTTCAGTTCACCGGGATCGCCCGAGATGACGAACGGGATGCGGATGTAGCAGCTTGGATTGCGCCCGTACATCGGCTCGCGCACGTCAATGCTGAAGAATTTCTCGTAGCCGGTGCTGGTCTCGAACCCGACGCCGCCGCTGCCGCTGATCCAGGCGGAGTCGTCGAACGCGCTGCCGCCCCGCCAGGCGTCGTTGACCGGCCCGGTCGGCACGAGCACGCGTTTCGATGCGCCCACCGGAACGAGCGTGACCGTCTCGATTGCCGCCGGCGCCGCCTGGGGCGGACGCGGGTCCGAGCCGTCGAGCGTGTAGTAGATCACGCCGCTGCCGGCCGTGTTGATCAGGCTCACCTGGCTGCCGGGCTCGACATGGCCTGCCTCCGGCACGATCTGCGGCGGCGTCACGAACCGGCTGTCGACCCACGTGCAGCGCCGCAACAGCCACTGCTTGAGCTGATCGATCTCGCCCTGGAAACCACCGTAACGGGGACCCTGGCCGGACCACTTCTGATAGTTGCGCCCCTGGGCCTCCCAAATCTCATCGGCCATCGCGTCGATCGTCGCGTTCAGACTCTCGGTGCTGAACGCGCCCCGGCGAAGCGCGAACCAGCGGTCGATGTACTTCTGCCAGAAATTGGCGTCCTCGAAGAGGCGGTCCCACCAGACGTAGCCGAGATAGTCCGTGCCGTCGCCGGTGCCGCGCCATCGCTCGGGGTTGTCGTCCCGGCCGTCGGTCGAATTCAGCGCCCGGTCGAAATCCCACAGCGGCCCCATCTCCAGCCTTCCGTTGCGATTCTTGTGCAGGTGCGTGCTCAGCCGAAGCGCGTCCACGTTCATCGCCAGCATGTTCAGCAGATTGTGATCGATGAACGAATCCACGTCGATGTACCTGGCGTACCCGCTGGCCGGATCGGCAAAGTTGGGCCCGTAGAGCGCATCTTCGAACGCATTGAGGTACCCGCGAATCCACGCCGACTGGGCCGTGGTGATTTCCGCCTCCTTGGGGTCCACGTAGCACAGCGTTCCATCTCCGTAGGTGGGATTGCCTCTGGCGGTGCGGAAGCCGCGGTCGCCATCGTCGGGCCGGTCGATCTTCAGCATGTATCCGCCGCTGATGGCGGGTTCGGCGTCGTGCCAGGGTTCGAGCTTTTCGATGTCAACCCGGTCCGGGCCCCTCTTGATCTTCTCCATGAAGATGTAGAGCCCGACGTAGTCGCTTGCCGAAATCGTCTCATCGTTTGAGTTGAGGTACATCTCGACGAATCGGGTCCGCACCGAGTACCGGCCGATCTGGTTGCTCAGTTCGTGCATCAGCGCGTTGTTGATCAGCGCGCGATCGAAACTGAACGGTGCGTACAGAATCCAGTCCGATTCGGCGGGCATGCCGAAGATCGAGACGTCCCTGTCCAGGTTGTTCTCATCCCAGGTCTCAAACCCGTAGGAGCCCTTGGCCGCCCCGAGGGTGCTGCGGCCGCGCCGCTTCAAGCCGCCGCGACCGACGTAATCGGCCCGGTCGAGCATCCGCGCCCGGCCATCGTCGCCCCTGTCGATGAACGCCGAACGGACCGCCCGGAACGTGGTGCTGATGTTCTGGCGGCTGGTGTCGACGATCACGATCGGCAGGTCGGAGCTGAAATCGGCCACATCGTTCGCCAGCGCGATGTACGTCTGACTGACCGCCGCACTGGGCGCCTTGTCCGGCTCGTACGCCCGCGCCACCACCTCCCGCGTGCCCATGATCGCAACCGCATCCGTGTACCGTCTCGACGAGAGATTGGGCGCCTGGCCGTCGGTCGTGAGTCGAATCTCCGCATTCGGATTGGGCGAGCTCAATTCGAGCAGGATATAGCCCGTGAACGTCCCGCCCGGATGCGAGAAGATCGGCGGCTCGGAAACTCCCACGTACCCCGGGCCGTTGGCGCTGCCCGGCGTCGGCTGCGTGAAGTACTGCTTCTCGCTGCCATAGACCCCGTACGACAGGTCGGCCTGCTGAGGGGGATAGCCCCGCGCCCCGCCGGCGCCGTCGGGCGAGCCGTACGCGTGCGCCACCTGCAAGTCGGGCCGGACCAGAGCCAGGTACTCGCCCTCGCCGGAAAGCGAGAAGTTGGCGTGATAGTAACCCGCATCGTCCCGATAGGGCCAGTTGCCCGGGTGGTCCTCCTCCTGCACGCCTGAAGCGAAGACCACCAGAGACTGCCCCGCCGCCAGCCAGATCGCAGGCAGCGGCCACATCGTCAGGTTATCCGGATCGTCCGTCAGGTACCAGCCGGCCAGATCGATCGACCCCGTGCCGCCGTTGCGGATCTCGATCCAGTCCGGATACACGGTCCGCCCGGCCACCTTCGTCGAAAGCGTGGTTTCGTTGATCGCCATCAGCTCGGTAATCAACAGGTCCGAATCCGGAAGCTGGCTGTATGTGCCGGTCAGCTCGGTGGTCTGGCCCCGAGCGATCTGAATGGTCCTGGCCGACGGGCGTCCCCAGATGCCGGCGGAGCCGAAGTCCACCGTGTACGTCCCCGGAACCAGGTCGGTCACCACCGCGCCGCTGGCCAGCCAGTCGCCGCCGTCGAGCCGCCATCGCGCCCCGGCCGCCACCGCCTCGGGCGGCGCCAGCGTCACGCGAAGAGCGCCCGTCCAGTCCTCAAACCACTCCTCCGCCAGCCGGGCGAAATCGGCCAGCGTCACACCGTCGCTGCCGATCAGGTCCGCGCAGCCGAGCGGATCGCCTGCGCAACCGGGCCCATCCAGCCACTGCTCGGCCAGGAGCGTCACATCGGCAAAGTCAACCCGACAGTCGCCCGACAAATCCCCCAGCGGACACGGAGGCTCCACAACCGAGATGACCACCGTGTCACGACCTTCCTGGTCGCGCTCGTCCCAGACCTGAAGCTGCAAGGTGTAGACGCCCGGCACGGCAAATGAGACCGTCGCATCGGCCTCGGTCTCGGTGCCCAGGAAATCGGGGACCGGCTGGCCCACCGACGACCAGAGAATCCTCAGGTAGTCCGGATCGACCAGACCCACGCCGCATGGATCGTCGTCCACGATGGTCGGATGCATCTGAATAACCGTATGGCCCGCCCCTCGCCAGGTGACCGTCCGGTCGGCCCCGGCGTCGACCTCGGGCGGCAGGCCCCCCGCCGGAGCGCCGAGGAACTCGACCTCGGCAATCTGCATGCTGTTGGCCCACGCCGCGTTGCGAACCGATGTGAACAGAAGCTGATAATGCGCGTACGCCGTCTTGTTGGCGAACGTGATCGGCGTCTCGTTCTTCGTGAATCGGGGCCAGGGCGACGGCTGGCTGAAGTCCACGATGTCCCCACGGGCGATCAGCGTGTACGGCCCATCGATGCTCGCGTTGGAGCCGCTCAGCTCGAAGGCGGTCGGATCGCGCTCCACCGCATCGTTGGCGGTCGTCAGAGTCAGGCCCGTGACGATGGTCGCCCCCGCCGAAGGCGTCACCTGGAACCCCGTCGGCTGCGTTTCCCCCTTGAAGTGCAGGTATTTCGTATTGACGTCGTCGTCGATCGCCAGCGGAGGCGTCTCAACGCCGGGCCAGTCCCCATCGTTGGGCACGCCCCGGACGAAATCGCCCGGGCCCGTCACGTCGGCCCAAGTGCCCGCTGAGGCCAGCAACAGTACGACAGTGAATACGAAGAAATGCATCCGAGCCATAATCACCCTCAGAAGGGAACCGCTATTGCCGCCAAATCGCCCGGCCGCCGGGCGCACACCAACTCCCCCATGCCCGTCGGAATTCAGCCATGGTGCTTTCGCCGCTCCGCCGATTGTGGCTTGTCACCATAAACACACCACCATTGTAGTGATTCGCCCCCCCAAAGTCAACGCCGCCCGCCGGTTCGTCGTGGCGTCGTCAGACGCTATTCCTCGCCATGGACACATGGCCCGTTCTGCGCTGCTCGCTTGGGCACGCCGCAGAAGCACGAATATCGAAGTCCGAATTCCGAAACAAGCCCGAATGACCCAGAATCCAAGCTCGAAACACGGAGGCCATCGCGTGCAACTGGGCCCTGCCCATGCAAAGCGAGGCGAATTTGGAGCATTTGGACTTCGTGCTTTGAATTTGTTTCGAGTTTCTTGCTTCGGATTTCGAGTTTGTCCTCGCGGGGCAAAAAATGGGCGAAAGATGCGGTTGCGGCCGATATAAAAAAAGGGAGGGCTGCTGTGCAGCCCTCCCAAACCGGCTTCGCTGAGGATCAGGCAACCTTCGGCAGAACCTCGCAGGAACAACCGAGCCGCCCGGCGAAGCCGGTCCTTTTTCTATCGGGACGCCCCCGGCAGGTCACGGAGGCGAAAGTTCGAAGTACGAAAATCGAAACCCGAAACAAACCCCAATCACCGAAACTCGAATGCCCCAAAGCCCCCCGCCCAAGCCCGTTTCCGAATTTGGGGTTTCAGGCTTTCGAGCTTGTTTCGGATTTCGACATTCGAATTTCGGATTTGAGGCCCCGGCCGTTGCCGTTGCCGGCCGCTTCGAGAATCCCGATGATCCGCGAGACACTGCGCTCGCGTCCGAAATGCTGCTCGTAGTAGATGCGGGCGTTGCGGCCCATGCCGTGCTGTAGCGCGGGATTCGTCGCCAGCCGCCGCAGCACATCGGCCGCCTCCTCGACGTCGCCCGGCTCGATCACAAAGCCCGAGCCGCTCTCCCGCACGATGCGTCCCACCTCGCACTCGACAGGCCCAATGAACAGCGACGGCCGCCCCGCCGCCAGCGTGCTGTAGATCTTGCTCGGCACCAGCAGGCCCTCGGTGCCCGGCTGCTGGCAGATCAGGTGAATGTCACCCCGCGCCAGCAGAGCCGACAGCTCCTCCAGCGGCACGGGCGGCCGAATCTCCGCATCCGCCAGCCGCAGCTCGGCAACCAGAGCGCGAACCGCCGCCAGACCCTTGCCGTCGCCGGCGATAAGCACCTTGAGGGCGGCCTGGCCGTTCAGCCGCGCCACAGCCCGCAGGGCCGTGCCGACGTCCTGCCCGAGGCCCACATTACCTGAATAGAGGAGGGTGGCCACCAGGGAGTGATGACTGATAATTGATGATTGATGATTGATGATGGGCCGCTACGAGCCAAGAGCCACCGGCTCCGGGCGCTTCGCCGGCGGCCGATCATGGACCGTGACACCCTCCCCGGGCGTCCAGTTGTGCACCGTGTGCAGCCGGCCGGCCTCGACCCCGGCCGCCGCCAGCCGCTGCGTCATCACCTCCCCCAGCGAGATCACCGCCTCGACATCTCGATACAGCCTCCGATTGAACCGCCGCAGCAGGCGGCACCTGTGCTGTTCAAACTGTGCTGGCATTGACTATAGCCTCTGGAGAGATTCACAGATTGCTTCAATCAGCTGGTCCGCGATGATTCTCTGTCCGAGAGCATTGGGATGTATGACATCCCTATACGGATTGTCGCCGCGTTTCAATGCGTCCGCAAAAGCTGGGCCCAGTTGCACGCTGGCGAGGTCAAGCTCATGCCACAATTCCCCAAAGACTGCGTGCCCCTGCTGCGGGCCATTTTTCACTTCTTCCATTGCAAGATGCTGGACAGGAATGACCCGTGCCTTGGCACTGAGGGCCATTTGCACCAATTCACGCGTTGCATCCATCGCAACTGCGATGGATTTCTCATCAACGGTATCTTCTGGAGCGTTCTCACGTGGTGCACCTCGCGGCAGATACATTGGGAGATAACGAGTGACGGCTTCATACAGCGCGCATGGCGGTCTTCTGGCTGGATAGATCGCCGAGGTGCCTGCCAGTGGCAGGTACGCAGGGTTGTCAGCATAGTCATGACTTGACACGACAAGGACCACAACATCGGCTCCAAACAAACCAAACTTCTTGGCATATTCGAGGCAGTTCTTCGGGCCCCAACTTCCGGCGGAGATATTGCCGACCGCAACAGGTCTTTGGAGACGCGTTTCGAGATCGCCTTTGATGATCTCTGTCGCAAGACATGCTTGATCCGTCATATGACCACCGTTGAGCACACTATCTCCGAAAAAAAGGATGCGTAGCTCGTCAGGGTCGGTCCTTGAGGCGGACATAGTTTCACTGCGCATCGAGTACTCATTGTAGAGATACTGATTGCCTAACTGCCGGCCCCGTTGATTGGGTTGAAACATGTATTCTATCGTCGGCTCGTCCATCCACAGCATCGGATCGCCGAGACCAAGATAAAACCGCGCAAACAGCTCTCCCCCAACGACCAGCAGCACACAGCCAAGCACTACACCCAACACGATCTTGTGTGTCTTTCGCATGTCTTGCTCCTACGGCGGCTACACAGTTGTGCGGATGTCCTGCCCGATGCCGATGTTGCCTGAATAGAGGAGGGTGGCCACTTGGGATTGATGATTGATGATTGAGAATTGATGATGGGCCGCTACGAGCCGAGCGCCACCGGCTCCGGGCGCTTCGCCGCCGGCCGATCATGGACCGTGACACCCTCCCAGGGCGTCCAGTTGTGCACCGTGTGCAGCCGCTCGGCCTCGACTCCGGCCGCCGCCAGCCGCTGCGTCATCACCTCCCCCAGCGAGATCACCGCCTCCGCATCCCGATACAGCCTTCGACTGATCCGGCCCAGCGCGCGGCACAACCGGCCCCGCCCGGCCAGCACGCCGTACGCGGCCGCAATCTCCGGATACACGTCCATCACCCACAGCACGTTCCGCGTGCCCCGCATCTTGCTCAGCATCCACCCGATCAGCGCGATGAACGGCGGCGTCGTCAGCGAAAGACACACATCGGGCCTTGCCAGCCGCAGCGCCCGCCACGCCGCGCTGAAGTAGAACGAGACGTAGTCCGCCGCCCGGCCCGCCAGCCGCCTTCGCCCGAACCCCGTCGTCAGCACGCGATGGACGTGTACACCGTCGAGCACCTCGTCCGCCGCCGGCGTCAGCGACCCGCCCCCGTACCGGCGGCGACTACAGATCACGTGCACCTCGTGACCCCGCGCGACAAGCGCCTCGCCCACGTCCGCCAGCAACTGACCCGTCGCCGCCACGTCCGGCCGATAGAACTGATTCAGCAGCAAGATTCGCATAGAAGAACAGCTTTCAGCAGACAGTCTTCAGTTCACAGTTCTCGGCCGTCGGCCGCAGACGTATCTCGTATCTGGTATCTCGTATCTCGCATGCTCGTAGAAGGGTAGATGCGTAGAAGCGTAGATGGGTCATACTTCAAACTGGAAACTGACAACTGGCAACCGTCAACTCTCGTATCTCGTGAAGCGTGAAGCGTCAAACGTCAAACTGAAAACTGGCAACTGCCAACTCGGCCGCAGGCCGTAGCCATTCATCAATCGTCAATCATCAATAGTAAATCCCTGCGCCCTTCCCCCGCCGCCACGTCCGCCCGATAGAACTGATTCAACAACAAAATACGCATGGTAGAATAGGTCTCAGGTTTCAGTTCACCGTTCACAACTACGCGATGAGGCGCTGCTCGCGCAGCCAACGGATCGTTTCTCTTACACCACTCTCCAGCGTGTAAGGCAAAGGGCCACAGAGCTTGTTTGTTGCAGCCATGGATACCCCGATAGTTGTATCGGCCCTCATGTTTCCCAGCCGAAAGGACGTCATCGGTAGATTTCTGCAGCCGAGCTTCCGTAGACAGTCTCCGCCCCAGGCGGCGACTCTCATGATACTATCGGGAATCGTTCGGGCAGGTCTGCCATGAAGCTGTACGGCAATCGAGTTCGCCCAGTCCCTTATCGTGCATGGTTCATAATCGGAGAGATAGAAGGGCTTCCCATGCACAGCCTCGCGCGGGGCTTCGAGCAGTCTCATGATCTGGAAGACTGTGTTGCCGACGTAGCCGTAGCTCTTCGGAGGATTCGCCCTGCCCGGATGGAAGTAGCGACCCTTCGCAACTGTCAAAAAGAAGGGCTTATACGGAATGCCGAACCACGGACCCCAAATGGACGTGGCCCGGCCGATGAGCCATTCGCATTTGAGTTTCCTGCTGCTTCGAATGATCTTCTCGCCATCCGCCTTGCTTTGACCGTACACGGTGTCGGGATTGTAGTCTTCCCAGGAACGAGGCTGGTAGCCCGTCCGGCAGACAAGCTTGGAGGACATGAACAGACAGCGTTCTACCGACTCGCATCCGGTAAGCCCGTCGATCAGGCACTGGACTCCAAGGAAATTCACGTCATAGTCATTGAGAGAGGTTCCGTTGAAATCGGTCTTCGCCGCAAGATGGACAACATGTGTTGGAGCGAACTCCTTGAAGACTCGCGCCAGTGCCTTGGCCTCGCGCACATCAACAGACTCAAACACCGATGAATGCGCGGTGTTCTGCGGCTCCTTTATATCGATGCTCAGGACCACCATACCTTTGCCGAGCAAATGGCCGACAAGATTGGTGCCGATGAAGCCGGAGCCGCCGGTGACTAAGATTCGCACAAGAGATTCTCCTGCATATCACTTGGACGAACTCGGATCATACTCTCAAATATCTCCCTGTAAGACTGCGCCATGATTTCGGGCCCCAGCCTCTCTCTCACGATCTCAGTCGCGATACGTGACTCACAGGGGTCGGCTGCTAGCCCCCGTTCTAATGCCCGCGCCAGACCCACCGCATCCTGTGTAGGGAACAGCACGACACCTGGGACCAATGAAGCAAGTTCCCTGTGTGCGCCTATGTCGCTCACAACACAAGGCAACCCACATGCCAAAGCCTCAATGACAGACAACGGGAGGCCCTCAAGCCACGATGCAGATACGTAGATATCTGCGGCTCGCAAGTACTTCTCCGCTTGCTTCGAGAACCCCACGAAGGTTATCCGTGGCGCGTTACCAGCGAGTTCCTCGCAGTAGCGCTTCGCAGGACCATCGCCGACTATTACGAGGAACGCCTTGTCATGAAATCGACTCCGAAGAAAGCCCGCAATCACGGTAGCGACGTCCTTGCATTTGTCGACTCGCCCCATGAAGACAATGATGCTGCAATGCGCTGGGAGGCCCAGCTCCGCACGTAGGATTCGCTTCTCCTCTGGATCAGCCGGGCGGTACACGCCATAGTCTACGCAATTCCTGATTACGGCGATCTTCTCTTGGAGACGCTTGGGAGCAGACTGCTTCACAGTCTCCGAGCACACCACTATGTAATCCATGCGGCTCAGCGCGCGGCAGTGCAAGTACTCCATGATCCTGCCAAGCACGGGGCCGTGCCACGCGACATGCAAGCTATGGAACAACTCGTGGCGCGTGCACACTCGCATGATGCGGCAGGCGACCATCGAAGAGAGAACATCAGCCCTAAAGCCAGACGAGTGAATTACGTCGTATTGCGTGGCGTCCAAGTAGCTACGGAGGCGTGATGCCGCGAAGAAAAGCCCTTTGCCGCGGTTCATCGCAAGCGAATGGCACGCAACTCCTTGTTCGACGAACTCATTCCACAGGGACTCGGGGGGCTCAGGCGATAAAGTTAAGATCTCTGGTTCAAACGCTGTCCGATCCAGCCGTCCCAACAGAGTGCGAAGATGAATCGTAGGGCCTTCATTCGCAAGCGTTGAACACACATAGAGAATCCGTCGCATAGGCGTCACTCCTCGTGTGCCAGCGCAACGGCTTCAATAAATGGCAATGCGTTGTTAGTCATTATGTTGTACCAGGAGTGGTCAGATACAGAGGATAGTATCTTTCCCGAATCGTACAGCCGTAACCTTTGCGCCAGCACACGCAATCCACTGCAGAATGCGTCTGGAGTGTCATCGATCAACACACCATTGTCATCACTGACTATCACCGCGTTCTGCTTGGTCGCCGTGGCAATAACAGGCATACCCGCAAAGAAGTATTCATAGGTCTTCGTTGGCGGCTGACAATCATAGTATGGAGTCATGGGTACATACGAGACGCCAACATTGCAGCATTCATAGTAGCTTGTGAGTCGTTCTCGCGGTACGTAACCAGGCAGTGCGATCCTATCGGTTAGGCCGAGTTCATGTACAAGCATTTGCAGTCGATGTCTTTCACCGTCTTCTGAATCTCCGACGAGGGTGAAATGCGCATCGGTCGAGGCCCCCTCTTCGCGGCAATAGATAGCGAATCCCTTTATGGCTTCGGACAACCGACGATTCAGAAATGTTCCCACATACAGCAAACGCAGGCATGACATATCCCGAGTGAGGATGGGAATCGGATTAGCTCCTAGGGGACAGATATGTGTTCTCTCTCGGGGCAGACGGAGATAACGACGCATAGCGTCGCAGAGGACGCTGATTCTCCCAAACGCCCTTGCCTCAGCAGAAATCAGGAGATTGCGCACACCACGTCTCATCCAACTGCCTGAAACTGCGCCCGATCGAATGTCCAGAATGAAGCGTCTCCGTGCGTTTACACACCGCAGGAGAGAACACATGGGGAAATAGTACAGGTAGACTATGTCATAGTCCTCCCGACAGGCACGAGCACACGCGTCAAGCCACTTCCAGATTCGACACAGGACGTGCGAGGAGCGATCGACCACGCTATGCCTCACTGCATGAGGCACGGTGTCACTCGCCCCGTCCATCGGGCCACGACCAAGTGAGATAACCGTCACGGCGTGCCTGCACCCTACGTGTTTGACCAGTTCAACTGCATCTGTTATGAAGCCAAATGGGCTGCAGCAGACAACTAGAATGTTGAGTGGCTGCTGTGTGTATGAATCGTGTGGATGCATTGTTAAGATCCGCCTGCCAACGTAATCATCTGCCTCCGTCTATAGTGCCAATGTTGCCGCACCGGCACAGACATAGGCTCTCGACGAGATACTGACCCGGTTAACAGCCCGGCATAAGCCAGCAATGTAAGCGTTACCGGGTTGGCAGTCACGACTATGCCACTGTAGAAGAAGTACATATAGAACGTAAGAATGAACCCCAAGAGCACCCCAAAGTGGATTGCCCTCCATCGGCATGGCAGTGTCTCTATGCTCACCGCGCGCATCATATCCCGCACCACGGCTCCGTAAGCGGCCAGGAACAGAACCATGCCGGGGACGCCTATGGAGACTACGTCCATAGACCATCCAGTAATCCCATACGCAATATGCAACGTAGAAAAGCCATATCCACCCCCCTCCTGCTCCCCTCTACTCTCACTAAACGCATTCGGCCCAAAGCCGAAGAGAATGCGCCAGATATCTGCCGATGATAAAAAACGCAATATCTTAATGCTTGTACTGGTGCGGCCCATTGTCCGCCCGTCGGACAACTCACCCCGTTCATACTCACTCGCAAATCGAAGGGCGTCCGTGAATCTCTCAACCACTGAGGCGTGCGGATTCCCGGACGACAACCCATAGCTGCGATCCATTCCGTACAACCACAGTGGCAACGCGATAAGGGCACATATGGCCGCGTGCCTCAAGATGCGCCTGAGAGTATTGGCGCGCAGGTGCTCACTGCGCAGAAGATATATCAGCACACAGAGCAGGACGTGGCACGGAACAAGGAAGTAGATGGCACGTTTCCCGCTTGCATAACCCACAATGGTGAATGACAGGGCGATGAGCATGACCCACAGAGACTGCCGGATATAGAAATAGTAGCCCAACGCACCCCCAATGGCAAATAACGGAAACAATGTCGCCAACTCCCCACCGGAGACAGTCATTGTCCCTACGCGCCATTCGACCCTTCCAAATAAGGCGGCATGAAGCACAGACGCGCCGATCTGCATTAGAAATAGGGACACGACAAAGCCATTTATCATCTTCAGTTCACGTCCCTGCCACCCGGGTATCCGAAACACATGGTACAGTGCAAACCCATAGAACGTATAACGCGCATATTTGAATCCATCGATAGGGCTGCTCTCTGGAGAGCACATGCCTGCGAATAGGGACCAGAAAACATAAGCCAGGGCCATACAAAATGCAACGGGAGGTCTATGCCGCCGCCACAGTCCAGCTATCACAAGTACTATCACAGCCTCGACAGCGAACCGCACAAGCATAGACTCGTGCTCACCACTGCTGGCGGGACTACTGCCAAACACGTGTTCGGATACGCTTCCTCGCAAGAACAGCGTAAGAAAAAGGAGAACCAGAAGCGGCACTCGCAGAGAATATTCTATCTTGCGCAAACGACTGGTAGGTCCTGTACCGCCGACGAAGCGTGGAGATCCGAATCTCCGCGCCCGTCCGTAGGAGTTCCCCTCTGTACGAGAATAGCTGATCACTGCGATGCCCCTTGCTACAGTGATAATGCCGCACTCCGGAACAACTCTGTCATCGCAGAAAGGTTAGCTAACGAGTGGTTCTCAAAAGCATACTTGCGTGCGGCCTCACCCATGGCATCCCGCAGCTGGGGGTCCTGAATTAGACGCCGTGTATCCATGCACAATCTGTCAAATGTGTGTGAGTGATATCCTAGGCCATACCGCGCGATGACGTCGTCGGGATCTACGTTCAGGCTAACCACGGGTACCCCACGCATCCAGGCTTGAATGAAGGTATTTGAGAAACCCTCGTATTGGCTCGTACTGACAAGGATGTGGCTCTTCGCAAGGAGTGCGTTGACATCCGCCATACGCAATTCACCGCGATAATCAATCTGCGACGCGCGCGCAAGCATCTTTTCAACCGAGCGTTGGTAAATGCGGCCGCCAGCACGCCCGGCCATAATGAACGAGGCTTCCACGTGTTGGCACAATCTCGCTGCCAGTCGAATGAACACCTTGGGTTGCTTAGACGGCTTAATATTCGCAATCCAGAGCACCTTCACAGGCGAGCGCGCTCTTTGGATGTGCTCAGGTGGATAGGGATGCCAATTTGGAACAATGGCATCGCAGGATCGCTTGAAGTTCTGGCCCAGAAGCTTGTCCTGATAGTGAGCCTGTCCAACAATCACGGAACTGTGGCAAATACCATAATGGAGCCATCGTCGTTCAACCAGGGTCTGAGGACTCCGCCACCATCGTATGATGCAAACCTTTTCGACATCGGGACTGCTAGCGATATGCCACACCATCTTGCACTTGTGTGACCTGCAGTATTCGGCCGCTATGCCCGTCCAAGCACATCCGTGTGTTTGGTATACGATATCGGGGCAAATACCATCTAAAGCCTTGATAACGCGTTGCCTGTACATGAGGGTATTTGTGCCTAGCCGCTCTGGCCATCTCATCCTCGCAATGGGAACCAAGTGTATTTCAGAGTCAGATTCAAAGGGGGCATGATTATCTATGAATATGTAATGTACGTCATGGCCAGATTCCTGCAGGTGTTTGGCAAGGAGATACGCACGATACTCCGCCCCGCCTACACGCTGCTCATAGTAGTTTGGTATCAAGAACGCGACTCTCATATGCCCTCCGCTGAACGCACTGCAATCTGTGCAAGCATGTCTTCCAGTATCGCGTCCTGCGGCCACATCTTACCATCGTGCCACTTGAGATTTCCGTCCCAATGGCCGGGGCACTTCGCGACTTGTCCGTTGGCGGGAAATGCATAACTCATTTCGATCAGGTGGGGCCCTCGCGACTCGTCTCTGATGAAGTCGTATGCGGTGCTCTGGAGGTTCAGACGGCGGCTAACTTCATAAGCGAGCCTGATGAACTCAGTGTCAATCTTCTTGCGGTCGAGTATTGTAGAGCCGCTGCCTGAGGCTCGAAAATCATTCCTTCGCACCTCCCGCTGAAAGGCGAAGGCACGATTACCGATTACGACAACTCGCGTGTCGTGCTTGTTGCCGGGGATAAAATCCTGAAAATACACATAACCTCTTTCTCGGCCCATGCGCCTCTCGATGTCTCCTGGAATCACACATCGGAACAAGGCCCCTATCAAACCCCTCGCAGTGTGGTGGGTGCGACAGTGATGGAACGCAGAAATGCTATCTCGGAGCGAAGCGCGCCGGTTGATAGGACTGAACCCGGCACCGAATGCTTTCCGGATCAGGCGGGCTGCCTCAGATCGTGTCCTTACTAATAACACGTTGCTGGAGCCCGCCCCTCCCCGCAATTTGAAGACTTTCGGGTAATCGGTTGCTCCTGCCCACTCCATTGCCTCCTCTTCATCATAGAAGACGTAAGATGGCACTAGCGGAGCGCCAATTGCCTCTAGGAGATACTTCTGTCCAACCTTGTCGTCAAAGTGCCAACAAGTGCGGCTGTTTGGGAATACGAGCTTACCAGCAGCCTCCAATGAGTAGGTCAGCTGTCTGGCAAACAGTCTCGCCCGACAGTCGTAATGATTCCAATGCCAGAGGAACGCAGCGCATGACCTGAGATGCTGGATAATATCGCTGTCGTAGCAATTCACCAGATCATACCGGATGCTATTCTCAGTGCAGTACTCAATCCATCGGTCGGAAAAGCTGCCGGGCCGGTGGTGAATGGCGAGTGTTGTGCATTTTGACCTCTTCATGTGTGCCACACGCAGAACTCTTTCGGGATATGTCATATGGGAGTGATTAATGGGGTGATGGAGCCCATCATATCTCTACGATTACACTCAATGAAGGCGCCAGCGAGTCACCTTTGCCGGATGCCGCTTGCCTCAACAGGTTTCCTTTGCTGCAAGAGCAAACTACCAATCCATAGGATGAGGGCACTGTTTAGAAGGAAACCTAGAGCGGAAAACACGGCAACCGTTGACAGCGCCGACCAATAGAGTCCACCAACAAGTAGTATGATCGTACGCGAGAACAGTACGATACATTCATAGAGAAACAAATTTCTTTGCTGCCGGAGTATCCTGGCGAACAGGTTAGCTGGCACATTGCAGAATCCGGCATACATCCACAGTGTCAGCCACCGCGCAAACATCCCAGCCTCCCACCAGTCTTCTCCAAAACCCCACGAGAAGAGCTCCGGGGCCCAGATGAATACAACAATACTGGGCAACAAAGCCACCGCCATTAGGCCACCAGTCGTCTTGATGAACAATTGAAGTAGACCGCCTCCCTGGTTATGTGTCTCGCTGGCTTTCTGAAAAAGCACCTGCCGGAGGGCAGTCAGAATGAAGTCCATTGGCACATGTATGAGCTTCATGCCAAAGGCATAAGCTCCGGCAACGGCAATGCCATGGAAGTGAGCCAGCATCAGCACTGGTAGTCCCTGCGAGACAGCGTTCATTGTATTCTGCGTTGCGCTATAGACAGGGAAGTCACGGTACACTCTCGCCTGGCTGGCTATCCGTCTCCAGTTCAAGGATTCCTTCAGCAGGGCTTTGTCCGCACATAGGACCCTGCGAGCCAGGCTCATACTGGCGATCCCATTGGCAGCAACGGAACTGACGATCAGCCCGGGACTGCCTTGATTCAGAATGCCAAACACAATTTTCAGCATGTTGGAGGAGCCAGCTCCAAGGATTTGTGAAGATGCAGTCGTCGTGAATGCCTTTCTCCTGACACACCAAGCCTGGAACGACCGATTGATCCCCGCCACAAAGATGCCCAGCGGAAGGAACCAAAGCAGCCATGCCGACTGGGGCGCTTTCAACAGCCCGAGTAGCCAATCCGAGCGCAGATACGCCACCAGCAAAGCTACCAAGGTGACAATACAAACAGATAGAAGGGAGGCCCCAAATACGTTCGCGGCATCTTCCTCGTTTCGAGGCAGCATGAGGGCTTGCGAGTACTGCAGCGTCGCGAATGCGGCCACAACCAACAGGATGGAATTGAAGGAACCCAACACGCCGAAATCGGAGGGGGTGAACAGACGGCTGATCACTGGCGCGATGGCAACGCCAACTGCCTGGGCGACAACCGTGCCCCCCAGAACGACAGACATGTTCCGGAAGAACTGGCTGCGGCCAAAATACCGGATGAGTGCCGAACCCCGCAGTCTTGGCCAAAGCCCGCATTCGGAGGTTTCGGGGAGGTCCACTGCCTCAAGTGAACTCACTTGTTCCGCGTCAGCGGTCAGGAGGGCAGCCTCGTCTGGAATGCTGTGAGCGAACCGCGCTTTCGTCTTCTCAGGTCGGGTCCCGAACATGAAAGGAATTTCTTCAACCTTGCACTGCTTTTTCCTTACCGGGTTTGGGTTATCGGGCAGTCCGAAAGTGGAGCTTTCGAGTGCGAAGGGCAGAATGATTGATTATTGACGATTGATGAATGGAAGTTCGCGGTTGGCAGTTATCGGTTCTCAGTTCGCGGTTGGCAGTTATCGGCTGTCAGTTGGCGGCAGTAGCTTTTGCGGCCTGCGGCCGGGCGAATTGACTATTGATGAATGGAAGTTCGCGGTTCTCAGTTCTCAGTTTCAAGTTCGACGCTTCACGCTTCACGGGCGACGGGCGACGGCGTTAAAGAGGCCCGGCGGGCCGGCTCTGACGGGGCCGGCCCGGGGGCGACTGGTTACTGACAACCGTCAACTGTTCCCTGTGATCTGACCGCTGTCAACTGTTCCCTGACAAGTGCTCCCTTCGCACTTTTAGCTTCCCACTTGTCAGTTCTCACTGCGTTCTTACAGCACGACGACCACCGTATTGCTCGGCTCTCCTTCGCCAGCCTTGTTGACGCTGATGACGCGGTACTCGAACTCCTTGCCGCGAGGCTGGTCGATCAGCGTGACGGTGGTCTCGACGGCGGTGGCGACGTCGAGCCAGGGCCCGGCGGGCCGTTCGCGCCGCATGATGCGATAGGCGCTGGGCTTGCCGCCGTCGACCGGGGCCTTCCAGGCCAGCTCGACCGTCGCTTCCTCCTGCCGCACGGCTGCCAGCAGTCGGGCCTGGCCCGGCGGGGCCAGCGGCGTGGGCGCTTTGCGCGGCGACCAGCCGATGAGCTGCAACTGCTCGCTGTCGGCGCCGACCGTCGTCTCGGCGTAGCGGATGTTCTTCTTCATGAGCCCGACGAGCTGGCCGAGGATCATGTCCTTGGTCGACGTCGCCTCCTGGGCCGCCGTCTGCTTGGTCAGAAGGCTGGCCCGGGCCTGGGCATAGGCGTCGCGCACGTTCGTGACGTACTCGACTGTCACCGGCGGCGCGGGGAAGACGTCCTCGTGCTCGGTCAGTCCGGTGATCATCTCATCGGCCAGTGTGGCCACATCCGATTCCGTGGTGGGGAATCTTGCCATATACAGTCTCCTTGCTCAGGCCGCCGGCGAAGGGCCGACGGCGGTTGCCTGCGCAACGCGGCACATCCATGCCTGGCGCTGCGCGCATTGGACCATGGGCAAGCGCTCGCTCAAACTGGGCCCGCACGTCTCATGGCGCCATCTATCGGCCGGGCAAGGGGGAGACTTCAGCAGAAAGGGAAAAAATGTCACGGGGCGATTCGCTATTGATTGTTGATGAATGGCGGTTGGCAGTTTTCAGTTGGCAGTTGGCAGTTGTCAGTTACCCGTTGGCAGTTGTCAGTTGACGGCTTCACGCGTCACGGCCTCCAGCCTCCAGCCAAGTTTCAAGCGATGAGTCTGAAGTTTCACGCTTCTACGCATCCACGCTTCTACGTGTGCGGCCTGCGGCCGGGTGTTAAGTGACAAGTTCTGAGTTTCAAGTCTGAAGTGACAAGTTTGAAGTTCTACGCTTCACGTTTCACGAGATACGAGATACGAGATACGAGCAAAGCCTGTCCCTTCGGCGAGGCTCAGGGCAAGCTCCGAGCGAAGTCGAGGGAAGCGACGAGACGCGAGCGACGAGACACGAGTCACGAATCACGGTCTAAATCGCGTTTTCGGGGCTGAGAACACGGTTCGGGGCTGTTCGGGTATCGCATTCGAAGCTTCATCCTTCGTGTTTGAAGCTTCATCCATCAAATTGGACGCTTCATCTGTCATGGTTGCAGCTTCGTCTGTGGCATTCGAAGCCTCAACTCTCGCATTCGAAGCGTCATCTGTCTTGTTTGAAGCCTCATCCATTCCATTCGAAGCGTCAACCTTCGCATTCGAAGCTTTGTTCCAGACATTCGAAGCTTGGTTTCGGGCATTCGAGACTTGATCCAAGGCCGATGGAGCTTCGAGTATCGTATGCCGCGCGTGCCCGGCGGCGTTCGGAACCGGCTCCGGGGTATCGGGCACTCAGATGCCGACGGTCGCTCCAGCACCTGTTGCGGCTATACCAGCCGAACGCCGCTGCGCGCGATTTCACTGGCGAGCGGATCGTTCGGACCGAAGCGACTTGGTGTGAACGGCTGAGGTTCGATGCGGTCATCGATCGCGACGGCCCACTTCATCAATGCGAGGCGCTCGGCAAAAAGGTCCTCGGAGAAATCCGGGGATACTACGGCCACGTCGATGTCGCTCCAGGGACGGGCCGCCCCCGTCGTCTGCGAGCCGTATACATACGCCGCATCGACGCGCAGTTTCTGACGCACAACGGCCAGAAAACGCTCGACGCTGGCTAAGATATCCGGTGCGATTTGAGCCATTCGAGTATCTCCCGGACAAGCGACATCTGCTCGGCCGCGTATTCCGCCGTGCACTGTCGCCGAAACTCACGCTTCAGGTCAGGGTACCGCGCCTCAATGTTGAACGCCGTGATCCGAAGGAGCGCTTCGGTCTGTCGCTCGTCGAGTTCGATTCCCACAGCGTTGGCAAGCCTCACCAGGTTGTGAATGGGTGGAGCGTGCCGGCCCTGACGGATCGCATGCAAACCCTTCAGCTCCTTCTCTATCGCCAGATGGGCGAAGAACAGGGCATACGAGTAGTCCGCCTTCTCCATCAGGTGACCGGCTACGGTCAGGGCTTCAGTCGCCTCGGCGAACCAGTACCGAGCAACGGCTTCGGCCTCGAATTGCTC
Organism: Phycisphaerae bacterium; assembly: GCA_012744475.1. Lineage (GTDB taxonomy): Bacteria > Planctomycetota > Phycisphaerae > Sedimentisphaerales > Anaerobacaceae > Anaerobaca. The sequence continues at coordinate 165,325 of JAAYBV010000067.1, forward strand.
CTTATCCATCCCGGGGGACGCTCCGACTTCCATCCAACAAACCGTCAAATCGGCGGGGTCAGGGCCTTCGCCGACTTTGTATCTTCCTTCGGACCTGCGGTGTCATGATACCGGCCTGGGGACCGATCCGTCAACCGCTGAACCGGCGTCGAATGGCCGCCGGGCGGCTGGGGGCTGTGTTCGTCGATGAGGCGGCCGAAGAGGGTGGCGCGGCGGTTGGCGGCTTCGAGTGAGCCGTCGGCCCAGATGGCGATCTCGAACCGTCGCGGCGGATCGCCGTTGCTGGCCGCCAGCGGGATCGTCACCGTCACCAGGCGGGACATGCCCGGCTTCGGCTCCGAGGCCCGCCAGATCTCCTCCTCGATCCGCCCATCCGGGTATGTCGTCTTGAGCGAGACCCAGGCGAAGTCCATGCGGCCGGCCGCCTCGCAGACCGCGTCCCACCATTGACTCGCATCACGCACCCGGTCGAAACGCAACTCCAGGTACTCGAACGTCGCCCGCTCCTGCCGGCAGCACTGGTTCAGCACGTGCTTTTCCTTCAGGCCCGCCAGCGTCTGGCGCAGGCGCACCGCGCCGACCACGCGAAAGACCAGCACCACCAGCAGCAGGATGCATACAAAGACGATCAGTGCGCTGATGTCCCGGCAGACCATCATGAACAGGCCCAGGCCGGTGAACAGGACCGTCAGAAGGTAGATCGCCAGCACCGCGTGACGCTGGCGAAGGCCCATGTCGAGCAGCCGATGGTGGAAATGGCTGCGATCCGGGGCAAACAGGCTGCGTCGTTCGAGGAACCGCCGCAGCATGCTGAACAGCGTGTCGAAGATCGGGATTCCCAGCGCCAGCGCCGGCAGCGCCAGGCCCACGATCGCCGAGGACTTGGTCATGCACATCACGCTGGAGGCCGCGATGGTGTAGCCCAGGAACAGGCTGCCGCAGTCGCCCATGAAGACCTTGGCGGGATTGAAGTTGAAAACGAGGAAGCCCGAGAGGCTGCCAACCAGGGCCAGCGCGAGGATCGCCATGATTGTGTTGCCGCCGTGGATGGCCAGGACCGCGATCACGCCGCAGGCGATCGCCGAGATGCCCGCCGCCAGGCCGTCCAGACCATCGCTGAGATTGACCGCGTTGGTCAGGCCTACCACCCACAGCACGGTCAGCACACAGCCGGCGTGACCAAGGTGCAGCGGCAGATCGCTGGTCAGACCGATGGCCTCGATCCGAATGCCAGCGGCGCACAGGCCGACCGCCGCCAGCACCTCGGCGGCGAACTTGATGCGGGCGGGCAACCCTCGCAGGTCGTCCACCAGCCCCACCAGGAAGATGAAGCTCGCCGTACCCAGCAGCATCGTCATTTGCAGCCACCGGGCGCGGAAGGCCTCGCCGATGACGTTGTCGATGCACAGGACCGCGACGATCAGGCTCATGGCCGCGACGAAGATCGCGACGCCGCCGATGCGTGGGATCGGACGCTCGTGGATCGTGCGCACACCCGGCCGGTCCACCGCGCCGATCCGGGGAGCGATCCAGATCACAATCGGCGTGGCGATCAGCGCCACGAGGACCGAACCGAAATAGACAGCGACATAGGTGGTCATGGGAAGTTGACAGTTGACAGTTGGCAGTTACCAGTTACCAGTTACCAGTTGACGGTTGACGGCGCTGCAAATCCGAAATTCGAATGTCGAAGCACGAAACAAACACGAAAGCTTAGAGCCCCAAACTCGAATCCCGGCGCGCCGGGACGGCCGGCAGTTTGAGACATTTGGATTTGTGTCATTGGAATTTGTTTCGTATTTCGGATTTCGTGCTTCGTGTTTCAAGTCCTATGCGCAGGCGGTTGACTTCGCCCGGATAGACTCCGTCCCTGTCGGGTGACCGACGAGGGTCCTGCCATGTCGCTCTCGCCGCCGGACGCTATTGTCCCGAGGCCACCGGCTCGACCGGCCGCGTCGAGAGTTCCTCGATCAATCGCTTCGCGGGCGCGTAGTTCGGCCGCAGCCGCAGGCAGATTCTTGCCTCGTGCATCGCTTCTTCGACGCGCCCCATGCGGGCCAGCAGACTGGCCAGCTCGTAATGCCAGCCGACCTGGTTGTAGCTCTTCCTCAAGGCCAGACGATAACGGTCGATCGCCGAATCGACATCGCCCCGCTCGACATCAGAGCGGGCCAGCGAAACGTGCGTGGAGGCGGGCGCATCGGCTTGTGTCGATCGCGCGGCGAGCAGGCCGATAGCGCCGGCCCTGGCCTGTTGGGCCAGTTCGGTGTGGCGGTCCGATGCGGCCAGCAGGTCGGCCACCTGGCTGAGCCGTCCGGCGTTGTCGCCGGCCAGCACAAGCGCCAGGTCCGGCCGGGCCAGACCGTCGATGCACAGCGAGGCGGCCTGGGCGAAGTACCGGCCGTCGAGCAGCGCTGCGCGAGAGAGTTTCTCGAACGCCTGTTCGACCCTGGCCTCTTCGGCGTCGACCCTCGCGGCGGCGAAACAGACGGCCGCGTTGCACGGGGCCAGCCGGTAGCCCATGCGAATGTGCGGTGCGCCGTTCGGATCGGCCAGCGCGAACCGCTCGATCTGGCCGGCCAGGCTGATGAGCACTCCGAAGGTCGGGCACAGGGGCCGCGCGCGGTGCAGGTCTTCGACGATGCGGCGGGCCCATGGGAAAGCCTGCGGATCGAGCGCATCGGTGTTGGGGTCGGCGAACGGCATCAGCGAAGACCACATGTAGACGCCGAGCCGATGGCGATAGTGGATGTTGTCCGGCTGGGCTTGGACAGCGGCGACGGCGTGGCGGAACAGGTACTCGGCGGCCGCCTCGCTGGAGCGCCATTGGACCGGCTCCATCTGCCGGACGGCGAGCTGCGTCTTGTTCCAGTGCCCTTCGGCCACGCGGGCGGCGTTGGCTCCGAGCAGGGCCCAGCCAAAGCCCCCTGCCGCAACCAGCAGCAGGACCGCCGGGGCAAAGGCATGAACCATCCGTCGACCGGACCAATCTGCGGGCGCGGCGACATTCGAGCGAGAATGCGCCAGTGCGACCAGCAGCGCACAGCAGACCGCCGTGAGCATGGTGTTGGCGGGCAGGTGCTGGCCGAAGTCACTGAGACTGTGAACCAGAACCGCGATCAGACCAAAGCCCAGACCGTAAGCGGCCGAGCGAATGGGAACCGAGCCGGCCCGAACGCTCGCGGCATAGCAGGCCCAGACCACCAGACCGAACATCGCCAGGGCCAGGACCCCGACCGCGCCCGTCTCGGCCAGGGCCTGGACGTATTCGTTCTCGGCGTGTGTCGCGAGCGACATCGTGTCGCCCCGGTCGAACATGGGATACACCACCTCGTATGTCCCCAGACCGGCGCCGAAGGCGGGGAATTTCTTCCACGCCTCGATGCTCTGCTCGATCATCTGCCAGCGGCCCTGGTATGCGGTCAGGTCGTCGAGCGTGGCCATCCGGTCGTAGACCTGATCGAAGCCGATCCAGAGCACGCAGACGAAGGCGGCCAGGGCGATCAGCACGATGATCCAGCCGCGTCCCCGGAGCGACTGGCGAGAGCTGAGCACGATGGTCGTGACCGTCGCGGCGATCAGCATGCTCACCATCCCGCCGCGAGTCAGTGAGACGAACACCGCGGCCGCGCCGACGACGATGACGACTGCCAGCAGCTTGACGAGGTTCGCTTCGGAAGAGCGGACGTATTCGAGCACGTCGGACGGCGTGGCCCGGCGATGCGGGAACGCCTCGTACACCAGGACCAGCAGCAGGGCCAAGGCCGCTCCAATCGAGAGGTTCATGAACTGGCCGAAGTGACTGTGGTTGATGAACGTGCCCGAGCGAGCGCGGTCGTACGCCGGCACGATCCAGTAGATCTTGCCGTTGCCGACGAGGTCCTGGGCTAGGGCCAGCAGGCCGACGGCCCCGGCGATGATCGCGACCGACAGCAGAAGCCGCTTGATGCGCGACGGGTCGCGATAGACGTTGACCACGACGAAGAAAACCGATGTGACGGCCAGGAGCAGACGCAAGTCATGCTTGGTCGCATGGGCGTAGAACGTCAAGCGCACGTGCCGCAGCGCTTCATCGGCGCCGGGCAGATCGCCCAGCAACTGTGTCTTGAGGATAGCCGTCTCGGGCGAGATCGCACGGATCACAGAAGCGGGCAGAGGCATCAACTGGAGAATGGCGAGGAGGACGAAGGCAGTCATGGGGACGTATGCCCACGTCCAGACGAGAGGCTGCGGCGCGATGAAAGCCCTCTGAACGAGGAAGACCAGAACCAGCGCGGCCGCCAGGCCGACGACGATCTGCTCGCTCCAGGCGCCGACGACGCCAAACGCCAGCGGACCGAAGGCCAGCAGCGCCGTCAGCAACAGCTCGATCGCCCGGTCGAATCGCCGGGCCCAGGGACGGCGGACATCGACCTCCGCGTGCATCTGTGCGTCACTATGGGTAATCAGCCGGTCGCAGGGCTCCATCCCTGATGGTCCTATCCATTTCTTTGTGTCGGTCAATCGTGGGGCGAGTCGGCCGGCACTGCATCCGGCATCAGGCCGGCGCGGAGCCGCTCCAACTGCCCTTTGGTCTTTCTCTCGCTTCGACCGCCGATCTCCACGATCGGAGTCTTCTTTCTCGTGTGGCCGTCGCCGCCGCTGCGGTAGTTGTAGTCGTGGTATCCGTACCCACTGGAATAGCCGTACCGGTCGCTCCTGCGCGGCACATCGTTGACGACGACCCCGAGGATGCGCCCGCCCACGCCCGCCAGGCTGTCGCACGCCTGCATGCTGACGCGACGCGTCGACTGCTGCGCCCGCAGCACGAGAATGGTGACATCGCACAGCGCTGCGAGAATCTGGGCATCGGCCACCGCAATCACCGGAGGCGAGTCGATCAGCACGCGGTCATACTGCTGGGCCAGGGTCTTGACAACTTCCGCAAAGCGATTGCTGTTGAGCAATTCGGCCGGGTTGGGGACATCCGGCCCGCACGTGAGCACGTCGAGATTCGCCATGCCGAGGTGCTCGATGGCCTCGTCCAGGCCCATCCGGCCGGCCAGGACACTGCTCAATCCCTTGGCCTGCCGATACAGATCGAAGATCCTGTGCAGCGTCGGCCGGCGGAAGTCCGTATCGATGATCAGCGTGCGCTGGCCGGCCTGAGCGATGGCGATGCCCAGATTGGCGACCATCATCGTTTTGCCCTCGCCCGGCGCCGGCGACGTCATCAGAATGGTCCGGGCCTCGTCTTTGGGCCGTCCGAAGAACAGGGCCGTGCGCACGGTGCGGAAGGCCTCGGCCTCGCGGGAGTCGGGACTGATGCGAACCTTCTGGCCGCGAATCGCCAGCGTCTGCTTCGGTGCCGTCATCGAGGGAACAACTCCGAGAACCGGCAGCCCGAGCAGAGCGGAGATCTCCTGAGTCGAGCGCAGCCGCTGGTCCTTCCATTCCCGCAGCAAACCCAGGCCGACGCCCGCGAAGAGACCCAGGCACAGAGCCAGTCCCATGGTTCGGGCCTTCTGCGGCTCGGACGGCTCGGTCGCCGGCTCGGCGGTCTCGACGATCTGAACCGTGAGGGCCCCCACCTCCGGGTCCACGTTGAGCTTGCGAATCTTGTCGTCGAGGATCTCGCAGAACCGCAGGGTTTGCTCGTAGTCCGATTGGAGGAGCGTGAACTGCGACAGTTGCCGGTTCAGCGCAATCGCGGCGGCGCGCTGCTCGTCCAGGTCTTTGGCCAGTTCCTCCTGCCTCTGCACCGCGGCCTGGTACTGCTCTTCGGCGACCGCCAACTGCCGGGCGGCGAAGTCGGCGTCCACCTCGGCGATCTGCGCTTCGATCCGGCCGATCTCCGCATCCAGGGCCAGAATCGCAGGCGCATCGGCCTTGAGCCGAAGGAGGCAGTCGCCCCGGTCGCGTTCGAGCTGCTGCAACTGGGCCCGCAGCGATGCGGCCTCGTTCGCCCCGGCAATGTAGATCCCCTTGGCACGCTGGGCCTCGACAAACTGTCGCAGCCCGACCGGATCATCCGCCATCTTTCTGGCGGTCTCGTAAAACGCCTTGCACTCGATCGTCGCCAGTTGGGCCTCATCGAGCGCCTGCTGGAACCGTTCGAGTCGGCGCATGATGATGTTGCTCTCCTGGCTGGCGCCGTAGGCCAGACCCTCGTTAGCCTGGCTGAACTCGACCATCTTCTCCAGCTTCTCCTTGAGCTCCGCATCGCGACTGGTCTTCTCTTCCCGGAGGATCTTGACGACCTCGGCCGACGTGTTGCGTCGACGCTCGTTGTGCTTGGTGATGTAGGCGTCGACGACGGAGTTGACCAGATGGGCGGCTTCATCCGGGTAGGGACACGTGAACGAAACATTGATGATCTCGTCCTTCTTGCCTACCATGACCTCCAGCTCGCGGCGCAACTTCGTCACCGGGTTGTCGACGTCCGCGAAGGTCTTGAGGCCGGCCATGCCCGGCAGGGCCAGGGCCGCCGAGAGCGTATCGGTCTGCTTGAGCAGCTCCGCCTGAGTGTAGAGATAGTTGGTCCATCGGGTCACGACGCCGGAGGCGTCTTTCTCCCATACCTCCGGCCCCGCCTGTTCGACGTAGATTCGCGACGTGCTGGTGAAGCGAGGGGTGGCTCGCTCCAGATACACGATTCCCGCAATCATCGCCACAACCGCCGTCAGCAAGACGGTCCAGCGACGCCGCCAGAGGATCTCGAACAGGCTCTCCGAGAACCCTTCAACCATCTCGGTGACCGGCATCGTCTCCGACGGCTCGGGCAAGCTGGCTTCCATTCGGCTGTTCATCGTTTCCTCTCTGCCTGGCACATCGACGGTCTAATCCCACAGGTCTCGGCCCTGAATGTAGATGCCGGTGTTGATCCGCACCAGGTTGTGGATCATCGCGTTGGCTCGGGTCCTCGGGGTGTGCTCGATGGCCACAACGTCGCCCGGACGGATCGGCGTGACCAACGCCTCGGTGAATTCCCCCTTCTGGATCAACTGGAACGGCACGCGCGCGACCGAACCATCCTCCGTCAGGCGGTAGATGGTCGCGTAGCGTGGTTCGGCCACTGGATCGAAGCCGCCGGCGTAGGCGATGGCCTGGGTCAGGTTGTACTCGGCGTTGGGCGGATACGGGAAGTTGCCCGGCTTGTTGACCAGCCCCAGAACGCTGAACAGAGGCATCTGGGTCTGCTCCACAAGCACGGTGTCTCCTTCCTCCAGAGCCATATCCTGAAAGGGAATGTTCGTGTTCACGACCGGCAGCAGGATGGGCTCGCTGTCGGCGGTCAGACTCTCCGGCCCGGTCTGGTCCGAGCGCACAATGCGCACCAGCGCTGCGCCCGCCTCGGCGATCCCGCCCGCCTCGGTCAGCAGACAGCTCAGCGTCATCTGGTCGGCCTGGAGCGTATAGACGCCCGGCTCTTCGACAGCGCCGGTAATGTATACCTTCGAGGTCTTGAACTCGCTGACGCGGACGAACACCGATGGCTCAAGGACGACGTAGCCGGCGTACGCTTTGGTGACCGCCTGCTCAATCTGCGAAAGAGACAGGCCCGCCACGTCCATCGAGCCGATCGCCGGCAGGACAATCTCGCCGCTGTCTCGCACACGGCACAAGTACGGATAGTCGGCCTCGCTTCGCGTCTGTGCCGCCTGCACCTCCTTTGCCGTAACCGCCTGGAGCAGGGCCGGCATGGTGAACTCGAGAACGTCGCCTGCGACAACTCGATAGGGACCGGTCTTGAGCTTGGCCTTCTGGATGCGGTCCATGTCAACCGTCGGCACGGTGGAACGGGCCTGCTCGAAGGCCTCCAGTTCATCCGCCGTGGGCATCCGAACCTGGTCGGAGCAGCCAGACAATGGGAGTGCGGCGAGGACCATGAGTACAGTCCCCAAGACTCTGCGCCCGGCGTGCACGTGCCGGCGCTGCGTACTGTCTGCGAGGTTCACTTGTTGACTCCCCTACGAGTGTCCGCCCGTGATCCTCTCGCGGACGGACTCCAATATGATGACAGTTCAGCCCCCTGCGGGCGGGCTGTCGGGAGACAGAATCCGCCCCTCGGACGTCACCCTACTTCGACCAGAATCTCGCGGCTACTGCCACCACCAGCCCGACCAGATCGGCGGTCGAGGTACCCAGTATGGCGGTCCCGGCACCCAATACGGCGGCCGAGGCAGCCAGTACGGCGGGCCCGGTGTCCAATATGGCGGCCACGGCGGCTTGCACGGGCTGCGCGGCCACCACCAGTCCGGGCAGTGGACCTTGCCATAGCCACCGCCGCCCAGCGCAACCATGTTTGTCGCCAAGGCCTGCTGAAGCCCGATCGTCGTCGTGGGGCTTGCGACATACGATCCCGGAGCCGCGTCACCCGGGGTCACCAGCAAGACGAACAACAACAGCACCGCCCCAAACGTCAGCAACCTGGCAAACGCGGTTCTTCGCCTTGTCGTTCCTTTCGCGTCCATGGGTATCCTTTCCCACAAGGCATCTCTGCCGCTACAGGACCGATCTCTCCTCCCCCTTCCTTGAAAACGAATGGACTGAATCTACGGACAGTTGCAGGGCCTGTCTATTAGGGAAAATACGTATTTGACAATAGGCAATCAGGACAAGATGCGAAACCTCATTGTCGAACCACGCGTCACCGAACGCTCTGTGTCCACTGTGTCCGCTGCGTCGCGCTATCGATCGCTCCTGTGCGGCAGCGTTTTGAGCTTTTGCCCTACTGCCAGGGCCTCGTCGTGACGGCCGGTGTGTTGATAGGCCTGCTCCAGGCACAGCAGCACCTGCTCGTTGTCCTCGTGCCCTTCTCTGGCCTTCTCCAGATATGGGATCGCCTCTGCGAATTTGCCCTGATTGACCAGCAGATGTCCCATCCAGCGCAGCGCGAAGAAGGTTTCTTGGATTTCCAGCGAGCGCGCCAGTAGCGCAGGGACCTCATCCGTCCGCTTGAGGCGCAGCAGGTTCTTCGCCGCATCGTTAAGGAAGATCGTGCTCCAGGGAACCGTGTGGCAGAGGGCGCGATACTCGTGATAGGCCTCCAGGTAGCGGCCTTCCCTCTCGTGCCGTTGCGCCAAATCGTCGTGAGCAAGGATGATGCTGTAAGCGTCGTCGGTCAGAACACGCAGGGCCAGGGTATCCACCTCGCCCTGCGGCCCAAACGACTGAAGGCTCCGGTTCGGTCCGGCCTGGGGCTGAAAGGGCCAGCCTCCCTTGAGATACCGAATGCTGAGATCCGCACAGGCAAGGTCGAGATCGGTCATGCCCCAATTCTGTCTGTAGTGTTCGATCGGCTTGACGGCAGCGCGGTCCCACGGCAGATCGATCGCCTTCGCGTCCCGGATCGTATCGAAGAAGGCTGCGGCCATAAGAAAGCAGCCGTCAACATTCGGATGGAGATGATCCACCATGAGATGGTCCCCGATGATGCCCTCGGGCGAGGCGGCCTCGAAGCGGGATTTCATCGGAACGACCGCCCCACCATACCGCCGGGCGGTCTCGTGAAGGATCTCGTTGAATTCCTCCGAGGCCCGAAATCGCAACGCATCGAGGTCCTTGGCCTTGGTGTAGAGGCGATGCGCCTGCTCGTGGTCCCCCTCCCGGTCCAGGGCCTGCGCATCACGAAACACCAGATCGGCCGCCGGCGCCGAACCCGTCGCCACGGAGACAAAGGGTCGCTGGTCTCGCACGTTGCTCACCAGCTCGCTGACCACGATGGGAACCCCGGCGACACGAGCCTTCTGATAGATGCGGTCGAGATTCTCAGCGAATTGCCGTGTCCCCTGCCGGTAGAGCCGACTATCGAGAGGGATGGCCTTTGCGCCCACCATTCGCTCCATGAGGGTGGCGCTCGGATCGTAGTCGGCGCCTTGTTTCCGCATGCCTCTTACCAGGCCAACAGCATCTTGCGCCAGCACGAACAGCTTCAGTCGACGCAGCTTCAGGTAGGCTCTGGCCACCGCGCGGCTTTGGCCCAGAGACTCGCGGGATGCGACACCCAGCGCGCCGTAGTATTCATTGTGTCCCGAGTAGATCAGAATCGCGTCCGGCTTCTGCGCGAGGATTTCATCCAGGAAATCGAGCTGCGTGTAGGTGTTCGTAGCGGACATGGCGGTGTTGACGATCTCGATCTTCCGGTCGGGAAACGCCTCCTGTAGCCGGACGTTCAGGATGCGAGAGAACATCAGGTTATTGCCATACGGGAAACCGGCAGCCGTCGAGCCACCCAGAACGAACATGCGAACCCCGTTCGAGGGCTTGTCTTTGAGGAACGCATCCCACGACGGTTTCGGCACCTTCACCAGGTAAGGAAAGTACTGCCGTCCAATCTCGCGGTTGCAGGTCAGGAAACGCCCCCCTTCGACCGAGGCGGCGACGAAGAGCCGAGGATCGCCGCCGTAACGGAACAGACGCAGACACCCCTCCACCAGTAGGAGCAATGCACCGGAAAGGACCAAGGCGATGAAGGCAAATGCGATCCTCTTCTTCCGGCTCAGCACAACGCGAGGAGTCGACCGCTTGCCCTTGCTTCTCTTCGCCTTCCTGGACTGCATAGCCATCGGTTCCCCTTGACAGCCATTCATGTCCTCCGGATACGGCCGCACATGAACGCGATTCCTCCTTCGCCTTCATGCGGGCCTTCCGTGCATCACGCCTTTTATGATACCACGGCAGGCGCACCGGCCTCAACCGTCCGCCCTCTTTCCAGAGCATCGAAGGCCGCTGGCCGGATTGCGTATTGACAGACACTGCCGGTCCACATAGGCTTGTGCCATGCAGACAAACGCGCGGACAATGACTTTCGGGTGTGCCCATCCTGCCCGCCGGCAACAGGCCGGCCGAGAACGCGCGTTCTTTCCATAGGGCGACCGGCGTCGCGTGTTCGCAGTTCCCCGGCCCGGCGGGCAAATGCGGCAAGGAGGTGCGTCATGGTAGTGCGGCAAAGGCATTTCTACGTTGGGCTTCTGTGTGTGGCATCGTTGATGGCTTGTCCAGGCGCGTGGGGTGCACAGCCTCCGGCCGTTCCCGACCCCAGCATCATGCTGCCCCTGGTCCCCGCCGCCGCCCAGGCGGGCGCCCCACCCTGTATCAAGCCGGGCACACGACTGACCTACTTCGGAATGACCGCCAGCATCCCGGGCGAATACGGCAAGCTCGTGCAGGACGACGAGGGCAACTGGATCGACAAGAACACCGGCACGCGCTACCGCCAGGAGAAGATCGGTGCCAGTGGCAGTGCAGCCTTCAACGTCGTGTCCGTCGGCCACGTCGGTGGCGGCGTTGCGGAGTTGTCCACGAAGCTCTACTCGCTCGACACCGCGACCAAGAAGTGCGGGTTTGCCGTCGGGGGAGGAATGGTCGGTCACGCCGGCTGCGCCGCCGACTACTGGATTCATCCCGAGGTGCTCGCGCAGGTGGCCGAGGTCAATGCGCAAGGCGTCCGCATCCTGCGGATGCCCTACACCCTGGAAGGAAGAACGTATCGGGCGATCCGCTTTCAGACCGATGACATTTCCGGCTACCAGGCGCATGTGTACGACCTGGACACCGGGCTGATGATCTTCCACGCCTCGCGGAGACAGGGACAGTCGGTGCTCACGGCGCCGATCGGGGGCGAGGGCATGGCAGGGATGGGAGAAGGAAGCGCCCAATTGGTCACCCTGTGGCTCGTGGAGCGCAAGGACATCGACGTGCCGTGGAAGGACGCGCCGCCGCCGCAGTGGATCGAGCGATTCGGGCAGTTGTCGTACCGGGGTGTGCAGACGTCGGTGGTCTCGGTCGCCGGGTCGAAGCTGGACCGCGCAATGACCGCGACGCTCACGCCGAAGGCCTGCGGGCCCGGCTGGGTGCGCTTCACCAACCGATATCTCTTCGAGTCGCTGCCGGGCATGCCGCCCAACGAGGCGACGCAGGACGGCGCCTCGGGGGCCGCGACCATCGGCGGCCTGTGGATCTCGCCGCAGGCCCTGGGCAATGTGCGGCCGGGCCAACTGATCGAGACCAACGAGAAGGTGGGTACAACCGTCACCGTCAGCGATGTGCGGCCGGGCGCCGTGACGATCAGCGAGGTCGGACCGCTGCATCGCACCGACTGCACCTACGACATGAGAACAGGCGTATTGTCGGCGATGACAATCGTCCAGCAGATCGGACTGGCCAGCATCACGCACAGAATCCAATTGGTCAGCCCGCCGTAGCCGGGCCAGGAGTCGTAAGGCCGGCGGCCAGGACACCTGCGTTGCGCATCCGGGCGGCACGAACCACAAACGCCGTCCTCAACGCGCCCGGCAGGACTTGAACCTGCAACCTTCGGATTCGAAGTCCGCGACTCTATCCAATTGAGCTACGGGCGCAGCAATCGAAGTGGAGGTACTATAGGGCCCGGCCGGAGCGTCGTCAACCTTTTTCAAATGCCCGGCCCGTCTCACATCCGACCCCAGGGCACGTCACCGCAATGTGATCGTCCGCTGCGATTTCGACGGGCGTTGACGACATCCGCTTGGCGGCATACCATCTGGCCAGCAGTCCATGGAATAGTCGCAGGAGAACTGCACAATGAGACCGAATGCGCATCTGTTCGCGTCCGCCCTTCTATCGCTGGCGATGGCCCACCCGTGCCTCGCAATCCGGAGCCGGCCGGTCCCCGCTCCCGATGGTCCGCTCGGTAACGTTGCGGCGGAGTTCCACGAATATGAGGTAATCGTCGAGCCAGAGCGGAACGAAGCCGAATGGTGGGCGGGGGCACCGTCGGTCGTGCGGGACCAGAGCGGCACGTTCTGGCTGGCCTGCCGGATGCGCACCGCCGAGGCGCCGCGCGGCCTGCGGGGCTACGAGATTCGAATCCTGCGCAGCGCCGACGGCATCCACTTCGAGAAGGTGCACAGCATCCGAAGAGAGGACGTCCCGATCCCCGGTTTCGAGCGCCCCGCCCTGCTGATCGATCCGAAGACCGGTCTCTTCAGGCTCTACGCGTGCGGCCCGTGGCAGGATGGCCCCTGGTCGATCATCAAGTTCGCGGACGCCGTCGATCCGACCGCCTTCGATCCGCGATCAGCAAAGGTCGTCATCGCCCCCCTGCCGAAATCCGACGACCGCGACGTCATCCCAAACGAATACAAGGACCCCGTCATCATCTGTGCACAAGGGGTCTGCCACTGCTATGTCATCGGGGTCATGCGTCGGACCGAACGCATCTATCACTTCCGCAGCAGCGACGGCGAGACCTGGGAGCCGGTGGGCAGTCCCTATCAGTCGATCATGGACCTGACCGGCTGGCACGACTTCTACGTCCGCCCGGCGAGCGTGGTCCCGGTCGGTCTGGGATACCTGTTCATCTACGAGGGTTCGGCCTGCGACTGGCACGACCCGGTCTACAACATCGCCACCGGCGTCGGCTTCACGTTCGACCTCCATCACGTCACCGACCTGACGCCGGAGAACCCCCTGCTGGCCAGCACGACACCGAGCGCGCGTTTCGCGACATGGCGCTATTCGCATTGGATGTGGGTCGATGACGAGCTTTGGGTCTACGCGGAAGTCGCTCGGCCGAATGAGTCCCATGAAATCCGTCTCTTCCGCCTGCCGTGGAATTGACAATTCCCCGTCCGTCCGCGATCTGCTATATTCGGCCACGCGGAAACTCGACACGAGCGTCAACCTCCTGACAGAGAGCCAACATGACCGAGCAAGGCGAGAGAAACAGCAGACATCGAATTCGGTCCTGGCACGTCGCCGTGTTCGTCCTTGGCGCATTGGTCATCGCCTTCGCGGTGTTTCGCATCGTGGTTCGGACGAAGGTGAACCGCCGTCTCGATGCCGTGCGTGCCGCCGGGTATCCGGCCACTTGTGAAGAACTCGATGCCAGCTATACGATACCTGCGTTTGCCGAGAACGCGGCCGACTACATCACCACGGCCCTGAGCCATCTGATATCCCCTTCGACCGAAGACGCCAATGGAGTCCCCCTGTTCAGCAACGCGCCCCTGCCGCGCAGAAGGCAGGCGCTCGACAACCCGACGAAGCACGTAACGGCTTCGATGCTCGCCGGGAACCAGAAGACGCTCGAACTGCTGCGTCAAGGACTGGCGATCCCGGATTGCCGTTACCCCGTCGACTTCACGCAGGGCAACGATGCAGAGTTGATCGATCTCGCCGCGATTCGACGCACCACGCGTCTGCTGGTCATGGGGGCCGTTCTGCACGCCGAACAGGACGATCCCAACACAGCGACCCGGATGCTTCTGAGCAGTTATGGCTTGGCCCGCACCCTGGTCAAGTTGCCCACGATCATCTCCCAAGTTGTCGCCCAAGCTGATCTGGAATTGACCGCCGAGGGGCTGGAGCAGGTGGTCAACCGGACGACGTTGACTGACGCCCATCTCGTGCAGATCGACGCCGCCCTGTACGAAGGCGATGATCCCGATTCGATGGTGCGGGCGCTGGCCGCAGAGCGGTGCTTCGGACTGCATATGGCCGATGAGCCGTCGAACTACGGCCCAGGCAACCTCTCCGTAGCGGTGGCCGGGATTCTCCGCGAACTGGGCGTTGTCGACTTGAGTCTGATCCGCCACCTGGATCGGATGGCCGAAGCGATCGAGATCGCTCAGATGGAGCCGTGGAAACGCAAGCAGGCCATCGAGACAGCCGAGGCCCGGTACAACACATCGGGCATCTCTTCCATTCTGGACTGGCTGACTCCTCCATGCGCCCGTCTGATCGGCGTGAATGTGCAGGGGATGGCTCGGATGCAGGTGGCGCGAACGGCAGTGGCCGTCGAGCGTTATCGACTCGCGACGGCGCAACTGCCTCAGGATACCACCGATCTCGTGCCAGGCTATCTCGAGACGACGCCGATCGACCCATTCGACGGCCGACCGCTGCGATACAAGAAGCGTGACGGGGGATATGTCGTCTACAGCATCGGCCCGGACGGGACCGACGACGGCGGCACCGAGCGTCAGCCCAAGCGCCAAGGCGGGAAAGAAGACCTCCCATACGACATTACGTTCATCGTCGAGCGATAGACCAGCCACAGACGACAATTCCGTAGACATGGGCTCGGCCTGATACATTCTTGTCGCTTCCGCCTGGAGCCGTGCGGGGTGACCACTCCATATTCCATTGCTGTGGCGAGGGCCGCGGGGAGAACGCCCGCGATTCTACCGAGGTGGCACCGGAATTGCCCCACAAGTCATTTGCCTGCGCCGCACACGGACGCTATAAGTACTCCCTCGTGCGCGGCGGGAACCGTTGCGGGAGATCCGGAACCCGGGACGAACCGGTCGCAATCGCCGTCGGTAGACTGATGGCGGCGTACATGGCATCGGAAAGGCCGGACGACAACAGGAGAGCCGAGGTCGCAGCATGGACAGTGAACAACTGCTGTATGAGGTCAACGACCTGAACCATCTCTTCCGAGAGAGCGCCAGCGTCGAGACGCTGTTGAACAAAGCGGTCGAGATGGTGGCGGACCGGACACATTCGGCCGTCTGCTCCGTCTATCTGTACGACCCGGCCGAACGCATGCTGACGCTGCGCGCGACTCGCGGCCTGAACCCCGAGTCCGTGGGAAAGGTGCGGCTGAGGCTGGGCCAGGGACTGACGGGCCTGGCACTCCAGGAGATGAAGACCGTCTGCGAGAAGGACGCCAGCCGCAATCCCAACTACAAGTTCTTCCCGGGCCTCTTCGAGGAGCGGTTCGACGCGTTCCTGGCGCTGCCCATCGCGCGCGGCATCTCCAAGATGGGCGTGCTGGTTCTCCAGCGCAGCACCGGCGAGTCCTTCACCGACGCCGACATCAAGGCCCTGGAGACCGTGGCGTCGCAACTGGCCCACATCATCGAGAACGCCCAGTTCCTCATGGGAATGCACGAGCCGCGATCAGAACATCCCGAGGTCCAGACGACCGCTCCGGCCCAACTGAAATTCGTCAGAGGCAGGGTCGCCTCCGAGGGATTCGCCTACGCGCCGGCGATGGTGATCGACAAGCAGAAGAGCCTGTCGTTCCTGTTGCACCGCGAATTCGAGGGCCGCTACAGTATCGAGCAGTTCCGCGAGGCGGTCACCCGCACAACCGATCAGCTCGAAGAGCTTCAGGAGCGCGTCGAGAACAAGCTGTCGGACGCGGCGTCTCTGATCTTCGCCGCTCACCTGATGATCCTCAAAGACAAGGCCTTCCTCGACAAGATCGTCCGGCGCATCGAGACCGGTGTCAACCCGCCCGTCGCCGTAGCCGAGGTCAGCGGCGAATTCATCCAGACGTTCCTCGCCAGCGACAACGCGTACATGCGGGAGAAGGTCAACGACATCGAAGACCTGGCCATTCGCCTGGTGAACAACCTGATCAGCGCCGGCGAGGACACCCAGGTCTATCGGGGTCACGTCGTCGTCACGCGCGATCTGTTCCCCTCCGACCTGCTGAAGCTATCGAGCGAGGAGGCCAGCGCCGTGGTTCTCGTCGGCGGCGGAGTCACCTCGCACATCGCGATCCTGGCCCGCTCGCTGGCCATGCCGATGGTCATCGCGGACAGCTTCGATCTGCTCGGACTGCCGGACGGGACTCCGATCCTCGTCGACGCGCAGATCGGCAACGTGTTCGTCGATCCCGACGACAACGTGCTCGAGAAATTCCACTCGCAGCAGAAGGTCCGGCTGAGCCTCGAAGAGCAGAAGAAGCTCATCCAGCCGCAGACCCGTACTTCCGACGGCGTGCCGGTGCAACTGCTGGCCAATATCAATCTGCTGACCGACGCCGTCCTCGCGGCCGAGCTGCAATGCAACGGAGTCGGCCTGTACCGCACCGAGTTCCCGTTCATCGTGCGGACGACGTTTCCATCCGAGGCCGAGCAGTTCGTCATCTACAGCAGGCTCGTCCAGTCCATGCCGGGCAAGCCCGTGACGTTCCGCACGCTCGATGCCGGCGGCGACAAGATTCTCTCCTACTACCACGACGTCCAGGAGCAGAACCCGGCCATGGGCATGCGCTCGATCCGGTTCTCCCTCCAGAACCGCCCGATCTTCCGCGAACAGGTGCGGGCCATCCTCCGCGCTGGAGCGGACGCCGACCTGCGGATCATGTTCCCGATGATCTCCTCGATCGACGAGTTCTGCCAGGCCCGCGAGGTCGTGCTGGAGTCGATCGATGGACTCTCGCGGCAAGGCATCGCCCACAACGGCAAACCCAAGCTCGGAATGATGGTCGAGCTGCCCTCGGTGGTCGAGCTGATCGAAGACTTCGCCGCAGAGGCGGAGTTCTTCTCCATCGGCACCAACGACTTCATCCAGTTCATGCTGGGGGTGGACCGCACCAACGACAGCGTGGCCGACTTCTACCTGCCACACCATCCGTCCGTGCTGCGGGCCCTGAGCCGGATCGTTCGCGCCGCCAACGGCAGCAAGCGGGAGGTGTCCGTCTGTGGCGACATGGCCCACGAGCCGCAGTATGTTCCGTTCCTGCTGGGCATCGGCGTCCGCACGCTCAGTGTGGACCCCGCCTATCTGTTGCGGACCCAGCAGACGATCGCAGGCATGTCCATTCGGCAGGCGGAAGCGATGGCGCAGGCGATGCTGGCGCAGAGCCGAACGCGCGAGATCGAGACAATTCTCGGCGAACCAGGCACAATGGTCTGAGGCCGGCGATCTGGGAACCTGACGAGGAAACTCGTGAGGAAACGCCTAACCGCGTTTGGCTTTGACTCGGGCGCGGCGCCGACTGGAGAGTATCTTGCGGCCGTGATGGGTCCGCGACCGTGCCCGGAACCCACTGACGCGTTTCTTCTTGATGTGACTCTTACGATGGTTTTCCATTGTCCTGTTCCAACCCAAGACCCACTGAACCTTACAGCCGAAACGCAGGAGTTTCGTGCCCTCGACTGTGATGCCTCGCGGATCTACGGCGTCGGAATCACAGTGCCCCAGAGTATACCACAGGTTGCCCAGACTGCAAGAGTCTTGCCGGCCGGATCGCCCATTTTGTTCACGGTGGTCCGCCGGGAGCCGGCGCCAGCGGCCAGGAGGCCGGGTCCTGCTGGTAGAAGTCCTTCAACGCCTCATATAGCTCGGGATGGACGTCCCGCAGCTCCCCGGCCTTCTCGAAGAAGCACTCGGTCGCCACGGCGAAAAACTCGGCCTCGTCGGTGGCCCCGTACTCGTCGAGCACCTGCTCATCGTCCCGTCCGACGCTGTGCCGGAACTCCTCGAAATCCTCGCCGAGGGTCTGGGCCCACGCGGCGAAGCTGAACCTGTCCCGCAGCACCGGGGTGTTGTCGCCCTTGCCATAGGCGCTGTCGAGCTGGTGGCCAAACTCGTGGAAGACGACGTTCTGGCCGTCGCGCGGGTTGGCGGCCCCCCGCCGCACGCTGTTCCAGGCCAACACGACCGACCCGCGATGCCAGGACTCGCCCAGACGCACATCCTCGCCTTCGAGGACCATGTCGCCGACGATGCGGTGGGCCCGCTCGGCCACGTACGTCCGAGGGTACACCAGGATGGACGTCAGGCCCGGATAGTAGTCGGTCTGGCGGTGGAGCAGCAGGATGCACGCCTGGGCCGCGATGGTGACGCGAATCTCGTCGGTGATCTCCAGCCCGCCGCAACCCTCGAACCGCTTCTCCGCGAGGAAGACGAGAATGTGCCGGCGCAGCTCCTGCCGGTCCGCCTCCGGCAGACGCCGGCAGATCGGGACGTTCTTCTCGATAATCGCCAGCCATTCCGCCGGAAAGGGCCGCCCTGCGATCCTCGCTCGTCGACGCTTCTTGAATCCCAGCATGTCCTTCTCTTGTATTCTGTTGCGTTTGCGGGTACTTATACCATCCAAGACCGGCGAAAGAAAGCTCCCGGTCAAACCGAACGCGGGTGGCAGTCCCGCGTGGCGGCCTCAAGCGCAGCTTGGGGATGGTTGCCATGGACAGGACATCTCGACAGAAGGAAGATCGCGGCGAAGCCATGAACGATACACCCATCCTCCTGACGGCAGCCATCTCCGGCACCGGGGGCGTCATCAAGACGCGGCCGGAAGACTTCTTCGTCGAAGAGCTGTCTCTCTATCCGGCGGCCGGCGAGGGCGACCACACGTACATCCTCATCGAGAAGCGCGGCCTCGGCACGCGCGACGCCATCGACCGGCTCGCGCGGGCGCTGAACGTGGCGCGTCGTGACATCGGCTCGGCGGGACTGAAGGACACGCACGCCGTCACCCGGCAGTGGCTCTCCGTCGAGCACGTCGACCCCGAGCGAGTGCGAGGGATCGACGTCGCAGACATCCGCGTCCGGCAGGTCACCCGCCACACCAACAAGCTGAGACTCGGCCACCTGGCCGGCAACCGCTTCGTCATCAAGCTTCGCGAGCTGACGATGCCGCTCGACCAGGCGGCGCGCACCGCCGAGCAGGTGCTGTCGATCCTGACGCAGAAAGGCGTGCCCAACTACTATGGCCCGCAGCGCTTCGGCAACCGCGTCGACAACCACCTCATCGGCAAGGCGATCATCGACAACGACGCCAATCGCGCCATCGACCTGTTCATCGGCGTGCCCGATCCGCGGCTCGACAGCGAGGTGATGCTCCAGGCCCGCCAGCTCTACCTCGACGGGCGGTACCAGGAGGCCCTGGACGCCTGGCCGCGTCAGATCGTCGAACGCCGGCGCATCCTCAAGGCCCTCATCGCCAATCGGGGCAACAAGAAGCGAACCTTCAAGGTGATGGACAGGCACCTCAAGGGCTTTTTCGTCTCGGCATACCAGTCGGCCGTGTTCAACCGCGTGCTCACCGCCCGCATGCCCGACATCGACAAGCTCCTGCCGGGCGACATGGCCTACAAGCACGAGAACGGCGCCTGCTTCCGCGTGGAAGACGCGGCGGCCGAGCAACCCCGCTGCGACCGCTTCGAGATCAGCCCGACCGGTCCGCTGCTGGGCCAGCGCACCACCCGCCTGGAAGGGCCTTCCGGCGAGATCGAGGAACCCATCCTCGAAGCCGAAGGGCTGGGCGAAGAGCAGTTCCGCCAGATGAAGAAGCTCGGCGCCCGGGGCGGCCGCCGGCCGCTGCGGTTCCAGCCGCGAGGAGTTGCCGTCACGACGGGAACGGACGACCTGGGCCCCTACCTGGAGCTGCGCTTCGAGCTCGACTCCGGCTGCTACGCCACCACCCTGATCGCCGAGATCACCAAGAACCCCGTCGTAGACGAGCCAACCGAGCCGGCCCCCGAAGAGGCCGGCACCGACTGATCCCCCGGCCCGCCAAATTGGCTTTGTTTCGCACGTTCTCCTCGCGCTCCGCCCGCATCTGTGTTCTTGCGCGTCTACGCTCCAACCGGCGGCCGTTCGCGGCCGCAGAATTGGCTTTGTCTGGCCGCTGGACCCTCATTTCCAGACCAACAACGCGGGAATTGGCTTTGTTTGGCGCAGTTGCCTCGCGTCCGTCCGACCCACTCCACCGGACAATTGCCGCGCCACGAATCACCAATCCGAAATCCGCAATCCGCAATTGCCCCCACCCTTGCCCACCCGAGGCGGAGAATACTGGAATGGTGGAATGATGGAATGGTGGAACGCCGGCCCCACTGGCAACCGACAACCGTCAACTGGTCTTCCGCGATTCGCCATTTGTTATTCACTTTATCGAAAGAGCTTTGTTGTGTTGATACTACACCATCTCATGGTCGCTGTAAAGCAGAATCCAGCAGGAATCCTCAAATTCTCCGCACGCCCATCGAGAAGCCTTCGCCGCCCTGTCCGCGCCGACGCCATCCTCACCACGGCACACAACCGCCCCGCCGTCGACGCTCAAACGCCACCAGAGCCGGAAGAACGCAGTCCCCGAACAAGACCGGTCGCCTTTTTCTTTCCTTTTCCTTATCTCGATCCCTTCTGAGGCCGATAGCAGGATACAGGATGGAAGCCAGAGCGAGGGATGGCACAATCGTAGTACGATCACGCTTTCGGATTGAAATGATAGCCGATCTGCAAGGCCGTGATCGTAGCGTCGAGTGAGACGGTGCGATGGCGGCTCAATGAGGTCTTCTGGGAAGGGACCGGAGCGGTGGGTCAGTGAGAATGCCTGGTAAGGGGATGCGAGATGAGAACAATCTACGGAATTCAGTTCGAAGTGAGACCACGGTCGAAGCAGACACCAACTGAGTGTGTCGGAGCCCTGAAACAACTCAGTGCGGCCTGGGTCACGCAGAAGTATCGAAGAGTCTGGAACACAGACGTCGTACCCCTCTTTGATGGCAACAGGCTGACCCCATTGAGGGGCCACTGGGTCCTTTCAAACCATGAATGCTATGATGACTGTGAATTACTCTCGCTGGAGTGGGGGCATCCCGACGACAGGGATGATTCCGTTGCTTGGGTTACTACGTGCCTGTTCGCTCGGGACGCAGGGAGCATTTACGTAGCCGTTTCGGTCGGATTGACGTCAGCGAAGTTCGTCATTCGCCCGACTCGTTACATACTCGGCCGCCCGGGAATCGTGTGGGAGACTCTGACTCACTGCAAGTGCATCGTTGGCGGGCAGGACATCCCCGTCGCCCACCAAGTCGTCACCAAAACAGGATTGGATGACTTTGTACGGAACGTTCTGTTGGCGAAGGGCCGGGCACTGCCTGTCATTGTTGTTTCGCCAGACGTCTGGACAGAGAAACCCGTAGTTCAGGCGGACGTCCTGCAAAAGGCTGTTGCTGGTTTCGCCCAGGTAGCACTCCTATCAGACAAATGGACCGCATTCCGCTTGACTGATACCGTAGGCAGAGAGTTGTCCTGTTTTGACGGTGCAGTCCGCGTCTACTGGCCTGATTTCACTCTGCAAGACCAGCCCTTTATGCACCCGCTGTACTTGGGCCGTTCCATCAGATTCCACCGGCTTCATGGACGTGAGCTGAAGACCCATCTATTCCGCGTTCTCGCCGGAATGTCGGGCTTCCGCGCAGGAGAACTCGGTCCCATCTCAGGGATTCGGCGTAAAGCAAAGGCTCACCAGGATGCGCTGCTAACAAGGCTGCGTAGTGAAGTCGTGGCCGGGACCGCCGAGAATGGCGAGTTGCTTGCTGAACTGGAAAAGGCTATCTGCAGAATCGAGACCCTGACCAAAGAGAGAGATGATCTTGCCAAGCGAAACGAGCTGCTCCACGATGAACTGAAAACACAGAAGGCAAACTGGGCTACCTACGAGCAGTTCAGGGATCAAGCGGACGCCGAGCAGGATATCGCCCCTGACAGTGCGACAGGGATTCGTGAGTTCGCAAATGCTCATGAAGCGTATCAGCGAGCAAAGGCCGACTTCAGCGGGCCGCTCTTGTTCCTTGAGTCGGCGGAGGAATCAGTCAAGAACTCACCATTCAAGAACACTCGGCGGCTTTATGAGACATTGGAAGCTCTCTGGCTGGTTGCCACGCAATGGAAAGAGAGCGAGGGGAGATTGGGGAAGAGTTTCAAGGACGCCCTGAAAGAAGAGGGTGTCGACGTTCATCCGGTATCACAGACAAGCAAGGGGAAGTGGGAGGATGACTACAGATTCGTATATAAGGGCCGGCGGCTGTTCTTCGAAGAGCATACCACCATCGGCGCAGGACAACCAGACAAGTGCCTTTCGATTCACTGGTATCGCGACGAGTCTGACTTCGTACTGGTTATAGGCCATTGTGGGAGACACCTCGCCAACACCAAAGCCTGATGGACGGCATACTCAGTTTGCCGGCGGGAGGGTCTCGGCGCGGGGCGTCAGGAGGGGCGGGAGGTGGGGGAGGCGAATTGTTTTTCGTGGAGGTCGCGATAGAGGCCGGCCTGGGCGAGGAGTTCGTAGTGGGTGCCGGACTCGACGATGGAGCCGTTAGAGAGGACGAAGATGCGGTCGGCGTTGACGACGGTCGAGAGGCGGTGGGCGATGGTGAACGTGGTGCGGCCGGCGATCAGGCGGCTCATCGCGCTCTGGATCAACTGCTCGGACTCGGTGTCCAGGGCGGCGGTGGCCTCGTCGAGGATGAGAATCTTCGGGTCCTTCAAGAACGCTCGGGCAATCGTGATGCGCTGGCGTTGCCCGCCGGAAAGCGACGTGCCCCGCTCGCCCACCTCGGCGTCGAACCCGCCCGGCAGCGAGAGGATGAACTCGTAGGCGTTGGCTGCCTTGCTGGCCTCAACAACGTCGGCATCGGTGGCGGTCGGGTCGCCATAGAGGATGTTCTCGCGGATCGTGCCGCTGAACAGGATCGGGTCCTGCAACACCATCGCGATGTGCCGGCGAAGCGACTTGACCTTCACGTCGCGGACGTCTTGGCCGTCGATCCTCACACTCCCGGCGTTGACGTCGTAGAAGCGAGGAATCAGACTGACGATCGTGGTCTTGCCCGAGCCGCTGGGCCCGACGAGGGCCACCTTCTCGCCCGGCGAGACCTGGAACGTGACCTCGTGCAGCACGGGACACGTCCCGTCATACGAGAAGTTGACGCGGTCAAACTCGACGGCGCCCCGCACGTTGTCGAGTTCCACGGCGCCGGGGGCGCTGACGATCTCGGGTTTCTCGTCCATGATCTCGTAGATCCGGTCGAGGGCGGCCATCGCGTTGGCGTACACCACGTTCAGCTCGCTGAACCGCTGCAACGGCAGGTACAGTGGGCTGAGGTACATCGTCACCGCGATCAGATCGCCGACGCTCATGGTGCCCGCGATCACGCGGTAGCCTCCGAAGCAGACGACGATCAGCGGGGCCACGCCCATGAGCGTGCCGGTGACCGCCTGATTGAGGCTCTGAATGAAGACCCGGCGCATGTTCGTGGTGAACAGCTTCTCCGAATCCGTCACGAACCGCCTTCGTTCGCTGCGCTCCTGGTTGAAGGCCCGCACGACGACGCTGCCGCTGATGCGCTCCTGGGCGCTGCTGCTCATCGCCGACAGCTCATCCTGGACTTGGCGGGTGGTGGTGCGAATCTCGTCGCGGAACCGCCGGAAGAACAGCAGGTACAATGGAAACGTCGAGAGCGCCACCAGGGTCGTGAGCACGTCGATCCGCAGCAGCAAGGACACCACCACCAGCAGCGCCGCCGCGTCCATCCATGTGTTCGTCAGCGCGGTACCCACGAGATTCTGGGCCAGTTGGATATCGCTGATCAGCCGCGTGAGGATCGCCCCGCTCTTATTCCGCTGGAAGAACGAGGCGCTCATGCGGAGGATCCGGTGGTACAGGTCGCAGCGCAGGTTGAACACCGCGCGGTGGCTGGCCTTGTCGGCGTAGAGATGACGCAGATACGTGAACGGGGCGTAGACGAAAATGAAGACCGCGATCATCCCGCCGGCGTAGAAGAACAGCTCGCGATACTTCTGCGTCGCCGTCATCGTTTCGCTGAGGAACACGTCGTCGAGCAGATGGCGCGTCACCTGCGGCACCAGCAGCGGCACGGTGAACTTGACCACCCCGCCGAGGATCGCCAGTATCAGGTACCTCGTGTACGGCCGAACGTACCCCAGAAAGCGAATGAAGTTCTTGTGCTTGCCCGCCAAACCATGCCCCACATGTATCGCTATGGCCCGAAACCATCCTGGCGTCGCGGCCGGATCCATCATAGAATCCACTGGCGCCAAGTGTATCGAAATCGCCCGAAAACTCAAGCTGGAAAGCGCCTATGACAATGCATCGCAACGCATGGCTGCCGTTGTTCCTGACCATCCTGGCCGGCGCTTCGTCCGCTGCGGCCAGGCAATGGCACGTTGCGCCGAAGGAGATTCCACTGATCGCCCCAACCGAGCAGGTTCGCACCGTCGCGGAGGCGGCTTCGCGGGCCGCGGCGGGCGATGTCGTCGTCATCCACGCCGGCGTCTATCGCGAGGCCGTCCGCATCGACAGCAGCGGCACGCAGCCGGAGCCGATCACGATCCGTGCCGCCGACGGCGAAACCGTCGTCCTGACGGGAGCGGACCGGATTGCAGACTGGACACCAGAGGAATCGCCCGACGGCGGCGCACGCATCTACAGCATGCCGTGGCCGCACAAGTTCGTCGCGTGGAACGAGAGCTACACGCATCCGGCCGACGAATTCCATCGGCTCATCGGCCGGTGCGAGCAGGTATTCGTCGGGGGTTACGCCCTGCGACAGGTGCTCCAGCGCAACAAGCTGACTCGGGGCGCCTTCTACGTCGACCTCGACGCCGGGCGTCTGTACGTCTGCGGCTATGACGACCGCGACATCGCCGGCAACAAGGTCACCGTCGAGGCGTCCACGCGCGACCGCATCTTGAGCGTCAAGGGCAGCCACATCGTCGTGCAGGGTCTCCGCTTCCGTTACGCCGCCAACCGCGCCCAGCAGGGCGCTGTCGAATTCGCCGGCGACCACATTACGGTGGAGGGCTGCACCTTCGAGCACGCCAACAGCAGCGGCGCGCAGTTCACAGGCCAGGAGATCACCGTCCGGAACTGCACGTTCCAGCACAATGGCCAACTCGGCTTCGGCGCCAGCCGGGCCCATCGCCTGCACCTGATCGGTTGCACGATTCGTGACAACAACACCAAGGGTTTCGATCGCGGCTGGGAGGCCGGCGGCAACAAGATCTGCCTGACGCGCGGCGCCGTGCTGGAACAGAGCACGTTCGTCGAGAATCGCGGCAACGGCATCTGGTTCGACATCGGCAATGAGGATTGCGTCGTCCGCAACTGCCTGATCGCGCACAACGAGGACGCCGGCATCTTCTACGAAATTTCCTACGCCCTGCATGCCTGCGACAACGTCATCGTGGGCAACGGCCTGGCGGACTCGCCCGGCGCCTGGGGCGCGGCCGCGGGCATCAGCCTGTCCAGCTCGCCCGGCTGCACCATCGAGCGGAATCTGCTGATCGGCAACAAGGAAGGGTTCAACTTCCGCGAGCAGCAGCGATCGACGCCGCGGATCGCAGGCGGCTCGGAGCCGGTGTGGAACCACGACCAGATCGTCCGGGACAACGTGCTCGCCCACAACCGCGACGCGCAGGTCTGGGGCTGGTTCGACATCGCCGACGAGCGGCACTGGCCCAAGGCCATGCAGAGCGAGCAGGCCGGCGACCTTTCGCTCGAAGAACTGCGTCTGACGTTCGAGAATAACCTCTACTGCCCTGCCAGCGGCCAGGGCCTGTTCCACTGGGGCGTCTCCTGGAAAAGGCACGAAGAGTACCGGACGCTCGACGAGGTGCGGACGGAGCTGGGATCAGGCCAGGGCAGCCGGGTTGCGGAGTTTTCTGTCGCGGACCACTTTGGGCTGGACCTGCGCGTCCCAGCCGGCAGCGAGGCGGCCTCGATGGGCTGCTATCCGCAGGGAACCGTGCCCGGCGTGCGGTTGGGCATAGCCCGGTAGCGGCCGGTGTCGGCGGCCATTATTGCCTGGCGTTGCCACGCGAGAAACTGGCATATCTTCACAAGTTTCCGCCCTCCCTTGCCGAAATAAGAAAGATGCTTGAGGCGCCACCGGCAATTCGGTAGAATGGTATCTTCGCGTCCGGGGATAGGAACGCGTGTGGTTCCGGCCCCTGGGCGTCAGGATATATCGACGAAGAATGCAGACCGCGATAGGTCATACAATCTCTGACTTGCACCTGTTGACCACCCGCAGCTCGGCTGCGAAGATGATGCCCAGCCTGCACCACGCCGCCTCGGAGGCAGGTCTGTTCGTGCTCAACGGCGACATCTTCGACTTCCAATGGTCTTTCTACCCCGACCTCAAGCGGTCGCTCCAATACGTCGAGGACTGGATCGACGATCTCGTCGAGCAATACCCGAGGTGTCAGTTTGTCTTCATCACGGGCAACCACGACAGCCTGCCGGCCTATGAGAAGCTGCTGGAAGACCTGTCCGGACGGTACGCCAACCTGGCCTGGGATCCGTTCTATCTGAAGGTCGGCGAGAAGGTGTTCCTGCATGGCGACGTGCACCATTCGCCGACGCCGGAGACGCTTGCGGCCTATCGGTCAAGGTGGCACGGACCGCCTCACAAGCCGTGGACCCATACGGTGTACTACGTGTTCGCGTGGCTTCGAATCCCCCGCCTGATCCACGAGTTGACGCCCGCGGACCGGCCTGTTGCGGACGTGATCACGTATCTGAAGGCGGAACTGGGACCGCATTTCGGCGACGTGCAGGACGTCTACTATGGGCACACCCACAAGCCCCAATCGAATTTCCTTCAGCAGGGACTGCGCTTCCACAACACCGGCGCCACCCTCCACGGCGTGCGATCGCGCATCCAGACCTTCCTTTACGATCCGGCCGACCTGGAGCAAGGGCTTCAGGAGCGCAACCACCACCATGTCAAGACCGTCGGCGCAAGCGTCGCATAGGCCGCCCTGCCCCTGCCTGGCGAACATCAATCGTGCCGCAGGGCAACCACCGGGTCGACATGGGCGGCGCGCCGCGTGGGATAGATGCCCGCGATCAGACTGACCAGCACCGAGAAGCCAATGCCGCCCAGGCAGAGCCACCAAGGGAAGCTGAAGTACTGGATGAAGGGCACGCCCTCCCGTGCGGTGAAGCCATTGACGACCTGATTGATGACGAAGCTCACCACCCACGCCAGCGCCAGGCCGAACGCGCCGCCCAGAAGGCCGATCATTCCCGACTCAAAGAGGAAGATCCTCTGCACGTCGCCGTCGGTCGCCCCAACGGCCTTCATGACGCCGATCTCACGATAGCGTTCGAGGATCGACATCACCATCGTGTTGACGATCCCCAGCGAGGCGACCGTGACGCCGATCATCCCCACCGCCAGCAGGAACATGTCCACGATGATGAAGCCCTTTTGCATCTCCTCCAACTGGTCCATCAGAGCAAAGGTCCGCAGCCCGCGTTCTTCGAGCTTCGCCTCGACCGTCGCCACCTGCGAGGGCGAGGCAACTCGGACGGTCACCGTCGAATAACCGGCCATCTGCTCGGCGGGCTGGAAGAGATCGGATACACCCGTCAACACCAGCTTGCGCATTCGACCGGCAGCGCCGGGAGGAATGCACGCGTCGCTGCGGATCGGCATCGGCCCGCCAAACCCCATTCGCTCGATCACGCCGACAATGGTGAACGTGTATCGCTGATCGGAAATGGGCAGGCGCTGGTCGCCTCGGGCGAACGCCATCCGCATCAGGCTGGCAAGGCTGAAGTCCAAGATGATGGTGCGGATTTCAACCTTCTGACCGACGGCGGTCTCGGGCTTCGTGTTGCCCAGGCGCCGCAACAGCGAATCGCTGATCATCATTTCGTTCGGATCATCGCTGGCGTACGGCTGCCCCGCTCGCAACTGAATCAGCCCCGACCGGCACGCCTTGGCCGTCACGACCTGGATGAAGGTGAACCGGTCCTCTTTGCCCAGCCCTACCTGGGCGGGGAAACGCATCTCGGGAAAAGCGGCCTCCACACCCTCCATCTGCATCAGTCCGTCGATGAACTTGTCGTCCAGCACCGTGACCGGCTTGTTAGGCTCGCCGGCCGGCACTGCATCAGAATAGGTCTCGGGCGCATCAGGGTCAAATTCGGCGGGCTCGGGCTGCCTGCCGTGTCTCGGGGAGACGTTGATATAGTTCAACAGGTCCATCTCGTCGAACTGGTCGCGGATGTTCCGCTGAACGCCTTGCCCGAAGGCAAACATGCAGACGAGAGCCCCGATACCGATCACGACGCCGCCGGTGGTCAGAAACGTGCGCAGTTTCTTCTTCCACAGATTCGTCCAGGCCTGCTCGATATAGTCCGACGTTCTCATGGTCCGTCCCTCACGACCTCCTGCGAGACGACCGCGCCGTCCTGGAGATACACCATCCTGTCGGCAAACTCGCGAAGCAGAGCCTCCTCGTGGGAGATCATCACGATGGTCAGCCTCCGCTCGGCCCTCAGGTTGGCCAGGAGGCGCACGATCTGCTCCGAGGTCTTGCTGTCGAGATTGCCCGTGGGCTCGTCGGCCAACAGGATTTGCGGCTGATTCGCCAACGCCCGCGCTATGGCGACTCGCTGCTGCTCACCTCCGGACAGTTCGGTGGGCCGGTGGTTCAGGCGCGCGCCGAGGTCGACCAGGTTCAGAAGCTCGGCCGCACGGCGCGCTCGCTCCTTCTTGGCAACGCCGGCAAACAGCAGCGGAAACGCGACATTCTCCAGGGCGGAATACGAAGCGACCAGGTTGAACGACTGGAAGATCATGCCGACCGTGTGGCGGCGAAACAACGCCAGCTCCGCCTTGCTCAGATCGGAAATCCGTCGACCGTCGACACGGATGCTGCCCGACGAAGGCGTGTCCAGGCCGCCGAGGAGGTTCATCAGTGTGGACTTGCCGCTGCCGGAGGTCCCTGTCACGCCCACGAACTGACCGCGATCCACTGAGAGCGTCGCGTTGCGCAGCGCGACCACCTCGACCGAGCCTAAGGAGTAGACCTTGGTCAAATCCTGCACCTGGATGAAACCGTCACCGTCCATGAGCCAGCAGGAACGCCTGCAATCCCTCCAGATCGTCCGTGTTGAGCAGGTCCACACCCGCCACAAGAAGGTGCCGCCAGAGGGCGTCCCGCGCGGGCGAGCGAACCTCCGGCGTCGCCCAGAACCGCACGAGCCGGCTGTTTTCGTGGGCAGCTTGAACAATATGTTCGAGCTTCTGCGCCTCCGCATCGGGCATCGGGCCCTCGCCCCTCCACGTGAAATGGCTGAGCCACCGATCGCTGATCAGCGGGATCAGGCCAGCGGGCGCATCAGAATCCAAGTCGGTCAGGCGGCCGTCGCAGCCGGCGTACCGGGTCTCCTGAGACCGCATCAGCTCGAAGGGGCGATTGCCCGAGACAACCACGAGGACCGCCTTGTCCTCGCGTCCCTCCGGCCCGAAGCTCGTCATGAGATCACGGTATTCCGCAAGGGTCTCATGCAACCTCAGGTAGGTCGGCTCAGCGGCCGACTTGAGATCGATCAACAGGAGAAACCGTGTGTGGCCGGGGTAGATCCGCCCACCGTTCCGCCTGGTCCGCTCCCGCAGCGGATCGAGATAGAGCGATCGCAGCGTGCGTTCCGGCCGGATCTCGCGGGCCTCATGAGCGACGCACAACTGGTCGCCGACCAGGAAGACATCGGCCTCCACGCTGGTGAAGCCGTGCGCGAGCGCATCGAAGAGCGGTCGCTCGTGCAGGTAATCGTTGTGCGCGTGGGCCTGCGCCAAAGGGGTGACGTTCGCCTGTGTCAGCACGACGGTCATCACAACAATGGACAGACCTGTAATCATGTGCAGCCCCTTCAAGTACCCTGTAAGAACCCCTGTAAGAACCCCTGGGACCTGCCGCTTGGCTTCTCGCCCAATACCATAACGTCCCGGTTCAGAGGTGACAATAGAAAGGTACAATGCCCATGCAGCCCGTTCTGCGGCCCGCCTGGAGTCGGCGCGGAAGGCCCGAGAATGTCGCCCTTTCCGCATCGAAGCAGGATTGCACACCGGCAAGTCTGCCCATAGAATAGTCCCGACCGACCGGGTAGGCATGCAGCAGGAGATTGGAGGTCTTCCATGGCGCGCTCAACATTTCTGACCGTAGCAGCAATCGCAGCCACGATATTCATCGGAACGGCCGTTGCCGCCCCATCGGCCGCAACGGCGCAGTCGCCGCAGACCGTCATGGTTCCCATGCGGGACGGCGTCAGGCTCGCCACCGACGTCTATGTCCCCGACGGCCAGGGGCCGTGGCCGACCGCCCTGATCTGCACGCCCTACAGCCGCAAAGGCGCCCAAGCATTCGCCAAACAGGCCATCGAGCGGGGATACGTCCTGGTCGCGCAGGACTTTCGCGGGCGGTTCGACTCCGAGGGCGACGACTATCCCGTCTTCCTGGCCGGCGGCTGGGGCGAGCGCCAGGACGGCTACGACACGGTCGAGTGGATCGCCAGGCAGGAATGGTCCAACGGCAAGGTCGGCGGATTCGGGATGAGCGCGCCGGGAATCGCGCTGAACATGATGGCCCCCAGCCGGCCGCCGCACCTGACCTGCTGCTATGTCAGCGTCGCGTTTTCGAGCATGTACCACCAGTGCGCCTACCAGGGCGGCGCGTTCCGTAAGGCCCTGCTGGAGACCTGGCTGAGTCTGAGCAAATTCAGTCCCAAGAATCTGGAGCTGTTTCGCGCGCATCCGGACTACGACGACTTCTGGCGAGCGTTCGATTGCGAGCGCGTCGCCGATCGCGTGAATGTCCCGACCATGTACGTGGGCGGCTGGTACGACATCTTCATCGCCGGCACACTCAACAGCTTCGTGACAGTCCAGCACCAGGGCGATCAGGGCGCCCGCGGCAAGTGCCGGCTGGTGATGGAGCCTTACGGTCACGGCCGCAACGAAGATCTCGTCTTTCCCAACACCGGCCATCCCCGGGCAGCCGACCTGTGGAACTGGTTCGACGTCTGGTTGAAGAATGACGGCCAAGGCCTCCAGGACATCCCGGTCGTCCAATACTACGTGATGAGCGACCCCAACGACCCGAACACCCCGGGCAACCAGTGGCGCACCGCCGAGGACTGGCCTGTCCCGGCGGAAGCGATAAAGATATACTTCCGCACGGACAAGAGGCTTCGCCTCCGCCCGCCCGAGGAGCTGTTCGGTTCGCTGTCATACACATACGACCCCAAAAACCCCGTCCCCACGATCGGCGGAGCGAACCTGACGATCTCCAAGGGGCCGATGGACCAGCGGCCGGTCGAGGGCCGGCCCGACGTGCTGCTGTTCGATTCGCCGGTGTTCGACAGGCACATCGAGATCACCGGGCCGGTCACGGTCAAGCTCTGGGTGTCGTCGACCGCTCCGGATACCGATTTTGCCGCCAAGCTCTGCGACGTCTATCCGGACGGCCGCAGCATGCTCGTGCTGGACGGAATCCTCCGCGCCCGGCACCGCGAGTCGATGGCGACGAGCGTCCCGCTGGAACGCGACAAGATTTACGAGATCGAGATCGACCTGTGGGCGACCAGCCTGGTCTTCAGCCCCGGCCATCGCATGCGCGTGGCGCTATCGTCCAGCAACGCCCCGCGCTTCGAGCCCAACCCGAACACGGGCAAGCCCTCGGGCGCCGACGCCCAGACAGAAGTGGCGACGAATACGATCTACATCAATGCCGAGCATCCCTCACACATCGTGGTGCCCTTCGTACGTCACTGAGGAAGGATCGCTCCGTGAATCTGCTGCAACACGCATATCCCCACAGGAGGGCGCTCATGAACCGTTCGTCCCAAGTTTGCCGATTCATCGCCGTTCTGTCTCTGGCTTCCATGGCGCCAAACATCGTCCGGGGCGATACTCCTGAGCTGCGATTCGAGCGGGCCGCATCCGGATACGCCGTGCGCATTCTGTTGGATGGTCGCCCAATGCTGAGCTCGCCGGCTGAGGGGCTCTGGTCGATCGCCGCCGGCTGGAAGGATGGCTGGCCCACAGACTGGGTCCATGCCGGTCCGACCGAGATGGAGCGCGCCGGCGACTGGACGATTTTGAGCGGCAGGTTGAATACGACATCGGGGACGTGGCGGCTTCGTGACGCGTACCGAATGGAAGGCGACATCGTCCGCTGCGTGCGGCGTTTCGCCTGGCAGGGTGCAGCCACCGCGAAATGCACGACGTTGTCGGTCCGTTTCCGATGTCCGGGCAGAGGCGCCGGCGCGCTGCTTCCGGGCATCCTTTACTATGGCAACCCTTCCGGCCGCAGGAGCGGACGCGTGCCCGTCTACGAGGGCCGACCGGGCGACCTCGCCTTCTTCGAGGAACACCGCTTCCCGATGCCGTACGTCAGCATCGAATGGCCCGACCAGGCCGGACGCAGCGGAGCCGCACTGCACAGCGTGCCGGCGCCGGTGCCCTTCGGTCGCCGGCCGGATCAGTGGTGGTCGCTGGGGCTGACCACACACGAAGACGGCACGGAACTGGCCCTGCTTTCCGGCCCTTGCGCCTCCAACGGCCAAAAGAGCATCATCAAGGCGACCCAGGACGGCTTCATCCCCTACGACGACGCCTGCCTAGATGTCCCCGCCGGAGCGATCATCGAGAAGACCTTCTACCTCCAGATCTACGACGTCGATTCGGAAGGATCGGGCTTCCAGCACGCCACGCGAACGTCATTGGAGCTCTTCGCGCCATTCGCCACGGACGGCATGCCGACGTTTCGCGAAATCGTCCGCTCGAAGCACCAGTTTGCGAAAACGCGCTGGCACGAAACCGACACCGAAGCGGGCTTCAAGAAGTACCCCGACCGGAACTTCTTCGTGCTGGGCTGGTGCGGCCAGGCGGCCGCGTGCGGTTACGCCTTTCAGGCCCTGGCAGATGAGCTGAACGACCCTAACGCCCTGCTTATGGCGCAAAAATCGCTCGACTTTGTCGCGACCACGGAGTTTCACAACCAAGGGTTCTGCACGTGGTACAGTTGCGATGAGAAGCGATGGCTCCAGCAAGGAAACCCCGAACTGCTCTCGCAGGGCCAGGCGATGCTGAACGTGGCCAACGCCCTGCGGCTGGGCAAAACCAAGGGCCTTGACGTCGCCCGATGGGAAGCGTTTCTGCGCCGCGCCTGCGATTTCCACGCCAGGCGGATACTGTCTGAGTCGTGGCGTCCGGTGTCCACGAACGAAGCGTTCTTCATCGCGCCGCTGTGCCAGGCCTGGCGGCTCTTTAAGGTCGAGGAGTACCGCGAGGCGGCTCTGAAGGCGGGACGCGTGTACGCCTCCCGCCACCTGAGTATGCGCGAGCCTTACTGGGGCGGCACGCTCGACGCCAGTTGTGAGGACAAGGAAGGTGCGTTCGCGGCGTTGCAGGGCTTTCTCGCTCTGTACGATCTGACCGGCGAGCCCGAGTATCTCAGGTGGGCCGCGCACGCAGGCGACGCCGTCCTGACCTACGTCGTGGTCTGGGACATTGACCTGCCCGCCGGACGGCTGCACGATCACAACTTCAAGACGCGCGGCTGGACCGCCGTATCGGTCCAGAACCAGCATATCGACGTCTTCGGCGTGCTCATCGCGCCGGACATCTATCGCTTGGGACAGCACCTCGGACGCGAGGACCTCAAGAAGACCGCCCTGCTGATGTACCGCAGTTGCGGCCAACTCATCGACCCCTTCGGCAGCCAGGGAGAGCAGCCCCACCATACGAACTACGCCCAGCACGGCGACTTCCGAAAACAGTTGCAGGCCGGCAACATCGTTGGCGTGCGCGGCAACTACGTGGAACAGTGGACCGTCTTCTGGATCACCGCCCACTTCCTGAACGCGGCCGCCCAGTTCAAGGAGTTGGGCGCGCCGATCTGGTAGGGACGATCCGCCTCTGGCGGACCTCGCCCTTACGCGGGTGCAGCAAACCTATGCAAACCAACACGCTCAAGAGTGACTCACTGCTGCTGGTGGCCGCTTTCTTCTGGGGCACGACGTTCGTCGCCCAGCGCAAGGGCATGGACCACATGGGTCCGATGCTGTACAACGCCTTGCGTTTCCTCCTCGGCGCTGTGACCCTGGCGCCTCTGATCGCTTGGCCGGGCCTTCGCCTGGCGGGCGCCCGGACCGGCACACCGCGTCTTCTGTTCTGGGGCGGCCTCTTGGCCGGCGTGGCCCTCTTCGGAGGGGCCTCGCTCCAGCAGATGGGCCTGCAATACACCACCGCCGGCAAGGCCGGCTTTGTGACCAGCCTCTACGTCGTCCTGGTTCCGCTGATGGGCCTGTTCCTGGGGCACCGTTGCGGCCCATCTCTGTGGCTTGGCGTCGCCCTGACCGTTGCCGGCCTGTACCTGCTCAGCGTCACCGAATCGCTCACCATCGCGCGGGGCGACCTGCTGGTGCTCGCCAGCGCCCTGTTCTGGGCGATTCACGTGCAGTTGATCGGCTATCTGGCCCAGCGAGGCGATCCGCTGCGTATCGCCTGCGCCCAGTTCCTGGTCTGCTCGGCGTTGAGCTTTCTGGCGGCCCTGGCCGGCGAATCGATCACGGCCGGAGCCATCCGCGCCGCCACGGTCCCAATCCTCTACGGCGGGATTCTCTCGGCGGGCGTGGCCTTTACGCTACAGGTCATCTGCCAGCGAACCTCACCGCCCGCCCACGCCGCGATCATCATGAGCCTCGAAACCGTCTTCGCCGCGCTGGCCGGTTGGCTGCTTCTGGATGAGCGCATGGGCTGGCGAGGTCTGGCCGGTTGTGCGCTGATGCTGGCCGGGCTGATGGTCGTGCAGTTGCCTCCCCTGCTCGGCGCCGGCCGCAAAGCCCGCCGGCCGGAAGGAGATTTGGCGATCCTGCCCGAAAGGCCGCCCTATCACGATCCGGTCTGCTGAACCGAACCTTATGCGTCGGCGTCAGTATTCTGGGGGAACGGAGCGTTAGCCGTTGCAGTCAGAGGCCCGGTTTGAGATCATGGGACCGTCAGGTTGCGTCTCCCGCCGGGCGAGTGCCCGGGGAGCGGCAGCGATCAGAGTCGACACGGAGCCATTCAACGTGCCATTGAGAGGACACACCCATGTATAGCATCGATATCTCCCGACGCCAGTTCATCGCCACGACCGCCGCCATCGCCGGGGGTCTGGCCCTGTCGCCCCTGGCCGCTCGCGCCGCCGGGGCCGCCCGAGCGACCGCCGCCGATCAGGTCGCGCTGGGCCGGACCGGCCTGAAGCTCAGCCGGCTCGGCGTCGGCTGCGGCAGCAGCAGCGGCAACGTCCAGCGGTCCCTCGGCCACGATAGTTTCAACCGCCTGATCCGCTACGCCTACGATCAGGGCCTGACCTACCTCGACACCGCCCAATCCTACCAGACCCACGAGTGGATTCGCGAGGCCATCCAGGGCCTGCCGCGAGAGAGGTTCTTCATCCAGACCAAGATGTCGGGCAACCCCGAGAAGCCACTGGAGGTGCTCGACCGCTTCCGCCAGGAGCTGGGAACCGACTATATCGACAGCGTGCTGACGCACTGCACCGTCACGCCGGACTGGGACAACGAGCGCAGGCGCGTCATGGACGCACTGGACGAGGCCAAGGCCAAGAAGATCATTGGCGCTCACGGCGTCTCGTGCCACAGCCTGCCGGCGCTCGCGCTCGCGGCCCGCCTGGACTGGGTCGACGTCAACCTGGTGCGTCTGAATCCCCAAGGCGCGCACCTGGACACCCCGGCTGTGACGTGGAACGCCACGAGCAATGCATCGCACGTGCTGCCGGTAGTCGAGCAGATCAAGGTGATGCGCCAGAACGGGCACGGCGTCATCGGGATGAAGATGATCGGGGACGGGGACTTCACCGAGGCCGCCGACCGCCGGACCGCGATCCGCTTCGCCATCCAGTCGGACCTGGCCGACGCGATCGTCATCGGCTTCAAGAGCGCCAAGGAGATCGACGAGGCGGTCAAGACGGTCAACGCCGCCCTGGCCGTCATGGCGTGACAGACGAGGCGTGAAGTCTGAAACGGACTCTGCCCCAATCGTAGATCGTAAATCGCGAAACTGATCCCGGAGCGCACCATGAGACGTCACCGCCTGATCGCGGCAACTCTGTCCATCCCAATCTTGTCACTCGCCTGCTTGGCGGTCTACGCCGCTGAGCAGACCAAGCCCAGCGACGAGTTCCGCAGGCAGTTCATCGACAACTTTCGGCGGACGGGCCTGAACACCGCGCCCGGCGACGCCATGATGCTCCGCATCCTCGTCGAGGCCTCCGGCGCCAAGCGAGGCGTCGAGGTCGGCGCCGCCAGCGGCTACGGCGCGATCAACATGGGAATCGCCTTCGAGCGGACCGGAGGCCACCTCTGGACCCTGGAGATCGACCCGCGAATGGTCCGGCAAACCCGCGAGAACATCGCGAAGATGGGCCTCGAGCAAACGGTCACGTGCATCGAAGGCGATGCGCTCGAGACCCTGCACGAGATCGAAGGCCCGATCGACTTCGTCTTCATCGACGCGGTCAAGAGCGACTATCTGAAGTACCTCCGGATCATCGAGCCCAAGCTCGCCAAAGGCGCCGTCGTGGTCGGCGACAACGTGATCCAGTCGGCCCGCGTCATGAAAGACTTCCTCGACTACCTCCAGACCAGCCTCGACTATGACACCGTCATCATCCGCTCGTCGATGGACAAGAACGACGGCATGTCCATCAGCTACAAAATCCGCTGACCGCGTGCGAGGAATCATCAGGGCCATCCGGTTCTGTCGGACCGAACGGCCCTTGTCGCATCGCCAATCGCCTCGTGAGTATCAACGGGCCCAGAATGTGACGCTGGCACCGCTGTCCATCGCCTCTTTGAGCAGGTTCTCGCCGCGGAAAAAGCCTGTGGACTCATTCTCCCGCTTCAGTTCCTCGACCTCCGCGTCCGACAACAGCCGCACATCGATCTCCGCCGTTGGAGACAGGATTCCGAGCCGGTGAATCGTTCTGGCATACCAGTGCCCGGATGGCAGGCGAGTCAAGTCCGCACGCTCGACCTGCCCACGCTCCTGCGGGGTCACCCCGTCGCCCTCGATGGCGAACTCGATCTGCTTCACACAGATGTAATCCCGGGCGGGATCAACGTACCAATCCCGCCGCAGATCATGTCCTTCGAAGCGAAGGAGCACACATCCTGTCGGCAGCCGGGGCGCATCTTCCAGCACCCTCATCGGACCTACATTGTTGATGAACGGCCATTGATCGCGTATCGGCATCAGCGCGTCGATCCAGTCCTCGCCGGATCCCCGGCGCACACTCAACGTCGCTCCAGGGTTGGTGGAAGAATCCCACAGGCCATCACCCGTGTTGTATGTATACTCGAATTGGCCATCGTGGATGCACAACTCGAAAAGCGTCAGATGGCCTGATGCCCACGAGTGGATCTGCTCGACGTTGTCCGGAAGCTCAAGGGGAAGAAGCGACTGGTGATCAGGACTTGCGAGGCCATATGTCTCCTTCCGCAACTTCTCCCCAAGCCGGTAGCTGATCGACAATCCGTACTCGCTCCTTCGGGTAATCTGCACATCTCGGGGGAACTGACGCAGCGCCTCCTTGGCCGCGTCCACAATCGCCTTGGCTGTCGGTTCGATAATACCCCAGTTCACGACGACCGGCAGTCCCTCTGGTGCGCCGAGGTCGTGAATGCTCGAAGGTCCGGTTTCGGGGAAGGAGAAGTCGCCGGTGTTGCACATGTTGTCCCGATCCGGTCCGCGGTACTTGCGAATCCGCACCGGCAAACGGGTCTGGGGGTCCGCCCAGACCTGCTGGGCCAGCACGCGGAGCCCCAGTGGCCCCACGTCGTAGGTGTCGAATCGGACCACGTCGCGACCATCGATGTTGTCGGAGGACTTCTCCACCATCACGTGGGAGAACCGGTCGATGCCCCGGTCATCCCAGTCCCCTGTCGCGTACTCCCACGGCGTCTGGGGATAGGGCCTGGGGGTGAATCTCTCTTCGTGGATCTGCTCGCCCCAATTGCTGTGGTACGCTCGCCAGATGCCATTGACGTGGTCGCGCATCCCGGCGTAGAAGTTATGGCTGTCGCCATAGGTTACAAAGCACAGGCGCTCCCGCAGGTTGGCCCATTCCTGCGTCCCATCCTCATAGCAAATCAGCACCCAGGGCTTCGAATCGATGGACTGATGGACCTGGGCAAGTGTGATGCCGGCCGGCCCGGCCGGCAACAACCAGAGAAACGCACCGATCGCCAGGCACGCCGCCAGTCCTAAGCCCGAGCGAGCCAGAGCCGGCAGAAGAACAACCCTTCCAGCCGGTCTCGTTCGCGGCATCTGTCCGATGGCACGCATTCCCTCTTCGATGACCGACGGTCGAGACCGGAGCCGATTGCCCAGTCCCTCCAGCCGCTCGTCGAGTCGCTTATCACATTCGTTCATCTCAGGTTCTCCTTCAGCCACCTGCGGAGGCGCGCACGGGCCCGCGACAGTTGCATGGTCACGGTCCCCACCGGCCGCCCCGTTATCTCGCTGATCCCTTTCACAGGATGGCCTTCGAAGTAATGGAGCGTGAGCACTTCCTGCTCATGGCTTGGCAATCGCATCACCGCGTCGAGAAGCAGGCGAGTCTGCTCGTCGACGGTCCCATCGTTGGGCAATTCCGTGGGTTCAGGTCCGCCCAATCCGGCGTTTTGTGCCTGCCTTGCCTTGCGGCGGACACTGATCGCCTCATGCCGGGCGATCATGCGCACCCACACGCCGAAGGAGGCACGCCTCCGCAGGCTGCCCAACCTAACATAGGCGGTGACGAACGCTTCCTGCGTCACGTCCTGGGCCGCGTGGTAATCGCCGAGCACCGCCAATGCCACCGCCAGGACAGACCGCTCATGCCGCTCAAAGAGCCGCCCGTACGCCTGCCGGTCGCCGTGGAGGGCAACCTGCACCAGTTCGGAATCGGACTGCATACCCATTCCCATCTGCAGCATTACGAGAATACGCGTTTCTCACCCCCATAGAGAGATTCCGCGGGGCGTATGCAACACGGAACAACGGTCTTCGGGCGCGATTTCTGCGAGAATTCCGCCATTCGTGTCTGGATGGACGAGAATGGCAGCCTTTTGATGGCCTGCAGAGACCGACTCTCATCCCTGCATCGGTTACCCGGCCACAGCACGCTGCAAGCGGGCTTTCTACACGCCGTTGCGGCAGAAGATGTCGATGGTCTTGGCGTCGACGGTGACCAGGGCCTCGCCGTTCTGGACGGTCAGCGGCTGCGCCGTCTTCCAGTGCTTGAGGCTCGCAAGCGCGTCCGCGACGCGCTGCGGAATGACCGACGTGTTCAGCTTCAGGTGGATCGGTCCGGCCATTGGCTTGTAGCCGTTGTTGATGACCGCCAGGGCGACGTCGTCCGTGGCGACGCGGAGGAACGCATAGACCAGATCGTCCGACCACAGCGTGATGGTCGTGCCGTACTTCAGTGCGGCGTTGCCTTTTCGAAGACGAATGAGGTCCCACGTCCACTCGTAGATCTGGTGCTCCTTGTAGAGGTGCGGCTTGGCGTGGTGGTCGTTGCCGATCGCGTCCCAGGGGAAATCGCGGCGCAGGTCGCGGTCGTCGGCGCCCTTCCAGCCCTCCAGCCCG
This sequence comes from Phycisphaerae bacterium, assembly GCA_012744475.1. Taxonomy (GTDB): domain Bacteria; phylum Planctomycetota; class Phycisphaerae; order Sedimentisphaerales; family Anaerobacaceae; genus Anaerobaca. The sequence continues at coordinate 205,278 of JAAYBV010000067.1, forward strand.
ATCTCCGTGCCGTAGCAGAGCTGTGGTATGCCGCGCATCGTGAACAGCGCGCCCAGGCAGAGCTTCGTGACGCGGACGGCCCAGTCGAGCCCGGCGCCGATGCCGGGATGCTTGGTCCGCGCGTGGCTCATGATCCGTCGCTGGAGGTCGTGGTTGTCGAGCAGCGTGACGAGGCGGTTCGCGTTGCGGTATCCGCCTTTGAACGGGTTGTCGTTGTCGAGCACGCCGAGCGGCTCGTTGTCGTTCAATCGCGGCCGGGCCAGCCAGTAGCGAAGGCTCTCGTCGTAGATCAGCGCCGACCGCAGGGCCGTGCACAGGGGGAAGTCGAAGATCGAGTCGAAATCGTGGTAGTTCTGGTACTCCAGGAGCCGGGCGACGTCGTCCTTGCCCTCGCACAGCACCTCGCCGATCAGGCACACGTCCGGATGCTCGCCGCGAATCTGCGACTTGAAGTAGTGCCAGAACTTGGGCTCGACGTGCTTGACGGTGTCCATGCGGATGTTGGTGACCTTGCCCTTCTCGATCCAGTCTTCGATGTTGTTGACGAAGTAGTCGAGCACTTCGGGGTTGTCATGGTTGAAGTCCGGCAGGCCCGACAGCTCGCCCTTGATGTCGCCGGAGCCGGCCTCGTTGAACCAGTCCGGCTTGAACTTGCCCTTGGCCCCATAGCCCGCGTGGTTCACCACCATGTCGAGCACGACCTTCATCCCCTTCCTCTTGCACAGGGCGACGAACTTGCCGAACGTGCCCATGGCGGTCGATTTGGGCAGATGCGTGCCGTCGAGCAGCCGCTTGTCCATCTTCTCGAAGTTCTGCGGCCAGTAGTAGTGGTACGGCTCCGACGAGTCGGTCTTGGCGATGTTCTCGTAGACCGGCGTCACCCAGATCGCCGTCACGCCCAGCTCGGCCAGATAGTCCAGCTTCTCGACGATCCCGTCGAGCGTGCCCCCATGAATGCTCGTGTCCGACGGCTCGACGCTCTTCTTGTTCGCGCCGAAGAACCGATCCGTCACAATGAAGTAGATCACATCATCCTGAGTAATCTGCGCGTCCATAATGCCCTCCCTGGACAGCCTGTTCTGTCTTGCCTCACCGAGTCCATTCTTCGTCCGCAGCATGCCGCGCCGCTATGCTGGGCCAGCTACAACTCCATGTCTTTGACCACTTTGTACGACCACGCAACCCCAAAGATCGCTCCGACCGCAAAAGCGACCCAGAAACGTAGTCTCATCTTCGCCTCGGTATCCGATAGGTAGATATCCGCCCGCCACGGCGCAGGAATGAAACCGTAGAAGAGCAGCGACAAGAGCACGCCCGCGATGCCGCCGCAAATCCCGGCTATCACGAGGATAACCGTGCCCTTGATCAGCAATGCCTTCGTAGCATCCCTCACGGGGTCTCCAGTTGTAGGGTGGGCATCGCCCACCTTCTGACCCGCCTATGTCTCACGCGTTGACGATTCGGTCGGCGACGGCCTTGGCCTCTTCGATCTTGCCGGTTCGCAGGAGGGTCAGAGCTTCCATCGTGTCTCGTTCCAGCTTGGCACGGCCTCTGTCCTCGAAACGGGCCAGGGCCTTCTCGAAACGTCTGGCCTTGCGCGTCAGAGAATACAACATAATACAGTTCTGCAAAACAAGGACAGGAGTAAGGACTGTCAGAGCGGACAGCAATGCTTCCATGTCGGTCCTTTCAAGCTCGCGTCATCTCACGGCGGCCCAGAGCAACAGCGTGGTCAGGAGACTGACGCCGATGAGTGCGTAGGCGACCCGATAGATCTTGCGGCGTGGCTCCGGCAGGGCTTTCGGTCCGAACGTGAGGTACGTACCCTGTCGGTACAGGGGCCACTTGGCGATGAACAGCAGCACGATTCCAACGAGCGCCGAGGCCAGAGCGATCCAGAAAAGGGTGAGGTCTCCCTGTCTGGCGCCGGCCAATACCGGCAGGAGGCTGCTGCCAACCATTAGGAAGGCCACCGGCGCGAGCTGGATCCCCAGAATGAACTGCCAATCCTTCGGAACATACCCGCTTGATCGATCGCGTTCCATCCGCTCACCCGCACAACGAGAGCCACCGTCTTCGCGACATCACAGCATGCGACCCTCCTTCGCCTACGCCGCCCATGATAGTCTATTGCGCCCGTCAATGCAATGGAGGTGACGAGGAATCGAGGCGACAGTCCTATCCGAGACGATGCTTCCAGTAGCCCGGATCGCGCCGGAGGTGCATCACCGCGAGAATCAGGATACCATCCCGTTCCCGGCAATAGAGCAGTAGGGGAATCGCTTCGTCTGGCACCTTCGCACGCTTCCTTCGAGGACCGGCCAGGCATCGGGGCACTGGGCGGCCCGTCCAATCGTGGCATAGACCTCTCGCGCGAAGTCGAAACCCAGGTTCCTCTCGTGATCCTCGCACCAGTCGATGGCCCCGAGGAATTCCTCTTCGGCCTCCGGATGAAACTGGTAGTTCATGTCTCAAATCGCTTCCACACTTTGGCGAAGACCTGCTCTCCCGGAATCGGCGTAATCTCTCCCGCTCGCACCTCCGCGAGACGCCGCTGCGCCACCTGCGCCCACTTGCGGTCAATCTCCGACTCAGGGGCATCCAGGCTGCGGAGAACCGCGTCTGCAACGATGGCTCGCTCGTCCACGGGCAACGAGACCACCGCTTCAATGAGTTCCTTCATCGTCACAGGCGACCACCTCCTTTTCTATGATGATAGCCCGGCCTCAAACGCCGGTTAAGCACAAGTTCCCGCGCATGGCTCACCGGCCGGATGGGCGGTTCCGCCATGCACACACGCCCATGCGCGCTACGTCCTGTTCAGATCCAGGGGACGCTTTGGAGGGCCTTGGTCTTCTCGGGCAGGCGGAAGATGCGCCGGGCGTTCTGGTGCATGATGAGGTCGGCCAGCTCTAGCGCATCGGCCACAGACACCCAACCTTCTTCGACCAGTTCGGTCAGCGTCAGCGCGATGCCCTGTCGGGCGATGGCCGCATGGCCAAGGACCGGCTCGACGGGAATGTAATCGCCTCCGAAGGTCAGGACCTTGTTGGCCGGAGCGGTCACGAGGAACTTCTTGAGGAACTCCTTGGCCGACACGGGATTGATGATCCACGACCAGCACATGTCGACGTGCGCGTTGGCGTAATGCTTGGCGACCGAGATCAGCTCTTCGTAGTACGGATAGCAGATGTGCATGAACACGAACGGCGTATCGGGCGCTGTGCGGCACAGGTCGCTGGCCGAGCCGGGATTGTGGAGCAGCCGGCCCTGCGGCATGTAGCTCTGCCCGGCGTAGTAGCCGGTGTGCAGCTTGACCGGCAGCTTGTGCTCCGTCGCCTTGACGACCGCGTACCAGAACAGATGGTCCTCCAGCGACTTCTTCTCCTGAGCGGTCAGCGGTTCGTTGGCCAGGCGTTTCTTGAAGATCGATTCGACTTTTTCGGCGGGCACCTGCTCGTAGTTGATGTCACGGTGGTAGGCATCCTGCGATTTGACCGCGACGGCGTACTTGCCGTACTTGGCGAACCACCAGTCGATCACGCGGTGCCAGTCGGCCAGCGAGCCGACCTCAATGTCCGCCGGCCTGGCGTACGCGTCGAGATTCGGGCCGGCGTACATGCCGAGAATGCTGAGATCCTGCATCAGCAGCGTGGGCATGTCCGACTCGCCGAACGGCGCGCCCAGGCAGTTCACCTGGCATGACTCGACCTTGCTCATATCGCACACGATGCGCCGATAGAAGCCCGCCCGCCGCGTCTGCTCGTAGCCGGCCTGCACCTTCTCGACGGTCGCAGCGGACAGCTCGTCCACGTCATAGAGCCGCCGCATCGCGATCCGCACCGCCTGCCCATAGCCGGTGTTCTTCACGGCGGGCCAGTACGGCTCCAGCAATCGCCATTTTTCCGCCGGGTCGGTCTTCGGCGAGAAGAACCGATCGTACGTCTCGCCCGACATGCCCGCGACGACGAGATCGGAGTCCAGGTAGTGGCTCAGCAGCACGCTCCAGTCGTCCCCTTCGTCGCGAGACGCCGCCGCCAGACGCTCCTTCTCCTCCGGCAGGTGTTCGTGCGTGTCGATCAGAGGCGTGCCCGACACCTTCTCGGCAATCGCCGGATGGATGCGTCCGAGAAGAGCCGGGGCCTTCGCCTCCACCGTCTTCGATCCGAGGATGGTCGTGGCGCCCAGCGCGCCCATGCCGGCCAGTGTGTCCCGTCTGGAGATGCGACTGCCCTTCTTCATGGCGAGGTTCCTTCAATCACCGAGGGTTTTGTTGGCGTTCCGCTCCGCGCGGCCGAGGCCGCGACGAGATACCGGAGAATCCGCCCTACTCTACCACTGTGCGACTGGAAACGCCAATAGGGGATTGATGCACTTCATGTCGTCGATCGCTATACTGTCGTTCGATGGGCCGGACGATCAGTCGCCGGCTGCGGAATACAGAGACCATCTGAAAGGAGCCGCCATGATCCGGCAGAGACGTGGAGAATACCTCGCAATCCTCGTTCTTATCGTTTGCGTGGCAGGCGCTCCCCTGCGCGGCGCGATGCCCCGGTTCGAATGCCACGAGATCGGCCGGATCGGGCAACAGATGGGCCAGACCTCGCTGGTGGACATCGACAAGGACGGCGACCTCGACTGGGTCGTCGGCGAGCGGACGCGGACGTGGTGGTTCGAGTGCGTCGGCCCGGACGAGTGGATTCGGCACGATCTGGGCCAGGGCAATCGCACGGACGTGGGCGGCACCGCCTTCGACATCGACCGCGACGGCTGGATCGACCAGTTCTGCGGGACGGGGTGGTATCGCAACACGGGCAAGCCCCGTACCGAGCCGTTCGAACGATACGACAGCGGCACGATCGTCTGCCACGACAACGTCGCGGCAGACATCGACGGCGACGGCAAGCTCGACGCGGTCGCTTGCAGCGATCAGGGCGAGCATGGCGTCACGGTCTGGTATGAGATCCCGGCCGACCCCAGGGCCAAATGGATCGAGCACAGGATCGGCAATGGCATCCACGGAGGCGTCGGTCCGGCGGGCGTCGGCGACGTCGATGGCGACGGTGACAACGATGTCGTCCGCGGCGACGTGTGGTTTGAGAATACCGATGGCAAAGGCCTGCAATGGACCGAGCGCGCCGGTCTGACTCCGCCCGGCGGCAATCGGCCCGAGCGATACGGCCTGGCGATCAAGGTCTGGCTGGCGGACATGGACGCCGACGGCGATCTCGATATCGTCGAAGCCGAGGCGGACACGCCCGATGCACGCGTCTTCTGGTTCGAGAACAAGGGCAAGGCAAAGGACTGGGCGTGCCACCTGATCTCAGCGGACCACACGAACCAGGACTTCCACTCGCTGGCGGTGGCCGACTTCGACAACGACGGCGACCTGGACGTCTTCTCCGGCGGCGGACCTCTCTCCAAGGACATCCACAGGTGCTTCATCTGGGAGAACACCGACCGCAGAGGGAGCGTCTGGAAGGAGCGTCTGATCCTCGAAGGCAAACGCTGCCATGAGGCGAAGGCCGCCGACGTCGACGCCGACGGCGACATCGACATCTGCACCAAACCCTGGGATGGCAACCTGCACCTCTACCTGCGCAACCTGCTCGTCGAGGACCACAAAGCCTCCTCAAGGTGAACTGGCGTTCTCGTGATACACCGGACCGAGATCGCCGAAGCATGGGCCGCGCGCCGAGCGGCTTTCAGACCACGGGCGCAGCCGGGTGCACTTGATGTTTGTAGGTAAACCTTCACCGGAGGCTGCAATCGACTTTGTCATTCCGACCGGAGCGCAGCGTAGTGGAGGAATCTGGCGGCGAAGGGGCTATTGCCTTATCCTCGGCCAGATTTCTCCGTGCGGGCTTTGCCCCATTCGACTTCGCTCAGAGCCTGCCCTGAACGCAGTTGAAGGGGCAAGCTCTTAGTCGAAATGACATCCGCCACGCTCTCCGAGATGACAGCCCCCTTCCTGGCCTCGGCAGGAACCTACCTACAAACACGCCGTGCACCCGACGCAGCCTTCCCGGGCAGTTTGCTGTAGCCAGGGGCATTTCTTGCGGGTAGTATCGTCGCGGCGATGGGCGAAGCATGATTCGCCCTTGCGCCCGGTGGACCATTCTTCTGGAGCTCGATTCGCGGGGAAACGCGCATGGCGAAGATCATCAAGGTGCAATGCACAGGCAAAGCGCAACATGTCAATGAGATCGATCTGGAGGACGTGATCGGCAGCGATGTCGTGCTGTACGGCAGCCCGATTCTCACCGGACGCGATATTCCCGCGCGCATCGTCCGACGGTGCGACGAATGTGATGAGGGCAAGGTCATCATCACGCGAGAGATGATCGAGGCCACCATGTGAACATCTGACCCTGCAGGAACTCGACGCACCGAAGGTCAGACCGACCCCATCGCTGCCGAACAGATCAAACCTGCCTCGGGAATCGTCCATGAGAGACTATGCATTGCCCAGTCATGAAGAATGCCTGTCGCTGATCCGGGACTGCCACATCCCGGTTCACATCGCTCGGCACGCCGCGACGGTGGCCAGGCTGGCCGTGTTCCTGGCGAGGAAGCTCGCCGAACGAGGCATCGAGATCGACGTGGAACTGGTGGAGCGGGCCTGCCTGCTGCACGACCTGTTCCGCGTCTGCGATTTCCCGCTCGAGGATTTCACTTGGTTTGAGCAACCGGTGACCGAAGACGACAAGAGCCGATGGTGCCGGCTCAAGGCCCGGCACGGTCACGTTCGGCACGAGGACGCGGCCGACGCGTTCCTCCGAGACAAGTACCCCGTGCTGGCGACCACGATCCGCCGGCACCGATATGTCGCGGTCCTGGACGAGACGGACTGCCCTCGGTCATGGGAGGAGAAGCTCGTCTACTACGCCGACAAGCGGGCGATGCACGACAGGATCGTCCCATTGAAGGACCGGCTCGAAGAGGCGCACCAGAGAAGCGCCCTCGTCCTGGCCAGAGAGGGCAAGAAGCGATGCCCGAGAACGGAAGAAGCGGTGGACGCCCGGATCTTCGAACTCGAAGCGGAGATCTTCGACGCCATCGGCCTGTCGCCCGACGACGTGACGGAAGAACTCATCGCCCGCAGTCCCGGAGACGCCAGACAACGGTCCGCCTGAATCCGTCGCCTGCCGGCCCGCTGAACCTGGATCACCTGCCGAGGACCTTATCAATCGGCGGTGCGTAATAGAGGCCGAAGCCCGACAGGGTCGGACAGACGCGGGAGTTGACGATTCGCAGGCGAACGCGGCTGGTCGTGACGTCGTCGAACCGCAGCAGCCGTTTGTAGCCGACGGTGGTGCCGCGAGCGAACTCCTTCCAGTTGCCGCCGTCGAGCGCATCGAGAGCGAATTCCTCGATCCGCTGGCCCACGGCGATGCACTCGCCCAGTTCGGCAACGTTGAACGTGCGCTCCTTGCCCAGATCGAACTGGACCGTGGCGGCTGTCGTCCAGTCGTCGGTCGTCCAGTAGGTGTCCTTGTTGCCGTCGGTGATCTTGTCCGCTGCGAAAGCGGGATTGCCGCCTTTGACGCTGGACGCCTTAGCGGAGGCCTTCGTCGCCAGATTCTCGGCGAAGATCGCATCGAGCACCTTGCGGAAATCTCTCAGACGCTGCACGTCGTTCTCGTGGATCAGACCCCTGCGATCCGGCGGCAGGTTCAGCAGCAGCACGCTGTTGTACCCGACGGAACTGAAGTAGATATCGAGCAGTTGCTCGACCGATTTGACCTTGTCGTCCTCTTTGGCGTGGTAGAACCAGCCCGGACGGATGGAGACGTCGGTCTCGGCCGGATACCAGATCAGCCGCTCGCCCTCGCCAAGGGCATCGAGGCTGCCCAAGTCCTTCGCGGTGCAGTTGACCGGCCCGAACAGACTGCCGCTGCCGTTCATCACGCTCCACTCGCTTTCGCGGGCATAGCCTCGCTCGTTGCCGACCCAGCGGATGTCCGGCCCGTTGAAGATCACCGCGCCCGGCTGAAGCTCGCGAACGAGGCCAAAGTAGCCGGCCCAGTTGTATTCCATATCCTTGGCGTCAGGCCCTTTGGCGCCGTCGCACCAGACCTCGGTGACCTCGCCGTAATTGGTGAGCAACTCGCGGAGTTGGTTCATGTAAAACCGGTTGTAGCCTTCATTGTCGCCGTAGGTCGGCTCGTGCCGATCCCAGGGCGATAGATACAGCCCCAGCTTCAAACCCGCTTCGCGGCACGCGCCGGCCAGCTCTCCGACAATGTCACCTTCGCCGTTCTTGTAGGGACTGCTCTTGACCGAATGCTCGGTGTACTTGCTGGGCCACAGGCAGAAGCCATCGTGGTGCTTGGCCGTCAGGATGATCATCTTCATGCCGGCGTCCTTGCACGTTCGGACCCATTGGCGGACGTCCAGCTCGCTCGGATTGAAGATGGCCGGGCTCTCCTTGCCGTCGCCCCACTCCCGGTCGGTGAAGGCGTTGACGGTGTAGTGAATGAAGCCGATGAACTCCAGTTGCTGCCAGGCGAGCTGCTGGGGCGAAGGCCTCACGTTGGCCGCCTGGGCAATCAACGCCTTGCGTTTGAAGTGCTCGACCGTCTGGGGTTCGCCCACCACATCATACACGCGCACGTAATCGACGACGAAATGGTCGGGCAGTCTGGCCTGGGCGATGTCCCCTCCCCACTCGCCGATCTCTTCGGTCAGCTTCGCATATTCGGGAACCTGTGAGACATCCCCGCCGCTGGTGCGCCAGGTTTCCTGCCCGTTGACGTAGAAGACGTACTCCTGCGGCGTCCAGTAGAGGCCGAACGTGTGGAAGCCTTCGCTCATCCCCGGGACGGTAAACGTGGTCCCAACGTGCTGATGCTCTTTGCCATAGCCGTCCCAGTGCAGGTTCTGCGTGGTTCGGTCCTCGCGCCAGGGCTTTTCCATGATGTCGATCTCGGTGCCGTCGCGGCCACCGTCGCCGATCTTGTTCACGGTGTCGCAGTGGAGCCAGAAGGCGGGCCAGTGTCCCGGCTGGGTCGGGAACTTGCAGCGGCAGACCCAGTAGCCGTAGCGGTGCTCGAATTTGCCTCGCGTACGAACGGCGCCGCAGGTGTACCGGTCCCCGTCCTTCTTCGTTCGCAGGACCAGGTGGCCCTGGCCGTCGACGTAGGAATCCTCCTTGACCCAGAAGCCATCCCGCCGCTTCCAGTCGCCCATCACGTCCCACTTCGACTGATCCACTTGCGTGCCGTCGAATTCATCGCTCCAGGCGAGCTTCCACTGCTGGCCCGCCGGAAGCGGAGGGAGAAACTCGTCACTTGCTTGCGCCGAGCCAGCGAGAATCACAACGACCAGAAGGACGGACAAAAAAACGAGGCGGTCAGGACGACGGGGCGGAAGAGTCATGATGTGTTCCTTCTTGTTTGTACTGCCTCCAACTGGGCCGTCGCGTCGCGAGGAAGCCGGAGACGATGGTAGCGACGAGCATGGCGACGAATGTCAATGAGGTGAACCAGTAACCCCAGGTCTGATCCGGCACGTGCGCCATCTTGATCAGAACGGTGCCGATGGCAAAGGACTGCAGCAGCATTTTGAGCTTGCCCGAGCGAGTGGCCGCGAAGTTGATTCCCTTGGCTTCCGCCACTTGTCGCAGAATCGTGACATACGCCTCTCTGGCCGCAAGAACAGCAACGACCAGCCAGTGAATCCCGGCCAGCGTTTCGGCCGACCAGCCGAACAGCTTGGGCTCCCCGATCACGGCAAAGCAAACGAACGTCCCGACCACGAGAACCTTGTCGACCAGCGGGTCCACCATGCGCCCGAACTTGCTGGTGGCGTTGAAACGGCGCGCCACGATGCCGTCGACGACGTCGGTCAGGCCCGCGACGACGAACAGAACGAAGGCACCATCGAGAAACGCTGTGCGATGCTCGACCTGTGGGCTGTAGAGGATCATCACGAGGAAGATGATGGACAGGCCGAGGCGTGCGAAGGTCAGAATGTTCGGGACATGTTTCAGCATAACGGCAAGTTTACTGGAGCCGATGGCTCGCTTCAACAGCAAATTTGCTCGACGAGCAGATCGTAGTCCCTGACCCCGACGACGTCCACATCGGCGTAGCTTCCGGGGCCGGCCATGCAGTTCGTCACGATGCAGATCGCGTCGATGTCGGGCGCCTGTCCGTAGAAGCGGCCGTAGCCGATCCCCTGCGGATCGACCGAATCGATCAGACACCTCAGACGCTGGCCGACGCGCGCTCGGTTCTTTGCGAAGGCGATCTCCTGCTGCGCCAACATGAGGGTGTCGAGCCGGTCCTGTTTGACGTCGTCGGGAATCTGGTCGGGGAACTGGGCCGCCGGCGTACCGGTTTCTGGAAAGAACGTGAACGCCCCCAGGGCATCGAACTGCGCCCACCGGACAAACTCAAGCAGGTCGGAGAAATCCCCGTCGGTCTCGCCGGGGAAACCCACAATCACCGTCGTCCGCAGGACGATGTCGGGGATCGCCGCGCGAAGACGCTCGATCATGGTTCGCAGTCCGTCCGACGTGTCCGGACGTCTCATCGCGCGGAGGATCTTGTCGCTGGCGTGTTGAATGGGGATGTCCAGATAGTGCAAGACCTTGTCGCTGCGAGCGATTGCATCGATCAGACTCACCGTGATGCCCCTGGGGTAGGCGTACAACAGCCGAATCCAGGCAAGGTCCGCAATCGTTTCCATCTCGCCCAACAGGTGTGCGAGACCGTCGGTCATCTTCAGGTCACGCCCATAGATGGTCGTGTCCTGCCCGATGAGGCTCAACTCCACCGCCCCCGAGGAGACCAACTCCCTCGCCTCCTCCAGAACCAATTCCGGGGGCTTGCTGCGAAACGGCCCTCGAATGGCGGGGATCGTGCAAAAAGAACAGCGGTGGTCGCACCCTTCGCTGATGCGAAGATAGGCAGAATGGGCCGGCCCGATCCGCAGGCGAACGCGGTCATCGGTTGGGACCGGAAACGTCCGGTCGCTATAGACGCCCGGCTCGCAGGCAGCCAACGTGCGCCGAATGATCTGGACGATGCTGTCCCTCTGACCCAGCCCGACGACGGCGTCGACGCCTTCGACTTCATCGAGGAGCTGCGCGCCCAGCCTCTGCGCCAGGCAGCCGGCGACAATCACCTTCTGAACGCGGCCATTCCGTTTGTCTGCCACCGCCTGCGCTATGGCGTCGAGCGACTCGACCTTCGCCGGCTCAATGAAACCGCACGTGTTGACGACGACCACGTCTGCCTGCGAAGGGTCGGCCGCGATCAGGAAGCCCGCTTCCACGATCTCGGCCAGCATCTTCTCGCTGTCCACCACGTTTTTCGGACAGCCTAATGCGACAAATCCGACCGCGACCTTCTTCTTTCTGCTCTTCGTCATGGAGCGTACTGATACGCCAAGCGGCGGCGTTTGTCTATCCTTTTAAGTTGGGCAAGATGAAAACCCCCATTTTTGTTAATCCTTTCAAATTGCCCTTGACGATAAACTCTGTGGGAATAGAATATCGATAGTTGGCGTCTACCTGCATAGGAGGACATTGCAAGGGTAGATCTACATGGATGTGGGGCCGTAGGTAGAAGCAACAGGTACTATGCGAATGACTGATGCCAAACACAAAATCAGCCACAACAGGGAGTTACTGTTCGTGGCTTTTCTCGTTTTAGGCGCCGTCGTTCTCCAGGGTTGTCACGACTGGCCGGATGAGAGGGGCACCGCAATCGAGGCCCAGAACATCCTGCGAGACATCGGCAGGGTCAACGCCGTCGCCGATCCCAACATCCCGCGGCCGGCCGTCTATCAGTCCGCTCCGAAGAAAATCAAACAGGTTGTCGGCGGAGCCGAAGAGTGGAAACTGGTCTACTTCTGCCGGTACCACACCGCCGAGAACATGAAGCAGATCATCCACGAGCAGTTCGCCACTCAGTTGTTCAACCAGAAGGGCCAGTCCACAACCATACAGGATTACACCGTCACGGCCAATCCCGCTACGAATCAGCTCATCGTGCGCTGCCCGCTCGAATCGGACATCGATTCGGTGCTCGAGATCATCAAAGAAACGGATATCCCACCTATCCAGGTGAAGATCGAGTGTCTGGTTTCGGAGTTGTACGCGGATCTGACGGTCGACCGCGAGACATCCGTCATGATCCAGAATTTGTTCGGGGAGATGGCGATCGGGGGCGAACCGACAAACGAATACTTGGCCTTTCCCGGGGCGGCGCTTCGTGATCCGGCCAGACAGAAGTTCGGCCTGAAGGTTGGTGTCGATCAGGGCGAGGAAGGGCACAGGATCATGGCTCTCGTCGACATCCTGGTCTCCCGAGGCTACCTGAAGATCCTCATGAACCCCACGCTGGAGGTCGTCAACGGTCAGTCCGCCAAGATCCAGTCCAAGCAGCATCTGCCGCTCCAGCAGGTGACCGTCCAGAGCGGAGGGTTCGGAGGGACGCCCGTCCTGAGGACCCAGACGGAGTACTATGACATCATTGACCAACTGGAGATCACGCCGCACGTCTACGCAGACGGTTACATCGGACTGGAGACGCAGGTCCAGATCGCCGCACACATGACGCCCGAAGGCATCAGCCAGATGCCCATCGTGACGGAGCGGACGATCACAAACAAGGACAATCGCATTCGGATCGGCGAGAGCCTGATCATTGGCGGCATCCGCAAGAGTGAGAAGCGCGACGTGATTCGCGGCGTGCCGATCCTCAAGGACATCCCGGGCCTGAACCTGCTGTTCTCCGGCCGGGACTTCGAGGAGCGGGCCACCGAGGTCATTTTCATCCTGACCCCGACCATTTCGACCGGCGGCAAACCCAACGAGGATATCGTCAACCTGATGCAGGAGCGGCATTCGTCGCCAATGACTCAGGCTTTGCACGAAGCCGTGATGGATCCGCTCGGGATCAAAGCCCGCGAGCAGGAGCAGGAACGGAAGGTCGAGGCCGCTCACGAAGCGCAGATGCAATCGGAGGCCGAGAAGAACGCCGCCCGTCTGGAAGCGATGGAGACGGGTCAGCAGATCCAGGACCTGAGCGCCGAACTGCAGGAAGCCAAGGTGCAGGTCGAACAGGCCAGCACGAAGGCCGATCAGGCGGTTTCGGCGGCCGAAGCAGCCAAGGCGCAGGCCGAACAGGCCACCGCGGAGGCCCAGCAGGCCAAGACGGAAGCCGAGAAGGCCAAGGCACAGGCCGAACAGGCCGGCAAGAACGCCGCCGAACAGCCCGAACAGAAGGCCACGCCGCAGGAGCCGCCGGCCGGCCAGAGCCAGGAGCCCGCACCGCAACAGGAAACGCCACAGGGATCATCGCAGGAGGCGAAGTAGTCGCAGCAGGACAGGACCGTGCCCGTGGCACTGCGCGGAGTGCCCAAGTCCGGTCGTTCGTTCTGCAAGTATTGCCGTACCTCAATTGCGTGTAGCTCAGGAACTCGCACACTGACCTTTCTGGAGGGACAGGAGATGGACAACTTGGGCAACAACAGCACCCCTGGCAATAACGTCGAGAAACCCATCCCCTTTGACAACGGCGAGAAACCGATGCCGCCCGGAAATCCGGCGCCAGCCCCAAGCGTTTCTCGCGCCCCCTTGAATCTGGGCGGAGCGGGCAAGCCTGCGGCGGCCCCACCGACGCCGGTCCCAACGCCGGCACCGGTGCCAGCGCCGGCGCCGCGTCCCGCTGCTCCTGTGCCCGTCCGCAGGACCGTTCCCGAGGCCCCCGTCCCTTCCGGCGAGAGGATCACAGGCGTCAAGACCTTCTTCACCAAGCTGCACCCAGGTGCGCTGGAGTTCATGGACGAGCAGATCGGTGGATGGCTCAAGGAGCATCCGGAGATCCATATCAAGCACACCAACATCACCACCGGCGAGGTCCAGGCCAAGAAGACCGAGCCCAACATCATCATTACCTTGTGGTATTGAGCGTTCTCTTAGCGGTGGAGGGCAGATTCCTCGGTCCTTGGGGCTGCTGAAGGGCGAGGCAGCCGTCGAGCATGCCCCCAGGAGCATCCGTTCGTCCTTGCGGCCGGTGACGGAGGTCGCCCGGCCGACCCGCTGGGGGTGTACACCCGATTTCGCCAAAATTCTCGCCACAAAAACTTGACACCACCGGAAAATTCCATTAAGTTTTTGGGGTTTAGCAGTTTGCGTGCCCCATGTGAGATCAGTCAGAGGCAGTTTGGAGGTTTTTGTGGCTAAACAGTTGGCGCGGGAGCTCATCAACGCAGGAGTGCATTTCGGGCACGGCGTGAGTCGATGGAACCCGAAAATGGCCCCCTATATCTTCGCAAAACGGGGAACCATTCATATCATCGACGTCAAGAAGACACTCAAAGGCGTACTGGTGGCCAAGAAACTGCTGGCGGAGATCGTCGCCTCCGGCAGCGACGTGGTCTTCGTCGGGACGAAGCGGCAGGCCCAGAAGGCTGTCGAAGCCGCGGCCAAGCGATGCGGAATGCACTACGTATCGGAGCGATGGCTCGGTGGAATGCTGACGAACTTCCGCACCATCCGCTCCCGTCTCCAGCGCCTCGAGCAGCTTGAGGCGATGGAGCAGGACGGCTCGCTGGAAGCCGAGAGCAAGAAGCAGGCGTCCCGTCTCAAGCGGGAGATGCGAAAAATCCGCACCAACCTCGACGGCGTGCGGAAGATGTCGCGTCTGCCCGGGGCCATCGTCGTCGTCGACGCCAAGAAGGAGTATCTGGCGCTGCGTGAGGCCGCCAAACTGGGCATCCCGACAGCCGGCGTCCTCGACACGGACTCCGATCCCGACACCGTGGACGTCGCCATTCCCGCCAACGACGATTCGATCCGCGCCGTCGAAATCATCCTCAACGAGCTGGCTGACGCCGTCGCCGTAGGCAAAACGATGGTTTCGGTCCGTCAGCAGGAATCGGTCGAGCCGCGTCCGCGACGGGCGCGTCCGAGCCGTCGCCCGGCCATGGGCCGCGCGGACGGAGCGTCGGCGTCCGGTGCCGCGGCGGCGGACGAACCTGCCGGCGACGCGGAGCCTGCAGCAGACTCCGACAGCGGCGCTGGGCAACAGGAACCTGTCCAGCCCAGCCCCGGCGTGTAGCAACGGGCCTCGGGGCCTCTAGGACAAGCGCAGCAGCGTCACAGATGGCTGTTCGGCACGCCTCGGCGGAGGACTGGATGGGTGCAGACGCATCAACCTCCTCCGCGATTTGTGAACCTTTGAAAAGAGCAAGACAGGAGTCGATCAAATGGCAGAGATCTCAGCTTCGGCCGTCATGAAACTTCGCAACAGATCCGGCCAGGGCATGATGGATTGCAAGAAAGCCTTGCAGGAAGCGGCCGGCGACGTCGATCGGGCGATGGAGATTCTCCGTAAGAAGGGGTTGGCCACGCTGGCCAAGAGAGCCGAGCGAGAGACCTCGAACGGCCTGGTCGTCTCCAGGATGGCCGACGGGGGGCAAACCGGCGTGCTCGTCTCGCTGTGCTGCGAGACCGACTTCGTCGCCAAGGGCACGGACTTCGTGACCGCCGCCAATCTGCTGGCCGAGTACGCACTGGTCTGCCCCGCCGACGAGGGCACCGACGCCCTGCTGCACACCACCAAGGACGGGAGAGCCTTCAACGACATCCTGACGGAAATCGTCAGCAAGACGGGGGAGAAGACAGCGGTCGGCGATTACGCGCGTTTCAAGCTCGACGGCCCCGGACTCCTGACGACCTATATCCACTTCAATAGCAAAGTCGGCACGATGGTCCAGCTCGACGTCAGCGATCCGAAGGTGGCGCAGGCCGAGGGCCTCCAGCGGGCCATGATGGACATCGCGATGCACATCACCGCCAGCAAGCCGCTGGCGTTGGACAAGAGCGGGATCGATCCGAAGGTAATCGAGCAGGAAAGAGCCGTCTACGCCGAACAGGTCAAGAACAAACCGGCGGAGATCGTCGGCCGGATCGTCGACGGCAAGATGGGCAAGTTCTTCGCCGAGAACTGTCTGCTCGAGCAGCCGTTCGTCAAAGACGACAGCAAGACCGTTCGGCAGGTGCTCGCAGAGGCCGCCAAGGCCGCCGGCGGCACCGCCACGATCAAGCGTTTCGCCCGATTCGAGGTTGGGTGATTGCCGCCGCGAGCTGCTCTTGTGGCGTCGATCGCGGACGGGACGCAGACCACGGAAGGACCGGCTGAAGTGATGGGAGAATGTCAGTACAAGCGCGTGCTGCTCAAGCTTTCCGGCGAGAGTTTCTGCGAGCCGGGTGAATTCGGCATCAACGGAGCCTCTCTGGAGTCGGTCGCCCAGCGAATCGCCGAGATCGGCCGGCTGGGCCCCCAGGTCGCGGTCGTCGTCGGCGCCGGCAACATCCTCCGTGGAGAGACCTTTTCGCGCACCAGCCATATCCCCCGGAACACGGCCGACTACATGGGGATGCTGGCCACGATCATCAACGCCTGCGCCCTTCAGGAGACGCTGGAGAAGCTGGGTCAACCGACGCGCGTCATGAGCGCGATCGAGGTGGCGGCCATGTGCGAGCCGTTCATCCGGCGTCGCGCCCTGCATCATCTGGAGCGAGGCCGGGTGACTATTCTGGCCGGCGGGACGGGCAACCCCTTCTTCACGACCGACACGTGTGCGGCCCTGCGGGCCTCCGAGCTGGACGTCAACCTGCTCATCAAGGCGACCAAGGTCGACGGAGTCTACAGCGCCGACCCGAAAAAGGATCCCGGTGCGAAGCTCTTCGATCGGATCTCGTACGACGAGGTCTTGCAGCGGGGTTTGCGCATCATGGACCACGCCGCGATCAGTCTGTGCCAGGAAAACGGAATCCCCATCACGGTTCTGAACATCTTCAAGAAGGGCAATATCGCCAAAGCCATCTGCGGCGAATCGGTCGGCACCGTCATTGGGCCGGCCTGAAACGACGGTTGGTTTGACGGAATTCATAGCAGAGAGGTAAGCCATGCCAATGCCAGGAATGATCGCCGAGAGCAAGTCCAAAATGCAGAAGGCCGTCGAAGTGCTCCAGGACGAGCTGAAAGCCTTCCGAGGAGGAAGGGCTACGCCGGGGTTGGTCGAGCATCTGAAGGTCGAATACTACGGCACCCCCACCCCGCTGAAGTCTCTCGCGACCGTGTCGGCCCCGGAAGTGGACCAGCTCGTGATCAAACCGTTCGACCCTGCATCCGTTCGAGATATTGAGAAGGCGATCAAGAGCAGCGATCTGAGCATCGCGCCACAGGTGGAAGGCAAGTTCATCCGGCTGAATATCCCCCCTCTCAGCGAAGAACGGCGTAAGCAGCTCGTCCAGCAAGCCAAGCAGACCGGCGAACAGACGAAGGTCAGCATCCGCAACGTACGCCGGGACACCATCAAGCAGCTCGAACAGCAGCAAAAAGACAAAGCGATCACGGAAGACGATCTCCAGGCGGGCAAAAAGCAGTGCGACGACATGACGAAGGAATTCACCGACAAGGTGGACAGCCTGGTCGCTCACAAGTCCAAGGAGATCATGGAAAGCTGATCGTCCCTTCTGCATCGCGGCCGATGTCTACCCTCACGTACCCCTGCGGTTCTGGGTGCGCGCACGTCGCGGCACATCGTTCCGATACGGACGCGACCATCTTCGTAACGCCCACCGACAAGCTGAACCACCCTGCCACCACAGCGTAATGCCAGGATAGATCGGCTTCTGCGGACAGACTTCAGGTTTTGCGCTGGAAACAGTTCCAGATACGGTGGATCATGGGTGGCGATCTTCTTCGAGAGTGTTGGCCGTAAGGAGAGATGACATGGCGACTCAGGGCGGTAAGCAGGAAGTGGCGAGAAGGAAGCGATCCAGGAGATGGCCGTGGGTGCTGCTCGGCATACTACTGATCCTCGTGCTGCTGGTGGCTCTGGCCCCGGTATATCTGTCTTCGGACGGATTCCGGCGCATGATCCAGGCGAAGATCAGCGAGTCGACAGGAGGCACCGCCGACATCGGAGACCTGTCGGTCGGCTGGCGGAAAGGTGTGCGGATTTCCGACTTCAGCTTCCGCGAGCAGAACGGCTGGGCCGCCGTGAGTATCGACGGGATCGACGTTCAGCCTCATCTGGCCTCGCTGCTGGGTGGAACGGTCTCGCTGGGCAAGACGGTTATTGACAGGCCGGCGGTCGAGATCGACCTGCGAAAGAGGCCGGCCCCCGCTCCGGCGCCGGCCGGCAGTTCCGAAACATCGGCCCCGCCTACCGCCGGTCTGGCGATGCTCGGTGACATAACGATCAACGATGCCAGCATTCACGTCACAGACACGGCCGGAAAGGCCGTCCGGATCGCACAACTGAATTCGACACTGAACCTCCGGCTGCCGGGACAGCCTTCGCGCTTCGAGGCGAAGATGGCCGTCGGCGAGGCAGAGGACGCCGCTACCGTTCGCGCGGAGGGCACGGTGACGCCGACCAAGGCCGGCGGCTGGACCTTCAAGGGCACCACGGGCGACGTGGTGATCGAGGTCAACGATCTGGACCTCGAATCGCTGGCGCCGATCTTCGAGCTGGCGGGAGTCGAATTGCAGGCCCAGGGCCGGCTCTCTGCGGACATCACGACGGCCGTTCAGGATGGTGAATTGGAGACACTCCGCGCGGCCGTCGCAGGCCAAAACGTGGACATCACCGGCGCCCTCTTGAAGGGCGACCGCGTACAGACCTCGAAACTGGCGGTCGACGCCAGGCTGATGCGGGACGGTCAAACCGTCAAGGTCGAGCAGTTGGACGCCCACACCGACTGGGCGAATGTCACCGCGGCCGGAGCGGTCCCCCTGACGGCCAAGTCGTTGACGGATCTGCTCAAGAGCGATGCCAGCTACAACCTCAAGGGCAACTTCGACTGCAACCTGCCCGCCCTGCTGTCGCAGATGCCCGCGACCTTCGGGCTGAAGGAAGGCATGCAGATCACGGGCGGTCAGGCCCGCGGAGACATCAAGACCACCACCGAGGGCGGCCGGGCCATCGTCCTGGCCCAGACGAAGATCACGGGACTGGCAGGAACCGTGGACGGCAAGCCCCTGGCCCTCAGCGAGCCCGTCGCCGCCAACCTCAGGCTGTCGGCCGACGACAAGACCGCTCGCCTCGATGCGATGGATCTGTCCGCCGCATTCGCTCAGGTCACCGCCAAGGGTGACTTCAACGACATCACCTACGATGGGCGGGTCGACCTCGCGAAGTTCCAATCGGAACTGGGCCAGTTTGCCGACCTGGGTCCCTACCGCATGACGGGCCAGGTGACGAGCAAGGGACAGGTCGCGATTCAGGAGGAACGCATCGGAGCGACGGGAACCGCCTCCCTGCGTCAGCTCGTGCTGACGGGCGCCGACGGCAACAGCGTCTCGGAGCCGGCGGCTGATGTCGCCTTCGCATTCGATCTGGATCAGGCCAAACAGGCGCTGGCGGTGACTCGCCTCGACGCGCAGGGCAGCTTCGGCGCCATCGCGGTCAAAGAGGCGTCGATCCCGCTGGACAAGACGTCGTCCGTTCCGATGAACGCGTCCGTCTCGGCTCGCAACGTCGATCTCCAGAAGATCACGCCGTACGCTGTCCTCTTTGCATCGCTTCCCCAGAACCTCAGCCTACAGGGCCTCGCGGAATCCACCCTGACCGTGACCGGCCAGGAGGGCGCGTATCGCATCCGCACGGAGAACACGCGCATTCAGAATTTCGTGCTCTCCACCCCCGGCAAGAAACCCTTCGCCGAGAAACAGGTTACGGCCGTCTTTGACGCGCTGATGAATCCGGAAGCCAAGACGTTCGATGTGGAGACGTTCACGCTGAACAGCGGGCAGATCAAGATCGATTTCGGCCAGATTAAGCAGGCTCGCCAAGGCGACCGCATCCAGGTCCAGGGCACGGTGCAAGGGGAATGCGACTGGGCGGCGGTCGGCCAACTTGCCTCGCCCTTCCTGCCCGAAGGGTTGGAGATGTCGGGCCGGCGGCAGGTTGCGCTGAATTTTGCGAGCAACTACCCCGCCAACGATCCCAACGGACTGCTGGCGAACCTGGACGGCTCGGCCAAGGTGGGCTTCGACAGCGCGAGCTACAAGGGGTTGAACATCGGCGCCACCGACGTCCAGGTCAACGTCGAGAAAGGTCTGATGAAGATCGAGCCGTTCAGCACCACGGTCAACAACGGACAGCTCAACTTCGCCGGCCAAGCCGACTTCAAAGAGAAGGACCCGATGCTGCGCACGGCCGCACCGCTGGTGCTGGCCAAAGGCATCGAACTGAACAGAGAGATGACGGGAACCCTGCTCCAGTACGTCAACCCGCTGTTCGCCAACGTCACGGGGCTCAGCGGGATCGCCAACTTCGAATGCCAGAGCCTGGTCATTCCGCTGGCGGCGGGCCTGGAACGCAAGGCCGAGGTGGCGGGCACCATTTCGGCCGATAACGTGCTCGTGGAGGCCTCCGGCCTGCTCGACGAGATCTTCAAGGCCACCGGCCAGAGCCTGCGGGGCCAAAGACTGACCATCCGCCCGACAAATCTGTCGCTCCAGAACGGCATCGTCCGATACGACAACATGCAGATCGACGTGGGCGACAACCCGCTCAGCTTCGGCGGGGCCATCGGCCTGGATCAGAGCCTCGATATGACCGTCACCCTGCCCTGGACGTTCAAGGGGCGGACGGCAAGGGTCGATAAAGAGGGACAGGCCGGGCAGCGAATCGGCGTCCCCCTGACCGGGACGATCGGCAGCCCCAAGCTGGACCTGAAGAAGTTCCTGCAAGAGCAGTTGTTCAGAGGACTCGGAGATCTGTTTTGATGAGTGAACCGGTATGAAGGCGCTGAGGAACCTGTCGACGACGCCCACGGCGCAGCTCGGCCGGGCCAGCCGCTTCGTGGCGTTCCAGATCAAGCTGTGGTCGCACTGCATCCGACTGCTCAAGCGTAACCGCGCCGGCCAGCAGGCCGCAGCGCTGTCCTACTACACGATCTTCGGCATCATCCCGCTGGCCATCGTCGTGCTGTTGATCTTCCAATCGTTCCCCGCCTATCAGGACATCGGCGACCGATTGAAGCAGTTCGCCTACGAGCAGCTCCACCTGACAAAAATCGAATACAGCCAGAACGAGGAACACCCCGAGGAGAAGGTGCTGCTCACCGATTACCTCGACAGCACCATCAAGCGGTTCTTCGGCGGGCTCAACAGCAAGTCGCTCAGCCTCGTCAGCGCCGTTCTGGTCATCTGGGCGGCCCTGGCGCTGCTGTCCACGATCGAGACCGCCTTCAACCACATCTGGCACGTCTCGCGCGGGCGCAGCTTCCTGCACAAGATGATTAACTACTGGGCTCTGCTGACACTGGGTCCCCTTCTTGTGGGCGTGGGCATCTATGCGACCACGCAATACGCCGCGGTTCGGCACATCGAGACGATGGTGCTGGCCTACCGCATCGTGCAGGTGATCCTGCCCTATCTGTTGAGTCTGCTGGCGTTCTTCCTGCTCTATTTCCTGCTACCGAGCACCAAGGTCAACCCGGGCGCGGCGCTCTGGGGCGCGGCGGTGGCCGCCCTGGTCTGGAGCTTCGCCAAGTACGGCTTCAGCACCTATGTGACACAGTTCATTCCCTACAGCAAGATCTACGGCGTCCTGGGCCTGGTTCCCCTGAGCGTATTCTGGATTCACATCACCTGGCTCATCGCCCTGTTCGGGCTGCAATTGACCTACACGACGCAGCACCTCAAGACGCTCGATGCGGCGGAGATCCAAGCCGTCAGGGATCGAAAACAGGAGCACTTTATCACCAACGACCTGACTGTGATCAACGTCGCGAAGGAGATCGCTCGGGCATTTATGGAAAACGAAGGTCCTTTGTCGCGGGAGACGCTCTGCACCCGGCTCGGCCTGCCCCCGGAACTGGGCGAGGACATTCTCGAACACCTCGTCAAGACCGGACTTCTGGTCAAGACCGCTGAGCCTCAGGCCGGATTCATCCCGGCCAGGGACCCCGGACAGATCAAACTCTCGGACATCACCGAGGCGCTGGCGGCGGTCGCGCTGGCCCAGCCCGATCTGAATGAACCGGCGACGCTGGGCCGGCTGGTGCGGGCGCAGCAACAGTTCCTCGCCAAGCACAACCTGCGAGAAGTCCTTCTGCCGGACCGGCTGCACAACGAAGAAGGCACGCCCAGCACACCGGAACAGGGGTCTGCCTCGTGAGACCGCCGCACGTCCCACATGGAAATGCGTGGTTCTCTCGGCCTTCCTGGAAATCGCCGACCGTGGCCTGCCGCAGCACCGCAATCGAAGTCCTGTGGCTGTGCCTGCTGCCGGTGATCCTCTCCGCACCCACGGTTCAGGCCCACCCGATTCCCCAGACGCGCACGATCGATCCCGGAGATTGTCTTGTGATCGTCACGTCCACAACGCCGTTCGGATCGATCTCGGGAACGGGCTTCGCCGTGGGAGACGGCACGCTGATCGTCACCGCTCATCACATCGTGGCTGAAGCCTCCGAGGAAGGCCGGCACACGATGCTGGGGGCCGTGCGGGTCCTCAGTCCCTACCTTGGAGATTGCCGCTATGCAGAGGCCGTCGTCCTCGACATTCCTCTCGACCTGGCGGTGATCAAGGTCCCGTGGGTCGGGCAGCCGGCGTTAGAGATCCCGAACGACGACGAGCTGATGCAGGCCGAGCAACTCGAGACGATTGGGAACGTCTCACTGATCTCGGCGATTCCCAAGGAGTCGAGCCAGTTGTTTCCCGAGTCGTCGGCTGTCGACCACCAGATCCTGGACGTCGATTTCGTGGCTGTCCGCCGGCAAGTCCCGCAATTCATCTCCCTCTACGGACGAGGTCAGTTGGGGCCGGGCTGGAGCGGAGCGCCCATGCTGATTCCGAGAACCTTGAAGGCGGCCGGATGCTTCGTGCAACTGAACAAGAGCCTCAGCGATGGACGCCTGACCAGCCAGGGCCCCGCGCTGGCACAGGTCCGGCGTCTGGCCGAGCAGATCGCCCAGAGTCAATCGTTGGAGCCGTCGGGGGCAAAGGCCGCCCGGGCCGACGACGGCTTCGAAGTCTCGCTGCTGTTCTTGCAAACCGCCAAGTTGCTCGCCCGAGACGCGTACGGATGGGCCGGCGACACCGTGACGAGACTGCTGGCTCTTCGACCGCACTTGGCCATGGTCCAGATGCTCGCCGCCTGGGTCCAGGAGAAACAAGGCAACGCGGACGCCGCGGAGGCGCACTATCAGGCCGCCATGAAACTGGACTCGAACGGTCCCATGTTGCGGTTGATGTACGGCCAATCGTTCCTCGATCGCGATCCCAACAAAGCCCTCGAGATTCTTCGGGGCCTCTGGCAACACCGGCAGATGAGACCATGGCTCGTGCTGATCATGTGGGACGTCCTGCGTGCGAGAGATACCGACGAGAATTGCGCGCAGATGCTCGAAGAGGCCCTGGAGGTCGAGCCGGACAACGCGTACCTGTGGTTCAACCTCGGCGCGGTCCAATGGGAGTCCGGCCGACGTGATGACGGATTCGCATCTATGGCAAAGGCGGTCGAGCTGTTCCCGGAACGTGGGCCGCTGCGAGGCCACCTGGCCCGACTGCTCGAAGAGGAAGGCCACCTGGACGAAGCGGAAGACCATTTCCGACGGCTTTTGGCGATCGAGCCGAGAAATCCGGTGGTGTACTTCTGGCTCGCCCGCTTCCTGTCCAGACATCGTCCCGACGCAGCCGATGAAGCGCTGAGAACCGCACGGAAGGCTCTGACCCTGCCCTGTGACGATCCGGCGCTGGAGGACCAGATCAGACAACTGATCCGAGAGATCCGATCCGAGCGAGCGTCGAAGGCCACGCCGACTTCGACAGGTCAACGCGACGCAAGGAGCAATGCGACAGCGCGATAGAGGAAGTGCCCCCCAAACAACGCCAGGGCGACGCCACAAACATACAGGACGATCCGCTGGGCGCGCGGGCCGAGAACGTTGGTCCCATGGAAGCTGCCGAAGGAGAGGATCGTCAGCCAGACCAAGTCGCACAGCCAGTGCACCAAGGCAAACAGCACGAAGGCGAGCCAGCCGAGAGTCCGCGCCTCCAGGGCGAGATTCAGCCCGACGGTCGCCCACCACAACAGGAAATACGGATTGCCGGCCGACAGAATCAGCCCGGTCATCATCGGCCCGGCGTTCGTCATCTGGCCCGATGGCGAATCCGCACCGCCCTTGTCACGCAGCATGCCGACGCCCATCCAGACAAGAAAGGCCCCGCCGAAAAGCCCCACCGCAATCTTGAACCAGTCGGCCTGGAACAACACGCCCAGACCGAACATGATCAGGAAGATGAGAGGAATCTCGATGATGCCGTGCCCGATGGCCATCCACACGCCCGCCCATCGGCGCTGCGCCCCCTGCGCAATGACGGCGGTCGTCACCGCCCCCGGCGCCATGACACCGGAGAGGGAAATGCCCACCGCCTTGAGAAGAAAACCGGTCAGACCCACGAAGCCCCCGAGCACTTATTCGCCGATGATCTTGACGAGGACGCGTTTGCGGCGTTTGCCGTCGAATTCGCCGTAGAAGATCTGCTCCCACGGACCGAAGTCCAGCTTGCCCTCAGTGACCGCGACGAC
The DNA here is from genome assembly GCA_012744475.1 of Phycisphaerae bacterium. GTDB lineage: Bacteria > Planctomycetota > Phycisphaerae > Sedimentisphaerales > Anaerobacaceae > Anaerobaca. Next base: position 229,855 of record JAAYBV010000067.1, read on the forward strand.
CACCTCGCGGCCCATGACACTCCGTTTGAGGTGGGCATCGGCGTTGTCCTCGTATCCGTTGTGCCTGTACTGCGCGTACGGCTTCTCCGGCGCCAGCTTCTCCAGCCAGGCCTCAAAATCCTGGTGCAGGCCCGACTCGTCGTCGTTGATGAAGACGCTGGCAGTGATGTGCATGGCGTTGCACAGCAGCAGGCCCTCCTGGATGCCGCTCTCGACCAGGCACTGCTCGACCTGGGGCGTGATGTTGATGAACTCCCGCCGCCGTGTGGTGTCAAACCACAGTTCCTTCCTGTAGCTGTTCATGACTGGCCTTTCGTCGTGGCACAAATGGAGCGAACGGGCTCGATGCTCTGCCGTACATACCAGGTGGAGATTGTAGCATCTTCGCACACAGAATGGAACCGCATCCTGCCCGTGTCGTCCGCCGGGCACGGCGGCCCGTCGAGACACACCGACAGGGACAAGGGAATAGACCATGAAGAAGAGCCTTCTGTTCTGGGACGTCGACACGCAGTTCGACTTCATGCGGCCGGAAGGACGCCTGTACGTGCCGGGAGCGGAGACCATCATCCACACCGTCAGCGAGGTGAGGCGATTCGCTCTGGACCACGGGTTTTCGATCCTGGCCGATGTCGACTGGCATGGCCGCGACAATCCGGAGATCTCGGACACGCCCGATTTCAGAGAGACGTTTCCGCCCCACTGCATGGCGGGCGAACCCGGCAGCGAGCGGGTCGGATACCTGGGCACGGGGCCGATCGAATACGTGCCGGTTGAGGAGATGGACGCATTGCACCTGCGCCGGCTCGCTCAAAAGGAGTCATTTCATATCGTGATTCGCAAGGAGAGCCTCAGCGTCTTCGACAATCCGAATACGGACAAGCTCCTCGACCTGATCCGGCCCGAACGCGTCGTCGTGTTCGGCGTGGCCCTGGACTTCTGCGTCTCGTACGTCGTGAACGGCCTGGCAAAGCGACCGGGCATCGAAGTGATTCTGCTGAAAGACGCGACGAAGGGATTGCAGTCCAGGCCCGACGGCGAAATCTATGAACAATTCCGACGGATGGGTGTCACCGTCACGACGTTCGACGAGTTCCGGAGGCAATTGGCATGTGGCTGATCGACGGAACACCCGCCCTGCTGACGGACCTGTACGAACTGACGATGGCCCAGGTCTACTTCCAGAAGCGGATGGCCGCACCGGCGTACTTCGAAGTCACCGTGCGGCATCTTCCACAAGACTGGGGCTTCTTCGTGATGGCGGGTCTGCCGGAAGTAGAGGCGTACCTGGCGCAGTTTCGATTCTCAGAAAGCGACCTCGACTACCTGCGTTCAGTCCGGCTGTTCGATCCGGATTTCCTCGACCATCTCGCCGGTTTTCGCCCGGACGTGACGATCCGGGCCCTGCCCGAGGGCACCGTGTTCTTCCCGAACGAGCCCATCCTGGAGGTCGGCGGGCCGATCCTGCACGCCCAACTGCTCGAAAGCTACGTCCTGAACATCCTGGGTTTCTCGATCGTCGAAGCGAGTTTGGCGGCGAGAATTACGCTGGCCGCCGGCGGCGTGCCCCTGCTCGATTTCGGTATGCGCCGCGCCCAGGGGCCGATTGCCTCGATCCGCGCTGCGCGCGGCGCGCAGATGGCGGGCTGGAAAGCGACGAGCAACATCTTCGCCGCTCGCGCCCTGGCGATGCCGCCCTCGGGCACCATGGCGCACTCGTTCATCCAGGCCCACCCCTCGCAGGAGCGGGCCTTCCGCGAGTTCGCAACGATCTACCGCGACAAGACGATCCTGCTGGTCGATACGTATGACACGATCGAGGGCGTGAAGATTGCGGCCCGCGTGGCCCGCGAGTTCCTCGAACGCGGCGTCAAGCTGCGCGGCATCCGCCTGGACAGCGGCAACCTCGTTGCGGACAGCCGGTTCGCGCGGGACCATTTCCGCCAGCAGGGAGTGGACTTCCTCCAGATCTTCGCCAGCGGCGACCTCGACGAGTTCAAGATCCAGGATATGCTGGCCGCGGGAGGGCAGTTCGACGGCTTCGGCGTCGGCACCCGTTTCGCGGTTTCCCGGCACGCTCCCTCCATCGGCATCATCTACAAACTGGTGCAATATGCGGATCGTCCCCTGAACAAGACCTCGCCCGACAAGGCGACGCTGCCCGGCCGCAAAACGGTCCTCCGCACCGGCAGCCCGCGTTTCGAGAAGGACATCGTCCGTCCTCTCGACCCGGACGCCCAAGATCTGCTTCGCCCGTTCGAGTTCGCCGAGCCGATGGCGACTGTCCAAGAGAGACTGCGGAGTCAGATTGTCGCCCTGCCGGACCCGGTCAAAGGGATCCGCGAGCCCGCCAACTACCCGGTCCAGTTCGCTGCCATGCCGGGTAGGGGCGAATGATTATTCGCCCCTACGGCCCCGGGACGCGCAGGACCGGGAGAGTCTATTTCACGAGCTGTCCGTAGATGCGCTCGATCGTGTCGACCATGGTGTCAGGGGCGAATTTCGTCTTGACGGATTCCTGGCCGGCCTGGCCGAGTCTGCCACTGAGGGACTTGTCGGCGATCAGTTCGGCGCAGGCTTCGATGAGCTGCGGGACGTTCTTTGGCTCGATGAGCCGGCCGGTGCGCTCGTTGACGACTTCGCGGGCGCCGTCGACGTCGAAGCTGATGGCCGGCCGGCCGCAGAGCATCGCCTGAGGCAGCGTGCGGGCCAGACCCTCGCGAAGTGAGCAGTGGACCAGGATGTCGGAAGACTGGATCGCCAGCGGGATTTCGTTCGGGGGCATCAGTCCCGTGAAGCGAAACCGCTCCGCCAGACCCATCTCGCGGACCTGCTGCTTGTACCGCTCGGCGAGGTTGCCGTCGCCCACGAAGAGCCAGACCACATTGGCGAATCGCTTCGCCAGCTCCGGGGCCGACGCGATGATGTAATCGTGGCCCTTGAGCATGAACAGACGCGCGATGGTGACGAGGACGACCGCATCGTCCGCGATGCCGTTCCGGCGGCGGAAGGCCCGCGTCCGCTCGGCGGCAATCGGTTCGAGGAACTGCTCTTCATCGATGGCGGAATACGCCGTGACGTAGGGCTTGTCGGCGCCGATGCCCGCCGCTTTGCACTGGTCGGTCATCGCATCGGCGACGCTGACGAAATAGTCCGTGCGCTTCGCGGCGGCCTTCTCGATAGCCACATAGATTCGATTGACCCACCGACTCTGGTAAGGATGGAACGCCAAGCCGTGAATGCCATGGACGATCCCGGGGCGCGCCGGGTGCCACGCGCCCTTCAACGCGCTGCCGGCGTAGCGGCCGAGGATGCCGGCCTTGGCCGAATGCGTGTGGACGATGTCGGGCTGCAATTGGCGCAGCAGCCTCTTGAGCTTGCGATAGGCGACGAGATCCTTGAACGGCTCGATGGCCCGCCGCATCTCGTCGACCACGATCGTCTCGTATTTCTGCCCTTTGGTCTGGTTGAACAGCTCCCCTTCCGGCCCGAGGGCCGGCCCGGTGATCAGCGTGACCTCGTGACCGCGCTCGGCCAGGAGCTTGCAGGTGATCAGCGTGTTCTCCTGCGCGCCGCCCAGAATCAGCCGCGTGATGATGTGGACGATCTTCAAAGCTTCGTCTCCGCGTTCATGGACCGGATCGGCGCTATTCTCTCAAGCGATGGCCGCGTAGTCAATGCCCCAGGGCCGCAGCACCTTACGCAGGGCTTCAGGACCCTGCATGTAGGACAGGAACAGCCCATAGTTCGTGTATGGCACGCCGATCGATTCGAGATCGCGGATCCGGGCCAGCAGCTTCTGGGCGGTAATCATGCAACCGCCGCAATGGATCACCAGCTTGTAGGACTGGAGCTGCTCGTTCTCCTGAAACTCGCGGCCGAAACTGTGATCGATCTGGACGTCGGGCCAGTGTTTCCGGATGAAGTCGGGAATCTGCACGGTGCCGATGTCCTCGGCGATCCGCGAATGGTTGCACGCCTCGGCGATGAGCACCCTGTCCCCCGCCCGAAGGCTCGCGACCGCCTCGATGCCATTGACAAAGGCCGCCAGCCGGCCCCGGCTCACATAGTTGATCATCATGATCGAAAACGTCGTCAGGCCAACGTCGTCGGGCGTCCAAGTGTGCATCAGATCCATGGCCTGCGAATCGGTGATGATCGCCTTGGGTCGCCTGCCGAAGCCGGCCAGAAACGCGTCGAACCGTTTCCGTTCGCCCGCGTCGCCGGCACGGGCCTGGCCCAGGTCCATGCGATAAGAGACCGGCCAGGCCCAATGCCGCGTGATGTACTCGGCCGCCATTGCCTGCGGACGCAGGTAGCGCCCGGGCGGGGTCTCGGCGTCCATCGGAATGTTCAGCACGTAGAACTCGTCGCGCTGGAGGAACGGAAGCAGCTCCATCGTGGCGTTCTTCGAGGCGAAGTTCTCGAGGATGAATTGCAGCAGCGCCGGGCGGCACTGCGCATCGATGGCGACGAGCCGAATCTTCTGATGGAACCGCAGCAGCGGGACCTGCTCTTCCACGTGCGCGATCCGCGCGCCGGCCTCGGGCCGGAACAGGTTGTAGATCACCAGGATCTGCTTGTCCAGTTCGCGAGCCTTCGTCACAATCTCGTTCTCCGTGGCGAAGTCATCCGTCTCCGGATCGACCACGAGCAGGACCAGATCGCACTCCTTCAGGTCGGCGAAGACCTTGGCCCGCTTCTTGCGTCCCAGCCCGGAAGCCTCATCGAGCCCGGCCGTGTCGAACAGCTTGACCGGACCCATTCCGTGGATCTCCTGCAGGGCAATCTTCGTGTCGGCTGTGGTCCCAGGCGTCGCATCGACGATGGACGTGACCTGCTGGGTGAGCAGATTCATGATGCTGCTCTTGCCCGAGTTCATCTTGCCGAAGATTCCGATATGATCTCTCTCGATGAGCATCAGTACTTGATCCACATCAGGCACAAGCCGTTGGGCGGCGCGATAGGCCCGGCAGCCGTCCGGTCCCGGGCCGCCAGGACACGACTGATTCGCAGTGGATCCCATCGTCCCAGTCCGACTTCCATCAGCGACCCGACGATGTTGCGCACCATGTTGTAGAGGAATCCATCCCCTTCGACCTCGACGTAGACCCAGTGGCCATCGTCCTTGCGGGCCTCGGTGACATCGCAGCGGAAGACCGTGCGCACCGAATCCGTGCGGCTGTCGGCGGCCGACGCGAAGGACTTGAAATCATTCTCGCCTACGAGTCGTTGAGCGCCCGCGTTCATCGCGGCCGTGTCCGGACGTGAGGGAACGTGCCAGCAGTACCGCCGGTACAGCACGGGCCGGGTCGGGCCGCAGAAGATCGTGTACCGATACAGCTTGCTCGTGACGTCGCCGATCACGTCGAAACCTATCCGCACCTCTTCGGCCTTGACGATGGCGATGTCGTCGGGAAGTCGGTCGGTGATGGCCCTGGCGAGGTTCTCGGTCGGGACGGGCGAATCGATCTGAATCAGGGCGACCTGTCCGAGAGCGTGGACCCCCGCGTCGGTCCGGCTGGCCCCGCAAACCCGCACGTTCGGGCCCAGCAGGCTGCGGGCCGCATCCTGCACCGCCTCCTGGATGGTCGTGAATCCCGGCTGAATCTGCCAGCCGTGGTAGTCACTACCGTCGTAGGCGATGGTCAGTTTGACATTGCGTAGCGCCATCCGGGAACAAACAAGGACGGCCGGCGCAGCCGCAGCGCATCGGCGTGCCGTCCGGCTGCGTCCGGCTGTCGTGGGGACTATTGTTCGAGCAGTTTCTCGGCGATCTGGATCGCGTTCAGCGCCGCTCCTTTGCGGAGCTGGTCACCGGCCACCCAGAGGTTGATCCCGCGGTTGTCGGGCAGGGACGGATCCTGGCGGATGCGACCCACGAGAACGTCGTCCTTGCCCGTGGCGTCGATCGGCATCGGGAAGCGGTTGTGCTCCCGGTCATCCAGCACGCTGATGCCCGGCGCTTTGGCGAGCAGCTCCCGCACTCTCTCCGGCGTTATCGGGCGGGTGAACTCCAGGTTGATGCTCTCGCAATGCGCCCGCATCACCGGAATGCGCACGCAGGTCGCCGTGATGGCGATCTGGGGGCAGTCGAAGATCTTCCGGGTCTCTTTGACCATCTTGGTCTCTTCTTCGTTGTACCCGTCGGGCCCCAGCGCCGAGTTGTGGCTGAAGCAGTTGAACGCGATCTGATACGGGAACACGTTGCAGCTCGGCTTCTTGCCGTCGAGAATCTCGCGGCTCTGGGCTCCGAGCTCCGCCATCGCCGCGGCGCCGGCACCGCTGGCGGCCTGGTAGGTGCTGACGACCATCCGCTTGACCGGATTGGCCTGGTGCAGGGGCCAGACCGGCATGATGCCGATGATGGTCGAGCAGTTCGGGTTCGCGATGATGCCCTTGTGCTCCTTGATCTTCTCGGGGTTGATCTCCGGAATCACCAGAGGCGCCGTGGGGTCCATGCGAAACGCCGAGGAATTGTCCACGACCACGGCGCCCGCCTTGGCCGCCGCAGGAGCGAACTCCTTGCTGCGCGAGCCGCCGGCGCTGAACAGCGCGATATCGACGCCCGCGAAGCTGTCCTTCGTCAACACCTCAACCGTATATTCCTTACCCTTGAAGGTGATTTTCTTACCCTTGGAGCGGCTGCTGGCAAGCACCTTGAGCGTATCGAACGGGAAGTCGCGCTCTTCGAGGATACTGAGGAATTCCTGACCGACGGCGCCGGTCACCCCTGCGATTGCCAGATGACAAGCCATGTTCACACACTCCTATTCACTTCGGTTTTCACTGAAGGGCCGCCAACCGTTGGCCGCCCAAAAGGCTGGTTTTGTGGAAACTACAGAACTATGTATTTTATACCCTCCGGCAGTACAATGCAAGAGTGTGTCTTCTAATATCTTCTATATGCTCCGCTAACAATCGAGCCGACGCTGCCAGAAGGAGGCCAGGGCCGAGGCGGTGATGATGCAGACGAAGACGAAGATGGCGGCGGGGATGGCGGCTTCCTCCCCGAGGTGCTCCAGGGCCAGGGCCGAGCCCAGCCCGGCGTTCTGCATGCCGATCTCAATCGTCAAGGCCCGCCGTTTGAGGGTATCCAGACCGAACAGGGCGCCGATCCCGTAGCCGGCCCCCAAACCCCACAGATTCAACGTCAATACGACCGCCAGGACACTGCCGGTCACCTGGGGCAGTCGGGCTTGGTTGCGCGCGATGACGACCGAGCAGATGAAGACGATAAACGTCGCGGAAATCGCCGGGAAGACCGGGAGAATCCGCTCGACCGAACGGCGAAAACGATAGCGAACCCAGAAACCCAGCAGCAGCGGCACGACGACCATCACCATGATTTGAATAAACATGGCCCAGAACGAGACCGGCAGTTCCGAGCCGGCCAGCACCTTGGTCAGCAAGGGAGTCAGGATCGGACACAGCAGGGTTGAGACGGTGGTCAGAGATACGGAATAAGCGGCATCGGCCTTGGCGACATAGCTCATAGTATTGCTGGCCATCGCGCCGGGGGCGGCCCCGGTCAGGATCAGGCCCACCGCCAGCGGAGGCGGCAGCCGGAACAGCCGCGAAATCGCATAGGCCCCGAAGGGCATCACCAGGAATTGCGCCGCCGTGCCAAGGGCCACCACGGAGGGTGTCTTGAGGATTCGCCTGAAGTCGTCCGGCTGGAGAGCAACGCCGATGCCGAACATCGTCAGGGCGAAGAACAGGGTGTTCATCGACAGGCAGACGCTCAGGTGCCCGACCACGGCCGGCGACAGACTCGAAAGGACATCTGCCGGAAACAGCTCGGTCAGGCTGAACGTGCCGACTACGCGGAACCAGTTGGGATGCTCGGCAGTGTCCTTCCACAGGAACGCGATCAGACCACATCCGACCACCCACACGGCGAAGTACTTCGTGTAAAATGTCAGAGCTCTGCGCAGCATGACGGGCCAGTATAAGACCCGATGGCGCAGCCCGCAACCGCCTCGCCGTTCGATAAAAGAAGGCCCCGCCGACAAGGCGGGGCCGGTGCTGCGATGAAGGAGGACATCAGAACCACGCTTATTTCTTCGGCAGACGAAGCATCAGTAACCTTGTCCAGTCCTCGTCCCGGACTCGAAGAAGGGCACGCCCATCTGCCGCTGCGTTGTCAATGGCTTCATTAAACTCTTGTACGTTGCGGACGGGCTTTCTGTTCACTTCCGTGATCAGGGTGCCCGCTTGAATACCGGCCTCGCCGGCCGGCGATCCGGGCCGGACCTCCATTACCAACACGCCCGAGAGGTCCTCGTAACCCAAGCGGGAAGCCAGCTCCTCCGTCAACGTTTGGAGCGTCATCCCGAGGCTCTCCTGGACGGCCTGGCTGCCTCCACCCATCGCGAATTCGCCATCCGGACGCTTCTCAAGCGTCACAGTCAACGGCTTGCGTTTGCCGTCACGAATCACCACAATCCGAACCTCGCTGCCCGGCTTGTACATGGCCACACGGTTACGGAACTCGTTCCAGTCGGAGACCGGCTGGCCCTCCAGTTCAACGACCACGTCGTCCTGCTTGACTCCGGCTTTGTCGGCCGGAGAATCCTCCACCACGCTGACGATCACCACACCCTTGTCGGTGTCCAGTCCGAAGTACTCTCCCATGCCGGGCTTGACATCGTCGCCTTGCACGCCGAGAAAACCACGCACCACTGCCCCGCTCTCCTTGAGCTGCGTGTAGATGTCCCTGGCCATGTTGCTGGGGATCGCCAGTCCGATGCCCACGTTCCCGCCCGGCCCGATGATCGCCGTGTTGATGCCCACCGCCTTGCCGTCCAGGTTCAGGAGGGGACCGCCCGAGTTGCCGAAGTTGATCGCCGCATCGGTCTGGATGAAGTTCTCATAGCTGGCAATGCGCAGGCCGCTCCGTCCGGTGGCGCTGACGATTCCCGCCGTAACGGTGTGGCTCAGGCCGAACGGATTGCCGATGGCAATCACCCACTCGCCCACTTCCAGCGTGTCCGAGTTCGCCAGCTCGATGTAGGGAAGGTCGGCCTTGTCGATCTTCACAACCGCCACGTCTGTTTCAGGATCGGCGCCGACGATCTCGGCGTCCACCTTCTGGCCGTCCGCCAACTGCACGGTGACCTTCTCGGCCCCCCCCACCATGTGGTTGTTCGTCAGAATATATCCGTCGGAAGAGATGATGAAACCGGACCCCTGCGCCACCTGCCGGGATTCCGGCTCCTGTCGTTCCCGCTGGTAACGACGCGGGCCGAAGAAGTACTTGAACAACTCGTCTTCAAACGGGTTGGATGGGTCGGTAGACCAGTCCCGCGAAGAGCTGCCACGAACGGCCTTGGTGGCCTGGACCCCCACGACCGCGGGCGAGGCCTTCTCGGCGATCGAGGCAAACGCCTTGCCCATCTGTTTCAAGGTGACGATGCTCTGACTATCCTGGGCGAAAGCCGACAGCGGTATCAGCAACAGCCAGATCACACCGATAGCTGATGCGCTGGCGAGGGTGTTCTTTCGAGCTGTACGAACCACACGTGTTACCATAGTTGACCTCCAGACATTTCCGTCAAAAAGAACGCTTGGCCAAGCTCTCATACCACCATCATAAACATCCGCTTGGGTAGGGGTTTATACGATTGTAGGCAGGGTTAGTTCGGGCCGTCAAACCCTTTTTCGCCGGCCGGCGGGGCCGTTCCTGCCGCATCGGACCATCGGCGATTCGTCGACGGTCAGACCGCGTGCGGCGATGTTGCGGCCGGTGCAATTCTATGGAACTCCGACGCCGCTCGATTGTATAACTGGGCAAAAAGAGGCCTCGATACATCGGGAATATGACGGACGAACCTCACATCATCCAGCGTGTTCTGGACGGCGACGCGGAGTCGTTCCGGCTTCTCGTCGAACGCTACGCCGGACCCGTCGTCGGCATGATCCGAAACGTCACCGGCGACGCGCGGGACTGTGAGGACCTGGCCCAGGACGTGTTCCTGGCCGCCTTCGCCCGGCTCAAGACGTTCGATCCCGCGAGGAGCCGCTTCTCGACCTGGCTGCTGACCATCGCACGAAACATGAGCATCAACCTGCTCAAGAAGAGGCGCTCGAGGGCTTCCGTCGAACCCCCGCAACCGCCCGACGACGAAGGACCGCTGGAGCGTGTCACGCGTCAGGAGGCCTTCGCCCGACTCGATGCGGCGCTTCGGTCCCTTCCGGATCGCCAGCGCCGGGCGTTGACCCTCGTCGAGTTCGAAGGACTGTCGTATGAGGAGGCCGCGGTGATCGAAGGGACACGAATCGGCACCATCAAGTCAAGGGTCAGCCGCGCCAAGGCCGCCCTCGGCGAAGTACTGCGAGCCTGTCACGAGGATGACAAATGAAGCACGAAGAACTCTATAGCGAATGGGTGCGGCAGCGTAGAAACATCTGTCTTGGCGAGGATTTCACACAGGACGTGATGAACCGCGTCCACCGGCTCAAGGCCGACCAGGACAGGCGCCGGCTCACATGGTCGCGCATCGTGGACCGGGTCGGCTACTCGTCGTGGGCTCAGGCGGCCGCCGTCGCCATGGCGGCGCTGCTCGGACTCGGACGAATCCTGCTGACACTACGTCTGCTGCTGTTTGCCTGACGACCTGGAGGATACCATGACTGAACACGTGACATCCAAGAACACCAGACGACACGCATGGCTCGCCGTCGGCCTGTCGATCCTCATGCCCGGCGTGGGACACGCCTATTGCGGCAAGCTGTGGCGCGGTTTGGTCTTCGGCCTGCTCTATGCGATTGGCATTCCCGTCGTTCTCGGATTTCTCGCGTACGCCAGCCCTGCCTCGACAGTCACGTTCGGTTTGCTGATGGCTCTGGCGGCATTCGGCGTGGTGATCGGCGCAGCGGTCGATTCGTGTCGGCTGGCACGCCGGACCCGCAGCGACTACGAACTGAAGGCATACAACGGTCCGGGCATCTCCGTCCTGCTCGGCCTGTTGATCCAGGGCAGTTGTCTCGGGTACGCGTTGCACGTCCGCAGCACCCTGTTCCAGGCCTTCCGCGTCCCCAGCATGTCGGAATTTCCCACCATCGTTCCGAACGACCGCCTTCTCGTGGACCGGAACGCCTATCGAAAGGCCGATCCCCAGCGTGGCGACACCATCCTGTTCCGTCCCCCGAACGAGGACTGGCGAACCTACTACATCAAGCGTATCGTCGCCCTCGAAGGAGACACCGTCGCGATCAAGGACGGAACGCTCTACGTCAATGGCGAAAAGCTCGCAGTGGGCAAGGCCATGAAGCCGCCGTCAGCCGGACGTGTGACAGAGGACGGCCGCACGCTCCAGGGCGAGTTCTTCGAAGAAACCAACGCAAGTGCCCGCTACACGATCTTCCTGTCGACGTCCGAGCAGAATGCCGTCCGCGACTTGCCCGAGACCGTCGTGCCGCAGCAGCACTGCTTCGTGCTGGGTGACAATCGGAACCGGTCGAGAGACAGCCGGCATTTCGGGCCGATCCCCTACGCCGTCATCGAGGGCCGAGCCGACTACATCTATTGGCCCGCCGATCAATGGTCGCGTTTCGGACGGATTCATTGATCTGGCCGTCCTGTCAACCCCATCTTTTCCTCCTGAGCGGCCTCCTGCCCTCGCACGTGGAGATTCCCAGTGATTGAATCGGACGGCACAACAAGCAAGACAGACAGAAGACTCTGCTGGGTTCATATGACAGCCTCTTACGGCATGAGAAAGAGGAGATGGGTGGTCGCGGCAGTCGCGGTCGCAGCGCTTGCCCTGTTTGGTGTCTACGAGCTGCTGTTTGGCCGGCTGTTTCCGTTCTCTCCGGTCGTAGCCGGGTTTTCCCGACAGGAGTATGAGAGTTTCATCGTGTACCATCACGGGCAGCCGGAATCATCCCAGCTATCCTATTTGAGCGACGTCGTTGCTATCGAAGAAGACTACCACGGGATGCCATTCCGGTCGGAGCCGGAGATATTCCTTTGTAGGGACGATCGCGAATACCACAGGCTTACCGGTGGAAGGGCTCGGTTCATTGCGATCAATGGACGGCTGTTCGTGTCCAAGCGAGCACAGGATGATGCAAGACAGGGCCGGATCGATCTCCGGACGTATCTGACCCATGAGATGTCGCATTGCCTTCTGCAACAGCACATGTCGATTCTGAGATCCCTGAAGGTGCCAAGGTGGCTGCTCGAAGGAACCGCCATGGATTGTGCCGGACAGGTGGGAGTTGGAATCTACCCGGACAGATCGAGAGTGTACGACGCGGTAGCTCGGGGCGTGTTCTGTGAGCCGGCGGACTTTGGTACGGTTCTCGACGGCGAAAAAGGGACGGCGCTCTCCTGCCCGATAGAGAACAGGACGGCATTCTTCTACTCGGAGTTCGGCTGTCTTGTGGAATTCCTGAGGTCGAGTCATGGAGCGCAGCGATATCAGGCTTTTCTCAAGGACCTGGTCGAAAGCCGTACCCTGAACGTGGAGAAGTCGTTTGAAGAGGCCTATGGAACGACGCTCGGTGATGAGATCGCTCGATTCAAGAACGAGACGCAGAGGCGTTGAGCCCGCCGGACAGACTGGATCGACTTCGCGGCGCAACAAAAGCTGTGGCTGAGAAACGCCTGCCAGTGTCCTCTTAAATGATGGTCGCTCGAAGAAGGGCTATCGCATGACCCAGGACTTGTCTTTGAAGACGACTTGGGCCGTGTCGCGCATCGCCGGATCGCCCCGGAAGGCGTAGTCCAGTTGCAGGGTCTTGCGCAGGAACACCCTGACCGGCTGGCCCATGCCGTCCACGGCCACAGGGTGATCGATCGCGGCGGTCTCGTTGCTCAGGCCCGTGATGAACACCTTGAACCCGCCCGCCTGACTGTCGAAATCGCGCCAGATCACGGCGATGTCCTTGGCGTTGTCCTCGCCCTGGAGAATGCGGTTCTCGACCTTGCTCATGGCTTCGAGAAACGGATAGCGGCCCTGATGCCGCTGCCTGATCTGTTCGAACGCGATCGGCGGAACGCCGACGCCGGAAGGCACGATCTGGAACGTGTCGCTCATCAACTCGCATCGCGGGTAGAACTCAACGTCCTGACCGGTGCGATTGGTCACGGTAAGGATCATGTACCAGAACCGGACCAGACCGCTGCCGCCCCCCGACAGGATGAGCTGCTGGGGTTGCTCGAATTTCACCTCGACGGTCCAATGCCCCGGCCTCTGGACCACCGCCGGCTCCGGCGCCGCCAGACACACGTTGGCCGCCACCACCAGGAATGTCCCATAAAACAGACACTTGCTCATCCGGTTTCCCTCTCGAGAGACCATTTCGGTTTCCAAACGCGCCAGACTACACGTTTTCCCCATTTTACAGCAAAACCGCCTCCAAGCCAAGAAGAATCTCGGCCTCGGCGGGCAGCCAAACACCGATCAACCGCCAAGGTGGAGCGTCGCGAACCTCCCGGCGGCTTGGGCCAGCAACTCTTCGCAGTGCTCCAGAGCGAACTGGAGGTCCATGCCGGGCTGCTTGCAGGCCAGAGCGGCCTCGATCCCGACGTTTCGAAAGACATGGTCCGCGAGCAGGACCTGCCCGGCGATCACCCCGACCCTGGCACCTCCCTGGCGGGCGACGCGGGCGACGCCGGAGACGACCTTGCCCCGCATCGACTGCGAATCGAAGCAGCCCTCGCCCGTGACGACCCAGTCGGCATCCGAGACCTCCCGCCGCAGGCGGGACTGCGCCATGACCGTCTCGATCCCCGAGACGAGGCGGGCCTCCATGAAGGCTACGGCCCCTGCCGCCAGACCGCCAGCAGCGCCGGCGCCGGGCAGGTCCCGGACGTGGATGCCAAGCTGGCTGCTCACCAGCTCCGCCATATGGGCCAGGGCGGAATCGAGCGTTTCGACCATCTGCGGCGTGGCGCCCTTTTGCGGCCCGTACACGCGAGCAGCCCCGTGCGGCCCGCACAGCGGATTGTCCACGTCGCAGAGCACGTCGACGGGGACGTCCATGTCGCGGTCCGGCGGGATGATCTCGACGATCTCCGCCAGGGCCCCGGCCCCGAGGCCAACCGGCGTCCCGTCGCCGGCCAGGAACTCCCAGCCCAGGGCCGTGGCCGCCCCGACGCCGCCATCGACGGTCGCGCTGCCGCCAACCCCCAGCAGGATTCGCTCGGCGCCGTGGTCCAGCGCCACCGTGATGAGCTGGCCCGTTCCGAAGGTGGTCGTCTTGAGCGGGTTCAATTGCTCGCGCCGCAGCAGTTGCATCCCGCTGGCCGAGGCCATTTCCACGACCGCCGTCCGGTCGCCGGGCAGCCACGCGAAGCCCGCCGCGACCTGCGTCTGCGGCAGCGGGCCCATCACCGTCGCGGGGATCCACCGGCCGTTGGAAGCCGCCATCAGGGCCGCCGCCGTGCCCTCCCCGCCGTCGGCCATCGGCTTGACGACGATCTCCGCATCCGGCGTCGCCCTCCCGATAGCGTCGGCAACGATCCGGCAGGCCCGCTCGGCCGCCAGAGTCCCCTTGAACGAGTCCATCGCGACCACGATCTTCATCGTTCGCCCCGTCCTTCGCGCATCTTCGAGCCCACCGCAAAGTGGCGAACCCTTTGGCCCTTTGCGTCGCCCCAGTTGACTTTGATTGGCTTCGTTTCTATGGCGCGATCCTCATTTTCAGCCCACGAACGCCGAAATTGGCTTTGTTTCGCACATCGCTACCGTATCTCGTCGTTCGAATCTCGTATCTCGTTCTCCGAGGCCGGCCGCAATTGACGGCCCGCAACTCGTTAGATCGACAATAAACGAAACGCAGTGACCTGTCAACTACAAAGCCGGCACATCCGCCCTTTCTCCCCACCCCCGAGCTACGAGATACAAGATACGAGACTCGAGATACGCGTCTCGCCCTTGACCCCGGCGCGATATCCCTGTAGGCTATATCCCGAATGTGCGAAGGGAAGCTATGCGTCGAGACGTTCCCACAATCCGACCCATTGCCCCGATGCCGTGGGGCGAGCGGTTCGCTCGGGCAGTCCGTGGGCCAAGGCCCACCCTGCGCGACTCGGCAACGGACACAGTGTTGAGAGATACGAAGATCCTGACGAGAGAGGAGACAGGTATGGGGTCAGCCAGTAACCGCAGAATCAAGATCATGGTGTGCGTCGTTGGGGCGCTGGTCCTGTGCGGTTCGTGCGGTGAAGTGCTTGCCTCACCCAGCACTCCTGACAATGCAGCACTGCTGTATTACCAGGCATGTCTGGCGCGGTCGGGGTTGCCCCTGCCTTGGGGCCTGGCCAGAGCACACGACGAGAACCACCTTGCAGAGGAGACGAAGCTTCTCAGCGGGAACGAATATCGCCTCGTGATCGATCTGACCATGGCGGGGACTCGCATACGCAAGTGCGACTGGGGATTGTGGGTCTCGGGGCGCTGGACTCCGGATGGAGCGCTGGGCCATGGCCCGGAGTCGCTCGGCCGTGTTCTCGCGGCCCAGGCTACGATACTTGCGATGAATGGTCAGTACTCTGAGGCGATAGAGATCATTGCAGCGCTGCGTCGCCTTAGCCGCCATATCGGAGACGATACGTATGTCATGTGGGCCTCATCTTTCACGGAGGACTATCAAACCTTCGGAGTTGCCCAGTATCTTCTCTGCAGGATGCCGGCGGACGCCGATAGGCTCAAGTCGCTGGAGTCTGAACTGGCCGAAGATCGGCAGTGGCAGCCCAGCAACACACTCATGAAGTGGTACGATATGCAGGTTGCCTCGCTACAGGCATCGATGGCCCTGCACTCTGACTGGAGACAAGCCCTCCGCACAGAGCTTGAGGCCTATCGAATGCGGGAAGGTGACACTGCCGAGAAGCTGATCGAAAGTGCAACCGCGCCCAAACAGGTGTTTGACCATGTACGCCAGGTCTACAAGCGGTTCGTTGATTCGGTCATTGCGGTACTCGAAAGCGACGAATCCTATCACGCCAAGCACAAGCAGATCGTGCAGCTCAAGGACGAACTCGTTGCGGATATGGAGGCAGGCGATGCGATCATTCTCGTGGCAGGTCCCATTGGCTTCGTGGAACCCTATTACCGGTTGCACATCAATGAGTTGGCTCTCGCCCACGCCGTACAGGCGGCGATTCCCATCTATCGCATCAAGGCGACGACCGGCCGGTTACCGCCGACCCTTCCCGCCGGGCTGCCGAAGGACCCTTACAGCAGCCAGGACTTCGACTACCACGTGACGGATGAGGGATTCTCTCTGACGTGTCGCGCCCCCGCCATTGACTGGGGCCAGGAGAACAATCCGAGAAGATTCGTTTTCGAGGCTGCCGAGTGATACCAAGGAGGACAGGGCCAGGATCAGGCCCTTTCGACGATCATTAGGGGGGGCCGGATGAGGGTCAGGCCTCTCGATAGTCATAAGCAGGTTCAGGGTCAGACTTCTCGATAATCATTAGCAGAGTAACGGCCGGGCGGCGATCCTGGATCGAGGCATGATGGGCTTGTCGGACAGGCGGGTGACGCAAGGCTGGCGGATCGCCAGGAACGTCGATGGCGTGGTGACCGAAACGGTTGGCGGGGCGAGGCCCACCCGACATCATTAACCGAGTTTCTCTGTGTGAGGGAGCTATGGTGGGTGAACGACATATGGGCGAGGAGACACTGGAGAAGCACGGGTCTGTTTGGCGAGTTTATCGCTGCGGAATGCTGGTCTACATCGTCGCCTGCCTCGCGGGGTCTGTCTATTTTGTCCTGATGATTCCGCCTGAATACGGTGGGAACCGCTATACTTTGGTTCTTCTCAGCGTCATGCTGTTGTTCTCACATCTGGCGGGCTTTTTCAGATGGCCAAGACGTGTCAGCATCGCCTTGTGGACTCTAACTTTGAGCTCGATCGCCTTGACCTGGTTCTACGTTATTCGTCTCTTATGGGCGGAAGTCCTCCATCCGTGAATGGGAGCGGATGAGGGTCAGGCCATTCGACCATCATCAACGTAGAGGGCGCTCCGGCGGCGGCCGGACACGGGGTGACACAAGGCAGTCGAAAGGACCGCTTGTCTCTCGGCGGCTTCACTGTCGCTGCTGCGTCTGCTGGCGCATCGAACCTACTGCGGCGTGCGGCGCATCTTCTTGAAGGCGTTGATCAGGCCGTTGGTGGAGGCATCGTGCGACATCACTTCCTTGTCATCCTCCAACTCGCGCAGGATGGCTCCGGCCAATTGCTTGCCCAGCTCCACGCCCCACTGATCGAAGCTGAAGATGTTCCAGATCACTCCCTGGACGAAAATCTTGTGCTCGTACATGGCGATCAGCGAGCCGAGGGTTCGCGGCGTGATCTTCGTGACGAGGATCGAGTTGGTGGGCCGGTTGCCGGCGAAGACCTTGAACGGCAGCAGCCGTTGGATCTCGGCGTCGCTCTTGCCGGCCGCACGCAGCTCCGACTCCACTTCCGCTTCGCTCTTGCCCTTCATCAGGGCCTCGGTCTGGGCGAAGAAATTGGACAGCAGGATTGCGTGGTGGTCGGCCAGGGGTTTGTGCGTCTGGGCCGGAGCGAGGAAGTCACACGGGATCAGCTTGGTGCCCTGGTGGATGAGCTGATAGAAGGCGTGCTGGCCGTTCGTGCCCGGCTCACCCCAGACGATCGGGCCGGTCTGGTGCGCAACCGGCGTGCCGTCGCGGCCGACCGATTTGCCGTTGCTCTCCATGTTGCCCTGCTGGAAATAGGCCGCGAAGCGGTGCAGGTACTGGTCGTAGGGCAGAATCGTCTCGGTTTCGGCGCCGAAGAAGTTGTTGTACCAGAGGCCGATCAGCGCCAACAGGACCGGGATGTTGCGTTCCGGAGCCGTCATGCGGAAGTGGTTGTCCATGGCGTGCGCGCCTTCGAGCAGCTCGCGGAAGTGGTCGAAGCCGATCGTGCAGGCGATGGACAGGCCGACGGCCGACCAGAGCGAATAGCGACCGCCGACCCAGTTCCAGAAGACGAACATGTTGGCCGGATCGATCCCGAACTCCTCGACCTTGGCGCGGTTCGTCGAGACGGCCACGAAGTGCCTGGCGACATCCATCTGCCCGCCTCCCGCTTTGCGGAACCAGTCGCGCGCCGAGTGAGCGTTGCGCATCGTCTCCTGCGTCGTGAAGGTCTTGGAGGCCACGATGAACAGCGTCGTTTCGGGGTCGACCTGGCGAAGCGTCTCGGCGATGTGGGTGCCGTCGACGTTGGAAACGAAATGAGGCCTGACGTGCCTCCAATAGGGCCGCAGCGCCTCGGTGACCATGACCGGTCCCAGGTCCGAGCCGCCGATGCCGATGTTGACAATGTCAGTGATGGGCTTGCCCGTATGGCCTTTCCACCGGCCCGACAGGATGTCCTCGGAAAAGCTTTTCATCTGGTCCAGGACGGCGTTGACCTCGGGCATGACGTCCTTGCCGTCGACGAGGATCGGCTCGTTCGACCGATTGCGCAGCGCCACGTGGAGCACCGCCCGGCCCTCGGTCTCATTGATCCGCTCGCCGGAGAACATCGCCTCGATCGCCTCGGAGACGCCCGTCTCGCGGGCCAGCCGCAGCAGCAGTTCCAGCGTCTCGCGCGTGATCCGGTTCTTGGAATAGTCCACGAGGATGTCTTCGAACTGCGTCGAGAAGACGCTGAAACGATCCCTGTCCTGGGCGAACAGGTCCTTCATGTGCACGTCTTTGACCGTTTCAAAATGATCGGCAAGCTGTTTCCAGGCCTGCGTTTGCGTCGGGTCCGTACGTCCTAACATGCCCCTTCCTTTCTCGATGCGCTGGTGTTCCCAGGCAGGGTGGGTCATCGACCGGCCCTGCCAATGTCAAACGGGGCATTGTAAAAGCGGCGGCACGGCATGGCACGAAAAATCCATGAGCTTCCCGCTGTCGGTCCGGTCGGCAAAATGATACGCTCTGTTGCTTATGGTCGCTCGTTGACGGGAAACCATCACCTGTCGACAGGGCTGACGGGCAGTGCCGGCGGCCGGAGCAACCACCGCTCTTTTGACCTCTCACAATGGCCACGACAACCTCAAAGGAGAACCATCTATGGCATACAAGGACATCCTGAGAAATGCGATACGGACATTCGAGGACCTCGAGAAGTGGCTTACCGCCCAGAAGGCCCGAGTCGACCCTCGACTGAAGGACGTGATCGCCAAGTACCCCATGCGAGTGAATACGTACTACCTCAGTCTCATCGAGAAGGTCAACGACGGCATCTGGAAACAGGCCATCCCCGACGTCGAGGAACTGGTGCATTACATGGACCTGACGGAAGACCCGCTGGATGAGGAAGGGGACATTCCGCTGGGCGGTCCACGGACGATCATTCACCGCTATCCGGACCGCGTCCTGCTGTTCGTATCGAACGAGTGTGCCATGTACTGCCGATTCTGCACGAGGAAGCGGAAGGTTGGCGATGACCGCAAGAATCCGTCGATGGAGGACATCACCAAAGGCATCGAATACGTGGCGTCGCACGAGGACATCCGCGACGTGTTGATCTCCGGCGGCGATCCGTTGCTGATTCCGACCAAGAGACTGGATGAGGTTCTGGGAAAGCTCCGACAGATTCCCCACCTGGACCTGGTCCGCATCGGCACGAGGGTCCCGTGCGTCTGGCCGCAGAGGATTATCGAGGACACCGAACTGATTGAAATGCTCCGCAAACACACGCCGCGTTCGCTTGACGATCCGCAGCTCTTTATCAACACGCACTTCAATCACCCCAACGAAATCACGCCTCAGAGCTACCAGGCGGTGAAGATCCTGCGAGACCTGGGCATTCCCGTGGCCAACCAGAGCGTTCTGCTGAAGGGAGTCAACGATGACACGGACGTCATGAGAGACCTGGTGCACGGCCTCGGTCGGATGGGCGTACGACCGTACTACCTGTATTACGCCGACCTGGTCGAGGGAACCGGTCATTTCCGAACGGAAGTGTACAAGGGAAAGGAAATCTGCCGAGATCTGTGCGGCGCCACCACCGGCTTCCTGCGCCCGACCTATGTGGTCGATGCGATGGGAGGCAGGGGCAAGGTCCCGGTGGACCTCGGCTACTCCGATGGAATCAGTGAAGACAGAAAAGGCGGGATTCTCACCTCGGCGATCGGGCTGGGACGAGTGTATGTCAACGACCCGATCGATCGAATAGAGGGCAAACCGACGCGGCACAATCCCAACCGGAAATGAGAGACCGGCCGCCGGGCCCGACCCGGGCCCCGTAAACCGCCTCGCTGGGACGCCGGACGCAGTCAGGGTCGTCAGGCACACTCGCTGTCGGGAACGCGACGCGTCTGCCGGATGGCGGTACGGAGTTCGTACTGCGCCTGGAGCCACTTGAGGAACGGGCGCGGATTGGTGCCGACGCGACCGCCGATGCGGAGGGGCTTGAGTTCGCGGCTGCGCCAGAATTCCTCCGGCGTGGGCGCCCCGCTGTTCGCGCCACGGTAGAGCGTGGTCTGCTTCCAATCGTAGACGGTGAAAACGTCGCCTCGGTCGCTGGTGAAGACGTGCTTGCGGGAGACCTTGCAGCCGTCGCTGTCGGCGGCATCGCCGAAAAGCTCCACGAGGCCGGCAGGCGGGAACTCGAAGAGCGTCAGACTGTCTATGCCGCTCGTATCGACCTTCGGATTCAGCTTGTACATTTGCCGTTGCCTTCCAATCGGATTCGTGTCATTTCACACGCAGAAGGCCGCGCTTCATTCCTTGATCGGCACGATCCCTCTGCAAGAAACACAGAATTCATTGTACCGCAAAGCTACATATTAGTTCGACGCGTAGATTGGGTTGGGTGATAGGCAAATGGTCAGAGCAGGTCAGCCTTTTACTCATTCGGTGCGGCTGTTCGAGACGGCCTCCAGAGTCATGTGGACACCGTCTGGCGTGGCATGGCAAAACACCGGTCGGGCGGGCGGGGTTTTCAAGGGAGGTTTCGAATCCGGTTCAGATCGCCGGTGGCCGCGGCTACCAGGATAGGCCCCATGTACTCGTCGACCATCTCGGCGGTCATGGGCACGGGCATGTTCTGGAGCTTCATTCGCAACTGGGGCTCCTTGGCGGCGGCCAGCGCACGGTCGACATGGGCCGGCTTGAAACCAGCCACCTCCTGCAAGCAGGTGGGGAAACCCACCTGCCGGGCGAAGGCGAGCATAGCCTCAGCGACGGCAACCCCCAGCTCGCGGCCCGATAGCGTGTCGAAATCGACCCCGGCGGACATGGGGATCAGGCCGGCCCGGCGCCAGATCGCCCCGACATGACGCAGAGCCTCTTCAATGGCCGGTGCGAAGAAGACGGTGTAGTAGGGGTTCATCAGCGCGCAGGCCCGTCCATGCGGCAGGATATCCACCAGCGAGAAGCTCGTCAGGTGTCCGCCGTTGGTGCCCCCGATCATGATCGCGTAGCCGCCCAGGTCGGTCGCCAGAGCGAGGGCCTGGCGCCCCCGCCCGTCGCCCGGGTCGGCCATCACGCCGGGCAGGTGTTCGAGAATCAGGGCGAGCCCCGTCTGTGTGACGTCGGCCGCCAGGCGATAGTGTGGCTTGCCGACCGCTCCGTAGAGGACCTCGAGCATGTGAGACATCCCGTCGAAGGCTCCATCGGCCGTCAGGGCTTTCGGCTCGGTGAGGGTAAGGTCGTAGTCAAAGGCCGGATACGCCGGGACGATGGCATCGTCGACGATCAGTTTCTTCTGGCACGTGGCCGGGTCGGTCACGTTCGAATACTTCGTCAGATGCGCCGCCGAGCCAGCGATCGTCTGGACGGCCACGTGGCCGGGCAGCGTTTTGCCAGATCGCCGAAGAGCCTCGGTCACGAGACCCGTACCGAAATACTCCTCGACCTGGCCCCCTGCAACCCAGAGCACCATCGCAGCCTTGGTCGCGTCGATCGTGCTGCCTCCGCCGAAGCTGACGACCACATTGGCGTTGGACCGGACCAGCTCGGCACTGATGCGGCGGACATCTTCCGCAGGCGTGTTGGGTCGGGCGCCCCGAATCTCTGCGGCCAGGTCGACTCCGGCGTCCGCCAGCGACAGCCGGAGCAGCTTCACGTAGTCGTCGCTGCCCCGAAAAGTGCCCCGGACCAGGGCCGCGCGATCCCCGGCTCTTCGGACCCATGGCCCGATCCGCCCGAGCGCGCCTGGTCCGAATAAATAACCGTCGCCCTTGAACTGACGCAGAAGACTCCTGGCCTTGTCCAATCGATCCATGACTTCATTCCCGGTTCGGCGCTTTCATACGGACATGCTATGCGGTGCAGCATATCAGCCGATCCCGCACGCGACAACCGGCCGGTCGAAGCAGCTACGCCCGGAATGGCCCGTGGATCGAGGGGGGATGCGGATTCGCTCCGGGCCAAGTCGGGCAAATCCAGCCTTTCCCCAAGTCGGCCCGGACATTTGCCGAAAGAAGCAGTCAGCAGGGGCACGAAGTCGTCGAATTCAACGGAAGGCCCAGCGTTACTCGAAGAAGCTGCTTTCAGGAGCGGACCGATGGAATCCGTGGCAGAGGCAACCGATGTGCAGACGAGGACGAGAGCGGTCGACCCCTGCATCTTCTCCGTGACCGGTGCGACGCTCAAGGTGCGCGACATCATGAGCCGCGAACTCGTCACCGCCGGCCCTATGGACACGGTTCTCGTCGCGGCCAAACGAATGTCCGAGAACAACATCTCCTGTGTCATCGTCACGGACGGCGGGATGGTCATCGGGATTCTCACCGACAAAGACATTCTCAAGGGAGTCGCCGCCGATGACCAGGACTTCCATCGATTGCACATCGAGCGGCGCATGTCCAGTCCGGTGGAGGTCGTGCACCCGGACGAATCCGTCATGGTCGCAGGCAAGATCATGGAATCCAAGGCCATCAAGCGGCTGCCGGTCGTCGAGGCGGGTGAGCTCGTGGGCATCGTCACGCAGACCGACGTCACCCGCGGACTGATCTCGATCAGTCCCCTGGCCGCCGTCTCGGAGGTCATGAGCACGAAGGTCGCAACGGTGAACACCGGGGCCATGGCCGCCGAGGCCGCCCGAATCATGGCCTCGCATGGCATCTCGTGTCTGGTCGCCATGCACCGCCAGGAGGTGGCCGGTATCCTGACCGAGAAGGACCTGCTCCGACGCGTGGTCGCCCTGCACAAGAACCCGGCCACGACCCAGGTCGTGGAGATCATGTCGTTTCCGCTGGTGAGCATCCCGCCGAGCTATTCGGTTCTGAGCGCGGGCAGAAAGATGGACACCATGCGACTTCATCGCCTGGTCGTGATGGACCACCCCAAGAATGTCTGCGGCATCGTCACACAGACAGACATCATGAAGGCCGTTCGGAACGAGTTGGAGCGTCTGGAACGGGATCACCCTCATCTCCGGGCCGAGCTGCGCAACCTGATCGGCCAGGCGGCGGAGGATGCGGTGTAGCGGCACGATCTCACAGGCGCAATACCGGACCTTGCGTTTGAGGCAAGCCCGCAGCAGACATCACTGTAGAGCGGACCTTGGGCAAAGGTCTCCGGCAACCGCCGTTTGTCTGTCGCGCCGCCCATTGCCATAATTTACGTAGCCCTGACCGGACCGGGCCTCTCCAGACGGCGAGGTTTGGGCCTACACCAGATTCGCCCCACTGTCAGAGAGTGTATTGAACGATCGATTTCGATCTTTTCGGGAGGGATAGCATGTCTATCGTACACAACAACGACAAGAAGCGGCATACCCGAAGCCTCGTGCTGGTCATGCTGGCGTGGGTCTTCATCGGTGGACAAGCCCTGCTGGCGGCGGGAAGCATCTACAATTACAACACGGCCGGCAACGACAAGGAAAAGGGGACGAAAGGAAAGCAGGAGCAGGTGGCCGAGTCCAGCGTGCCCTGGGGTCTGATCGGCCAGAGTTCCAGCCGCGTACGCTCGCTCGCCATGCAAAGCGAGCCGGGCAGCATCGGGAACATCGCCATATTCCTGGCCGCCGCCAACGCCCTGGGCCTGGCGGGCCTGGTCCTGGGCCTGCTTTCCTGGTCGAGGTCGAATCACAGCAGCGGCAAGCTGACGATTGCGGTCTCGGTGGCGGTGATCCTCGCCAATTCGATCCTGAACCTTGCCATCGCGTGATTGACGTTAGATGCCCGCGGCAGCGGCGGCGTGGGTTCAACACGTCGCCCTGCCAGTAAGGTCAAGAACTCAAGCCGGCGCGAGTTGAACGTCGGCACGCGGGATGCGGCTACCCGGACAGGCTGGCGACAGCGACGGTCTGTTCGACTGCCGCACTCCTGCGGCAGACCATCGGCACAATATGACTCGCTGCCGGTCCGATCGTCGCAACCGCCTCACTTCGGTCGGCGGTCGCGGTGACAAGGACCGGGCTGAACCCGAGTTTCCTCCAGAGGGCCTCGGCGGGGCCGTTGCCATTCACGTAGTTGACGGCCAGAAACTCCACCCTGTGCAGATGGAAGAAGTCCAGCAGCCGCCCGACGATGCGTCCGGCAAGCCCCCGGCGCCTGTGGCCGGGCTCAACCCAGACGTCGATCAATTCGCCCGACCGCGGCGGCACATAGCCGGCGTGCATCCAGATCTTCCCCATGCCCATACCGACCATCGGGGCAACCTCGCCCGTCGTGGCAACCAACAGGTGCGTGCCGTCGTCGACGAGCTGCGCCCGATAATACTCGTGCAGCCGCGCAGTGCTGGAGGGACTTAGCCGCAACATACGGGTCCCGGCACAGAGCGTGCTTTGCTGCAAGGCAATCTGCATTCTCACAAGCTCGCCGATGTCCCCTGCGGCGGCAGGACGAATCTCGTACCGCATGTCGTTGACCGTTCTCATAGCCCCTTCGTAGAGACCGCGCCTACCTTAAGACAGTCCGGCGACAATGCCACCGGGTATCATGTGACCTGCCGTATGCATCACCCACTGTCATATCTGTTCTCGGTGCATCTTGTGCGCAGTTGAGGCTGTGACGTTCCAAATAACGGCAGAGGCCGAAAAATACGTAGTTTCCACAATACCGAGGCACGGGCCATCCTGCCGGCTCGCGCCGCCGCGATGGACTCGCCCGCTCCGGTCGACCCGGTGGCCTTGGAACCAGGAGCGTTCCTGCGGCAAACGGACAAACGATTTGCCCACGACCGGGATTAGTTTCTATATTTTGTGTGAGGTGATCGTGTGCGGCGCAGAGGCCGTACGAAGCAACCAGCCATCCTGCCAGGGGAGGAGAGTTATGAAAAGCATTCAGATATCTGATGAGCTGTTCGATGAACTGAAAAGCCTGGTCGTGGACCCGTTCGACGACACGCCGGACTCCGTGATCGGCCGCCTCATCCAGATCGTCAAGAAGGCCAAAAGCCGCTGGTCGCCGCTGGAGGCGTCTGTTACGGCGGAGACGGAGGAGCCCCAGGTTCAGCTCAAGACCCACAAACGCGAATCCAAGCAGTTCTCCGAGGAGACAGAACCCGTCGTCCTCCTGTAAGCGAACGCTCGCAGACCCTCGACACTTCACACAAATCACTTGCATGCTCGAGCCGCGCAACCGACTCACCGCGTGAGGGATCGGACGCGGCTCTTTCTCTGTTTGCCGGCCCCGCCATCACCGGCGAAACACGCCGCGATCCATCTCGATTCCATCTGGCGCTGCGCAAAAAAACAGTGGCACGCACCTGAGGCGGCGGAGTGGTGCGTGCCACTCACCAGATTTTCCAGCTTTCGCTGGATGTGAAGCTTGGGTTGGGCCCGTCACGGCACGTCCCTGGGCGGGCCGAAACTGACGGCGCGCACCGACCGGGTCCGTGAGAGTCTCCAAAGAAAGTCTACTCTATGTTCGGTGCGATGCCAAACGGACAGGGAAAATGCGGTGGGAACTCATGCTTCGAGGAAACCAGGTCAGCGACAGGGCAATCGGATCGGGTCTTACCACACAGCGGCGTAGTCGCAGCGGGCGATGGTAAAGCCGTCCTCCCACCCCTTCTTGTAGTGATTGTCCTGTTCATACCGGGCGGTATCGCGTGTGAACCGGTAGAAGGGATGGCCGATGGTATGGCATCCGGCCGAGTACCCGTCGACGTAGCCGTCGACGTACTCCGGCGCATATCCGGCGGCAATCAGCCCCTTGCGATTTGTTGGACTACAGCCTGCGACAAGAGCAACCAAGAGCAACGCAACCACGACCGTCTTCATAATGCACTGCACTCCCGGCCAACCACGCAACCATGCCTTGTGGGCAATCACTCTTCCCTCGCTGCCACTACCCCGACCAGGACACTATTATACCCAAGCCGGCGACGAAATGCAAGCACAAAACGCTCATATCAGTACTATTATGACAGATTTTACGCGACAGGAAGGCAGATAACGCGCTCCGCGGGCTTCCCGGGCAGATGACGGCGTCTCTTCAGGCCTATAGCGGACGATCGGCAGCCGACCTCACCGCTGTCTCGGCCTTGACAGGGCCCTTCGAAGCACTATCCAGAAGAATGATATAGGACCAGCAGAGAAAGGGCGGGCGACGGCCGGTCTTCCACGGGCGCCGCTTCTGCACAAAACCCCGGCGAAGTGCCGGCGGATTCATCTTTTTGGCTTGCGTTGATCGCGGCTTCCGAGAGAATACCGGCACGGGTCTCAGCCACCAGGTCGCGGGCCAAACGGCTTGTGCATGGACAACTCAGGATTCAAGGACGCCTTGCAGACGAAGACGATCACCAGGATTGCGGTGGCGGCGGCGGTCTTTGCGGCCGTGTGTGCTCTGGCGGCATGGCTGGCCCCTGCCGACGGGTCCGGCTCCGCCGCTCCATGGTACAGCATCGTCCCCCCCCTGCTGGCGATCGTGCTGGCCTTCCTGACGCACCATGTCATGGTCAGCTTGGGCGTCGCCATCCTCGTCGGAGGCTTCCTCGCCAGCGTCCCGCAGGCCCCTGCCAGCGTTCCGGCATGGGGCCAGGGCATTGCCGCGACCGCATCGTATGTGGCCCAGACGGTCTCAACCGGCACGAACCTGCTGATCCTGTCCTTCATACCGCCCATCTTCACGATGGTCGAGATCATCATCGCCTCGGGAGGCTTCGCCGGCATCGTGGTCTGGCTGCTCAAGCGTGTGCGAACGAAGAAGTCGGCCCAACTGGCCACGGCCGCGATGGGCGTGGTCTGTTTCATCGACGACTACGCCAACGCGATCATCGTCGGCTCGATGATGCAGCCGATCACAGATCGTTTTCGAACCAGCCGGGCCAAGCTCGCGTTCCTCGTCGACGCCACCAGCGCCCCGGTCTCTGGGCTGGCGGTAGTGAGCACCTGGATCGCCTATGAGGTCGGGCTCTTCGCCGATGTCAGCACGCAGCTCGGTCTGGGCAAGTCCGGCTATGCCATGTTCTTCGATGCCCTGAGTTTCCGCTTCTACTGCCTGCTGATGTTGTTCTTCATCTTCGCGCAAATCCTTATCGGCAAGGAATTTGGCCCAATGCGAGCGGCGGAGACTCTGGCGGCCGACGCAGGCGCCGGTCCCGAACCTCAGACGGTTGAGCCGAATGTCGTGCCGCGCTCCTCCGGCAAGGCCATCAACGCCCTGCTGCCCCTCGGCGGACTGGTCGCCTTCCACATCACCGGCCTGTGGCTCGATGGCGGCGGACCGGCCAAACTGGCTAACGGAGGCTCGGTCCTGAGCTGGGATTATTGGCGGCAGGTCATCAGCGCTTCGGAGCACAGCCATCTCATGCTCATGTGTGCTGCCTCGTTCGGGATCGTCCTGGCGACGCTGTGCGGAAGACTGTCGGGCTCGCTGGCGGTGTCGGCCCTGCCCGGCTGCGTCTATCGGGGCGTCAAACGCGCACTGCTGCCGTCGATCGTCCTGATCCTGGCCTGGTCGCTCAAGCACTGCTGTCAGAGCCTGAACACGGGCGACTTCCTCACCAGCCTGCTGGCCGACCGCATCCCGCCGCAATGGTTTCCCCCGCTGCTATTCGTCGTCGCCTCGATGACCTCGTTCGCGACGGGGACGAGTTGGGGAACGATGGCCATCCTGATCCCGACAGCCATCCCTATCGCCTTCGCTCTCGATGGGAATTCCTACGGACCGACTACGATGGTCAGCCTGGGCGCCGTCCTCGACGGAGCCATCTTCGGCGACCACTGCTCGCCGATCTCCGACACCACGATCATCAGCTCGGTGGCCAGTTCGTGTGACCTCATCCAGCACGTCCGTACGCAGTTGCCCTACAGCTTGGTCGTCGTGGTCATCGCCCTGCTCCTGGCATACATCCCCTGTAGCTTCGGGTTGGCGTCGATCTGTGGGCTTGGCCTGGGCATGCTGGCCATTCTGGCTGTGCTGCTGTTCGCCGGCCGGCGTCCGGCTCCAACTGCCTGATACCACCAATCAGCGTGAAGGTCGCAGGGGTGGGACGTAGGCCGGAACGTCCTTGCGGTAAAACTCGTTGTTGAAGAGGTTTACCACGTCGGTGCTGAGGTACTGGAGCGAGAAGTAGACGTTGCCGTGGGCCCCCTGCCGTTCGCAAAGCCTGTGCTGCTCACAGATCAGATCCACGTCACGGGTGACGGTCCGGCCGTCTTGCGTATCGTAGATCGACAAGCCCGGGATGATTCGAGCCAGATGGGGATCGATGCGCTTCCATTGGGCAATCTCACGGCTGAGCACGCGCGTGTCGGCGGCGTACGCCATCGGGACGACGTAATCGATGGTCCCCTCCCGGAGCCACCGGGGCCAGTCCTGGTAGGCCTTCTGGGCTGATTCGACGGAGCTGAACACCGCGGCGGTGACGTGGGCCTTGGGCTTGACCGCTTTGGCGCGACGGTAGACGTCCTTGACCAGATCGGTGACGCCCTGCTTGCGGAATTCCGCCCACTTCTGCGCCCGAGCCTTCTCTTTCCTGAGGTCGATCTGGTGTTCGCCTCGTGGGACGAGTGGGCTGCGGCCGGTGGAGCGGATGACCTCGTCGCGGTGCACGTAGTGGCCCGCTTTGGCAAAGCCGGTGATCCGGCGCAGGGCCGGCAGGTGCATCGACTTGACGGGACCGTCCAGCATCAGCACCTGTCCGCCTCGTTTCACGAACGCTTCGATGTCTTTCGCTACCTTTTCCTCGATGACGTAGGCCGCCGGCAGCACCAGCACGCTGCCGGCCGGGAGCTTCGCGATCCGTTCGGCATCGATCGTGGCGGGCCTGTGCCCAAGCCGCGTCAGGGTGGTCCTCGCGGCGTCCAGCGAACTCGTCCCGTACTCGGCCTTCGTCGCCGCCGTTGTGACGAGGTAGACCTTCCCGCCGCCCGTCGTCCAGACGCCCAGCGTTAGCCGGACCGTCTCGGAGACCGCCGGCGGCATCTCGTTCTCCGCGTGCCAGTTCAGCAGCAGCACGCTGCCGGCCCCGAGCTTGTTCAGAGCGATGGCCGCAGAGCCGTCGGAGAACTCCGCCAGCACCGCCGCCGTCGTCGGCGACGCCAGCAGATTCGCGGACATGCCCGCCACGACCGCAGGGAACGTCGTTCGCCTGGCTCCTGTCATCGGCTCGGAGCCATATCGTTTGGCGAACTCGTTCTGGCAGTGGCCGCAGTAGCACTGCTTGGGACCGTAGCGGATGTAGTCGAAGTGGAGCCCGTCGAGGTCGTACTTCCTGAGGCACTCGATCATCAGGTCGCTCTGGAACCGCCGGACCTCGGGCTTGCCGAAATCGTACCACAGGCTTCCGCCCGCCCCTTCGTCGACCGCCCAGTCGGGATGCTTGTCGAGGACGTGCCGGGGCTGCGCGGCGCCGTACGCGCCGTTGACGAACCAGGCGTGAACCTGGATGCCCCGCTGGTGACACTGCTTGACCATATGGCCCAGCGGGTCGTAGCCCGCCTGGACGCCATCACCCATCGGACACAGCTCGCTCTCGAAGAACGCCTGGCCGCCCCAGTACCACACGAGAAGGAAGACCGCGTTGAGGTTGGCCTTGTCGATCCTCGCGACCAGCGCATCGGCCTCGCCCGGCGTCTTGATCTGCGTCGCGTGCATCCAGATCCCGCGCAATTCCGGACCGGACGCACCACCGGCCGCCGCCGACAGCCCTATCGACAAAAGCATCGCCCATCCCAGCAGTCGGCGCATGTCGCAGTTCCCTTCTCTTGGCATTCGCAGCAATCCACGAGGCCCCGGCCAAACCCCACTGCCCCCTCTTTCGACCACGCCGAGTTCTTCTCTTGAGTCAAACACGCGGAACCCGGGCACATGAAGCATGCCCTTTCACGGCCACACTCTTCCATAGACTCATCATGTACCGATCCAAGATTACCGCCTGTGCGCTACTCCTAATGATTATCAAAAGGGCTCACCCTCAACACGTCCCCTTCCCATAGCATTCCGCAATCTGACCGGATCTGACGTGTTGCCGCTTCGGTCGTAGATGTAGACCCACACCGCGACATCATTGGGTTCTGGAATGGAAATATACATTGCTGGAGTCCTCGACTCGCCTGCGGACTTGCGCGGAAGGTCCTCATACGATTCACTGTCCAGGACGTAGGCTTCCCAACGCTCAGTGTCTTTCCGCTGGTCAGAGTCACGAGCTTGTACGGGGACCAGCAGATAGTTGA
>JAAYBV010000013.1 GCA_012744475.1 Phycisphaerae bacterium
CAGCGGTCCCGATGGCCATCGGGAGAGCAAGGCGGAGTCTGCCGATGGCTTCGACGGCACGCGTATCACCATCGGCAAGCCTGCGCTTGCCGCTGCCACACGGCTGCCAGGATGTTTTCACAGACACGGTGCGGAGCGGCCCCCAGGTGCGATTCCCCTCGGAGTTCGCTGGCCCCGGACAAATCCACCATCCCCAAACGCGGCGCGTTTGAGGCTGCCACGCACGTGCCGGAGTGTCTCCCCGCACACCGGCGATCTACGCTGTGGCCGGTCCGCGCAACGAAACAGGGCGGAGCACGGTGTTCGTTCTCCGCCCTGATGGATGGCTCGAAAAGTCGTGGAACGGTCTTACTTATTCAGGGGCTGCGGGATCCTCGACGGAAGGGTCTCGCAGACTTTGGCGATCACCTTCTTGATCTGTTTTTCCTGGTCCGGGGACAGCGCGTTGCCGGCGACACCGCCGACCACGCCGCCCGCGACACCGCCGATGACCCGGTCGCTGGTGTCCCCGCCGGCCAGCACGGCGCCCGCCGCAGCGCCTGCCGCGGCGCCGACAAACGTCGCAAGGCCCTTGCCCGTGTTGCCCGAACCGCTGCCGATCCAGAGGATCGACGCGTCTTCCACGTCGAGCAGCTTGGCGGTCATCTCCATCTTGTCCTTGTACTTGGGGATGTTGATGACCAGGACCGCCGGCACGTTGTAGATCCGCCCGGCTCGGGCGGCGTCCTCGTTCGAGGTCATGTCCGACGCCTGGAACTCCTGCTCTTTCAGCACGGCCTGAATATCTTTGCGCTCGACGACGTTGTACCCGCGCTTCATCAGCTCCATCACGAAGAAGTCGCTGATCTGATTCTTGACGACCTCGCCATAAACGCGGCCGGTGACGTCCACGATCGCCACCTTGTTGAGACTGGTGAAATCATAGCCGACCATCGCGTAGCTCTCGCCCTGGCTCGACGCGCAGCCGGCCGCCAGCAAAGCGCCCATCAAAACGGTAAAACAAACGGTTCTCATCGCTTTTTACCTCCTGTGTAGTGAAAACCACAAATCCCAAACATCCGAACGCACCATGGTACCGATCTGCGGCGTCCTGTCAACTGTTTCCGCCCATCGGTCGCAAGGCACACAGAGCGCCATCTACTTCCATAAAGGCACCTGGTGGGGCGATGGATACTACAAAAATGGCGCGTTGCGTGTTCGGATGTTCCGGGCTACGCCGGGGGATTGGCGAGGCGGTCGTGTTCGGCCGGTCGGGTGGGCCGGTCGG
This sequence comes from Phycisphaerae bacterium, assembly GCA_012744475.1. Taxonomy (GTDB): domain Bacteria; phylum Planctomycetota; class Phycisphaerae; order Sedimentisphaerales; family Anaerobacaceae; genus Anaerobaca. The sequence continues at coordinate 1,268 of JAAYBV010000013.1, forward strand.
GCCATTGCAGGACGTCAAAGACGTACTCGCTGGCCTGGCGGATCATCACGCTCGGCAGGCATGGGCACATCTCGAACGATCCGATAATCTCGTTGTCGTACCGATGAAGGGCGCTGAGCAGATAATCCCAGTCTTCGCGCCGAATCCCGCCGCGCAGCCCCGGCGGTTCGTGATCGTCGGTATTGCCGTAGTTGTCTGTCAGGTGCAGGTGAGCCACGCGAGGGGCCAGGGCGTCGACGTATTGTCGGAAACAGTGCTCGCGATCGATGTTGGCCGCGCCCGTGTCCAGGCAGTAGCGAATCGAATCGAACCGTTCTCCGACGTGCAGCAGGGGCGCCAGCGAGCCCGTTTCGACGCAAAGCGCCACGCCGTTAGCGTCGGCCATCCGCACCACCTCGCCGGCGAAGGCGGTCCCGTCGTGTTCCGGCCCGTCGAGGATGCCGAGGCTGCTCGGCTCCGTGACGATGTTGGCGCCGAGCAGCGTCGCACACTGAATCTGCTCGGCCCACTGTTCCAGGTTGGGGTTGTCGGTCCGGGAGCGCATGGACACGAGCATGCCCTCGGTGGCCGCCTTCAGCCGCGGCCAGTTCCGCCGCTCGTATCGGCACTCGTTCTGTCCGCGCAGGTTCGGCCACAACTCGATGCCGAAGCCCAGGCCGCGCAGGTACTCGCACTCCTGCTCGAACGACAGCGGGTGCTCGCGCCACCAGAAGACCATCGTGGAAATCACATACCGAATTCGCATGACGCCATCCCGTTTTTCCCGGAACCTCCTTGTACGACAAGAGTTGTTATCGAACAGAACGGGCAGCGGGTTGAGCGTTTCCCGCCAGATTCTGGCGCGCTGTCCCATAATACCCTGGCTTTTGCCTGTCTACTTGACGGGATATGTGCAAGGATTCCCTGTCGCGCGTGGCAGCCTCAAACGCCTTGGTCCCGATGTCCATCGGGAGGGATGGTAGACCTGGTAGCCGTGCCGATTCCAGGTGGTTGCCAATGCCAAGAACCATCCCCAATCCCGATGTGCATCGGGATTGAGGCTGCCACACACCCCTCTGGGGGGGGCGAAATACCCGATCCGGGCGGCAAAAGGCGCGAACGCCCCCCGCCCGGGCGCGTAAGGTCAAAAAAGGCTTTGGACGCTATGCCCGACGCCACTATAATGGCTGAAATTTCTGTCCACGGAGAACGCATATGTCGCAAGCAAGTCAGCCCAGCGGCGCCGGCGCCGAGAAGAGCTTTGAGGAGAAGGTGACCGAGGTCATCGAGATGGTTCGTCCCGCCTTGCAGGGCCACGGCGGCGATGTCCAACTGGTGGGCATCAACGACGATAAGACCGTCAAGCTGCGGCTACAGGGCGCCTGCCAGGGCTGTCCCGGAGCCGCCATGACCATGAAGATGGGCATCGAGCGCATCCTGAAGGAGAAGGTGCCCGAGGTCAAAGGCGTCGTCGCCGTCGCATAGCGTGTCGGTCGCGAGCGACTTGCCACACACGGCGCCCTATGGCGTGCCCAACAACCGCCGGATGCGGACCGCGTCCGGATTTTCCACCACACCTTTTTCCGTGATGATGGCGGTGATGTTGTGCGCGGGGGTGACGTCGAAGGCGGGGTTGTAGACGGCCACGCCGTCCGGGGCGGTGGGGACGCCGGCCAAGCGCGTCACCTCGCTGGATTCCCTCTGCTCGATAGGGATCTCGTCGCCGCCGGCGATACTCAGATCGAACGTGCTCGACGGCGCGGCGATGTAGAACGGTACCCCGTGCTGTTTCGCCAGGACGCTGAGGCTGTAGGTTCCGATCTTGTTGGCAGCGTCGCCGTTGGCGGCGATGCGGTCGGCGCCGGTGATGACCAGGTCGATCCTGCCTTCTTTCATCAGCCATCCGGCCATGTTGTCACAGATGACCGTCACGTCGATGCCGGCCTGTTGCAGCTCCCACGCGGTCAGGCGGGCGCCTTGCAGGAGCGGCCGCGTCTCGTCGGCGTAGACCTTGAACGAACGGCCCTTCGTCTGGGCTTCGAACATCACCGACAGCGCGGTTCCCTGTCCGGCGGTGGCGAGCGCTCCGGCGTTGCAGTGCGTCAGCACGCCTGCGCCGTCGCGAATCAGCGCCTCGCCATGGCGGCCGATCGCGCGGCACATCGCCACGTCCTCGTCGCGGATCGCATTGGCCTCCGCCAGGATCGCCTCGTGCAGCTCGCCGAGCGTCAGTCGCGAATGGCGGCAGACCGCTTGGGCCTTGCGCCGGACGCGGTCCAGGGCCCAGAAGAGGTTCACGGCGGTCGGCCTCGACGTCGCAAGGAACTCACAGGCCTCGACGATGGTCTTCAGGCCGTCAACGGTCGTCGCGTCGGCGCGGAGCGTCTGGAGCGCCAGGACCGGACCGTAGGCGGCCGCGACTCCGATGGCCGGCGCGCCGCGCACGGCCAGCGTGCGGATCGCTTCGTGGAGCTGCTGGGTGTCGCGGACCAGCAGCGTGACGAACTCGCCCGGCAGGCGCCGCTGATCGATCAGTTCCAGCACGCCGTCGGCGCCGTCAATCCATTTGACTGCTTGTGGGATCGTAGGAAGATCCTCCTTATCGGTCGACGCGAGCGCCGCTGCCTTTTATGACTTTCTCGACTTCGCCCAGACTGGCGGTGGTCGTATCGCCCGGCGTAGTCATCGCCAGCGCGCCGTGCGCAGCGCCGTAGTTGACCGCTTCGCTCGGGCTTTTGCCTTCCATCAGGCCGTAGATCAGGCCGGAAGCGAAGCTGTCGCCGCCGCCGACGCGGTCGTAGATCTCCAGGTTCTCGCGCAGGACCGCGTCGTGGAACTGCCCGTTCATGTAGAGGACCGCGCCCCAGTCGTTGACCGAGGCGGTCCTGGCGTTGCGCAGCGTGGTGGCGACCGCCTTGAAGTTCGGGAACTCCTGGACCGCTGCTTCGATCATCCTTTTGAAATTCGTCGGATCGAGCTTGCTGAAGCTCTTGTCCAGGCCCTTGACCTCGAAGCCGAGCGCGGCGGTGAAGTCCTCCTCGTTGCCGATCATCACGTCGACGTGCGAGGCGATGGCCCGGTTGACCTCGCGGGCCTTGGCCTGCCCGCCGATGTCCTTCCAGAGCGAGTTGCGGTAGTTCAGGTCGTACGAGACGATGGTGCCGTGCTTCTTGGCGGCGGTGACCGCTTCGAGGATCACGTCCCGCGTCGTCTCCGAAAGCCCGGCGAAGATGCCTCCGGTGTGGAACCAGCGGATGCCGTCGCGAGCGAAGATGGCGTCCCAGTCGACGTCGCCTTTGGTCAACTGCGACGCGGCGCTGTGGGCGCGGTCGCTGCACCCGACGGCGGCGCGGACGCCGAACCCGCGCTCGGTGAAGTTCAGCCCGACGCGGACCTTGCGTCCGATCCCGTCATAGGGGACCCACTTGATGTACTCAGTGCTGACGCCGCCCTGAAGGATCAGGTCCTCCAGCAGCCGGCCGACGGGATTGTCCACGTTGGCGGTGACGACCGCGGCGCGCTTGCCGAAGCAACGTCTCAGGCCGCGAGCGACGTTGTATTCGCCCCCGCCTTCCCAGACGCGGAAGTGACGCGTCGTGTGGATGCGCTCGTCGCCGGGATCGAGACGGATCATGATCTCGCCCAGCGAGAGAATGTCGTACTTGCATGCCGATGCGGGCTTCAGTTCGATGGTCGCCATAACGCCTCCGAATCGATGATTTGCGAGTACTGTTTACGATTTGGCGGAACAGGCTCATGGCGACCGCAAATCGTAAATCATAAATCGCAAATCATAAATCGTAGATTTTGCCTTCGCGGTAGTCCTGCCAGGCCGGCTCGAACGCTTTGCGCTCGGTCGGCGCCGGTCGCGGCGTCACCGTCACGCAGGTGAACAGGTCTTTGGCCTTCGGGTCGAACTCGATCCGCAGGATCGACTTTCGCAGCTCGACGTTCTCAGGCTTGAATCGCAGCGGTTTGCCGGTCGCCTGGTCAACGACGTCCTTGTGGATTTCGAGGCCGTCGGCGGCCAGGACCAGGTGGGAGCCGCGCGAGCCGCTGCCCTGGCGGAGCAGCTCGACGACGGCCTTGAGATAGCCGACGCTTGCCAGCGCCAGGTGCTCGGCCTGGATGGCGCGGACCACCGATTTGCGTCCGGCCAATTTGACGCCGTTGGCGCGGATCGCCTCGTACAGGGCCATCGCCTCCTTCAGGGCCTTCGTCGCGTCCGCCATCTCGCGGATGTGTCCGCCGGAAGTGGTCATGCGATTCTGAATCTCCTCGATGACGGTTTTGGCGGCGGGGCCGGACGACTTCTTCCAGCCGTTGAGTTTGGTGACGAGGCTCGTCAGTTGCCCGTCGATCTCTTTCTGCTGCTTGGCATAAGCCGGGACATTGGCGCCGTAGGCGTTGGCGATGTACTCGGCGGCGCGGAGCCCGCCGGTCTGTCCGGCGTTCAGGGCCGAGCCGCCGGGACGCTTGACCCCGTGGCTGCCCGCCATCTCGCCGATCACGAACGTATGCGGGATGCTCGATTCCCACCACCTGTCGATCGCGAAGCCGCCGTTGTTGTGCTGGGCGCAGACCGCGATCTCCAGCGGCTCCTTGTACAGGTCGATGCCGTGCTCTTTGTAGATGTCGATCGCCAGCGGGTTCATGTGGGCCAGCCGCTGGATCGGCGCCTTCTGGAACGCGCCGGCCTTGGCGAGATAGTCATACGCCTCGGGTTCGAGGTCTTTGATGTCGAACGGTTTCATCGAGGCGTTGCCGATGGGGTTCTTGCGGAAGTCCATGAAGACCCGCCGGCCCTTCTGTGTCTCGTTGAACACCAGCACGTCGATCAGCGATGACTGGTGGTTCTCGATCCGCTGCGGATCGAACGGCCACTGATAGCCCTTCAGGAAGATGTCGGTGGCCATCTTGCTCATCGTCGGGAAGAAATCGGTCAGGAACTCGCGCTCGTCCCTGCCGGCGGCGTCGGTGCTGAACAGACGGGGCAGCGCCTGCATGTACGTGCCCGAGACGTTCCAGCGGAACTTGGTGCTGGCCAGGCCGAACTGCGATTCGGTGACGTTCTCGGCGGCCAGTCCCGCCTGGAAGGCCAGGCCGTGAATGCCGATCTGGCCTTCGGGATAGACGCTGGTCTTGTACAGCGCGCCGGGCCCGCCGGCCGCCAGCACGATGTTCTCCGCGAGAAAGACGCTCAGGCCCCAGCTCGACGCCGTGACCTTCGACTTCTGGACGGTCACGAGGCCCGCGATGCGCCTGGCCTTGCCTTGGCCGACCGTCAGCAGATGCGCCGCCTCCTGCTGATCGAAGATCTCGATGCCGTAAGCCTGGACCTGCCTCTGGAGGCACTCGCTCATGAACTTGCTGGTCTTGGGGCCGGCGCTGGTGGCGCGTTCGGCGGGGTCGTGGTCGGTCTTGTAGCCGATGAACGTGCCCATCGCGTCGGTGGGGAAGGGCACGCCCGCCTGCACGAGGTGCGCGAACTCTCGCAGCGAGCCGATCCCTTCGGCCAGCGCCAGGTCGCCGTGGCAGCAGCCACCCGCCAGCAGCGTTTTGGCGAACTGCTCGGCGCAGTCGGGAATCTCGGGGCTGGTGCCCTGCTTGTAGTAGGTCTGCTTGTCGGAGCCGCTCATGCGCGAGGCGCCGAGCTTCAGGCCCGCGGTGACCACCGCGATCCGCTTCTGTGCGTCTTTGACCCCTTTGCGGGTCATGAATTCATAGAGGTGGACGGCGCAGTTCATGCCGGCCGCGCCGCTGCCGACGATGATCGTGCTGTAATTGTGAACGGCCACCGTCTGTCGGGCGATCTTTCTGGTCTTCACGGTCGCTGATTCTCCTTCCCAAACGATTCGGTCAACGATGCGATGTTGTCTATCAGTTCACCTTCTGCGGCCTGGCAAATTCGGTTGTCATCGAGCGAGGCAGTCGATAGACCTCTCCGGCGCGCGTGCAGAAGTAGATCGAGGATTCCGAGGGCTGCCGGCCGTGCCCGTCGGCCCACAACGCGTAGAAGTCCTCGTGCGCGCCGACCGGCTCGCGGGCGTACGTGTGGTTGAACGGGCTGTTCTTCGTGATCTGGGCGACCTTCTGCCAGGTGGCTCCCTGGTCGGCGCTGCGCCACATGGCCATCTCGCCGCCGGGGTTGTAGGGCTGCGGGCCCGTTTCGGTCGGCGCGATGATGCGCCACGCTCCATCCGCTTCGAGGTAGAGCGAGCCCATGTCGTAGTTGTTGTCGGAGGTGAAGGCCGGACGGATCGCCCAGTCCTGTCCCGTCCAGCGGGCGGTCGTCCAGGTGCGCGGGTCGTTCTTCGGACCGGCCTCAAAGCCTTTGCTGGTGATGAAGAGGACCACCGGATGGCCCATCGCGTCGAAGCGGATGTCCTTCAGGTAGACGAGCAGGCCTTCCTTCTCGTAGTCGTGAACGAGCGCCGCATTCTGCGGCTCGGTCAGCGGGATCGTGACAAGTGTCCCGTCGGCGGCATGCCACGATTGCCCGAAGTCGGTCGTTTCGAGATAGTACAGGTTCGTCCGCCAGTTGAGGCCCTTGCCCTTGGGATGGTAGTTCAGGGCGGCGCCGGCCCTGGATTCGGTGACGCTGCTGATCTGGTAGTGTCCCTCGTCGATGGCGGCCAGTCTCTGCCACGCAGACCAGCGGTGTCCGTCGGCGCTGGTCATGAAGCAGGCAGTGCGCGCCGCCGGGTATTTGTATCGGGTGAAGAAGGCGACGAAGCCGTGATCCGGGACGTGCCAGGCCTGCATGTACGAGAAGTTCGTCATCATGACCTGCCGGCCCTCCTCGATCTTCATCGGGTGGACCTGGACGAATTCGTTGACGTCGTACGGGCGGGCGCTGCGATGGACGTAGGAAGGCCGCGATGTCCCATGCGAGGTCGAGAAGATCCAGATGTGGCCTTCGTCGTCCACGCTGATGACGGGATTGTCGTGGGCGTCGGCGGTCCGCTTGTCCAGCAGGATCGTCGGCCGGGGGACCAGGCCGCTGCGGTGGTCGTAGTACGAGACCATGTGCAGCAGCGTCTTGTTCTGCCGGTCGCCGTCGGGCGTGCCGCCGTAGCAGAAGAAGGTCCGGGCGACCTTCTCGCAGTAGACCGCGAACGGCTGGTGCTTGGCGCAGTAGGTTCCCAGCCCGCCGCTGTACTTGTAGCGGTACTCGTTGTCGAGCGGCTGATTCATGTACCAGATGCCGCGATAGCCGGTGTCCTTGGCGTTGGGCGTTGCGACCTCGGCCGGCCGGTCGGCGGCCGACAAGTGCGTCGCCAGCAGCAGGGCGGTGAGAACCATCAGCCGCCGGTGACGAGATCGTTCGCAGGTTGTGATGGTTCTGGTGTGTGACATGGCGTGCCTCGCTATCCGACGTTGAAGTCCCGTCCGGTCGTCCGGCTGATCTGTTCGAGCGAGGCGCTGCCGAAATCGAGCCCGGGGTACTTCTCCCGGCGAAGGCGGTCGATCAGTTGCTTGACGACCGCCAGCTCCTTGCTCAGCAGCTTGTAGTCCTGCTCGTCGACGATCCTGGCGAGGGTGGCCTTCTCGATCATGCTGAACGAGCCACCGAGCACGAGGACGCCGGCGCCGATGTAGTCGGGGATGTTCGATGCCGTCGTTCCGCCGGTGGGGACCAGGCTGATCGTCTTGTGGATGGCGGGGTCGACGGCCTTGACAAAGGCCGGACCGCCCAGCTCCTTGGCGGGAAAGACCTTGCAGAGATTGGCCCCCTTGGAATACTGGCTGACGATTTCCGTGGCGGTGCCGCAGCCGGGGATCATGGGGACTTTGCCCGCGAACCGGGCCAGGCCCGCGTCGCTGAGGTTCACCGCCGAGACCAGATACGCGGCGCCTGCGTCGACCACCTGTTGCAGCGTGGGCAGCGGATCGTCCGCGTGAGCGGCGTTGTAGACCTTGAGCATGCCGGGCCAGTCGATCAGGCTGGCGGCGCCGGCGACGAAATCGGGCAGCTGCTTGCGGAGCCGCGAGAGCTTCTCCAGGGGCTGCTTGATCCGGCAGGTCACTTCCATGTTGCTGATGCCCGCCGCGAGCAGCGCCTCGGCGGTCCGAACGATGTCGAGCTTGTCCTGGTTGAAGACGAGGATGAAGCCGTCTTTCAGGAGAGTGGTGATCGCGGTTCTGATGTCCATTAGCTCTTCACCTCCCGGAACAGAAAAGGACTTAAGGGACCCAAAGGGCCAAAGGGACCAGTAGCTTACAGTCTTCGCAGGTGGAAGCCGCCGTCGGCGTTGATCACCTGGCCGGTGCAGAAATCGAGCCGGCCTTCGGCGATCGCGCCCACCGCCTTGCCGATGTCCTCGGGATAGCCCCAGCGCTTGATGGGCGTGACGCCGTCGGCGATCATCTTGTCGTACTTGGCGGTGACGACCCTGGTCATGTCGGTCTTGACGATGCCGGGCCGGACCTCGAAGACGCCGATGCCGTACTCGGCCAGCCGGTCGGCGTAGAGCATCGTCATCATGCCGATGGCCGCCTTACTGATGCAGTACTCGCCGCGGGCCGGGCTGCTGGTGTAGGCGGAAATCGATCCGGTGTTGACGATGCGATAGCCGCCGTCGGGATCGGTCTTCTTCTGCTCGATCATCCAGTTGGCGACCATCTGAGTCAGGAAGTAGGGGCCTTTCAGATTGATGCTCATCACGCGGTCGAAGCTCTCTTCGGTGGCCTCCAGCAGGTCGAGCCGTTTCAACGGGGCGACGCCGGCATTGTTGGCCAGCAGGTGACATTGGCTGAACGTGCTGCGGGTCGAATCGACCAGTCTCTTGCGGTCGGCGGCGTTGCTGACGTCGATCCGCATCGCTTCGCATCGCGCGCCGAGGGCCCGGGCCTGCTTTTGGGTTTCCAGTGCGTTGCTCTGGTCGGGCTTGCCCTGCTCGTCGAAGTCGAAGTGGGCGATCATCAGATCGTATCCCAGCCTGGCCAGCTCCAGCGCGATGCCCCGGCCGATTCCGCGACTGCCCCCGGTGACGATGGCTACGAGTCTATCTCCCATGACGATGATCCCTTCCGATTGTGGTTACGATTGCAGAAGCAGGTCGATCCGGCGGGCGGCCCGCATGCCGTCGACGACGGCCGCGACCACCGTGGACGGTCCGCGAACGAGGTCGCCGCCGGCAAAGACGGCACGGCGCGACGTCGCGAGCGTTTCGTTGTCGGTCCGGATGAGCCCGTTGGCGATCTGAACGCCCGGCAAGATCCGCTCCAGGTCGTCCGGAGCCGACTGGCCGATGGCCTCGACGACGAGGTCCATGTCGAGATCGTACGCGCTGGCGGTCACAGCCTGAGGCCGGCGCCGTCCGCTGGCGTCCGGGTCGCCCAGTCGCGTCGGGCATAGCTTGATTCCCGTCAGCCTGCCGTCTGTTGCGTGGTAATCCAGCGGCTGCGTCAGGATCAGGAAGTGCACGCCCTCGTCGATCGCCCGCTGTCGCTCAGCGCCCCAGGCGGGCATTTCCTTGAACGAGCGGCGGTAGATCAGGTACACGTCCCTGGCGCCGAGCTGCCTGGCGGTCACGGCGACGTCCATCGCGGTGTTGCCCCCGCCGATGACGGCGACGGATTGGCCGGCCAGGTCGAGCCGGCCGGGCTGCTTGGCCTCGGATAGGAAGTCCATCGCGTTCCAGAGGCCGTCGAGCCGCGTGTCGGTGACACTGGTCGCGCGGGGCAGGCCCAGGCCGATGAAGGCGGCGTCGAAGCCCTGCGCCATGATCGTGTCGAGGTTGTTCTGACCGTCAAGCTCTCGCCCGAGATGCAGCGTCATGCGGTCTTCGGGCACATCCGAAAAAATCGCCTTCAGCTCGTTGGCCAGCGCCTGGCTCTGGCGGTCGGCGGGGATGACCGACTCGACCATTCCGCCGAAAGCGGCGCTCCTGTCGAAGATCGTCACGCTGTGGCCGGCCTCCAGCAGTCGGGCGGCGCACGCCAGGCCCGCCGGACCGGCGCCGATGATCGCCACCTTCCTGCCGCTGGCCTTCTGCGGGATTCGCAGCTTCGACCAGCCGTGTTTGTTGGCCTGCTCGGAAAGATACCGCTGGATGTCGGCAATCGGCAGAGGCCCGTCGCCGATGAAGTGCTGGAGGCAATGGCCCTGGCATTGCTGCTCGACGGGACAGAGCCACGCACAGACCTCGGGGAAGACGTTTGCCTGACGGATGACCTCGTAGGCCTCGCGTTCCTTGCCGTCGAGGAACAGGTCGATGAACTTCGGGATCTCGATGCCCGCCGGGCAGGCGAGCTGGCACGTCGGCTCCTGGCAGTTGCGGCAGGCGGCCGCCAGACGAAGCAGATTGTCCTTGTCGCTCATGCGACCGTGCCGGAAGATCGGTCCGTAGACCGCGTGGTCCCGCACAACGCAGCCGGTCTGCCCGCCGTCCCGCATGATCTGCGTGCACGCGCTGCATCCGATGCAGACCTTCTCGGGGTCCATCTTCCCTTTGCGGACGATGTCGCGCGCGAAGTCGGGATAGGCGAAGGCCATGCGTCCACCGCCCACGATGGTGACGAGCCCCTTGGCCTTGTTGGCGGCGCCGACGTTGGCCATGAGCGTGCGGAGCCAACTGTAGCCGGTCCCGACGAGGGCCATGTCGGGATAGGCCTGCTGCACCTGCCCCGTGACGTTCACGAGCCGCGCGACGCCGGTCAGGGGGTGCTCCGGCTCGGGATAGCCGCCCACGATCGGCTCGTTGAAGGGCCGGCCCACGTGGGGATTGTAGTAGGGATTGGCGATCGTGACATCGATGAGCCTGACGCCGCGATCCTGGAGCAGGCCGATCAGTTTCTTCGGTTCGGTCAGATCAGGCTTGGTGTAGTCGTCCCGGTCCACCGCCCAGCCATAGGGGTAGGGGATCGCGTCGTAGATACCCAGCCGCGTGACGATGCGGGCCTTGTCGCCCAGTTCGCTGCGCACGCGCTCGACGGTCTCGACGAGCAGGCGGGTTCGGTTCTCGAACGAGCCGCCGTACTTGCCCGGACGGTTGCGGCAGGACAGCAGCTCGTTGATGAGGTATCCGTGACAGGCCTTGATATCGACCGCGTCGAAGCCGATCTCGAACGCGATCCGCGCCGCCTCGACATAGGCGTCCTGGAGCCGGTCGAGGTATTCGTCCGTCACGAGTGGATAGTCGTCGGGGAGTTTGCTCTTTCCCTTCAGATGTGGCGGCCACTGCGGCACGAGACAGTCGCGATACGGGTCGCGCTGTCCGATGATCGGACGAGCGACGCCGTCGGGCTTGCTGTAGCGGCCCGAATGCGTCAATTGCGCCACCATAACGGGACGATGGTCTTTGCCGTTGGCCTCGGCGGCCTTGGCTCGCGCTCGCTTGACCATCTCGGCGAAGGTGTCCCTGCTGCCCTTGTGCAGCCACAACTGGCGCGGATTGGCGCGGGCCTCGGGCACGACGGCAATCGCCTCGGCCCACAGCAGACCTGCGCCTCCGGCGCCAAATCGCTCGTAGCGGCGGAGGGTCAGCCTGCTCGGGCGGCCCTCGGCGTCGCCGTCGCAGCCTTCCATCGCGTGGACGCTCAGCGAATTCGGGATGGTCAGTCCGTCGAACGCGACCGGCTGCGCCAGGATGGAAACGTCTTCGACGGCCTCGACGTTGACACCCAGCCGGTGGCTGAGGTTCCTCAGGTCTTCGACGGTGCGGAGCCGAAACTCCCATGAACGAAGTGGAACGGTCGATTGTGCGGCCTGAATGATGCCACCTCCTTGCCTCTGGGTCATGGGACCTATACGGCCTATGGGACCCATGAACGGTTCTTACGCGAGTTTGGCTTTCAGGAATTTCGCGGTATAGCTCTTGGTGTCCTTGACGATCTCCTCGGGCGGTCCGGCCACGACCACGGTTCCGCCGCCGTCGCCACCCTCGGGCCCGAGGTCTATAATATAGTCGGCGATCTTGATCACATCAAGGTTGTGTTCGATCACGACGACCGTGTTGCCCATGTCGCAGAGCCGCTGGAGGACGTTGAGCAGGTTCTGAATGTCGGCGAAGTGCAGGCCCGTGGTGGGCTCGTCGAGCACGTACAGTGTGTGGCCGGTGGCGGCCTTGCCCAGTTCGGCCGAGAGCTTGACGCGCTGGGCCTCGCCGCCGGAAAGCGTGGTGGACGACTGGCCGAGTTGGACGTAGCCAAGCCCGACGTCCGTCAGCGTCTTGAGGAGGCGGACGATGGCCGGGAAGTTGGTGAAGAAATCCACCGCGTCTTCGATCCGCATGTCGAGCACGTCGGCGATGCTCTTGCCCTTGTAGGTGACCTGGAGCGTCTCGCGGTTGTACCGCGTGCCCTTGCAGTCCTGGCAGGTGACGTAGACGTCGGGCAGGAAGTGCATCTCGATCTTCTTGGTGCCCTGTCCGGCGCACGACTCGCAGCGTCCGCCCTTGACGTTGAAGCTGAACCTGCCGGGCTTGTAGCCTCGAATCTTGGCCTCGCGCGTCATGGAGAAGAGCTTGCGGATCAGGTCGAACGCGCCGGTGTAGGTGGCGGGATTGCTTCGCGGGGTCTTGCCGATCGGCGACTGGTCGATCTCGATCACCTTGTCGATCTGGGAGGCGCCCAGGACGTTCTTGTGCTTGCCGGGCTTCTCGCGCGACTGATAGAGCCGGCGTTTCAGCGACCGCAACAGAATCTGGTTGACGAGCGTGCTCTTGCCCGAGCCGGAGACGCCGGTGACGCAGATGAAGACGCCCAGCGGGAACTTGACGTCGATCCCCTTGAGGTTGTGCTCGGCGGCGCCCTTGACCTCGATGCACTTGCGCAGGTTGTACTTGCGCCGCTTGGGAGGCAGCTTGATGCTCTTTTTGCCGCCGAGGTACTGGCCGGTGAGCGATTCCTCGCACCGGATGATGTCTTCGAGCGTTCCCTGGGCGACGAGGCGGCCTCCGTGCTTGCCGGCGGCCGGGCCGATATCGATGATATGGTCGGCGGCGCGGATGATGTCCTCATCGTGTTCGACGACGAGCACGCTGTTGCCGATCCGCGTGAGTTTCTGGAGGATGCGCAGCAGGCGGTCGTTGTCGCGGTTGTGCAGGCCGATCGTCGGCTCGTCGAGGACGTAGCAGACGCCGACCAGGCCGCTGCCGACCTGCGTGGCCAGGCGGATGCGCTGGGCCTCGCCGCCGGCCAGGGTGCTGCTGATCCTGTCGAGCGTGAGGTATCCCAGGCCGACGTCGACCATGAATCCCAGGCGGGCCTTGATCTCTTTGAGAATCTGGGTGGCGATGATCGTCCGTTCCTCGTCGAGCTTGAGCCGGCTGAAGAACCGCTGGGCGGCGTCGATGCTCAGAGCGGTCAGCTCGCAGATGTTCTTGCCGCCGACGGTGACGGCGGCGGCCTCGGGCCGCAGACGCGCGCCGTGGCACGTCTGGCAGGGCTGCTCGGACAGGTAGCTGTGCAGCCGGGCCTTGACGAAATCGCTCGTGGTGTTCTTCCATCGCCGCGCGAGGTTCGGGATCACGCCCTCGAAGGACAGGCCGTACTTGTCGCGGTCTTCCTCGCTCGTGCCGTACATCAGGAGGTGCTTCAACTCGGCCGGCAGCTCGTCATAGGGCATCGCTTTGCTGACGCCGACCCTCCGGCAGAACCGCTTGATCAGGCGGTTGTAGAAGATGTTCATCCGTTTGCCGCCCTTGCGCCAGGCGTCGATCGCGCCGTTTTCGAGCGAGACTGTCTTGTCCGGCACGATCAGCTCCGGATCGAATTCGAGGATAGTGCCCAGCCCGTCGCAGCTCTTGCAGGCGCCGTACGGGCTGTTGAAGCTGAACAGCCGGGGCGAAAGCTCCTCCAGGCTGGCCTCGGGGTGGTCGGGACAGGCGAACTTTTCGCTGTAGAGGGTCTCTTCCCAGCCGCCGTCGCCGCCGTTGTTCTTGTCGGCCGCCGGCTCCTGGAGCAGGATGAGCGCGATGCCCTCGGCCAGCTTCAGGGCGGTCTCGATCGAGTCGGCCAGGCGGATGCGGACGCCCTGCTTGATGATCAGACGGTCGACCACCGCCGCGATGTCGTGCTTCTTGTTCTTGTCCAGCTCCGGGACGTTGCGGACGTCGTAGATCGTGCCGTCGACACGGACGCGGACGAAGCCCTCCCGCTGGATGTTGGCGAAGATGTCCTTGTGCTCGCCCTTCTTGCCGCGCACCAGGGGGGCGCAGACCTGGATCTTGGTCTCTTCGGGGTGCGTCAGGATGGACTCGACGATCTGGGAGGCGTGCTGGCTGGTGATTTGTCGGCCGCAGACCCAGCAGTGGGGCTGGCCGACGCGGGCGAAGAGCAGGCGGAAGTAGTCGTAGATCTCCGTCACGGTCGCGACGGTCGAACGCGGATTGCTGCTGGCGCTGCGCTGCTCGATGGCGATGGTCGGGGGCAGGCCCGAGATGTCGCCCACCGCGGGCTTCTGCATCTGTTCGAGGAACTGGCGGGCGTAGGCGCTGAGCGATTCGACGTACTTGCGCCGGCCCTCCGCGTAGATCGTGTCGAAGGCCAGCGAGCTTTTGCCCGAGCCGCTGATGCCCGTGATGACCACGAGCTTGTCGCGAGGGATGCTCAGATTGACATCCTTGAGGTTGTGCTCGGCGGCGCCGGTGATCGTGATGACCTTCTCGTTTCGCTGCGGCATATCGGTAGCGGACCCAATCCTTCGATTCCGGTTCTCATCCATACGAATCCCCCGTTCCTGGGGTGTGCATCCGACTTTTCTCGGACGGCACAAACCAGCCATTGTACCGACTTGCCCCGAAAACGCAAACCTCGCCCTCGCCCATTTTCCCGTCACCGGTTCGGCCGCTTCGGGAGGTGCTGGCCGTTTTAGCCGTTGCCGGGAGGCGGCACCACCGATAGAATGACTGGGACCACACGAGCGGTTCCACGAGAGCCCTTGCGTGGGTGGGGAGGGTGAATGGAGGGACGCGATGGGACGAGTGCGAGAAATGATTAGCGTGGATGGTCGGGAGTGTTGGACCCTGTTCGACACGGGGGTCCGCAGCACCTACGTCCTCAATGTGGTGACGGACAAGCTCAGAAGTACAGCGACGTTCCATCCGATTCGCACCGCGTTAGGCGGCGGCGTGAAGGAGAGTACTTGTACGGCATTGCTCCAGGCGGAGGTCCAAGGCCATCCTGTCTCGACTCATGCCCTGGTTGTGGACGAGATCGGCAAGGACGAAGACGGCCGATGCATCGAGGTTCTGTTCGGTGCGCTCGCCATGCGGCAGTGGGGCATCCGCCCCGTCCCCGAGGAAGGGCGTCTCGACCTGAGCCATTACCCCGAGCAATTCGCTGAGTTCCCGCCTGCGTGGTCCGATACACCGGCAGGGGCGCGTCAGACAGGCAGACTGGAGATCGATTCATCGGCTTTCGATCAGGTGTCTTTGCACGACGTTCGGATCTACGGGTGGTTCCAGTATAGAGAGCAGTACGAGGTCAACCTTGTTCTCGATATCGATTATCTCGCCGAATGGAATCTCCTTCCGGACAACCGCTTTGACTTCATCGTTGTGCCGGCGACGTTGACGTTCCTGGATGTGGTCGATCTCCAAATCGACCTGAACTGGGGCGCATCGCTCCGTCGCGAGGAACCCTCCGGAGTCATCTGCTCTTCTGCGGGCGAACTGGAGATCAATGATTTCCGGCGGTTCGCCTACACGGATCCTGTCTATACGGAACGATCCTATCTGCACTACGAATTGGGCCTCTGGCAGCCGCAAGGTGGGCGGATCAGTCTCGGGGCGAGGGGTTTCAGAATTGTAGGCAGGCAGGAGGGCGTGCGCTCCGACCGGCAGACCTTCGATCCGGCCCAGAGGGTTCCTCTGAACACCGTGAGGGACGGGAGAAGTGAACCAGACGGACATTGACGGCGATAGCATCGACGGCTACACACTGGCGATGCAGCAATTTTCCGTCGTTTGACGCATCGACAGGAGTACGTCGGATGAGCAAACTGGAGATCGATTCATCGGCTTTCGATCAGGTGGATTTGCATGATGTCGATGTTTACGGGTTCTTCTTGCAGAGGCGGGGGTCCGAAATCAGCCTCATTCTCGACATTGATTATCTTGCCGAGTGGACTCTTCTTGCGAACAATCATTTTGAGTACCTTGTCGCGCCGGCGGCTCTAACGTTCCTGGATGTGGTTGACCTTCAGATCCATCTGGACTGGGGTCCCTCGCTGCGCAAAGAGGAGCCGTATGGAGTTATGGACAATTTCTCGGGTGAGATATCGATCTATGATTTCCGCCGGTCTGCCTATACGGACCCCATTTATACCGAACAATCCTATCTTCGCTACGAATTGAACTTCTCGGTGCCGCTCGACGGGCGGATCAGCCTTGGGGCGAAGGACTTCACCATCGTAGGCCGGCAAGACCTCATACGTTCCGAGCATCGGAACCTTGATCCTGACCAGAGGCCTCCCCTGATCCTGGGCGGTTGAAGGAGGACGAACGTGATGGACATCAACTACGGCAAGATCCGGTGATTGCACCGTAGCGCTGCTTTATCTGGTCACATCTGAGGGCAACTGTGGGGCGCGGGCCATGGAGTTGTTCGAACATCTCTTCGCCAGGGCGGGAGGTAGTGGGCCGAAGGAACGATTTACGATGGTCGAGTGAGGGCGGTTAGGGTGCCGAAACTGCACAAATGGGACCTGTCGTATGCGGAGGCGCGGGCGGTTCAGACGCGTCTGGCGGAGAAGGTGCGGTTCGAGCCGTTTAGGAAGCAGCTCGAAATCGTCGCGGGGCTCGATTGTGCGTTCACGGGAGGCGGCAAGCGGATCGTTGCGGCGGTCGTCGTCCTGCGACGGGTGCGCGCCTCGACTGCAAAGGAGTCGGACGTCGTTCAGAAGAGACGCCATCCCCAAGCTGCGCTTGAGGCTGCCACCCAGGTTTTGTTCGAGTTGGTCGAGACCGCCAGCGCCACGATGGACGTGACGTTTCCTTACATTCCCGGCCTGCTGTCGTTCCGTGAGGCGCCCGCTTGTCTGGCGGCGGTCGCGAAGCTCGAAAGCAGGCCCGACCTGTTCCTGATCGACGGGCAGGGGGTCGCGCATCCGCGTCGACTGGGTCTGGCGGCGCATCTGGGGCTTTTTCTCGACAGGCCCACCATCGGCTGCGCCAAGAGCCGCCTGATCGGCACGTTCGAGGAACCCCGAGCGGCGAAGGGAGCGCACAGTCCTCTATACGATGGCGACGAGATGATCGGCGCCGTCGTTCGCACGCGGACGAAAGTCAAGCCGCTGTTCGTCTCTGTGGGGCATCGCTGCACCCTCGATGACGCAATTGCCCTGACGCTGGCCTGCACCACGAAGTACCGGCTGCCCGAGCCGACGCGCCTGGCCCACCAGACGGTCAGTGGCCTGAAACATTGACGGCTCCACCCGCCTTTCGGCCTCACTTCTTCAACGACGACACGCGGATCACCCAGGCGTGCCGGCAGGGCGGATTGTCGCGCACGGCAGCCGGAATCGTCACGCGAAAGCCTTCTCCGGCCTTCTTCCACCACAGTTCCGTCCGGATCCCCAGCATGACCACGGCGGCGTTGTCACTCGGTTGCAGCGTCGAGAGGCCGATCTCGGCCGGCGGGCGCGTCTGGCCTTCCTCGGCCAGATAGATGGCATAGACTGTGCCGTCCTTCTTCCGGGTCAGACAGACACGGCCCTCCTTGTACGGCTCTATTGGTTGCGTGGCATAGATGGCCTCGCCGTTGACCTCGATCCAATCGCCGACCTCTTCGAGCAGCTCATAGGCCCCGGGGTCCCAGAGGCCGTTCGGGTCGGGCGCGATGTTGAGCAGGAGGTTGCCGCCCTTCGAGACGATGTCGACCAGCGTGCCGATCACCTGCGTGGGCGAGTTGTACCGGGCGTTGTGCACCCAGGACCAGCCGCCGCCGGCGATGATGCAGGATTCCCACGGAAAGGGCAGCGTCTTGTCGGGGACGCGATTCTCCGGCGTCAGGTAGTTCTGGTACGGCCCCGGCACGGCCCGGTCCACGACGATCAGCCCCGGCTGTTTGGCGCGGGCCTTGGCCACCAGTTCGTCCATGCGAATGTCCTGGTTGACCACGCGTGCCTTGACGAACCCGGAGGGGCTGTCGTTCAGGCGGCTTTCGTACGCCTGGCGGATCTGTTCTTCGGACTTCTTCGCGACCCAGCCCCCGTCGAGCCAGAGGATGTCCATGGGTCCGTAGTCACTCATCAGTTCGAGGATCTGCCCGTGGGTGAAGTCGATGAATTTCTCCCACCGCTCGGGATAGGCGTCAGGATCGTAATTGACGTTGCGGTCCGGCGTGGCGAAGTTGGGCCACCAGTAGTAGGGACAGTGCCAATCGGGTTTCGAGAAATACGCGCCCGTCCAAAGCCCTTCGGCGCGAAAGGCGTCAAAAACCTCTTTGGCGATGTTGGCTCGCGCGTGGCGATGGAACGGACAGCCGGGGTCGGTCACTTTGTAGTCCGTCAGCTTGCTGTCAAACATGCAGAAGCCGTCGTGGTGCTTGGTAGTGAAGACGACGTACTTCATGCCGGCCTTGCGAGCGGCCCGGGCCCACTTGCCCGGGTCGAACTGGGTCGGATTGAAGGTGGTCTTGAGGGCTTCGTATTTGGCCTTGTAGGCCGTGTAATCGTCCAGGTTGCGGCGGCACCACCCCTCATCCTCCGAGCAGATGGACCACGACTCGACGATGCCCCACTGGCTGTACGCGCCCCAGTGCATCAGCAGGCCGAACTTGAGGTCCTGCCACTTCTGGAGCTTCTGGCGGACCAGCGGGTCGCTGTCCGGCACGTAATATTGCTCGTCATGTTGGGCCCAAAGCGTCGTGGCAAGACCGACCACCAGCCCACACAGCAGTATCGACCCCTTCTTCATCTGATCGCTCCTTTCCGTTCTCGATGATTGAGCTGCCGGCCCGGCAATCGAAGGGCCGCGTCCGGGCCCGCTTAGGATACACGAGGCGTCGAGGTTTGTCCGTTCAATTCGCCGCGTTCCGGCCGGACTCCGCGCACACCGGATCTCGTCGGTCAGACCGTCAGCCGGTCAAGGAGATAGAGATTCCTCGCGGGTTTCAATGGCCGGACCTCGCACCGACTCATGTGTTGGCGCCGTTCCCACCGTGCGGCGCGCCAATGCCTGTCTGGCTTCTCAGTGGTGGTTGCCGGGTCCGTAGTCGTCGAACAAGGAGATGGACACGCCGAACGCCAGCAGGACCGCGAAGGCGACGACGCCTACGAGCCACCACCGAAGGCAAACATAGAGAAAGGGCGCGCCGATCGACAGGACGATCAGCCAGTGCAGAATCCCCGTGTGGTGGCCGACCGGATGAAAGCCGCACGCAGACCCTGTCGGCGAGGCAGGCCTTTCTGACGCAGAAGTGGAGGGCCACAGTTGCGCCGGCTGTTTCGTTCGCATAGCTCCTCCGCTTGTTTCCGTACGGAACTCCGTCATCCCCCTGGCTCCATGTGCTCAGGAAGAGAACGGCGGATGGCTGAGGCATCAGCGCTGTGAGCCCTCCGTCGTATATCGGTTTGCGGACTCCAGCCGCCCGAAGGTCTCTTCCCTGGTTGTGTTACCGCTCGCGTCCGTGGCGACCCCATCTCGATCCTTCCGTATGCGTTCTTTATTACCGGAATCGCAGGGCCAAGTCAATTGAAAAACGCAGAGAAAAGTGTGTCGTGTCTGTGCGAGTTTCGCGGCCGGCCCTGTTCTCCAGTACAAATCGCCATGTTAGGGGGTTGAAGAATCGCGGTTTCTGGCGCATGAATGAACATTTTGCACGCCGGCGACGTATTGACGGGGTTTTGTCACATGGACAAGAACCAGTCGAGCCGGCTGGGTAGGTTGTGGGGGACTTGCCGAGGGTTGTTTGCGAACAGGGGAAAGTCTTTATGGCGACAGATGTGAAGCAGATCGGCGAAATGGTGCAGGCCAAGAGCGAGTTCGTGCGGACGCTGCTGAGCGAGATCGACAAGGTGATCGTGGGCCAGCGGTACATGCTCGAACGGATGCTGATCGGGCTGCTGGCCAATGGGCACATTCTGCTGGAGGGCGTCCCGGGCCTGGCCAAGACGCTGGCGGTGACGGTGCTGTCGAAGGCTATCGACGCGGAGTTCCGGCGGATTCAGTTCACTCCCGACCTGCTGCCCGCCGATCTTATCGGAACTCAGATCTACCGCCAGAGCGACGGGCAGTTCTACACGCGCAAGGGTCCGATCTTCGCCAACATCATCCTGGCCGACGAGATCAACCGCGCCCCGGCCAAGGTCCAGAGCGCGCTGCTCGAATCGATGCAGGAGCGTCAGGTCTCGATCGGAGAGGAGACCTTCGCGCTGCCGACGCCGTTTCTGGTGCTGGCGACACAGAACCCGATCGAGCAGGAGGGGACGTATCCGCTGCCGGAAGCGCAGTTGGACCGGTTCATGCTCAAGCTGAAGATCGACTATCCGGACAAGAATCAGGAACGTCAGATTCTGGACCGCATGGCGGTGACGGACAAGAAGCTGAACGTCCGGCCGGTGATCAAGCCGTCCGATATCGCCGAAGTCCGCTCGATCATCGACGAGATCTACATCGACGACAAGGTCAAGGATTACATCGTCGATATCGTCTGCGCGACGCGCGATCCGCAAAAGTACGGCCTGAAGCTGGGCAATTTCATCAGCTACGGCGCCTCGCCGCGGGCGACGATCTACCTGGCCGTGGCGGCCAAGGCCCACGCGTTCATCCAGCAGCGCGGCTACGTGACCCCGCAGGACGTCAAGAGCATCGGGCCCGACGTGTTGCGGCATCGCGTGATCGTCAGCTACGAGGCGGAGGCGGAAGACAAGACCAGCGAGGACGTCATCAAGACGATCTTCGACAGTATCGAGGTGCCATAGGAAGATCAAAGTGCAAAATGGAAAATGCAAAATTGAGGAAGTCATCGCTGCAAGACGGCGATTCCGCCATTTTGATATTTGATATCTGATTTTTGCTTTCTTCTGCATGCTACCTGAAGAACTCATTAAACGAATCCGGCAGATTCAGATCTACACCTCGCGGGCGGTGGACGCCAGCTTTGCGGGCCAGTACGAGAGCGTGTTCAAGGGCCGCGGCATGCAGTTCGACGAGGTCCGCGAGTACATGCCGGGCGATGAGATCCGCACGATCGACTGGAACGTCACCGCGCGCACGGGCCGGCCCTTCATCAAGCGGTTCGTCGAAGAGCGCGAGATGACGGTGCTGTTCGCGGTGGACCTGAGCGCCTCGGGCGAGTTCGGTACGGTCAGCAAGCTCAAGAACGAGCTGGCCGCCGAGTTCTGCGCGGTGCTGGCCTTCGCCGCCGCCAAGAACAACGACAAGGTGGGGCTGCTGATCTTCACCGACCGGATCGAGCTGTTTATCCCGCCCAAGAAGGGCAGCCGGCACATCCTGCGGCTGATTCGCGAGCTGCTGGGCTTCACGATGCCCAAACGCCGGACCAATATCCCGCTGGCTCTGGACTACATTGCCAAGGTGGTCCGCAAGCGGGCGACGGTGTTCCTGGTCAGCGACTTCATCGAGACGGGCTTCCAGAAACCGCTGAGCCTGCTGAACAAGCGACACGATGTGATCGCGGTGCCCGTCCGCGACCGCGTGGAGGTGGCCATGCCGGCGGTCGGCCTGATCGAGGTGCAGGATGCCGAGACCGGGCAGATCATGCTGGTGGATACGTCGAGCCGGCGCTTTCGGACCCGGTACGGCGAGCACAGCTCGCGCCGATTCAACGAGCTGACGAACACGCTGCGGTCCGCGAACGTCGACCTGATCCCGATCGCGACGGACAAGCCGTACATCAACGACCTGATCCAGTTCTTTCACATGCGGCATCGCCGGCATTAGCGCCGGCGCCAACATCGGGGGACGTGGAGACAGACAAGACGATGGCAGAGAAACTCGATTTTTCGCTTCCTGCGAAGCGGCCGCAGAGTTCGATCGCCGGCACGCTGACCGTGCTGCTATTGGTGGCCCTCACGGCGCTGGCGGTCGCGAATCTGGTGGCGACCGTCAGGAACAGGCCGACGGAGACGGAGCAGACACAGTCCGGCCTCGCGGCCGACCAGGTCAAGGCGCTGGCCACCCGGCTGGACCAGAGAGGTCTGCATCAGGAGGCGGCGGGGTTATGGCGCGACTACGCCGCATCGCCCGCTTTGACGGAGGCCGAGCGAGCCAGGGCGTTTTTTCACGCGGGCGTCTCGCTCGAAAAGGCCGGGCAGTTTGCCCAGGCCATCGAGCAGTACTACCGCAGTGAGGCGACCGCCGCGCTCGACGAACTCCGCACCCAGATCAACACGCACGTCAAGCAGTGCTTCGAATCGCTGGGCAACTTCGCGGCCCTGCGCTACGAGCTGATGGATCGGACCAGTCTGAACCCATCCGATGCCGCCGGGAGCAAGGTCGTCGCGGAGATCGGGCCGGAGAAGATCACCGAGGCGCAGCTCGACGCGATCGTTCAACGCGGCATCGAGAATCAACTGGCCTCCGTCAAGGCCTTCATGTCACCCGAGCAGCTCAGCGAGCAGAAGAAACGCCTGCTCGAGCAGTATCGCGCGCCACAGGCGAAGCAGCAGTTCCTGCAAAGCTGGCTGGCCCAGGAGATCCTGTATCGGCAGGCCCTGGACGAAGGGCTGGCGGACAAGCCCGAGACCAAGCAGGTGCTGGCGGACGTGACGCGCGGCGTGCTCAGCCAGCAGTTGATGGACGAGAAGCTGGCCTCGAAGATCAACCTGACCGAGACGGACCTGCAAACGTACTACTCGGCCAACAAGGACAAATACGTCGAGCCGGCCAAGGCGAAGATCAGTCACATTCGCCTGGCCGACGAGGATCGGGCGGCGGACGCTCTCAAGCGCATCGGCGATGGCGAGGATTTCGCGACATTGGCGAGGGAGTTGTCCGAGGACGAAGCCACGAAGAGCGCCGGCGGCGCAATCGCTGAGGATGTCCTCGGGGGCGCATACGTTCCCGGCATCGGCGACGCCAACGAGGTCAACAAGGCCATCTTCGCAGCCGATTCTCCGGCGGTGCTTCCCCAGGCGTTCCAGACCGACAAGGGCTGGGAAATCGTCCGCGTGAATGAGAAGCATCCCGAGCGACAGAAGCCGTTCGAGGAGGTCCGCCAGCAGGTGACGCAAGAGCTGCTGCGCCGCAAGCAGCAGGAGGTGCAGCAGGACTACATCAAAGAGATGATGGACAAGTACAACGTGATTGTCCACACGTCGGTTCTGGCTCCGGCGCCGCCGACGGATTCCCAGGAGCCTGCGACACAGAAATGACCGCCTCTCGCATGACAATCCGAATTGCTCTGCTCGTTTTTGCGGGCGTGCTGGCGCTCGGCGCCGGGTGTCGACGCGACTCGGATCGCACCGAGGCGAAAACCGCGTTCGAGGTGGACAAGGTCTACGAGCGCGGGCCGGTGACGGTGCACGTCCGGCTGGACAAGACGAAGATCAGCATCGCCCAGACCGTGCTGCTGCAATTCGAGGCGACGGTGGGGCCGGGCTACGAGATTCAGATGCCCAAGGTCGACGAAGCGCTCCAGGATTTCGGGCTGGTTGGTTGGGACACCTCCGGCGAGCGGCTCGACGAAAAGAACAACGTGGTTACCACTTATGAATACCGCCTGGAGCCGTTCCTTTCGGGCAACTACGAAATCCCGGCGTTCACCTTCACGTTCCACGACGTCAACGAGCCTGACGCCAAACACGAGCTGAGCAGCGAGCCTGTCGCGGTCGAGGTCGCCAGCCTGCTGGGCGAAGACCGGGCCAACCTGGTGATCGAAGATATCGAGGGCGTGGTGGCGATGCCGAGGAAGGCGGCGACCTGGTGGGTCCGGCTGCTGGTCGGCGCCGGCGTCGCTCTGGCGGCGGCGGGCGTCGTGGCGTGGTTCCTGTTGCGTCGGGCCGGCCGGCTCCAGGTGCAGCGCATCTTCCAGCCGGCCCATGAGATCGCCTACGCGCGGTTGCGCGCCCTGGTGGCCGAGAAGCTCGTGGAGGCCGGCCGGATCAAGGAGTTCTACGAACGGATCAGCGGCATTCTGAGATACTACATCGAGGACCGCTTCGACCTGCACGCGCCCGAGCGAACGACCGAGGAGTTCCTGGACGAGTTGCGGCGGACCGAAGTCTTGCGGAGTCCCGACAAGAACGTGCTGGGCGAGTTCCTGACCCATTGTGACCTGGTGAAGTTCGCCAGACACGCGCCAACGACGGAACAGATTCAGCGCTCGTTCGATCTGGTCAAGGATTTCATCGAGCGGACCCGGTCGGACGAGCGGAAGATCGATGTGACGGACCGCGTTCAGACCACGGAACCAACCGCGGCGGAGGTGGCGTAGATGCAGTGGTATACGCCGTGGGCTCTTCTGTTGTTGCTGGCGTTGCCCTTGCTGGGCTACCTGATGCTGCGCAAGAAGCGATCGGCCGCCGTGAAGTTCCCCAGCCTGATCGACATGCGCGCCTGCCCGGTCTCCTGGCGGCTTCGCCTGCGGCCGGTCCTGGTGGCGGCCCGGTTGCTGTGTCTGGCCCTGCTGATCCTGGCGCTGGCCCGGCCGCGTAAGGGGACGGTCCTTTCGGAGATCTCGACCGAAGGGGTGGCGATCCAGGCGGTGGTCGACCGCTCGGGCAGCATGGCGGCCGAAATGGACTACGACGGCCAGAAGCTCGACCGTCTCGAAGTGGTCAAGCGCGTCCTGGCTGATTTCGTCGAGGGCGACAAGAAGGGCCTCAGCGGCCGCACGGGCGACCTGATCGGGCTGATCACCTTCGCGCGGTATGCCGACACGGTCTGCCCGCTGGTGCTCAGCCACAACATCTTGACGGAGTTCCTCAAGAACACGGAGATCGTCAACATCCGCAGTGAGGACGGCACCGCGATCGGGGACGCGATTGCACTGGCCGCCGCCCGCCTGAAGAAGGCCGAAGAGGAGCTTCAACGCCGCAACGCGCAGTTGGGCTTCGGAGAAACCGAATCGCCGGAGGACGAACGCGGTGGCTTCGAGATCAAGAGCAAGGCCATCGTCCTGCTGACCGATGGACGCAACAACGTGGGCGACTACGATCCGCTAGCGGCGGCGGAGCTGGCCGCCAAGTGGGGCATCAAGATCTACACCATAGGGATCGGATCGGCCCAGTCTTTCGCGACGGTTCAGACAATGCTCGGGACGTTCCGCATGCCGACGCAGGACGACCTGGACGAGGAGTTGCTCAAGGCGATCGCGCAGAAGACCGGAGGCTTCTACAGCCGGGCCACCGACGCCGAATCGCTGCGCGACGTCGTCAGGCGGATCGATGCCCTCGAGAAGACGAAGGTCAAATCGGTGCAGTACACGCAGTACGCCGAGCGTTTCGGGCGCTGGACACTGCCGGCGCTGGCGTTGCTCGCGCTGGAGATGCTGGCCGGCTGCACGATCTTTCGAAAGATACCATAGATATGGGATGAGGATGCCAGAGGAAGGCAGGATCACCCCATGGAAATCCGAAATGCGAATTTCGAAGCTCGAAACAAGCACGAATGGCCGAAATCCAAAACCCAAGGCGCTGTCTCCAACGGGCGCTCCGCCGAAGGCGGGTTTCTGCCATTGCGATTTCGGTCCTTTGGATTTGTTTCGGATTTCGGGTTTCGTGCTTCGAGTTTTGCAGGAGGCTGTGACGCAGGCTTATGAATCTGGGCAATGATAGAGCGTTGTGGCTGTTGTTTCTGGTTCCGGCGGTGCTGGTGCCGGTCTATGCGTGGTGTTTCTGGCGCAAGGCCCAGGCGCTGCGGGCGCTGGCCAGTTGCGAGATGCTCGCGAAGATCAACAACAGCGTCAGCTTGGGCCGGCAGGTGTTCAAGGCCTTCCTGCTGGTGCTGGCGTTCGTGCTGATCGTGCTGGCGCTAACGGAGCCGAAGTGGAATCCGCAGCCTCAGCAGATCCGGCGGCAGGGGCGTGACGTCGCGATCCTGCTCGACACGAGCCGGTCCATGCTCGCCGAAGACATCAAGCCCAATCGCCTGGAGCGGTCCAAGATTGCCATCTCCGATCTGCTGGAGGTGCTCAAGGGCGACCGCGTCGCGATCGTGACGTTCGCGGGCAATGCGACGGTCAAGTGTCCGCTGACGCAGGACTATGCGTTCGTGCGGATGGCGCTGGCGGACATCTCGACCGAGAGCACCAGCCGGGGCGGCACGATGCTCGGCGACGCGATCCGCAAGGCGACCGACGAGGTGTTCGACAAGCAGAGCCGCGAGTTCAAGGACGTGATTCTCATCACCGACGGCGAGGACCACGACAGCTTCCCCGTCGAGGCGGCCAAGAAGGCGGCCGAGGACGGTATCCGCATCATCGCCATCGGCCTGGGCGACGACAACACCGGGTCGCGCATCCCGATCACCGGTCCCGACGGCCAGACCACGTTTCTGAAATACCAGGGCCAGGAGGTCTGGTCGAAGCTCGACAGCGACACGCTGCGCGAGGTGGCCTACGCCACGGAGGGGGGCAAGTACCTCTCAGTCGAGCCGGGCACGACGATGGACCTCGGGCAGATCTACGACAACCTGATCGCCTCGGCGGCCAAGCGCGAGCTGGAGTCGATGACGATGATGAAATACGACGAGAAGTTCCAGATCTTCGTGGCGTTTGCCATCGGACTGTTGATTTGCGAGGCGTTGCTCAGTGAACGCAGGAAAGCAGCTTGATCTGATTGTGGTTGCGTTACTGGCGCTGACCGCGCCGGCGCGGGCCGAGTCCGCGCGGGACGCGGTCCGGCAGGGCAACCGGCTCTACGCCGACGGGCAGTACGCCGAGGCGATCAACAGGTACAACGAGGCCGAGGTCGAGCAGCCGGAGGCGCTCGTGCCGAAGTTCAACAAGGCCAACAGCTACTATCGCCTGGACGATCTCGGCGAGGCGATCGATCTCTATCAGGAGGTCGCCGCCGAGAGCAAGGACATGACGCTGGTCGCCAGGGCCAAGTACAACCTGGGCAATTGCTTCTTCCAGCGAGGCACCAAGCAGCGTGATTCCGATCTGCACAAGGCGCTCCAGGACATGGAGACCAGCATCACCTACTGGCGGGGCGTGCTGGATATCGACCCGAAGAATGAAAAGGCCGCACGCAATATCGAGGTGGCCCGGCTGACGATCAAGGACATCCTCGACCAGATCAAGAAGCAGCAGCAAGAGCAACAACAGCAGCAACAACAGGACCAGCAAGGCCAACAGCCGAATCAAGACCAGCAACAGGGCCGGCAGCCCCAGGCGCAGGATCCGAACCAGCCCCAGGAACAGCAGCCGCAGGGGGCCGATCAGAAGCAGGACCCCAATCAGACCGAACAGCAGAATCCGCAGGACCAACAGCAACAGGACCAGGGCCAGGAACCGCAGCAGGCGCAGCAACAGCAAGTCGTGCCGGACGCCACCGCCCAGGAAATCCTCGACAAAGAGCAGAGACAGAAAGAACAACGCCAGATTCTCCAAAGAGCAGCGACCCAGAAAGTCGAAAAAGACTGGTAGGAACCAGCCGAAGAATGAAGATGAAAGATCAAACATCCAATATCAAAGATGCGGAGGTCATCGCCGCGGTGCGGCGATTCCATATTCTTGATTCTTGCTCTTTGCATTCTGCATTTGAGAAGGGCCTGGTCTTCATGGTGCTGCTGTCGGCTCTGGCGGGTGGGACGTTGGCTCAGGGGCGGACGCGGGTCCATGCGAAGGTCGACTCCGACGCGACGATCTATCCGGGACAGACATTTGTCTATTCGGTGGTCGTTGAGGGAGGCAAGCCCAGCCGGGTCGATGTCTCCGCCATCGCGCAATTCAATCCCCAGCGGATCCCCGGTAGCAGTTCGATCGTGACCGTCAACGACCGGACGACCATCAGCTATTCGGAGAACTACGCCATCCTGGCGGAAAAACCCGGGACAATGGTCCTTCCCGGCGTGACGGTCGTTGTGGACGGCCAGACCTATACGACCAACGCGGTTGAGGTGACGGTCTCGGCGCCGGGGACGACGGATCGCCTGGACCTGGAAGTGACGCTGTCGGAGACGAAGTGTTACGTGGGCCAGCCGGTGGTGATGACGGTGCGCTGGATCGTCAAGGCGCAGGTGAAAGACGCGGCGTTCGACGTGCCCGTGTTCAAGTCCGATGATTTCTTCATCGAGGACCTGCCGGATGCGGCGGGCGCTTATGCCAAGACAGGCGCCACCATTCATGGCGTCCCGGTCGTGGTTTATGAGAATCGCGAGCTGATCAAGGGCATGGAGGCGGCGATCGTTTCGTTCCGCAAGGTCCTGATCCCGAAGAAGCCCGGAGCGGTGACGCTGGAACCGGTGACGGTTTCGACGAGCATGGCGACCGGCCGCGTCCGCACGGGCGACTTCCTGAACCCGTTCCGAATGAACTACGAGCGGTTTGCGGTTCAGTCCGACGCGATCCCGCTGAACGTGCTGCCCCTGCCCGAGACGGGCCGGCCCAAAGGCTTCTACGGTCTGGTGGGCCGCTACACGATCGAGGCGTCCGCGACGCCGACCCGCGTCAGCGTGGGCGATCCGATCACGCTGACGGTCCGCATCGGCGGCAATCCGTATCTCAAGCCGGTCCAGTGGCCTGACCTGGAAGGCGTGCCCGATCTGGCGGACAACTTCAATATCCCCAGCGAGAAGGCGTCGCCTCTCCTTGAGGACGGCCAGAAGGTTTTCACGCAGACACTGCGCGCCGGCCACGACCGGGTGACGGAGATTCCGGCTATCCCGCTGACGTATTTCGATCCAGACGCCGGGGATTATGTCGTCGCCAGGACCAAACCTATTCCGCTGGAGGTCGCCGCGGCCAAGGTGCTGACGGGCGCCGACGTCGAGGGGCTCGGTGCTGCGGCGGTTGGGCGACAGGTCCAGGCCCTGCGGGAGGGATTCAGCGCCAACTACTACGGTCCGGAGGTTCTGGTCAATCAGGCGTTCTCGCCTCTGGCGGCGCTGGTCAGCCCGGGCTACGCCGTGCTGTGGGGCGCTCCGCTGATTGCCCTGCTCGGCAGCGTGGCGTTTCGCCTGGCGACGCGAACCAGTCCCGAGGCGGTGGCGCGGAAGCGCCGCCGTGGGGCGTGTTCGGCGGCGGTGCGACGGCTTCGTGCCGTGGCGGCGGCCGAGGCAAAGGAGCGACACGATCTGCTGATCGCCGCTTTGAGAGGATATGTCGGGGACCGATTCGACCGCACCGCCGGCTCGCTGACCGCCGATGACTGTCGCGGCATCGTGCTGACGGCCACCGGGGACGTCGATCTGGCCGACCGGCTTAAGGCCAAGGTCTCCGAATCGGAGGCGGCTCGATATGCGTCCATCCATGCGCAGGTCGATGCCGCCCAGATCGAGGAGGCGATTGAACTGGTGCAACGGATTGAAGAGAACTCGAAGCGATGAAGGCCCATGCGGCGCACATCCTGTTGCTCATAGCGCTGGTGTTGGCCGGCGCGAACAAGTCCTATGGGTCGGACAGGTCCTATACGACCGATGGGACGGATAGGACCTATGAGACCCACAGCGAGCCCCCTTCGGGCGATCAGCTCTACGCGTTGCTGAACGAGGCGAATACGGCGTTCCAGCAGGCCAACGCCGCGGCCAAGACGCCCGACAAAGCGACGGAGCTCTACCGCCGGGCTATCCTCTTATATGAGAAGATCATCGATCAGGGCGGCGTCCACAATGCCCGGCTCTACTACAACCTCGGCAACGCCTACTTCCTGACCGAGGATATCGGACGAGCGATCCTGAACTACCGGCGCGCGCTGCGGCTCGACAGCGCCGACGTGAACGTCCGCAACAACCTCGCTTTCGCGCGAAGCCAGAGGCTCGACAAGGTCGGCGTACAGACGGAGAAGCGCGTGCTCCAGACCCTGTTCTTCTGGCACTATGACTTCTCGCTCGGGACCCGGCTGTTCCTCGCCTGCTTGTTCTTCGCCGGCCTGTGCATCGGCGCGATCGTGATGGTCTGGCGCGGGCGTGGTCCGGTAGCCTCCACGATGGCTGTGCTGGGCGGACTGCTGTGCCTGTGTTTCCTGATCTCGGTCGTGGTGGAGACCCGCGAGCGATCCATGCGTCTGGGCGGAGTCATCACCGCATCGGAGATCGTCGCCCGGCAAGGGGACGGCCCGAATTACGCGCCGAGCTTCAAAGAGCCGCTGCACGCCGGAACGGAATTCGAACTGCTCGATCGACGTCCCGGCTGGTTCCACATCGAGCTGTCCGACGGCAGCCGGGCGTGGGTCCCCGATACGGCCGCCGAAATCATATAGGACCGGCGGACCCGTCCGCCACGTCGACGCGAGGAGATCGTCTGTCCCTCGGCACTTCCTGTCATCCGACTCGGCTCCCCACAGATCGCCAAGGACGCTCCAACGTCCGAGAAGCGAAACGCGCCCGATGCAATACCCGCGATGCGGACGGGCAAAATGCGGAAAATAGCCAAAAGCTGATTGAGACGCGCCCTTGATGCGCCGATTCAGCTACGGTTCAGTCCGGCGATACGCTCCGATGGGCGTGTCCGTCGCCGTGCTTGCGCGAGCGCGGACGGGGTTCTCTGTGGCAGGGGGCCGTGGGACTCGTATGGGGTCGGAAAGTGAGGACAGACTATGGGAAAGTCACTGATGATCGTCGATGATTCGGCGACGATGCGGAAGATTATCATGCGCACCGTCCGGATGTCCGGTCTGGAATTCGATCGGACCGAAGAGGCCGGAAGTGGGGTCGAAGCCCTCCAGAAGCTCCAGGGCGGGCCGGTGGATGTGATTCTCTGCGACATCAACATGCCCGAAATGAACGGGACCGAGCTGGTCAAGAAGGCCCGCGAACTGCCCACGTGCAGCAATACGAAGATCGTCATGGTCTCGACGGAAAGCGCCCAGGACCTGATTGACCAGGTCATGCATGACGGCGCCGACGGCTACATCACCAAACCGTTCACCCCGGAGAAGTTCCAGGAGAAGCTGACCCCGCTGCTCAACTGAAACGCGGATCGGTCGCGCAGGTCCGGCCTGTCGCAGGGGACCTGGGAGAAACACCTGGAGGTGCTGCTATGAGCCGAAACTGTCTGTCAATTGCGGAGGCGCAGAAATGATTACCACGATGTCTCTCAGGGATAGCCTGCTGGACAGTGCGAAGGAAGTGTTTGAAACGATGGCGTTCATGGCCCTTGAAGAGGTCGCCGACGAGCAGGAGGGACCGGGTCTCGAAAACGAAACCCTGCTGGGGACGATCACCTTCAAGGGCGATCTGGAGGGTTGCCTGGCCATCTGTTGCGGCTGCCGCTGCGCGCGAACGATCGGGGCCAACATGCTGGGTGCCGATCCGGACGAGCCCATGAGCGACAATGACATGAGCGACGCGATCGGAGAGGTCGCCAACATGGTGATGGGCGCCCTGAAGGCCCGCATTCAGGAGGAGGTCGGGACGATGGAAGTGTCCATTCCGTCGGTGGTTCGCGGGCGAGAGCTTCGCAACAGTCTGGGCGAACGGGCCAGCAAGATCTCGGTCATGGTGAACCTCGAAGAGGAGCACAGTGTGCAGTTCTCCCTGTTGTACCGGGAGAGCCAGGCATAACGAGGACGACAGGCGTCCGATCGGGTCCCTGCGACCGACGGGACCGGCGGCGCAGCGCTTTGCGGTGTTACGGCAGGGCGAAGAGAAGGACAAACGATGGCAGCCACAGCAACCGACATAGAATCGCGTCTGACCGACCTGTCGGACAGCGCGTTCAACGCCTTCTGCGAGGACATCGGTGCGATGTTCGACGCGGACGTGCAGTGCAAGCGCCAGCAGGCTGGCGCCGGGACCGTCGGGGACGTGCGCAAGCTTTTCAAGAAACTGACGGCGGTTCATCTGGTCCAGGCGTCCGGCGCGCTGGACGGGGTCTTCCAGTTGTTCTTCGACCAGGGCGGTCTGTTCGTGCTGTCCGGCGTCATCGTGATGCTGCCCCAGAACAAGATTCTCGACGTGGTCAAGCGAGGCACAGCCGAAGACGCGGACAACCTGACCGATGCCGCTCGCGAGGTGGGCAATCTGCTCGTCGGTTCGTGGGACCGCGCCTTTCGCGAAGAGTGCGAGGGACACGAGCACTTCCTCAAGACCACCACGTTCATCGGCAAACCCTGGGAAGACTCGACGCAGATCAGCCTGACCGATGAGGAACAGGTGCATTTCGCGGTCTATGAGATGACCGTTGCGTCCTATCCGAGTTTCTGTTGTGCCGCGGTGTTTCCGGATCGTATGATCCACGCTTCGGGGGACGGCGAGGCGAGCAGCACTGCGACCCAGGCTGCGACGCCGACGGCGCCGGCGCAGGACACTTCTTCCGCCCCGGCGGCCGCAGCGCCTCCTGTGTCACCGGCACAAGATGATTCCAAGGCTCCGGCCCAGGAGGCCGTCCCTCCGGTTGTTTCAACGCCCGTCGCCGCGACACAGAACCTGCAGACGCCGGCCCAGTCCGGTTCCTCTGTACCTCCCGCAACCGTCGACGCGAGCGAGGCGCGAACGGAAGCCCCGGTGGAGACGAAGGTCTCCGCCCCGACGTCCAGCGAGGTGGTTCGGGCGGCGATTCCCGAAGACATTCAATCCGTCGTCGAGGCCGTGGTGGGTCCCTCTGTGCCGCCGGCGATGCCCAAGGTTGCACCCAGGCCGCGCGTGGCCCCAGAGCCGGCGCCGCAGAGCGGCTCGCTGCTCGATCAGGTCCTGGCCGACTACACGGTGGGGCCTGACATCTCGGTGCTGACCGATCTGCTCAACAAGCCGGCCAGCCAGATCATGACGCCGGAGGTGATCTGGTGCGATCCCGAGACGACTGTTCAGGACGTGATCGGCCTGATGCAGCAGCACAGCGTCGGATACGTGCTCGTCGGCCGCGACGGTGCGCTGGAAGGGCTCCTGTCCAATTCGAGCATTCAGAGCGCGGTCAGTCCGTATCTGCGTCCGGCGTTCGCCAAGTGGCGCCGCCCGGAAGACGATGCGACGCTCGGCATCAAGGTCAAGTGGATCATGAGTCGCCCGGTTCGAACGGTCAGGCCGGAGACCGCGTTGGCGACCATCATCGAGAGTATGTGTCGATACGGCGGACGTTGCCTGCCCGTGGTCGATGCCCAGTCGAAAGTCCAGGGCATCATCACCGTGTTCGACATCCTGTTGCGCGTGCTGGAGGCGGATCAATCCCTTTCCTGGAAAGGCAAACCCCCTCAGGCCGTCCCGGTGCTCGTGTAGCCGGCGCATTTTGAAGTAGGAAAGACTCTGTGAAGCAGCGAAAGAGATGGCGATGAACCAGAATGACACGCTGATCCAACTCGTTGAACAGGCCGCCTGCTGCGTGAACATGCTCGGGCCTTCGGACTTGTCCGACGCCCGGCAGTTGGAGGAGATTCTCAGCCGGATCGACCGGACCGTCCATGAACTGGATCGAGGGTCCGACCCGCTGCGGACTCAAATGGAAGGCGCAACGGCCGAGGCTACCCAAACGCTTCAGCAGGTTCTCGGGCAGGAGGTCAAGGACACCTCGCAGGCTCTGAACGCGATCGCCCAGGCCATCTGCAGTCTCCAGGGTCTGGCTCGTCAGCTCGACAGCGCGGATTCGGGCACCGCAGTGGAGTCTTCTGCCGCTGCGCCGTCCGAGCAGCCGACGCCCCGGAGCAAGGAGACGGCTTCCCCGGAACCGGCCGCGGAGACTCCGGCCGTCCCGGAGGTGACGACGATTTCCGCGGACGATGCGCCCCTGGTTGTGGATTTCATCACGGAGGCGACCGAGCACATCGAGACCGCCGAATCAGCCCTTCTCGAACTGGAGAATCATCCGGACAACGAGGAACTCATCAATAAGATCTTCCGCGGCTTCCACACCATCAAAGGGATGGCCGGCTTTCTGAATCTGACCGAGATCGGGTCGCTGGCCCACTCGGCCGAGAATCTGCTGGACCTGGCGCGCAAGGGCAAGCTGATTCTGGCGGGCGCGAACAGCGACGTGGTGTTTGCTTCTGTGGACATGCTCAAGCGGATGATGACGTGTCTGAAAGAGGCGGTGGAATCGGGCGGGCCGGTCGCCAGGCAGGACCAGCTTCCGCCGCTGCTTGAGACCCTGAAGGCGGCCGCCGAAGGCAAGACGCCCGCCGCGCCGGTTCGTCCTGTGCAGACGAAGGCCGACGACGAGAAGCTCGATGCCATCCTGGAGGACAAGGCCGAGGCGAAGAAGGCCGCGTCGAGCGGTGCGGCCGCACACGCCACGACCGACGACAAGATCAAGGTCAGCATCACCCGCCTCGACAATCTGATCAACATGACGGGCGAACTCGTGATCGCGCAACTGATGGTCGCCGAGGAGATCCACACGCGAACCTCCTCGACGCACGATCTCGCACGCAAGGTCGCCCACCAGGGCAAGATCGTACGAGAGCTTCAGGAACTCTCGATGTCCATGCGCATGGTGCCGGTCCAGGGCGTCTTCCAGAAGATGAGCCGCCTGGCCCGCGACCTGTCCCGCAAGGCGGACAAGCAGGTGGACTTCGTCACCGTCGGCGAGGAGACGGAACTGGACCGCACGGTCGTCGACAAGATCGCCGATCCGCTGATCCACATGGTGCGCAATTCGCTCGATCACGGCGTTGAGCCGAGCGCCGATCGCGTGAAAGCCGGCAAGAACGCCACCGGGCACGTCGAACTGCGGGCCTTCCATCAGGCCGGCAACATCGTCATCGAAATCGAAGACGATGGAAAAGGACTGGACAAGGACCGCATTCTCAAGAAGGCCGTCGATACCGGCGTCGTGGAGCCGGGCCAGGAGCTTTCCGACGAAGAAATCTTCAAGCTCATCTTCCACCCCGGGCTCTCGACCGCCGAGAAGATCACGAGCGTCTCGGGACGAGGCGTCGGCATGGATGTCGTGAAGAAAAACATCGAATCTCTGCGCGGCAAGATCGAAATCAGCTCGGTCCGCGGCAAGGGCACGACGTTCACCATTCGCCTGCCCCTGACCCTGGCGGTCATCGACGGGCAGGTGGTCTCCATCGGCGACCAGCGCTACATCATTCCGATCAACGCGATCGTACGCAGTCTACGTCCCACGAGCCGGCAGATCTCCTCCGTGCAGGGCCGGGGCGAGATGATTCTCGAACGTGGCGAGCTGATCCCGCTGGTCCGTCTGTATCGCCTCCTCGGCGCGGTCCCGACCGAGGAAGATCCCACCAAGGCCCTGGTGGTCGTCGTGGAAGAGGACGGCAAGAAGTGCTGCCTGCTCGTGGACGACCTGCTCGCGCAGCAACAGGTGGTGATCAAGAGTCTGGGAGATGCTCTGGGACGCGTCCCGGGGGTTTCCGGCGGAGCGATCATGGGGGATGGAAAGGTATGTCTGATTCTCGATATTCCAGGACTTGTGGCACTGGCCCAGGCACAGTAATGAAACCTGGGCAGGGGGGGCTTCTCCGATGACCATGTCAGTATTGCAGGACATTGTGCTGGGCGAAGACGAATTCCGCCAGATCAGCGACCTCGTCTACGAGCACTGTGGCATCAACCTTCACGACGGCAAGAAAGAGCTGGTTCGGTCGCGGCTGGCCAAGCGGCTCCACAGGGGTCGGTTCACCTCGTTCTCACAGTACATCAAGCACGTGTTGGAGGACCCGACGGGCAAGGAGTTCTCGATCCTGGTCGACTCGCTCAGTACGAACCTGACGAAGTTCTTCCGCGAAGAGCGGCACTTCGAGTACATGCGCAGCCAGTTGCTGCCGCGTCTGATGAAGGCCCGACAGAGCCGGGGCCAATACCGGATTCGCGGCTGGAGCGCAGGTTGCTCCTCCGGCGAGGAACCCTATTCCGTCGCCCTGACGTTGCTCGAAGCGCTCGGCGGCAAGGGCCGCTGGGACGTCAAGCTGCTGGCCACCGACGTGTCCACGCAGATTCTCGAACGGGCCCAAGCCGGCATCTACGACCGCGAGCGGATCGAGCCGATTCCGCTGCCGCTGCGGAGCAAGTATCTTATCGCGCACCACGAAGGAGACAAAGAACGCTACGAAGTCGGGCCGGCCCTGAGAGAGCTGGTGATCTTCCGCTACCTGAATTTGATGAAGGACTGGCCGGTCAAGGGGCCGCTGGACTTCATCTTCTGCCGCAACGTGATGATCTACTTCGATAAACCAACGCAGGCACGCCTGATCCATCGATTCTATGATTTGCTGGGCTCCGGTGGCGTCCTCTTCACGGGCCACTCCGAATCGCTGACGGGAATCGAGCACGCGTTCAAGTACGTGCAGCCAACCATTTATCTCAAATCGTAGGGGGCGGGCATGGTCAAGACGCGAATTGTGGTCGATATCTCGGACGCGAAGGTCTCCAGCGACCCCTCCGACGTGCTGGTGACCTACTCCCTCGGTTCGTGCATCGGGGTCTGTCTGTACGACCCGGTCACCCACATCGGTGGGATGCTGCACTACCAACTGCCTTCCTCGAAGATGGATGAGGAGCGGGCCCGCAGCAAGCCGCTGATGTTCGCCGACACCGGCATGGCGCTGCTGTTGAACAAGATGACCACGATGGGCGCCAACAAGAAGCGGATGCACGTTCGACTGGCTGGCGGAGCGGCGATGGCGACGGGCCCGCAGGGGTTCGACATCGGCAAGCGCAACTATCTGGCCATCCGCAAGATTCTCTGGAGCAACGGCATGTTCATCAACGCCGAGGACGTGGGAGGCAGCGCCGCCCGCAGTCTGTACATGGACATGGCCGACGGGACCGTGACGGTGCGATCGATCGGGCTGGAGAAGTACCTGCGCTGACGCCCCATAGATGAAGGGCCGCTGTTACGCAGGATGATGGGATGAGTGGACGAGGATGTAGAAATGACGTTGACGATGAACAAATGCATACGTGTCCTGGTGGTCGACGATTCGGCGATCGTGCGCAAGATCCTCACACAGGAACTGGGACGGCATCCCGGCATCGAAATCGTCGGGACCGCCCCGGACCCCTACATCGCTCGCGACAAGATTCTCGCGTTGAATCCGGACGTTTTGACGCTCGACGTCGAGATGCCGCGCATGGACGGCATCACGTTTCTTCGGAAGCTGATGAAGCACCATCCGATGCCCGTCATCGTGCTCAGTTCATTGACGCCGCAGGGCGGTAAGACCGCCATGGAGGCGTTGGACGCCGGCGCCGTCGAGGTGATGTGCAAGCCCAGCGGGTCCTACAGCGTGGGCAACATGTGCGACGTGCTGGTCGAGAAGATCAAGGCGGCCTCCACCGCGCGCATCGCTTCCCGGCCCGATGCGGCGGTGCGAAGCGTCGCTTCCGCCCCGCGGCTCAGCATGGCCGAGACCACGAACAAGATCTTCGCCATCGGCGCGTCCACCGGTGGGGTGCAGGCCTTGACTCGTGTGTTGTCCATGCTGCCGGCCAACGCGCCGGGGACGGTGATCGTCCAGCACATGCCGGCCCATTTCACCACCTCGTTCGCCCAGCGTCTCGACACGGAGTGCGCGATGAGCGTCAAGGAGGCCGACGACGGCGACCACGTCGTGCCCGGCCGCGTGCTGATCGCCCCCGGCGGACTGCACATGATCCTCCAGCGCTCGGGCGCCAATTACTACGTGGCGCTCCGGGACGGTCCGCCTGTCTGCCGGCAGAAGCCCAGCGTCGAGGTCCTGTTCAACTCCGTGGCCAAGTTCGCCGGCGCCAACGCGATCGGAGCCATTCTGACCGGGATGGGCGACGATGGAGCGACCGGGCTGCTGAACATGCGGCAGGCCGGCGCGCACACGATCGCGCAGGATGAGCAGTCGTGTGTCGTCTTCGGCATGCCCAAAGAGGCCATCGCCCGAGGCGGCGCCGAGCGCATCGTCCCTCTCGACAAGGTCGCCGAACACCTGATCGCGCTGGCTCACACCTGATCCTGCGGCGTGTGTGCGGGGTTCTCGGCCTGCGCATCCTTCTCCGTCGTGTCATCTCACGACTTGGCACAGGGACCTCCAACGGGTATGATGTGTCCAGAGAGTTGAATGACGCCGATGGGTTCTACAGGAGCACACATATGCGGCTGGATGAGATTCCGGAGATTGTACGCTTGAGTGTGGCCGAGAGGATTCTGCTGCTGGAGGACCTCTGGGACAGCATTGCCTCCGAGCCATCCAGTGTTCCTGTGCCCCAGAGCCACCAGGCCGAATTGGACAGGAGGCTGACGGCGTACGAGAAAGCCCCGGGTTCGCTGCTCACGCTGGAGGAATTGCGCCAGAGAATAGAGACGAGCAGATGACCTATGTTCTTCGGTTCCTGCCACCAGTCGAGACCGATGCCCTGAACGGCTGGCTCTGGTACGAGCAGAAGGCTGTGGGGCTCGGGGAGGAGTTCCTTCGCGTCTTCTACGCCTGTTCTGCCCACCTGGTGCGCAATCCGATGGCATGCCAGCAGGTACATGGGCAGTTCCGACGATGCCTGCTGCGTCGGTTTCCGTATGCGATCTACTTCCGGATCGAAGGCGAACAGGTGATTGTCTTTGGTCTGTTCCACTGTGCCAGAGATCCTCGCCGGCTCGATCGTGAATTGGACGGGTGCGACAATCGCTGATCATCGGCTCGTCCGACTCTCACCCGTGCAGAAATGAGGCTGTGCATCCCCGTCGCCCGATCTCAGGACCTGGTGGCCTTTTCGAAGGTGAAGCCGTGGGCGTCGGCGTCCACGCGGATGGTGTCCCCATCGCCGAACGTGCCCGCCAGCAGCTCCGTAGCCAGCGGGT
Organism: Phycisphaerae bacterium; assembly: GCA_012744475.1. Taxonomy (GTDB): domain Bacteria; phylum Planctomycetota; class Phycisphaerae; order Sedimentisphaerales; family Anaerobacaceae; genus Anaerobaca. Next base: position 39,986 of record JAAYBV010000013.1, read on the forward strand.
TCTCCAATCTCTGCTGGATCGTTCGCTTGAGCGGCCGCGCGCCAAAGGTCGGGTCGTACCCTTCGTCCATCACGCGGTCGCGGGCCTTGTCGGTGAACTCCAATGCGATCTTGCGGTCTTTGAGCCGGTCGGCCAGATAGCCGAGCTGAATATCGACGATCGCTCGCAGGTGCTCGCGCGCGAGCATGTGGAAGACGATGACCTCGTCGATCCGGTTGAGGAACTCGGGCTTGAAGACCTGTTTGAGCGCGTCCTTGACGTGGGCCTCGATCTCCCAGTCGGCGCCTTTCTCTTCGGAAAGCTGCTGGATCTGCTGGCTGGCGATGTTGCTGGTCATGATGATGACCGTGTTCTTGAAATCGACCGTGCGACCCTTGCCGTCGGTCAGCCGGCCGTCGTCGAACACCTGGAGCAGGACGTTGAACACGTCCGGATGAGCCTTCTCGATCTCGTCGAGCAGGATCACGGAATAGGGCTTCCGCCGCACCGCTTCGGTCAGTCGTCCGCCTTCCTCGTATCCGACGTAGCCGGGAGGGGCGCCGATCAGACGGGCCACCGAATGAGGCTCCATGAATTCGCTCATGTCGATCCGCACCATGGCGTTGACGTCGTTGAACAGGAAGTGAGCCAGCGCCTTGCTCAGCTCGGTCTTGCCGACGCCGGTGGGCCCGAGGAACAGGAACGTGCCGATCGGCCGGTTCGGGTCCGAAAGCCCCGAGCGGCTGCGACGCACCGCGTTGCACAGCGCCGAGATGGCCTCATCCTGCCCGACGACCCGTTCGCGGATCTGCTCTTCCATCTTGATCAGACGTTCCCGCTCGCCCGTCAACAGCCGCGAGACCGGGATGCCGGTCCACTTCGCGACGACCTGTGCGATGTGCTCCTCGGTGACCTCGTCCTGGAGCATCTTGTGGGTCTTCTCCGATCGGGTGAGGTTCTCTTCCCTGGCGTCCAGGTCCTTCTTGAGGTTAGCGATAGTCTCGTATTTCAGGCGGGCGGCCCGTTCCAGCTCGCCTCTTCGCTGCGCGTCCTCGAACTCCGTCTGCGCCCGTTCGATCTGCTGCTTGAGCTGCTTGATCTGGTCGATGCCGCCTCGCTCGCTTTCCCACTGCGCGGTCAGCTCTTTGTCCTGCTGTTCCAGTTCGGCAAGCTGTTTCTCCGTGGTCTTGAGCCGCTCCTTGCTGGCGGGATCGCTCTCCTTCTTGAGCGCCTCTCGCTCGATCTGGAGTTGCACGATCTTGCGGCGGATGTCGTCCATCTCGGCCGGAAGCGAGTCGTTTTCGATCCGCAGCTTCGAGGCCGCCTCGTCGATCAGGTCGATAGCCTTGTCAGGCAGCCAGCGGTCGGTGATGTAGCGGTTGGAAAGCGTCGCGGCCGCGACCAGCGCCGAGTCGGTGATGCGCACGCCGTGGTGGGCGTCATAACGCGCCTTGAGCCCGCGCAGGATCGCGATCGTCTCTTCGACGCTCGGCGGATCGACCACGATCGGCTGGAAGCGACGCTCCAGTGCCGCGTCCTTCTCGATGTACTTGCGGTACTCGTCCAGAGTCGTGGCGCCGATACATCGCAGCTCGCCTCGGGCCAGCGAGGGCTTCAGCAGGTTGCCGGCATCGACGGCGCCCTCGGCCTTGCCGGCCCCGACGACGGTGTGCAGCTCGTCGATGAACAGGATGATCTGGCCCTCGGCTGCGATCACCTCCTTGAGCACGGCCTTGAAGCGGTCTTCGAATTCGCCTCGGAACTTCGTGCCGGCGATCAGGCTCCCCATATCCAGGGCAATGACGCGCTTGTCCTTGAGCCCAGAAGGGACGTCGCCGGCGACGATCCGCTGGGCCAGCCCTTCGACGATGGCGGTCTTGCCGACGCCCGGCTCGCCGATCAGGACAGGGTTGTTCTTGGTGCGGCGGTTGAGCACCTGCATGCACCGTCGGACCTCTTCGTCGCGTCCGATCACCGGGTCGAGCTTGCCTTTGCGGGCCATATCGAGCAGGTCGATGCCGTAGCGTTCCAGGGCCTTGTATTTCTCCTCGGGGTTCTGATCGCTGACGGTGGCGCCGCCGCGAATGTCCTTGAGGGCGTTCTGGACCAACTCCGGGGTGACGGAGTTGACGCTGAGGATCTCCTTGGCGTCGCTGTTGACCGCGGCCAGCGAGAGAAACAGGTGCTCGACGCTGAGGTACTCGTCGCCCATCGTGTCGGCCCGGTTCTGGGCGTCGAACACGACCTGATTCAGCGCCGGATCGGGCATCAACTGACCGGGAGTGGTTCCCTGGGCAAGTCGGCCCAGCTCGCTGTCGGTCATCTGACGCACGCGGCCGACGTTGACCCCGATCTTCTTGAGGATCGTCACCGCAATGCTCTCGTCGTCACTGAGCACTGCGCTGAGCAGGTGCAGCGGCGAAAGAATCGTATGAGACCGGGCCATCGCGATCTGCTGGGCGGTGGCCAGGGCCTCCTGAGCTTTCAGCGTGAATTTGTCGAATTTCATTTCCAGACCTCACTCGAATCATTCGTTCCGATTGGGGACAGCCGTCCCCAGTCGAGGTACGGTGCAAACCATGTGCCGGAATCGCTGTCTTGCTGTAAGTGATTCTATATAAATGGCTTACGTTGTTCTCGATCCCGGCCCTCAGATGCCAATATGGCAGCATGGCAGGACCGATCTCTCAGGCGGGTGCGTAGAACGACGCCAGGCCTTTGCGGATGAGCATGACCGCGATGGCCGCCAGGAGCAGGTTGGAGACCTTCGACATGGCCTTGGCGCCGGATTCGCCCAGCAGCTTGATCGCGACCAGGGAGGACCGAAAGAGCAGCCCGGCCAGCAGGATGTTGGCGACGACCGAGATCAGGGTGGGCAGCAGGCCGTACTCCGAGACCGCCAGCATGGACGTGGTCAGCACCGCCGGACCGGCCAGCAGCGGCGTGCCCAGGGGGACGACGCCGAAGTCGCTGTCGGGCATCCGTCGTCGTTTGACCGGGTTGACGATGTCGATGATGGCCAGGCAGAAGAGGATCACGCCGCCGGCGATCATGAAGTCGCCCATCGTGATCCCCAACGCCCGAAAGACGAGCTTGCCCACAAGGATGAACGCGACGGACAGGCATAGCGCCGTGAGCATCGACTGGAGGATGATGCGGTGCTTCTGTCTGGGGTCGAGACCTTGGGTCAGTGACGTCAGAATCGGCAGCGTGCCGATCGCGTCGACCGCGACGAAAACCGGAATGAACGCCAACAGCATGTTGTTCAACATGGGGCTGTGCCTCTTCGATCTTTCTGCATCCGTCAGAGAGCCTGTGCGCTAGTTCAGCCAGACGACCGTCACTGTGACATAGATCGTGTACAGGACCAGGAAGAGTGCAGCTTCCCGCCGGTCGAGAATATGCTCCTTGCTGGTGAACATGCACGCAAACAACAGTCCACTGGCGACGATCGCGGCGCCGATGTCCACGTTTGCCCTGGGCTCGAAAGGAATGGGGCGGATCAGCGAACTGACGCCGAGGATGAAGAAGATGTTGAAGATGTCGGAGCCGACGACGTTGCCGATGGCGATCTCGGGGTTCTTTCGGTAGGCGGCTGCGGCCGAGGTGGCCAGCTCCGGCAGCGAGGTCCCGACTGCAACGATGGTCAGGCCGATCACCGTCTGTTGCACGCCCAGCGCCGTGGCCAGCTTCACCGCCCCTTCGACCACCCACATGCTGCCGAGGAGCAATCCGATGAATCCCGCGACCATCAACACCACCGTCTTCCACGCGGCCTGCACGTCCTGGCGCGGCCCTGCGGGAATGCCCTCCACCCGGGCGATGCCGGCGGTGTAGTACAAGAAGATAACGAAGAAGCACAGCAGCACGAGACCGTCGATGCGCGTCAGACGCGAGGGGCCGGCCCCGTCGATGATCAGGTCGTTGGCCAGGATGCCGACCAGCAGGGCGGCCAGCAGACTCAGCGGGATCTCCTTCCAGACGGTGCCCTTCGTCACCGCCAGCGGCAAGATTACGCCGGCGACGCCGAGGATCAGCAGGATGTTGGCGATGTTGCTGCCCAGGATGTTGCCGATGGTGATGCCGGCGTCGCCCCGGATGCTGGCGGTCACGTTGACGGCCAGCTCCGGCAGGGAGGTCCCGAACGCCACCACCGTCAGACCGATGGCCAGGTCCGAGACGTGCAGACGCCGGGCCAGCGCCGAGGCCCCGCTGACAAACAGGTCGGCCCCCTTGATCACGAAGACGAATCCAACTGCCATGAGTCCATATACCAGCATCGCCGCGACTCCAGAAACTTTGTGCCATCCAGTGCAAGACCGCTCATCATACCAGCCTTTGCTGCCTTGGCAATGGTCCGATGGCACGCCGAGCCAGGGGGGGCACTGCATGTCTGTAGGTAGGTTCCTGCCGAGGCCAGGAAGCGGGTTTTGTCATGTCGGAGAGCGTGACGGATGTCATTCCGACTAAGGGCGAAGCCCGCACGGAAGAATCTGGCCGAGCATCAGGCAATGGCCCCTTCGCAGCCAGATTCCTCCACTGCGCTGTGCTCCGGTCGGAATGACAAAGTCGACTGCAGCCCCCGGTGAAGGTTTACCTACAAACATCAAGTGCATCCCAGGTGCACCTCGCCATCGGAGGTAGTAGGCGCGATCCCGATGGCCATCGGGACGCCGCCCTTACGCTGCCAAGCGCCGGGTGGCAGCGGCAAGCGAAAGCTTGCCGATGGTTCTTCGCAAGGGTTCTCAGGTCGCGTCGCGTCCGGCGGGACCGCCCGACTTGCCGAGGGCCGAGAGGCTCATGTGGAAGGCGAGGACCGCAATCGCGGCCGCCATCAGCAGGTTCAGCATCCCCTCCAGGGGAAACGTCCCGGCCATCTCCCAGTCGGCCTCCAGATCGGCAAACTGCTCGATGTTCGCGGCCAGCGGCCGGAACACTGCCGGCACCGTCAGGAACAGAAGGGTCGTGCTCTCGACAAACGCCACCACCGCCGAGGCCGCCGGAAGCACGAACACCACCACGCCGCACAGAACGCAGAAGCCATAGTACAGATTCTTGCAGCCGGGCATCGCATCCAGGGCCGCCACACG
>JAAYBV010000068.1 GCA_012744475.1 Phycisphaerae bacterium
CCAGCGCGCCGGAGGGCGAGGCCCTGTACGTCCAGTACGAGTTCGATCGCGTCTACAAGCTCCACGAGCTTCTGGTCTGGAACTACAACGTGCAGTTCGAGATCATTCTCGGCTTCGGGCTCAAGGGTGTGACCGTCGAGTACTCCGAGAACGGGACCGATTGGGCGGCGCTGGGCGACTTCGAACTCGCACAGGGGACGGCCAAGGCCACGTACGCGGCCAATACGGCTGTGCCGTTCGACGGGGTGCCGGCGAAATTCGTCCGGCTGAACGTCAACAGCGGCTACGGGATGATGGGCCAGTTTGGCCTCAGCGAGGTGCGCTTCCTGTTCATCCCGGCGCAGGCTCGCGAGCCGCAGCCGGCCAACAGGGCGACCCGCGTCGATCCGGCGACGACCTTGAGCTGGCGTGCCGGGCGAGACGCGGCCTCCCACGAGGTCTATCTCGGAACCGATGCCGACGATCTGGCCCTGGCCGACACGGTCGATTCGGCGAGCTTCGCACCAGCCCTGGAGTTCGGCGGCACCTACTATTGGCAGATCGTGGAGGTCAACGAGGCCGACGCGGTCACCGCGTGGCCCGGCGACGTGTGGCGCTTCTCGACGCTGGAGTACGCGTCGATCGATGGGTTCGAGACCTACGACGACGACGTCGACGCCGGGACAACCATTTTTGACACCTGGCTGGATGGCTGGGTCAATGAAACCGGCTCCACCGTCGGTTACCTCAATGCACCGTTTGCCGAGAAGACCATCGTTCACAGCGGCAAGCAGTCTATGCCTCTGGCCTACGACAACTCGACCTCGCCGTTCTATTCCGAGGCCTGGCGCGAGTTCGAGACCGCGCAGAACTGGACCGGCAATGGGGCCGACACCCTCGTGCTCTACGTGCGAGGCAACGCGCCCGACTTCGCCGAGACCGCTGGCGGCCAGATCATCATGAGCGCGGTTGGCACGGACATCTGGAACACGACGGATCAGTTCCGCTACGCGTATAAGAACCTCAGCGGGGACGGCTCGATGACGGTTCGCGTCGACAGCCTGGTCCGCAGCAACGAGTGGGCCAAGGCGGGCGTGATGATCCGCGAAACGCTGGAGCCCGGCTCGAAGCACGCCTTCATGTGTGTGACGCCGGACCACGGCACCACGTTCCAGCGTCGCCCAGTGGCCGGACAGGCCAGCGCCAGCACGGACGTCGGCGGTGCGGCCGCACCGCGTTGGGTGAGACTGACCCGCACGGGCAACGTCTTCACGGCCCACGACTCGATTGACGGCGTGACCTGGACGGAGGCGGTCGTGAGCCCGGCGCTGACGATCGAGATGGCCGCCAACGTGTATGTCGGCCTGGCGGTGACCAGTCACGACGGCGTGATTGTCACGGCGGCGGAGTTCTCGAATCTGTCGGCGACCGGCAACGTGACAGGCGCCTGGCAGGTGGCCGAGATCGGCGCCGCCCAGCCGCAGGGCAACTCCGCGGAGTCGATGTATGTGACGATCGAGGACAGCGCCGGCAAGAGCGCGACGGTCGTGAACGCGGACGCATCGATCACGCAACGTGCGACGTGGCAGGAATGGGCGATTCCGTACGCCGAGCTGTCCGGGGTGAACCTCAGCCGCGTCGAGAAGATGGTGATCGGGGTCGGCAGCGCCACCGCGCCGAAAGCCGGCGGCACCGGCACCGTCTACATCGACGACATCGGCTACGGTCGTCCGGCCCCGGAGCCGGCCTATGTGAACCTGCTGGCCAACGGTGGCTTTGAGGACGGTGTCATGGCGCCGTGGAGCACCTATGGCGACGTGACCGCCGAGGTCGTTTCTGAAGGGGCCACAGAAGGCGAGTCCTGTCTGCATATCACGGTGAACTCTGCCGGTGCGAATTTCTGGGACGCCGGCTTGCAGCACACCGGGCATGCGTTCGAGGCGGGCAAGCAGTACACGCTTTCGGCCTTTCTGCGGTGCAGCGCCGGGACGCTGGACATCAACTTCAAGCCGGAGCTGGCGGCCGATCCCTGGACGGGCTTTGGCGATCAGATCTTCACCATGACGAACGAATGGGCGGAGTTCAGCGTCACGACCCCCGTCCTGGAAGCCAACGTCAGCCCGGCGGCCATCACCTTCCACATCGCTTTCGCGGCCGCCGAGTTCTGGATTGATGGCGTGAGATTCTACGAAGGGCAGTACGTGGCGCCGTAACACGGCAGTCTGACGGCAACGGCCGGCGCCCGATGCCGGCTTTGACGGCGGAGCATCTGCTTCGCCGGAAATGGAGTATCGACAAAGGGCAGGGCAACCACAGGTTGCCCTGCCCTCTTCCTGCCTATGAGCACGTGCTGCAAAGACGAGCTAAAGTCAGCCTTGAGGGGAGTTCTGTCTGCCCCTGTTCGCTTCCAACGTCTCTCGTAGCGAAGAACCTGGATTTCGTCATGGGCAAGCAACGTGCCGGCGCAGAACCCTCGGTGCGCGCGGAATTTCGGTTGCGTTCGGAGCGTCCGAATGATATAAATGGGTGCATTCGGAGACATACGTTTCTTGGCCCGGTGCGTATCACTGCGGACAGCTCGCAGTGACGGCGACAGGGGGCGAGCCAAGCCTGAGATCACACAGCGAACGGGGTCTGGAGGTCGCGATGAGAGTGTGGTACGGGTGTATGACGGACAGCAAACAAGGCGCCGGAGATGCCGCTCCACACGCAATCTTCCTCGTGTCTCTCCAGGGATCTGACGACTGAAAGGAGGTGAGCGCGCACAGATTCCACGGCTCCTCTGCCGCGCAGAACGCTTCCAGGCAAGTATGGCGGGGACGGGTTCTGCGGTTGGACAGCATTGCCTGGCTCGACCGCAGATGGGTGATGCTTCGGCGTGTAGCCGGAGCAGAAGCTCCTGTCAGTTTTCGGTAAGAAGGAAGAAGGAGGCAACAAGATGAAGAAGTTAGCGTTGGCATGCGTCGTCGCGTTGACATTCGGCTCGGCGGCTATGGCGGTTGAAATAGCGATTTCAACGCAGGGAGGCTGGATGGGGCAAGGTCACGCCGACACCGAAGCGCAGGAAATTGTTGACAACGTAACGGGAGCTCCTATTGCAGTATTCACATCTGCCGACCTCGATGCCCTGGCAGACTGGATAGAAGACCACACCGGGGATGGTGTATCAGACCTTCTGGTCATGTTCGGGATATTCCCCGCCACCATCTATCCGGTAGGGAATGCCCAGCCCGAAGGTTCATTAGCCGAATTGTTCCTGGATGATGGCAACTGCATCATCAACACCGGCGACTACATTTTCTATGTCGGCAGTGCGGGAAACAATGACGCGGGCGGTCTGGCGAATATGATGGATGTTCCCGCCGCGGCGATGTGGGGGGATGATTCCCTCGCCACTACTTTTGCTCCCACAGCCGACGGCCAGTTGTATACTCCATCGTTACCGACTTTGGCCTCGAATCGCCCGTGGTTTCCGGCCCAATTCGAAGGTACGGATTGGTACTTCGAACTGATCCTCGCTCAGAGTAGCGATGGCACGCAGGTCCATCCTGGGATTCTGCGTAATTCAGTGACGGGCGGCCGCCTGGGTGTCTTCTCTCAAGTGAGCGACGATACCCAACCCCGTGGCGAAGTGATCAGTGAATGGATTAACAACTGGTATCTTCCGACGGTCGCCGCGGCCAAGACGGCCACCAATCCAGTGCCGGCTAGCGGCGATGTGGATGTTCCGCGCGATGTGGTCCTGAGCTGGAAGGCCGCGCCGCAAGCGGTCACGCACGATGTCTACTTCGGCGCGTCGTTCGACGACGTCGGTGCCGCCAGCCGGAGCAATCCACTGGGCGTGCTGCTCAGCCAGGACCAGGCGGGCACCACGTTCGATCCCCCCGGCATCCTTGATTTCGAGACGACCTACTACTGGCGCGTCGATGAGGTCAACGGCGCTCCCGACTTCACCATCTTCGAAGGTGACGTCTGGAGCTTCACCGCCGAGCCGTTCGCCTATCCCATTGCGAACATCATCGCCACGAGCAATGTCAACTCAGATGCAGGAGCCGGACCGCAAAACACCGTCAACGGCTCCGGCCTCAATGCCAGCGACCAGCACTCGGTCGACAGCCCCGACATGTGGCTCGGTCTGCCCGCCGCAGGCGAAACCGCCCAGATTCAGTGGGAGTTCGACGGCGTCTACAAGCTCCACGAAATGCTCGTCTGGAATTACAACGTGCAGTTCGAGCTGATCCTCGGCTTCGGCGTCAAGGATGTGACGGTCGAGTATTCCACGAATGGAACGGACTGGACCGTGCTGGGCGACGTGACGTTGAACCAAGCGACCGCCAAGCCGACGTATGCCGCCAACACGACGATCGATTTCGGTGGTGTGGCGGCCCAGTATGTCCGGCTGAACATCAACAGTGGCTTTGGGCTCATGGGCCAGTACGGCCTGAGCGAAGTCCGCTTCATGTACATCCCTGCCCAGGCGCGCGAGCCGCAGCCGGCCGACGGTGCGACGGACGTCAGCGTGGACAGCGCGCTGACCTGGCGAGCCGGTCGCGACGCCGCTTCGCATGAAGTCCACTTCGGCACCGATGCCGAGGCGTTGGCTCTGGCGGGCACCGTCAGCGTGAACACCTATGCTCCCG
>JAAYBV010000069.1 GCA_012744475.1 Phycisphaerae bacterium
CCAGCGCGCCGGAGGGCGAGGCCCTGTACGTCCAGTACGAGTTCGATCGCGTCTACAAGCTCCACGAGCTTCTGGTCTGGAACTACAACGTGCAGTTCGAGATCATTCTCGGCTTCGGGCTCAAGGGCGTGACCGTCGAGTACTCCGAGAACGGGACCGACTGGACGGCCCTGGGCGATGTGGAGTTCGCCAAGGCGACGGCCAAGGACACGTATGTCTATAACACGGCAGTGGACCTCCAGGGTGTTCCGGCCCGGTACGTCCGTCTGACCGTCAACAGCGGTTGGGGCATGATGGGCCAATACGGCTTGAGCGAAGTCCGCTTCCTGTACATTCCCGCGCACGCCCGCCAGCCGCAGCCAGCCGACGGCGCCACCGACGTGGATGTGAACACGTCGCTGACCTGGCGGGCCGGTCGTGAAGCCGTTTCCCATGAGGTCTATCTCGGAACGGCTCCGGACGCCCTGGCTCTGGCCGGGACGGTCGACAGCGCCACGTTTGTCCCGGGCAATCTGGAGTTCGGCGGCACCTACTATTGGCAGATTGTCGAGGTCAATGAGGCCGACACCGTCGCGGCATGGGCCGGCGACGTGTGGAGCTTCACCGCGCAGGAGTACGCCTGGATCGACGACTTCGAGAGCTACACGGACGACATCGAATCCGGCACCGCGATCTTTGACACGTGGCTGGACGGCTGGGTCAACAGCACCGGTTCCACCGTCGGCTATCTCGAAATGCCGTTTGCCGAGACATCCATCGTTCACAGCGGCAAACAGTCCATGCCGCTGGCGTATGACAACAGCGTCTCGCCGTTCTATGCCGAAGCCGAGCGCGAATTCGACACCGCCCAGAACTGGACGGGCAACGGCGCCGATACCCTCGTTCTGCATGTTCGCGGCAATCCGCCCGTCTTCCTGGAGCGGGCCGACGGCACGATTCTGATGGGTAGCACCGGCGGCGACATCTGGGATACCGCCGATGCCTTCCGCTTCGCCTACAAGCGTTTGAGCGGCAACGGCTCCATCACGGCACGGGTTGATAGCATCTACAATACTAGCGGCTGGGCCAAGGGCGGCGTGATGATCCGCGAGACCCTCGATCCGGGCTCCAAGCACGCCATGGTGGTGGTCACGCCGGGCAACGGTGTGGCTCTCCAGAACCGGCCGACCATGAATCAGGCGAGTCTGAGCGTCAATGAAGCGGGCCTGACGGCGCCGTACTGGGTGCGGTTGACCCGGACGGGGGACAGCCTCAAGGCCGAGCGCAGCGCCGACGGCGTGACGTGGGTGAGCATCACCGCGACCGCGGCGGCCTCCACGCTGACGATCCCGATGGCCGGCGATGTTTACGTCGGCCTGGCGCTGGTCAGCAACAACGCCGGAGCCAGTCCGACGAGCGCCGAATTTGCCGAGATCGGCACGACCGGCAACGTGACCGGCTCGTGGCAGACGGCCGATATCGGCGGCGGCCAGCGGACCAGCAACGATCCTGAACCGATGTACGTGCGGATCGAAGACAGCGCGGGCGCCAGCGCGACGATCACGAGTCCCAATGAGGAAATGGGGCTCAGTCTGACCTGGCAGTCGTGGGCGATCCCGTACAGCGAGCTGTCCGGCGTGAATCTGGGCCGGGTCGAGAAGATGGTCATCGGCATCGGCAATGCGACCAGTCCGGCCGCCGGCGGCGCCGGTCTGGTTTACATCGACGACATCGGCTTCGGCTCGCCTTCGGAGTAGTCCCAGGCTGGTAACAATGGAATGATGGAATGCTGGAAGTAGGGGCGTCCCGGCTCGCCGAGACGCCCCTATGCTTTGCCGGAATGAAATCCCGATGGTATCGGGATTGTTTTGAGCCGATAGGTGAATCGGTCCGGTCCTATGGCGTCGCCTGACCGGCGAAGCGCCAGACGATATCGTAGTCGGCCTTCTTCCTGGTGGGTCCGTCGAGGCCCCCATTGTCCCTCTGATCCGGCCCGACGCTGTAGAGAATGAAGCCCGTGTCTTGCGCTTTGTACACCAGGAGGTTCTGTGAGAACGGATCGCGGATGCCTTCCGGACGGAGCGTGCCAAGGGTTTCGGGGAAACCGCCGCGTGCGTCTCTGTGCTGCAACAGCGTCAACCCCGTCTTCGTGACACGGACCTGTGCGATCCTCCGCAGATAGACCTCCTTGACGCGGCCGAGCGCCGGCAGGAGGGTTCGTGTCAGCACATGCCGCTTGTGCGTCTCGAACAGCTCTCCGTCAAACGCTCCGGCTTCATTGGGATCGTACGGCTCGCTGAAGCGACTCGTGCAGTCCTGCATCAGCCGCAGGTAAGCGGCGTGGTCGGCCAGGAAGAGCGGCTTGAACGACACGCGAAGAAACAGCAGTCGCGAGATGATGTCGGGCATGTCGTCCTCGTCCAGCGTGTCGCGCAATTCCTTTCTTGGCAGACGGAACGTGTGCTCGCCGAAGAGCAATCGTTCGCCGTCGGCGGCCATGATCAGAGGGGCGATGTCGTCGTATCCGCCGAGCAGGTCCTGAAGGTCGCGCAATCGCTGCTCGCTGGGGACCAGCGTCTCACACAGTCTCTGAATGGTGGTGCATGCCAGATCGATCTGGGCGCCTCGCACCAGTTGACTGACGATGATCGGCTCGATCCGCAAGGCGTTGGCGAACTTCAGTTGGATCAGGGCGGTGTCCCAGGCCTCATCGGCCTGCCCATCCTTCGCTTGGAGCAGTGCCTTGGCCCCGAGGATCCGCGCCAAGGTGCGCTGCTCGGCGAGGTGGGACAGGGGCATCGAGATGCCGGCGCTGTAGTCGTTGTCGAAACGGCACGAGGGACGCTGCGCTCCCTGCGTGAGCATCGACAGCGCCTGGCCAATCACATCCTGCCGAAGCAGGCTCTCAAGCTCGGCCTGTTCTTCCGGATCGAGCAGCTTCTCGCTGGAACGTCCTGCGAGATTGCCCAGGTATGCCAGGAGGTCCTTTTCCGGCGCCGGCTGGGCCTTGAGCAGCAGAGCAGCGCTCTGGTACAGCAGGGCCGCGTTGTTCGCGTCGGGTACATTCGGCGGAATGACCTGGGCGACTTGTGTGGGGCGCCCGGCCTTCTCCAGGGCGGCATAGGCCCGACGGAGCTTCGCGGCCGAAACCGCCACCGCCACTGCATAGATGATGCCGAGAACAACGACGACAATCACAACACCCGTCAGGATTCGAACCGTTCTTCTGCGCATGAGAGTATCCCTTCGATCTGCCTTTATGAGTAGGAGCCGAAACCTGTCTGCGCCGGGATCACCCGGCTTTGCCTTTCGACGAGTGTAGACGCGTTCGCGCTGCCCTGGGTCTCGTCGAGGATCTGGCGGATGCGTGCGACGTGTTCACGCAGAGTCGATGCGTCGATGGCAGAGGGTCGGCCCCGCAGCCTCAGAGGCACCGCCGCCAGATCAGGGGAGCCCAGCAAGGCCTCGAGATTGACGGGCTCCTGGATTGCCGCCGCGACGTCCTCGGATCGCCATGGCGAGACGGTGCGGTCGCCGTACCGATTGGCCAGGGCGACGACGATCACAGCCGCCGCGGCCGCAACGGCGAGACGCCTCAGGAAGATTCGCGCGGGAATGTCGATCGAATCTCGTCGCCAGACCTTCTGCGCTGCCGCTATGACACGTGCCTTCAGTGCGTCCGAAGGACCGGGCAAACCCGCCGCCTTCATCAAACGCTCGATCTTGTCCTGATCTGTGTCCATTCCACTCATGACCATCGCTCCCCCAACAGGGTTCGCAGCCTTTCCATTCCGTAGCGGTATCGGCCGGCCGCTGTGTTGAGCGAGATGCCCATGATCCGGGCAATCTCCTCAAACGTCTTGTCGCGG
>JAAYBV010000070.1 GCA_012744475.1 Phycisphaerae bacterium
GGCTTGCCGATGGTGATACGCATGCCGTCGAAGCCATCGGCAAACTCCGCCTTGCTCCGTTTGCCGCTGCCACACATGGCGCTCCGTGGTGGAAAACGGGCCTTGCCGCGAAATTCGCACAGACACGGTTGGGGCGTTGGGGCGGTTTTTCCTTGAAATTAGGCCTGCTGAGTGGTAAAATAGGAGGATTATGGACGTGTGAGCGGTGGGTGAAGGGAGTCGATTCAATCCTGGATTCTGTTGGTTCGATCCTGACGGCTGCATGCAGATCATAGCGGTTGCGAATCAGAAGGGCGGCTGCGGCAAGACGACCACCGCCATCAACCTGGCTGGGGCCTTTGCCCTGATGGGCTACAAGGTTCTGCTGCTGGATTTCGACCCGCAAGGACACGCCACCCTCGGCCTGGGGTACAATCCGAACGAGCTGGACCTGACGGTGTACGATTTCATGGTCGGCGGCAACGCCCGCCTGGCGTCGATCATCCAGCGGACCAACATCGACAACCTCCACCTGCTGCCGGCCAACGTGCTTCTGGCCGGGCTCGACCTGGAACTGCGAACCGCTCCCGGCAAGGAACTGATTCTGGGCGAGCAATTGCGGCCGATCGCCGACTGGTACGACATCTGCCTGATCGATTGCCCCCCGACGCTTGGGCTGCTCATGCTCAACGCCCTGACTGCCAGCACGAACGTGATCGTGCCGGTGCAGGCCCATTTCTATGCCCTGGACGGCCTGAAGCGTCTGCTCGACACGATCCAGGTGATCCGGACGCGGTTCCACCCCTGCCTGGTCCGGCCGATGGGGCTGCTGCTGACCTTCGTGGAGGGCCGCACGCTGCTGAGCAAGCGGGTCGAGGATGGCATGCGTGGCCTTTTCGGACCCCTGGTGTTCGACACCGTCATCCACAAGACCATCACCCTGGCCGAGGCGCCCAGCGTCGGTCAGGCCATCCAGACCTACGCACCCGACAGCAGGGGGGCCGCTGAGTACGAAGCCCTCGCGAAAGAAGCCCTCGGCCGGCTCCAGACGCCTGACATCATCAACATCACGCCGCAGGAGACGGACGTCTGCGAAACGTGCGCCGAATGCGGCTACGAGGATTCGCACTCGGTCTGAAGGACCCTGACGATCTTCCGCGCGTATGGCAGCGTTGCCTGCTTGCGGTAGCCCCTTGGGCCGCCGTTGTGTATGCGGGCCTTCTCCAGAAGGCTGCGATCCCGCCCGTAGTGCGTCAGGTAAGCTCGTACGACCTGGCGGGCCTTGCAGGGGTCGACGGCCTCGTCGTAGCTCCAGTCCACGCCCAGAATTCTGGTCCCGTCGATCCAGTAGCGGCGGTGGATCTGAAAGGCCCCTCTGGCTCGACCGCTGTCTCCGATGGCCTTTGGATTCGACCGGCTTTCCACGGCCGCGATCGCGTCCAAGAGCCGCTCGAGGTCCGCCTCGTCGCTCGTCCGGGCCCCGGCAACCTGCACGGCAGACAGAAGCCCTGCGACGGCTGCCCATAACATCCATCGCGTCATCGCATAACCTCCGTGCTGGCAATGAGTAACGCTCCAAGAGCGACGCTGCCCCCAAGGCAACGTCCCATATAACAGGCCACAGGGTAATACGCGGGCGACGGCCGCTTGGTGCAGCGAGGACGGTTAGGGAAAAGGCTGGCTCTGCGTCAGGGAAACGCCTACAGAGCTCATCCGGGGCCGGCCCGATGCAGCCCGGAATCCTCCGACCGGCACGGGGTCCGGCGGTCTCGTCAATACACCGTCACGGAGTGTCGAAACGTGCCGCTAATCGAGCGGCTTGATCCGGATGTTGCGGAACTCGAGATAGTCGCCATGCCCGCAGAAGCCGATGTGGCCCTTGGGGTTCTTCAGGCCCGGGTGGTCTCGGCCATCCATCGTCTTGGGGGTGCTGGCCTTTTCGATGTCGGCGTCGACGATGGTCGTCCCGTTGAGATTGACGGTAATCTGCGGCCCCTTGGCGATCACTTCCTGGCTGTTCCACTCGCCGACCGGCTTCTGGTGGCCTCGCTTGGCGGGTACGACGCCATAGATCGAGCCGTGATACTGGTACGGCTGGAGCGTCGCATATTTGGCCGCCGTATCGTCCAGAATCTGGAGCTCCATGCCTGAGTAGGCGGCGTCACCTGACAGCCCCGTCCGGATCCCCAGCCCGTTGTTGGCCCCGGGGGTCAGCTTGAACTCGAATCGGAAGATGAAGTCGCCGTACTCGTCTGCCGTGTACACGTTGCCGCCGGCCTTCTTCGGGTCGCAGATCATCCGGCCGTCCTGGGCATAGTAGCCGGTCGTGTTGCCGGTCCAGCCGGTCATGTCGCGCCCGTTGAACAGCGGCACGAAGCCCGCCAGTCGCTCCTCGGCGGTCAGAATCTCGCGGATGTAGATGTTCCGGAAGTACAGGAAGTTCCCGTGGTTCTGAAGCTCGATCTGACCGGTCGGATAGATCGGCTTGCTGCGGTCCCAGTAGTTCTCCATCACCACGTTGTCCACGACCAGCTCGCCGTTCAGGTAGACCGTGACGTTCTCGCCGACCATGATGATGCGGAAGGTGTTCCACTCGCCGACCGGCCTGTCCGCGACCTTCGTCGGCTTGCTCGGGTTCTTCTGGTTGTTGTACAGGCCGCCGGAGCCGACTTGGGCGCCGACCGTCCGCAAGGCGGTGTCCCAGATCTGCACCTGAGGCGCGCCGCGAAGGTAGATGCCGCTGTCGCCGGCCTTCTCGATCTTCCAGTCGACGAGCATCTCGAAATCGGCGTAGTCCTTCGCGGTGCACAGGCTGCGGCCCTTGCCGTCGAAGACCAGGACGCCGTCGACCACCTTCCAGTGGGCGACCATGTTGTCGTTGGCCTCTTTCTGCAGCTCGGCGAGCTTGTCCGGCTCCAACGCCGCCCGCTTGTCGGGATTGTCGTACGGGCCTTTGAGCAGGCCCTTCCAGCCGGTGAGGTCCTTTCCGTTGAACAGGGCGGTGAAGCCCTCAGGCGGCTGATTCAGCTGCGCTTGGGCGGTGTACGCCAGCGACAGGCCGATCAGGGAGACAACTGCCAGGATCGTGGTCGAGTGGAACGTCTTGCTTCTCATCGCGATTCTTCCTTTCCGATGCTCGATGTGCCTCGCAAGGGCCCGCTCCGGCTTCATTTGGCCCGGATGTCGCGGCCTCGGAGGCAACGGCAACTGTCACGAGTCTATGCCCATCCGTTGGTCCCGTCAACCCTCCAGCGTCGCGATCGGAGTTCGTCGAGGACTCGGGCGCATCTCCGGCGTCGCCAGCCGGACAAATTGGCTTTGTTTCGCACGATGGCTCCTCTGCCGGCGTCTCGGGCTGCGGCTCCTGCTGCGGCGGCAGCGCTGCGGGGGGTTCGGCGCAGCGGAGCCGGCGGACCTTCTCCAGCTCGTCGAGGGTTCTGTAGAGGCCCTGCTCGATCCGCCGCTCGTACAGGCCCATCCGCTCCAGGACCTTCGCGCAGCGGAAGTCCGAGATCACGATGCGGCCCAGCGCCGAGTCGCGCGGGTCCGGGCCATTCTCCGATCCGAAGTACAGGTGCGCCAGACACCGCTTGGCGTAGGGGGTGTTCTCGCGGGCCAGCAGCGTGTCGAAGACCTCCGCCTGGAGGCAGTCGGCCCGCCGCAGCCGCCAGGCCAGGCCGACGATCCGCTCGGCCAGCACCGCCTCCAGCACGCCCGCCGGGTGCAGCTCCGCCAGCAACTGCGCCCGATAGGTTTCAAACTGCCCCGGGTCCTCGCCGCTGATGACCGTCTTGCGGGCGAGCAGCCCGTGCGTCACCGCGTTCTGCGAAACCACCGCCTTGCCCGCCGCCGTCCGCGGCCCCGTCGACTTCTGCGCGTTCAACCGATTCGCCAACACCTGCGCTTCCGTAGCCATGATCGGCCCTCCACATTTACGATTTACAATTTACGATTTAGGATTTCGTTCTATGACCACTTTACTAACACCTCTCTGTAGCCGTCAACACAAAATCCTCCGCGTTTTTTCTCGCGGCGTGCCCGCTGGCCGTAACCGTCGGCCGCACCGGACGTTCCGGCGGCCCCGGCCAGGATGATTTTTTCGAGAAATTTCCGAGATCGAAACTTCAGACGAAGCACGGCCGCCAGCGTGGTCCCGGTCTCCATCGGAAGCGATGGCGGTTCGTAGTGACGCCGTAAGGCGTTGCCTGTATCGGGATGAGGATGCCCCTTCGACTCCGCTCAGAGCCCGCCCTGAGCGAAGCCGAAGGGGGCAGGCTCTTGCCGGCACGCTACGAACGGCTTCTTGCCGCCGCCCCACGAGATACGCGAGCCGCCCTTGACCCCGACGGGAGACTCCTTTAGGCTATAGCCGGATGGGTGAAGGGAAGCTATGCGACGAGAGGTTCGCGCGAGTGGCCTCCAAATGACGCCCAGCAAGTGCATGCGGAGTGCTAATGATTATCGAAAGTGCTGACCCCAATACAATTCGAGGTGAGTTCCGCCTCACGGCCTTGGTCATCCATCTCAAAGGAAGAGCGAGTTGACGGCAACAACCGACCACAAGTGTTTTACCCAACCAGCCAACAAAGATGAGCGAATCTGGCGCTACATGGGCTTCGCGAAATTCGTGTCACTCATTGCCAATCGCTCGCTTTTCTTCTGTCGGTCGGATTTGCTCGGAGATCCCTTTGAAGGCTCCTTTCCGCAGAAGAGCGTGGAAAAGCGTCCAGAAGTCTACAAGAAGATCGGCAAGGACAAGGTGGCCTACCTTGTCGACGCCATACCAGGTATGTTCAAACGGCAAAGACTCTCGACATATGTCAACTGCTGGCATATGAGTCCGCACGAATCGGCCGCCATGTGGAAGCTCTATTCAAAATCGGATGAGGCCATAGCCGTTCAGTCAACATATCGGAGACTGCTTAGCGTGTTGCCACCCAAGGCTTTCGTCGGCCTCGTGAAGTACATAGACTACGAGAAAGAGACTATAGACGAATGGAATACGTTTTCGCCTTTTGTTTACAAGCGACGCTCTTTTGAGCATGAAAGGGAGGTAAGGGGCATCATCCAAGACTTGCCCCCGAAGGATAACAGGGGGGAGACAGGCAAGGAGGATCCTCTCTGTGGCAAAAGTATTGAAGTCGATCTACACCATCTGATCGAGAGAGTCTATGTCGCGCCAACATCCGGGCCTTGGTATTCGAATCTGGTTGAAGAAGTCGTGCGGAAATACGGAATCACTCAGCCAGTCACGCGCTCATCGTTGGATGAACAGCCTATTTGGTAGTCCCCGCAGGATGACGAGAACACGCACCACTACTCAGCGGGGACTGGTATGCAACAGACAGCGTTCTTGCAGGAAGGTGATTCAGGGTCAGCCCTTTTAATTATACTGGGACAAGAACGGCCGGGTCGCGATCTCAGATCGGCGCAGGATGACTCTGTGACAGAGGCGGGCGGCGGATCGCCAAGGATTAGTGAAAGGGCTGACCCCGAAGGGCTGCCGAGGGGCTAAAGTCTCGGGGTGGATATGGCCGATGAGACTAGCGGGCGGCTAACAAGGTGATAACGATCAAGTGCAGAGACGACTATGATCAGAAGCGCGAGGATTCTCAGTTGCTGCATCGCCGGTTATGCCGTCATATACGCCGTCGCCTACCTGAAGATCGTCGAAACCGCACCCTCGCTCCAGGCGGTCTTTGTACTGGTGCCAATTTCCCTCCTCGTCTGGCAGTTGCTTGTTCTTCGTGAACGGTTCCGAGGTATTACGGCGACATCAGCGATCACCGCTCACAAGCGTCTTGATACTCACGACGGGGTGAGGATCTTCTTTATCTTGTGCGTCGGCCACAATCCGCTCGCATCGCAGTACATCTGGGGCTTCTTTCTTTTCACGGCCACAGTTGTCGTCCTTCTTGTCGCTCTTGCATTTATTGTGTCTGTTGAGTCCTACAGGCACCGGACCATAACGGCATCGTTGGCTCTCTGTCTGGTCTTCGCGTACTTCTTGCTTGTGTGGGAAAAGAGTGTCTACGTGATTCATTACGGCGTGCCCATCATCGGGCACTTTTTG
The DNA here is from genome assembly GCA_012744475.1 of Phycisphaerae bacterium. Classification (GTDB taxonomy): domain Bacteria; phylum Planctomycetota; class Phycisphaerae; order Sedimentisphaerales; family Anaerobacaceae; genus Anaerobaca. The sequence continues at coordinate 6,053 of JAAYBV010000070.1, forward strand.
GAGAAACCAGAGTACGATGCCAGGTATCGTGTCGAGATTACACCTGAAGATTCACGCAGCAAGCACCAAGGAATCGCTGACATTCATGTCGAGCGTCGATCAGAAATGGATTCTATTGGAGACGAAAACTACCTCTACACATCTCGTGAAGTACACATCAGAAGGCTCTACCTTGCGAACGGCGTAGCCGTTGACATTGCTGCGTCAGACCCATTGGATGATGGTGAGTCCGGGTATGTCACAGATTCCCACGGGAGACGCTGGCACGTGAGGCTTACCACTGAACCAGCGCCATGACTTTCTAACCAAGCCGGTGGCGGGCGGAGGGAGGGGCGAGGGGCAGAACCGATTTTGCAGTGCCGGCTGCCGTGGGCTGGTGGCTCGGTTTTGCGGGCGCGGTCAGGGGGCCGGGCGAGGGGCGAAGCGCAGGCCGAGGGCGGCTTTGGGGAGGTCGATGATGACCTTGTCGACGAGGGTTTGGTGGATGTCGGCGGGGAGGAGGCCTTCCATCTTGGCGGAGGCACACAGGAAGTTGCTGCCACACGTGGCTCTCCGCGCGTACGACGGGAAGCCGTCTGTGGAAAGGCTGCCAGAATTTTGCACTCGGCGGGGTTGAGGGGTTGCGTCGCCGGCGCCGATATGGTTTAATCAGGGCGCTCATGAGCGGCTGCACTTCGGTGCAGTGACAGCCCCCGGCAAGTCTCGCTTCCTCTCCCTCATCAGCCGGGGGCTCCATGCGCAGGCAACCGACTGCCATGACGGGGAAGAGAGCCTCTCTTTCAGAGCCCAATGATTTGGCCGTGTGGGTCTACGTCTACGACCGAAGCGGCAACGAGTCAGATCCGATCATATTGCAGAATGCTACAGTGCAGGTTGAAGGTCGGCCCTTCTCGCCGGTTGAGAGTGGGGCCTTTCGAGGATCTTCAGCCGAATAACGGCCAGGCGGTAATCTCAGATCGATGCAGGATGAGTTTGTCGCACAGGCGGGAGATGCAAGGTCGGCGGATCAGGGTTGGTGTGTCTGTCGCAACCGTCACACAGCGGGGGGATTCCACGGTGGTTTCTGCGGGCAGGGGCGGTAGAATAAGCGCGAGATGCGTCAACCGGAAGGGGGTTGGGACGCGTAGTAGTGCAGGACAGCAATGGGTTTTGGGAATTGGGGTACGAAGGTGGCGGCGGTGCGATGGCGGTGATTGGCGTCGACAAGGTCAGCAAGAGCTTCGGCCGGCTGCGTGCGGTCTGCGAGCTGAGTTTCGCGGTGGAGGCGGGCAGTTGTTTCGGTCTGCTCGGACCCAACGGGGCGGGCAAGACCACGATGATGAAGATGATCTACGGGACCGCCGCACGCGACGCGAACGACGGCGGCACGATCGAGGTCTTCGGCTTCGACCCCGCCCGCGATGAGCTGTCGATCAAGTACCTCTCGGGCGTCGTGCCGCAGGAGAACAACCTGGACGACGAGCTGAACGTCATCCAGAACCTGCTGGTCTACGCGAAGTTCTACGGACTCCCCGCCCGCGTGGCGAGAGAGCGGATCGCATCGCTGCTGGCGTTCCTGGAGCTGTCGGAGAAGGTCAAGGCGCGGATTCGCGAGCTTTCCGGCGGGATGAAGCGGCGCCTGGTGATCGCCCGCGCGCTGCTGAACAACCCCAGGCTGCTGATCCTCGACGAACCGACGACCGGGCTCGATCCGCAGGTCCGTCACCTGATCTGGGAGAAACTGCGGCAGCTTCGCAGCGGCGGGACCACCATCCTGCTGACGACGCATTACATGGAGGAGGCGTTCCAGATCTGTGACCGCGTGCTGATCATGGACAAGGGCCGCAAGGTGATGGAGGATCATCCGCAGAGGCTATTGGAGCAGAACATCGAGCGGTACGTGCTGGAGATTCCGCAGGAACATGCGGCCAAGGCGATCGACGGCCGCCGGCTGCCCGAGGCGGTGCGCGTCGACCACGCCCAGGGAATCAGCCGGTTCTACTGCGACGACCTGGACCGGCTGAAAGTCGTCACCGACATGCTAAACGGCCAGGCGTACTACCTGCGGCAGGCCAATCTCGAAGACGTGTTCCTCAAGGCGACGGGAAGGGGGCTCAATGAGAAGCAGTGAGACCATCCCCTATCCACACCTGGCGTGGCGGCTGTACAGCGTGTGGTACCGGCACATGCGGGTCTACACGAAGAACCTCGTCAGCAACGGGCTGCCGCCGTTCCTGGAGCCGCTGCTGTTTCTGGTGGGGGTCGGCCTGGGCCTGAGCCGGTACATCACCGAATCGATGGACGGGATGAGCTACATCACGTTCCTGGGGACGGGACTGCTGGTGACCACGGCGATGTTTACGGCGTCGTTCGAGTGCACGTACGCGACGTTCATCCGGCTGGAGTTCGAGAAGGTCTACGACGGGATGCTGGCGGCCCCGATCACGGTCAACAACCTGATCGTCGGGGAGATCATCTGGGCGGGAACGAAAGGGCTGTTCTTCTCGTTCGCGGTGTTGTGCATCCTGACGCCGTTTGGGATCGTGCGGCTTCCGCAGGCGCTGCTGGCGCCGCTGGTCGGCTTTCTGACGGGCGTGATGTTCGCGTCGATGTCGCTGCTGGTGACGTCGTTCGTCAAGACGATCAATCACTTCAATTTCTACATGACGGGGTTTCTCTCGCCGATGTTCTTCTTCTCGGGCGTGGTGTTTCCGGTGAGCAACCTGCCCAAGCCGGTGCAACTCGTGGCCCAGATCGTCCCGCTGACGCATTCGGTCCGGCTGGTCCGCGCGGTGTGTCTGAGCCGCTACGATCCGGGGCTCCTGGCCAACCTCGCCTACATCCTCGTCTTCGTGGCCGTCTTCGGCGCTCTGGCGGTCAGGCGTCTGCGCCGCCGGCTGGTGAGCTGAGCGGATCAGAAGCGGAAGTACAGGTTCGCCGACAGGACGGGGTAGATTTTGAACTTGTCGGCCTCGTCCTGGAGGTCGTCTTCTTCCTTGGCCAGATTGGCGCGGAATTCCGGATTGCCGGCCAGCGTGCCTGTGGCGGACAGGGCGACGCGGGGCGACCCGATGAACGCCACGCCCAAATCAGTCATGAAGCCCCAGCGCCGCGCCTTGCCGAACGCATTGCCCCAGCCGATGCCGACGTAAGGAGCCACGTCCCGAAAGCTCAGATCGCCCGACAGGACCCCGATTTCCTCGGCGGTGTAGGTTTCGTCGCCGATTTCGAGCGTGCCATCGTAGCGACCGGCCAGGCCGGCTTCGGTCTGGTTCAGAATGACGCCGGCACTGACATGAAATATGTTCTCGAAAGGATACCAGTCGACCAGCAGAGGGAAGGTCAACAGATCGAGATCGACGTCATACTCGACATCCTCCACCTCGCCGTCAAAATCGAGGTTGAAGTAGCCCATGCCGAGACGGACGTTCACATCGGAAAGGACGTTGACCATCACGTCGCCGCCCAGTCCGAGGGTGCCGCTCCGCCCGGCGATGGCGAGCCGTCCCGAGTCACTCGCTGTGGCCAGGGCGGTCCATGACAAGAAACAAAACGCGGCGAGAATGATCGATCGTTTCATGCGTCTAATCCTCAGGAGCAGCACAATCTGTTGGCGTTTGCGAGGGCCTGCCGGCGCGAGACCGCGACCGAGCGAGTCCGCGTTCGTGCCCTCAGGGCATTTATCGGTCGCCACGGCTCCGGCCTTCAGCGATAAACCGACGTCCCTTCGACTTCGGTCTGCATTTTTCGCCCGGGTGTGCTAAGATACCGGCTGGAGTCTCAAGGAATCTAACGCTATGGCAAAAATCGTTCTATCGGCTGACGAGCTTTTCGATATTCTGCACGCCAACGAGCTGATACCGGACCAGGTCAGCGAGATCGACACCGAAGGCGACCAGATTAAGCTGAAGGTCAAAACCTCCTGGCCCGTGCTCAAATCGATCCGGGTCAACGTGCGATTCGCCGGCTTCGACGATGGGCATATCGCGTTCGAGCTGGTGACCAACCGCCTGATCGACACCTTCGACTGGCTGGTCGAGAAGATGGTCGAGTCGCTGCGTTTGCAGGATCACGGCGGGCGGTGGGAGTATCCCCGACTTTACGTGGACGTCAACCGGATCGTCCGGGGGTGGATTCGCGGCGTCGATATCGACGAGATGACCTTCGACGACGGCCACTTTCACATCACGACAAAGCATCCCTCTCGCAAGAAGGCGTCACAGGACGCTCCATCCGACACCGACGCGGGCGCCTCCTGCCTGCCGTCGGTGTGATCGCGACAAATGAGAAGGGCGGACCCTGTCGGATCCGCCCCTTCATGGTAAAGGCCAATTGCTCGGGGTATGCCCGGCGCCGTCGGGAGCGGCCCGGGACCCTGTAGACATTTGGCTTAAGGCCTTGTGTCGGTTCAATCTCTCCGTGTCGTCGCAGGCGGCCAAACCACCGACCCTGCGCCGACCCGGTTGTGCCTTCTGTCGCCGGCCCGCAAGAGGGCCTTGACACGGGATTGGCGTCAGAGGGGTCGAAGGCCTCTGACGCCAATCCGCGTGGATCGCTCAGCATTCCATAGCCGATCGACCCAATTCGACGCGAGCGTCATGAAACAGGAAAGGAAGATATCGGTGGCTGTCTTGTGGGGACAACCCTCGTAAGTTGTGGTCCCGGCACGCCGCGCGACAGCGATGCGGCGTCTTCGTCATCCGTCCGACTCGCACCTTGCGCATGCCACATTGTGCGCCCTCCCCGCGTGCCACACTCCTGGCGGCCACGCGTGTCAGAGTACTGCTGTTGTGTCGTCTGTCAGTGTGCGATGGCACGCGGACTGCTCGATTGGCGTCAGGACAGACCGCCGTTCCGTCCGACATCGAGAGTCCCGACAGGGTCGGCTCCCCAGGATGCGAAGGCAGACCCGCGCAGCAGAGCGACCTGTCTTGTTTCGGTTTCTCTGATATGGAACCGCGCCCAACGGCGCGCGGCCCCCCCGTTATGACCCCCAAGGTATATGCAGGCACAGACGCGGTTTCGTCTGTGATCCTGACCTTCCGGCGTAGTCCGTTACCCGTTCCCTGCGAACCCACTTCCGTGTCTCTCCCTGAGGCGACCACAGGCGCACCACGGGCACGCCGCGCGATCGCGGTTCGACGCACACTCCGGATGCGTCTTCCTCCATGAGAAGACCACCTTCCCAGTTGGTGGCTTTCTTGGCGGGACCCTCCTCCTATGAGGGAACGCCAGTGCGCGTGTCTATACCATCGGTCGGCCCGTTTGTCAAGCGAAAACCGGGCAAAAATCGCACCTTTGATTTCGTCCCGGAGACGATGCGGATGGACCCTGTCGCCAATCGAAGCGGGAACAGGGGATAGAATGGGGACACCACGACAGCGAAGGCCGACGCTTGGCGGCGAGCCAGGCCCTCATCGCCGCCGAGAGGGGCGGTCGTCCGGTCTTCTGGCCGGCGAGCCGGCTCGTTTCTGCCGGCCCTTATTCGGGATTTCGCGTATCTGGAATTTCGTGTTTCGAGCCTTGGCGGGACGTCCCGGCTTGCCGGTGCGTTTGCCCCGTTTGAGCACGATTAGCGCGTTGCCGCAGATCTCTGCGGTCTTGCTGTCGGGGTGCTTGAGTCCTTCAATCAGCGTCTCTTCGGCCTGCTTGCGCATGCGGCCACGCATCTTCCGCAGACCGTAGGCGGCCGCTCCTTTCGTCCGTCGCGGAGAATTGCCGAACAGGGCCTCCGTCAGGATGTCCAACCCGTCCTCCTGCATCCAGGACAGGTTGAACGCGCTCTGGCGGACGATCGAGATGTTCGAGCTGTACAACTGCTCCCGCAGCTTGGCCAGAAGCTTCAGCGCCTCTTCATCTTTCTCCCGCCCCGATGGTTTTCTTTTCTCCAGCCTCATAGGGCTACCTCCTTGTGGATGTGGGCAAGGAGCTTGCGACAGTCGAAGGCGACCTTGCCTTCGCTCCCCGGCAGCATGATTTTCCCCCCTGCGCGGTCGCGGGAAATCACGGTCAAGGCAATTGTCCGGACCAGCCCCCAAGACGAGCAGACATGCGATCGGCCGCCGCCTGCCCTTTGCCTGGATGTCAGCATCCTTGCTCGTCCTCCAGCGGAATACCCGTACGTTCACAGGCCGCCGACCCGCCGCAATCCGCGACAGCCATCGGCGTCCTTCAACCACGTCAGCTCTTCATGGACACAATAAACATATGATGACAAGCCAAGCGAGCGTTCCGGGTACAAACCGCGCGGTCCTCAGACCCTGAGGCCCCGCGGATTCCTGGAGAAATCCGCCGGCGTCGCCTGGGCGACACCTGCTTTGTGCTGGATTGTTATGGGTGATCAGGCGACTGTCAAATCATTTTTTCATCCGCCCGGACAATCCGGCCTCAGAGGGGCCCGCCCGGACGACCCTGAAGAAACTCCTGAAAAGCCATTTTTCTGTAACAAAAAGCGGGCCGCGTACGTCTGATAGAGGTGAGCAGGGCGGGGGGCACGTGGACCGTGCGCGTGACGCTCGCCGGATCAGGCGAGGGGCCAGGCCAACGGGGCATCAGGGGTATGGCGGTCACACCCTTGACGTGAGCCGTGATTGGGATTAAGCTCTCTACCGGGGAGTTTCCACAGTCAGAACAGGGTCGTGAGATACGGATGGATTCAGGCAACAGGGTCAAAAGAAAGCGGATCGGCGAACTGCTGTGCGAGAAGGCGTACCTTGATGAGGCCGGCCTGGGAGTGGCTCTGGCCGAACAGAAGGTCACGCACCGTCGTCTCGGTCAGATCCTTCTCGAACTGGGCTACATCACGCAGTCCCAGCTCAACGAGGCGCTGGCGGTCCAGGTGGGCATCGAGAAGATCGACCTGTCGGAGGTCTCGATCGGCAGCGAGGTCATCAGCCTGGTGCCGGCCGAGCTGGTCAGCAAGTACAATATTCTCCCCTTGTGGCGACAGAATGGCCGCCTGGCGGTGGCCATGGTGGACCCGTTTCAGCCCCAGGCGATGGAGGACCTTCGCCTGGTCACGGGCTGCCTGGTGCAGCGGTACTATGCCGAACCGATCCAGCTCGAGCATGCCGTGCTGAGGTTCTACGGCAGCAATGTCGCCAGGATGCTCGACGACCTGGCGCCGGCGGAACATCGCAGCGAAGAGCAGGGCGGCAGCGGCGACTTCTCTCCCGCCAAACTCCACGAACTGGCGCGCGAGCCGTCTCTGGTCAACTTGGTCAACCTGATCATTCTCGAAGCCATCGAGGCGCGGGCCAGCGACATTCACATCGAGCCGTTCGAGCACGAGGTCAAGATCAAATACCGGATCGACGGCATCCTCGTGGAGAAGACCCCGTCCTCCAAGCGGCTTCACGCGGCCATCGTCTCGCGCATCAAGATCATGGGCGACATGAACATCGCCGAGCGGTTCATCCCGCAGGATGGACATATCGAGTTCATGGGCAACACCGGCAAGATCGACATTCGCGTCTCGACCGTGCCGACGGTCTTCGGCGAAGCGGTCGAATTGCGTCTGCTCGACCGGACCGCATCGCTGATCGATCTGTGTGACCTGGGCATGAACCCCCAGACTCTCAACGGGTTTGCCAAGTGCCTGAAGAAGACCCATGGAATCGTTCTGGTGACCGGGCCGACGGGGTCGGGCAAGACGACGACGCTCTATGCGGCCCTGAACAAGATCTATTCGCCGGGCGTCAAGATGATCACCATCGAGGACCCGGTCGAGTATCAGTTGGACGGGATCAACCAGATGCCCGTCAACGTCAAGCGCGGGCTGACCTTCGCCACGGGCCTGCGGCACATCCTCCGGCACGATCCGGATATCATCATGGTGGGCGAAATCCGCGACCGGGAAACAGCGGACATCGCGATCCGGGCGGCTTTGACGGGGCACTTGGTGTTCTCGACGCTGCACACCAACGATGCGGCCGGCGCGGTGACGCGGCTGATCGACATGGGAGTCGAGCCGTTCCTGCTGGCCAGCTCGCTGGAAGGCATCCTTGCCCAGCGTCTGGTGCGTGAGGTCTGCCCGAAGTGCAAAGAGCCCTATCACCCCGACGAGAACCTCCTGAAGAACCTTGGCATTTCGGCCCAGGCCGAGCCGCCGGTCCAGTTCTACCATGGCGCCGGCTGCGAAGAGTGCAGTCAGACCGGAATGAGCGGACGAATCGGCATTTTTGAGCTGCTACGGATCACCAACCGGCTGCGAGAGCTGATCGCGACCCGGCCGACCACGGAACAGATTGCCCGCGAGGCCCCCGCCGACCACATCAGCATGGTCCACGATGGGATCGGCAAGGTGATGCAGGGCTTGACCACGCCGGAGGAGGTCTTCCGCGTCGCCAAGAGCATCACCGAGGATGACTGAGAAACACGAGGCGCCGCGGCCGCGTTTCTTTGCCGCGCCGGCGTGCCGATAGCTTCAGGAGTGAACTTTGGGGCTGTTTTCCTACAAGGCGGTGGATCGGGGCGGGACGCACGTTGCCGGCTCCGTGGAGGCGGCGGATCGTCGCAGCGCCGTCGCGGCGCTGGCCGAGCGCGGGCAGTTCGTCACCGAGCTGATCGAGCGGAGCCATCGGGTCCAAGGGGCCGGCGATGAGAGCGGCGCATCGGCTTGGCTGGCGGTCCCGCGTCTGGGCGCCGGCCGGATTGCGAGCAAGGACATCCTGGCCATGACGACGCAACTGAGCACAGCCATCCGGGCGGGACTGCCCCTTTTGAACTGCCTGGAGCTGCTCCACAAACAGCAGCGCAAGAGTGCGATGAAGCGCCTGTTCGACCACCTCGTCAAGTCCGTCAACGCGGGCCAGTCGCTCTCGGAGGCGATGGGCGAGCACCCGAACGTGTTCAGTCCGCTGTACCTGTCCATGATCCGCGTGGGCGAGACCGGCGGCATCCTCGAGCAGACCAGCACGCAGTTGGCGGGCATCCTGGCGCGGGAGGAGAAGGTCAAGACGAACATGAAGAACGCCTCGGCCTATCCGCTGTTCGTCCTGAGCATCGGCCTGGCTTCGGCGGCGGTGATCGTCGCGTGGATTCTGCCTAAGATCCTCGAAAACGTCAGCGCCGGCGCCGCGGCGATGCCCATGCCCACCCGCGTTCTGCTGGGAGTCAGCGCGTTTTCGCGGGTCCTGTTCACCAGCGTGGGCGGGTGGCTGGCGATCGTCGTTACGATCGCCGCGCTGTACGCTTTGCGACGATGGACCAAAACGGTTGGTCGGCTCGAATGGGACGCGTTCAAGCTGCGGCTGCCGGTGCTGGGCTCGGTCCTGCGGACCATTGCGGTCGGACGCTTCGCGCGTACGCTGGGCGCTTTGACGCAGGGAGGCGTCACCATTCTCGACGCGCTGGCGGTCGTCCGCGACACGCTGGGCAACGAGCAACTGGCTCGGCAGGTCGATGAGGTCGCCGAGAAGGTCAAACGCGGCGAATCACTGGCCGAGCCGCTGGAGGCGTCGGGGTGTTTTCCCCCGTTGCTGGTGCAGATCGTCGCGATCGGCGAGCAGACGGGCAAGCTCGACGAGCTGCTGCTCAACGCGGCTGAGACGTTCGATACGGATGCCGACGCGGCCATCAGCCGTTTCATGGCAATTTTCCCGGCGGCGCTGATTCTGATTCTGGCGCTGGTGATCGGCTTCATCATTGCGGCGGCCCTGCTGCCGATCGTGATGATGTCGCTCGGGGCCGGAGCGGTATAGTCCGCCGCAAATTGGGAACGGGTTTGGTGTGGCATAGGGGCGAAAGATGTTCCGCCCCTACAGGAGGTAACGGCATGAGGCAAAGAAGACGAAGGCGAAGAGGGTTCACGCTGGTGGAACTGCTCGTGGTGGTTCTGATCATCTCGATGCTGGCCGCCTTCCTGGCCCCGCGAATGTTCAAAGGGCTCGGCAAGGCCAAGGCGGAGATCGCCCGCGCGAAGATGACCCTCATCGAGGACTCGCTGGCGCGCTTCCAGTACGACTGCGGCCGCTTCCCGGACGAGTCGGAAGGGGGGCTCGAAGCCCTCCTGGTGGCGCCGCCGGAACTGGAAGAGAAATGGAACGGCCCCTACCTCAAGCAGAGCCAGCTCCTCGACCCCTGGGGCAACATGTACATCTATATCTCCGAGGGCCAGTACAACCCCGGCAGCTTCGACCTGGTCAGCCTCGGGGCCGACGGCCAGGAGGGGGGCGAGGGCGAGAACGCCGACATCGCGAACCTATGAGTCGTGACAGGATACATCCGATGTCCGCAGACAGACGCGCCGTCCCAAAGACCGGCGCACATAGGGCCTTTACGCTCACCGAGCTGCTGCTGGTCATCGCGGTGGTCAGCGTCGTCGGCGGTCTGGGCGGCGGGATGTATGCGGGCACGTACAAGAAGCTGCTCGTCGAGCGGGCGGCCCGCCAGTTTCTGCTGTCGGCCAAGTATGCGCGGATCATGGCGATCGAGCACGGCCGGCCGTATGAGCTGCGTCTCGATGGAGAGAACAAGGGCTTCGCCGTGACGACGACCCAGTGGAACCGGCAGACGACCGCCGGGGAGTCGGTGGTCGTCAGGGACTACTACGTCAAGCCGGTGGAATTCACCGGCGACGTCCGATTCGAGGACGTCAAGATTCTGACGCTGGCCGCCGAGCAGGTCTCGGACGTCGACGCCGAACAGCGCATCGTATTTCTGCCGAACGGCTCGGCGGAAACGGCGGTGATTCAGATCGGCGACGGCAAGACCCATTATACGATTGCCGTCATGGCGGCCACCGGCAAGGCCACCCTGCAGGCGGGCGAAGCCGGCCCGGTGAGCATGGCGGTCGTGGACCTGGAGGAACCGTGATCCGAACATCGCAGCCAATTCGGTCGGGGTTCAATCTGGTCGAGACGATGGTGGCCAGCGTGATCCTCTCCGGCGCCGTGCTCGCGGTCGGCGCGATCAGTTCGGGCGCTCTGACGGACACGCGACTGAACCGCCACTATGAGGTGGCCGCTTCGGTGATCGACAAGCAATTGACGCTGATCGACTCGGTGGGGATCGATCAGTTCATCGAATTGGGACAGAGCGAAGGCGTGATTGAAGAATTGGAGCCGGGGTATAGCTGGGCGGTGAGCACGCAATACCAGGGGATCGACAATCTGTATCTGGTGACCATCACCGTACGCTGGCTGGAACGGAATCGCCCGCGTCAGCTTGTCGCGCAGACGATGCTCAACGGCGCCAGCACGGCAGCGGTCTCGACGGTGCAGGAGCGGTGACAGTGGCAACGGTCCGAAACAGAGGGTTCACACTGGCGGAGATTCTGGTCGCCTCGACGATCACCACGTTCATCGCGGTGGTGGCGGTGGGCGCGCTGAAGACGGTCTCGGACAGCGCTCAGACGGTGACGCGTCACAGCGAGACGGTGACGGAGGTCCGGTTCGCTGCCCGGATGCTGGCTCGCGACCTGGCCAATGTCTATCGCGACCAGGACCCGCGGGCTATGCGGCTGGTGGGCACCTCGCAGAGCGCCGACAGCGCCATGGCGTTTCTGCGGTTCTACGCGACCGGCCGGACGAATGCCCGGCACGGACAGCCGGAGGGCGACGTGTATGAGGTCGAGTACTTGCTGGGCAGAGGCGCCGGCATCGAGGCCGCTTCGCAGGATCAGCTCGGCTCATCGACCCTTTACCGGCGTCTGTGGCCGAATCCGGACGAGGATCGGCCGCCCGGCGGGATTCTCGTTTCGCTGGCGCAGAATATCGATGTGTTCCAGATGCGTTTCTTCGACGGGCAACAGTGGACGACCGACTGGCCCGAGGAGATGAGGTCGTTGCCTCAGTTGATCGAGGTCACTCTGGTGATGCTGCCGCCGCAGGGGCAGGGCAATCCGATCATCGAGACCTTTCTGGTGAACTTCCCCAGGCTGGCTACGGCGACGGATGCGGCGTCGGCGGTCGAAGGCGGCCGGCCGGGCGGGCAGAACCAGCCGCCACAGGGCGAAGGCCCGACAGCGGCGCCGCGATGACGAGGCAGGTGGGTTCATTGATGCGTTGCGATCGAAACAACAAGGGACTGGCTTTGGTGATCGTGCTTTGGATCGTCATCCTGATGACGGCGCTGATTGCCATTGTCAGCCAGACCAGCCGGCTGGATATGAAGATGGCGACCGCCGTGGTGGACGAGGTGCGCTGCAAGTGGGCCTGCCGCGCCGGGACGGAGACCGCCATCGGCCTGCTCAACGAGGACCTTCGAGCGACGGACTGTCTGCTCGATCTGTGGTGCGACAACGACGAAGACTACAACGATGTCCCGCTGGAGCGGTGCGTCTACAGTGTCTATGTCACCGACGAGGCGGGCAAACTCAACGTCAACACGATTACGAGAGAGCAGTTGATGGCGCTGCCGTACATGGAAACGCAGGTTGCCGACGCGATCTTGGACTGGCGGGACGACGACGAGAACCCGCGGTCGGACGGCGCCGAAGGTGGCTACTATCAGAATCTGCCGTTTCCGTACAAGATTCGCAACGGGCCGGTCAAGACGATTCGCGAACTGCTGCAGGCCAGAGGCGTGACCAAGGATCTGCTGTACGGCGAGGACCTCAACCTCAACGGGCAGCTTGACTACACCGAGGCCGACGGCGAGCTGAGCCCGCCGATGGATAATGGCGACGGCTACCTCGACGAGGGTTGGATCGCCTACCTGACCTGCTACTCGTATGAGAAGAACGTCGATGCCGAAGGCCAGAACCGGGTCAACATCAACCAGGCGGACGAAGGCCAGTTGCAGAACCAGCTTGGACTGACCGCCCCGCAGGCGCGCTGGATCGTGCAGAATCGCGGCAGCGGCTATCAGAACATCGCCGGCCTGATCAACCCGAACAGCCCGAAGGAGCCGTCGAAGGAGTCCGGCGGGGGCGACAACCGCGCCGACCCCATCGATCTTCAGACGTTCAGCAGCATCGCCGATAGGATCACCACTTCCGGCGAGACCACCTTGCAGGGCACGGTCAACGTCAACACCGCTCCGAAAGAGGTTCTCGTCGCTCTGCTGGGCGGCGGGGACCAGGCCGAGCCGCTTGCCGAGAGCATCGTCGCCGAGCGACTGGGACGTCTGTATGGATTCCAGAGCATCGCCGAACTGCTGAAGGTCTCGGGGATGACCGTCGAGAAATTTCAGAGCATCGCGGGGCTCTTGACCGTGCGCTCGAACGTATTCACCGTGCGCTGCTACGCCACCGCGGACATCAGCGGCGCGATGATGCAGAGCGAGTGCGTGCTGGACCGCAGCGAGACGCCGTGCAAGGTCCTTTACTGGTACCAGGGAGCCAACTATTGATGAGCAGGAGCGTGAAGACACCTCATTCGGTGATCGCGGCGGTGAGAGACGCGACCGCATTCAAGGCGGTCGCTCTGCGCAAACGCAACGACGGCGTGGAGGTCTTGTGGGCCAAATCCATGCCGGTCGCGGAGGGAAGCTGGGAGACGTTCGCCGCTCGCTGCGGCCTGGAGACAGGATCGAAGACGCAGCGGAAGGAACTGCCCGGCGGCGCGATCTCGGTCATCGGCCTCGACGCCACGGCGGTGGCTTTCTATCGCATCGCGGCGCCGAGCGTGGGACGCGAAGAGACCGCGGCCATCGTCCGGATGCAGGCGGAATCGCTGCTGCCTTTGCCGGCTTCTCAGATCGAGGTCGCCTGGCGGACGATGCCCTCGACCAACGGGACGGCCGACGTCACGATTGCGGCGGCCCGGCGCGATTTCCTGCATCAATTCGTCGGCGAGGTGCGTCCGTTCGCGCCGGAGACCATCGTTCCGGCATGTGAAGGAACGGCCCGAACCTGGCACGAGCTGTTCGGAGAGCGTCAGCGACAGGCCGTCCTCGTCAGCATTTGCGTCCAGCACACACAGGTCTGTCTGGCCGTCGACGGAACGGTCGCCAACAGCGCCGTGCTGGACACCGGCCTGGCCGATCTATCCGCGGCCGGCGCCGCCAACGAGCCGCTTTCCCATCCGGTTGAGGTCATCGAACGCTTCGCGCAGGACCTGCACACCGTGCTGATCTCGTTCGGGTGGATCGAGTCGGCGCCCTGGCCCGTGCTCGCCCTGTCCGACGGCAGCGAGGAAATCGGCCGCATTGTCGAGGCCCTCGGCGCCGCCGGCGTGCCGGTCAAGACCAGCACGCCGCGACTGCAGACGCTGGGGATGGCCCTGGGGCTGGCTCCGGTGGACCTGTATGCGTACCGCGAGCCTCTGGGGCTGGGCCTGATGGCGCTGGACGGGCCGACGACGGGTCTGGATCTCTACGCGCCCGTTCGCAAGGCCGAGCGGGAGCAGAAGGCCAGGTCCGCCTGGTACTCGACGACCCTGGCGGCTGTTGTGGCCCTTATCGTCCTGGCGGTCGCCATAGCCGTATCCTACACGGTCGATGTCGCCAGCGAGAAGCGGTTGACGGCGTTGGTGGGCCGGCCGGAGTTCAAACAAGCCAGTGAGCGTCAGACCCTCCTGAAAAGCGTTGCTCAGCATCGTCCCGATCTGCTCGGCCTGCTCGCGGACCTCCATACGGGGTCCAGCGAAGGTGTGATCCTGGAGAGTTTCCACTTCAGGAAGGGGCAGGCCGTCACGATCACCGGGCAGGCCGACAACGCCGAACAGATGTGGAAATTCCAGGCGAACCTGCTCGGGTGCAAGAGCATCAGCGACGTGGACATCACGAGCACCTCGACGGACAGCAAGACCAGGAAGATCAAGTTCACCATGCTGTTTCAGTACAAGAGCTTCACGAAGAAAGGGGCCGCGCTGTAGGCTTCGACGAAAGCGGATTATGGCAAGGAAACTGACACAACGCGAAGTGCGCATTCTGATCTTTGGAGGCGTCTCGGCTCTCGTGATCGTCGCCCTGCACTTCGGCCTCAAAGGTCTCGATCGATGGGGCGAGGTGCGAGCGTCCCTGAAGGCCGCGCGCCGCCAACTGGAAACGGTGACCGTGGACCCGGTCAAGCAGGCAGCGCTCCTGTCGATCGTCCCGGTGGCCGAGGTGCCGGAGCTCGAAGAGAAACAGCAGTTTCTCGTTCGAGATCGCCTGTACGAGCAACTGAAGAAGGCGGGCGTCAAGACGGAGCCGTTGGCGATCCTGGGCACGAAGAAGAAGCTGGGTCTGCCGTACGATGTGATGCGCGTCAAGTGCAGCGGCAAGTGCGAGCTGCCGCAGTTGCTCGACTTCCTGGCGGCTTCGTCGGAGAACCCGCACTTGGTAGGGATCGAGGAGCTTCGCATTCGCTGCGACACCAAGGAACCGCCGGAGAAGCGAAAACAGATTGAAATCGATCTGGTCGTCTCGGCCTTCGTACGACGGCCGTCCATCAAACCCACGGCGCTGGGAGGGAAATAGAACCATGGCCTTCGACAGTACCACGAAGAGACACATGGATCGGGCGCGGTTCGGCCTGGTCGCGGCCACCGTTCTGCTCGGCGCCTGGGCGTGCGCCCGAGTCGTGGGGTATTTCAACGGACCGGCTCACGCCGGCGATCGGGTCGCGCAGGCGATGGCCCGCAGCGCTCCGGACGCGAACGAGGTCAAGCCGTATCTCGACAAGGCCCGCGAGGCCGCCGAGGCGCTGAAGAAGAAGAACCTCTTCAGCAAGGAACCGCCGAAGGAACACCCGGTCAAACAGATCGACGGCATCCTTGGCGCCGAGGTCTTGATCGGAGACAAATGGTACAAGGCTGGCGAGAAGGTGGGCGATGCGAACATCGTGACCGTTGAGCCGACGAAGGTCACCGTGGAATGGAACGGCCAGAAGAAGGTTTTCTCGCCGCTGGGGGCCGGCGACGACAGGCCCTCGGGTCCTCCCGGGCCGCCGGAGGCCGTCCGGGCGAGGATGCGGGAGCCAAGGCCGCCCCGACCCGATGTCAAGGCCGAGGCGGTGCAGGTCACCGCCGCTCCCACGCCGGCCGACGACGACCCGCTGGCCTGGATGGGGGTGAAGGTGCCGGACGCTCTGAGAGGCAAGTTCCTTGAGAAGTGGAACAGTCTGTCCGAGGAGGAAAAGGCCGAGGCCAAAGAACAATGGAATAGCATGCCCGCGGAACAGAAGCAGCAGGCTGTCCAGGCCATGGAAAGAGGGGACATGTAAGAGGCAGCCGGCAGGCCGGACAGGAAAATGACATCCGCAGAAGAAGGATCAGGGATATGAAACAGGGCAACATTGTCGTCTCTCTCGTCTGCGTCGCCATCGTGCTTGGCGCGGCCTACGGGTTGGGTCTGTTGATCCGGCAGGCCCGCACGGGCACGAGCGAACCGGCGCCGCCGGTTGCAGCCGAACCCAACGAGATCGCCAATCTGGAGAAGCTGGTTCCCGGACGGCGCATCGCGCAAAGCAAACCGGCGCCGACCCCCGAGCAGTTGGCGGCAGCCAAGCAGAAGAAAGCCGAGCAGCTTGCCGAGGTCGGCGCCCTGACGGAGCAGCAGAAGCAGGAACGACGTGAGGCCCTGCGCGAGCAGCTACGCACAGCGAGCCAGAGGCCGGAACGACTGCCGCATCTGTCGCCGGAGGAATTGGAGGAGCTGCGGCAGAAATGGCCGCAGATGTCGGAGGAAGAGAGAGCCGCCGTCCGGGCGGCCATGTCGGGACGGCGTCGATCCGTCCGACCTCGCATCGCCTCGCCCAACGACGTGAATGCGCCGGAGCCGAACGCCGTCGATCCCAACTGACAGGCGAACGAGACACCAATCGCGATTGATACGAGGAGAAGAAAGTGGAACGGTCCAAGATACTCTTGTGGGTGATCGTGTTTGCGGCCGCCGGGATCATCGTCTGGCGTGTCGGCTTCTCGGTTCCCAAATCGGGCGTGCCGACGCTGGCACGGACGGTCGAAGCGGCGTCGCCTCGTGCGGCAAGTCCGGCTCCCAACGAGCCGCCGGCCGAGGCAGAGCCCAATGCGTCGCCCGATGCGAACCAGGTCGGCGACGCCAACGAGCCGGATGCGGACAGGCCGGAAGGCCAGGCGCCCGATCCGAACCGTCCCGAGGGGCGTTCCGCCCGGGGCAGAAGAGGCCGGGCCGGCGTCTCTGAACCGAACGAGGTGTCCGAGTCGGGCGAGCCCATGGAGGCGGTCAACCTCAAAGACGTCGAGATGAAGAAGATCATCGACAAGATCGCCGAGTGGACGGGCAAGACCGTGATTCCGCACGACGATGCGATGAAGCAGAAGATCACGATCTACGCGCCGGACAAGCTGCCGCGGGCCAAGGCCCTTTCGACGATCTACAGCGCACTGCGCATGAAGGGCTTCGTGGTCGAGGAGGTCGACGACATGCTCTTCCTCAAGCCGATCGCTGACGCCAAGCTGGGGGTGGTCCCGACGGTCGGGCCGGATGAACCGTTGGCCATGATCGAGAACCGGGACCAGATCGTGCGTAAGTTCTTCCGACTGAGCAGCTATCCTCCCGCCCAGATGGGCGAGATCATCCAGCCGCTGGTCGGGCAATACGGTCACGTCAGCGTCGACGAAACCACCGGGATGCTCCTCGTCATCGACACGGTCGGAAACCTCATGTCCATCGGACATATCATCGCTCAGTTCGACGTGCCGGAGGCAGGCCGGGCTGTGGAGCAGTTCTTCGAGATCAAGTATGGCGATCCGGCGGAGATCGTCCAGTTGCTTCGCATGCTTCTCGGGGAGGCTCCGACCGGCGGCCGCCGGGGCGGCTCTCCCAGCCGAAACGTGTACAGCAGCAGCCGGCGGCCATCGGGGGCGCCGAGCCGTCCGGGCGCGCCGGGCGCTGCAAGTACGACAGCGACATCCGTCGTGATTGGAGCCGGCGACGTGCCGATCGTGCTGATTCCCGTGCCGAAGGCCAAGTGGATCATCGCGCGAGGCTCGGCCGACGACATCCGGCAGATCGGCGAGTGGATCCAGAAGCTGGATCGCGAAGAGCCGGTCGCCTCGGAATACGAGACGGTGTCCATCTCGTATGCGGACACACGAGAAGTGGCCAGCCGCATCGAGGAGGCGCTGCGGGACATGCCGGGCACGCAACTGGCCCCCAGCATCCTGATCCGGCCGCTGGAGCGATCGAAGCAGATCATGATCTTCGGCCGGGCCGATCTGCGTGACATGGTCAAGAAACTGATTACCGAGATCGACATTCCCGCCGGAACGTTCGAGACCAAGAAGTTCGACCTCAAGTTCGCCGATCCAGAGCAGATCAAGGAGAATCTCGACAGCCTCTACGGTGACGAGATTCCGGAGTACGATTCGTACTACTACTATCGCTACGGTCGCGGCAGTCAAGGGCCGGACTCCGACACGGTCAAGGTGATCGCCTTCCCGACGATGAGCCAGGTCACGGTGATCGCCTCGCCCGAGAACATGCGGAAGATCGAGAAGCAGATCGAGGAATGGGACGTGCCGCTGGACGTGGACGCGGTCAAGCCGCGCATCATCGAGCTGCGAAACTCCGATCCCGTCCAGATGACTGAACTACTGACGAGGCTGTTTTCGGAGGACCAGGACAGCACCGGTTCCAACCTGATCCGCCTGATCCTCTACGGCGGCTCGGGCAACGAGCGTAAGAAGATCGTCGGCCCGCTATACGGCCAGCTCACGTTCGAGGACGTCCCCGGGACCAAGAAGATCATCGTGATCAGCAAGATCCCCCAAGCGTACGACGTAATCGAGCAGTTGATCTACGACCTGGACCGACAGGAGATGGCCGAGATCCCCAACGTCGTGCCGTTGCAGTACGCCGATCCCGAGGACCTCGCGGAGCGTCTCAACGCCATGTTCAACGAGGCGGGGACGACCGCCCGCATCCGACGACGGATCACCGGTCTGTCCGAATACTCCATGGACAGTTCCGAAGGCAACCAAGGGGGTGGGCCAGGCAATAGCAACAATCAGGGCAACGCGGCCAGCAGCAACGAGTATACGCCGCCTTGGTCGGCTGGCGCGCGACAACGGACCGACGAGGAACCGATCAGCAACGTGATCGGCAAGGTGCGCTTCATCCCCGATCCGCGCAGCAAATCGGTTCTGGTCCTGGCGCCGCCGGAGTTTCAGGACAGCCTCGAGCAGACGATCAAGCAACTGGACACCCCGGGCAAACAACTGCTCGTCAAGGCGATCGTGGTTGAAGTCGAGCACGGGAGCATGACGTCTCTGGGCGTCCAACTGGCGACCAACCCGAACGCCTTCAGCAGTCTCGGGGAAAACGCGGTGACCGCGCTGGGCCAGCTCACGAATCTGGCGACCCGCGGCTCCGCGGTGGCCAGCGACACGCCCCTCGGCGCCGAAGGGACCGGCACCATCGTGGGCGGGACCTCGGCGGTCTACGCGTTGATCGATTTTCTGATCAAGACGACCCACGCCAAGATCCTCAACCAGCAGACGCTGTGGACAGAGGACAACGAACAAGCGATGTTCTTCAAGGGTCAGGAAGTGGCCTTTCTGGCCGGCTCGACGAGCTCGGCCAACGTGGGCGTGACGCAGGACGTGGAGTTCAAGAACGTCGGTATGATGATGCAGGTCCGTCCAAGCATCACCCCGGAACGGCGCGTGGACATGGAGATCAGCGTCGACCTGTCTCAGTTGACGACGGAGGTGATCAACAACCAGCCGGTGCGCAGCAAAGTGGAGAGCAAGACGAACATGGTGGTTCAAGACGGGGAGACCATCATGCTCGGTGGAATGTTGTTTGAGAAGGACACGTCCGTCAAACGCAAGCTGCCGCTGCTCGGCGACCTGCCGCTGCTGGGCGGACTGTTTCAGCACAACGATGTCGTTCAGTCCAACAGCGAGCTGATCGTGTTCGTCACTCCGTTCGTGATGGACGAGGCGGTCGAGGACATCTCGGAGAAAGCCAGAAACGAGATCGACGGCAGCCGCCGACGACTGGATGAACTGACAAGCCAGTTGGCCGAGACCCGGCGGGAGCTGGAGGAAAAGGCTCCGAAGAAGAAGTAGCCACGAAACGCCATGCGATTCAGGCGGCCGCAGATCCGTTCGATGTGCAGGCCGCCTTTTCTATTGCGCATCCGTCGCAGACGGAAGGCCGCTGCCGGTCAGGACTGGGCAACGATCCTCTCTCTGCCGCCCATGTAGGGACGCAGGACCGTCGGGATCGTGATCGATCCATCGGGGTTCTGGTACAGCTCCACCAGCGGGATCAGCACGCGCGGCGAGGCGATCACCGTGTTGTTCAGCGTGTGGCAGAAGAGGTTCTTCTTCGTTTGTGTGTCTTTGTATCGCAGGTTCATGCGGCGCGATTGGAAATCGTAGAACTTGCTGGCGCTGTGCGTTTCGCAATAGTTGCCTCGCGAGGGCATCCAGGCCTCGATGTCGTATTTCTTGGCCTGGCCCCGGCCGAGGTCGCCCGTGCAGACCACGACGACGCGGTAGGGCAGTCCGAGAGCCTTCATCACCCCTTCGGAATTGGCCAGAATCTCCTCGTGGAACCTGGCGCTTTCCTCGTCGCTGTTGCGGCAGATGACGACCTGCTCGACCTTGTCGAACTGGTGGATGCGGTAGAGGCCGTAGGTGTCTTTGCCCGCGGCGCCGGCCTCGCGGCGAAAACAGCTCGACAGCGCCACGAACTTCAGCGGCAGCTCCTCGTCCTGGAGAATCTCGCCCATACGGTAGGCGGTCAGCGGCACTTCCGCCGTGCCGACGAGGCTCAGCTGGTCCTTCTCCATCCGGTAGGTCTGCTCTTCGGCGCCCGGATAATAACCGGTTCCCTGCATGGCCTCGTCGCGCATCAGCAGGGGTACGGATATGGGGACATAGCCCCGCTCGACCATGAAGTCGATGGCGAAGCGCAGCACCGCCCAGTGCAGCAGGGCCCCGTCGCCCTTGAGGAAGTAGTTCCGCGTGCCTGCCAATTTCACGCCGCGTTCGATATCGATCATGTTCAGCGCGACTCCGAGTTCGACGTGGTCTTTCACCTCGAAATCGAACTGGGGAACCTCGCCTTCGCGGCGCAGCTCGACGTTCTCTGTGTCGTCCCTGCCCACCGGGACGTCCGCATCGGCCGGCTGGGGAACCTGGAGCATCAGCGCGTCGAATTGCGGCTGCCACTGCTTGACCTGATTCTGATCGTCCTCTTCCTCCTGCTTCAGCCGCGACAACTCGCGCAGGGCCGCTTCCTTCTCGGCGCCGGACAGCTTTGGCACGGACTTGCCGATGCGATTCTTCTCGGTGGCGATGTCCTGGAGCCTGGCCTTGACGTCCTTCAGACGCTGGTCCAGCTCCAGCAGCCTCGGAATGTCGGCGTCGATCCGTTTGTCTCTGGCCGCCTGGATGTAGACGTCCGGATGGTCTCGCAGTTCTCTAATGTCGATCATAGTCTCTCCTGGCGGAGAACGCCGGTCCCGTGGGACAGACGGAGCGCATCAATGCGGTTTCTCCCGGGCCTCTGAGTATTGTTTGAGAATGACCACGTTGTTCTGGCCGCCGAATCCGAACGATTCGTTCATGACGATGTGAAGCGGCATCTTGCGGGCCGCGTTCGGCACGTAATCGAGATCGAGCTCGGGATCGGGGTCGTTCAGGTTGATCGTTGGTGGAACGATCCCGTCCCGAATGGCCAGCACGCAGGTGATCAGTTCGGCGGCGCCGGCGGCGGCGATCAGGTGGCCCAGCATGCTCTTGACGCTGCTGGCCGGGACCTGTTTGGCCCGCTCCTGAAACACGGTCTTGATAGCCAGCGTCTCGACGGCATCGTTCTCGTGGGTGCTCGTGCCGTGCGTGTTGATGTAGTCGATGTCGCGATACGTCAGTCCGGCGTCCGCCAGCGCCGCCCGCATCGCCTGGACCGCGCCGCGTCCTTCGTCGTGCATGTCGGTGACGCGATAGGCGTCGGAGCTGCTGCCGTAGCCGATCAGCTCCGCCAGGATCGTCGCGCCTCGCTTGCGGGCGGAGGTCAGCGATTCGAGAACGACGATCGCCGCGCCTTCCCCGAGGACGAAGCCGTCGCGGCTGGCACAGAAGGGGCGGGAAGCGGTTTCCGGGCTGTCGTTCCGCGTCGAGAGAGCGGTGAGCCGGTTGAAACCGGTCAGTCCCAGGATATGAATCATCGAGTGGGCGCCCCCGGCGATCATGACATCGGCTTGCCCTCGACGGAGGAGCATCATGGCCTCGCCCACCGCCTGAGTGCTGGCGGCGCAGGCGGTCAGGCAACTGCGGGCCGGGCCTCTGGCGCCGGTCAGTCGGGCGATGTGCGCCACCGCCATGTTCGGCTCCTGCTCGAGTTCGTGAGCGGCCTGCATCTGTTCTTGCACGATGCGGTTCGCATGGGGCCAGGCGAACTCGTCGCGTTCGGCGTTCCAGGCGGCGAGGATGCCGGCGAAGAATGCATCGCTATCGAGGGAGCCTTCCCCGGCGCCGAGGTAGATGCCCATTCTCGTGCGATCGATATGGTCGGCAGGGGCCTGCGATTCGACGTCTATCCCGGCTTGGCGGCAGGCCTGCACCGTGGCCCCGATGACGAAACCCGAACTGCGGCTGCACTGGTCGTGTCGAGACGGGTGCTCAACGTAGCGCCGGAAATCGTAGTCTTTCACCTCTGCGCTGAATGTGGTCGGAAACGTAGAGGCGTCGAAGATCGTCGTGCGGGCGGTGCCGCTGCGGCCGGCCAGGATGGCCTTCCAGACGCTTTCGATGTCATGGCCCAGAGGAGAGACGATCCCCATTCCGGTCAGGACGATGCGTTCGTGGCTTTTGGGCGTCTTCATATCAGCTCGCAGCCCCCTCGTCGCAGCGTTTGAACACGAGGGCGGCGGTCTGGCCGCCATGCGTGTAGCTGCAGCAGATCGCATGGTCGATCCGACGCCGGACGGTGTCGGTGGAGATGCGCAGATGACAGCCGTCGAGCGGCCTGGTGAAGTTCCGGGCCGACGGGATCGTGGACGCCCCGATGGCCTGCACGGCAGCGATTGCGTCCAACGCGCCCGAAGCGGCGCCGGTTGTGCTCAACATGCTCTTGGTCGGCCAGACGGTTACCTCCTTGGTTGCGTCCCCAAGGGCGGCGGCAATTCCTTTCGCCTCGGCCAGGTCGTCCTGCGGCAACCCCATTCCGTGCGGGATGAGCAGATCGACCTGTCGGGCGTCGAGGTCTGCGTCGTCGAGCGCCTTTGTGATGGCGATGCGGACTGCCTCGCCGTCCGGTTCGAGCCGTGCGTAGGCCGGATCGATACAGTGACTGTGCCCGATTCCTACAAGTTCGGCCAGAATCGTGGCGCCGCGCCGACGGGCGTGGGAGAGACTCTCGAGCACGAGCACGCCGCCGGCCTCGCCGAAGACCGACCCGTGCGCATTCGCATCGAAGGGCCGACAGGCCGCTCCGGGGCGATCGTTGCTGATGTTGTTCGTCCGTTCGAGCAGAATCTGCCGGACCATGATGACCGGATTGACCTTCGCTTCGGCGGCGCCGGCCAGAGCGATGTCGCTGTCGCCTCGTGCGATGACCTGGGCCGCCTCGGCAATCGCCAGGTGGGCGGACGCTTCCGCACAGGTGATCGTGTTGCTGGGGCCTTGACAGTCATGGATGATGCCGATGTGGCAGGCCAGCATGTTCGGCAGATACTTCAGCAGCCACAGAGGGGTGACGTGCTCGAGGCCGACCCGGCCCCATTTGCGTATGTCGAAGCGGCCGTCGGTGGTGCTGACGGCTACGGCCGGCGCCAGCTCCACCATGTCGCAACTGATGATGCCCGCCCCCATATTGACACCCATACGGGTCGGGTCGATGCTGACGTGATCCGGATCGATTCCCTTGGTGACCAGCCCGCTGGCGGCCACGGCCTGTTGGGCCGCGATGACCGCCAGTTCGATGTCCCGACACATCAGCTTGCAGCTCTTGCGGTATTTGCGCGGAACGTAGTCTTGAATGCTGTACGCGGGGACCTCGCCCGCCAATTCACATCGCAGGCCCGCGGGATCAAACGCCTTGATGCGGCCGATGCCGCAGCGTCCCTCGCAAAGCCCGGCCCACATCTGATCGGCGCTGAGTCCCAAGGGGCTGACCGCCCCCAACCCCGTCACAACTACACGATCCGATTCCATCAACTGGACTCCGCCGGCAGGGCGGCCCGGCCGGCCGCCTCCGAGACGACGTCACGCAACAGGGACGTGAACAACCCGGTGAAGACGAAGTTCTCCTCGGGGAATTTCTTGCCCGCCAGGTTCTGGTCGATGTGGCTGAACATCAGGTCGATCTCCGCGATGAGCTGCGCGTCGCGCAGGATCCGGCCGGTGGTGCCGGCGGCTTCCGGCGCCAGCGAGCTGATCTGTGCCTCGATCCGCAGGCTGTCGCCCGGCCGGACGAAATCATGGAAGACGACCTTGCTGATCTTGGCCAGAACGACCTTCTCGCGAAAATCATTCGCCTGACCGACGAGGATTCCGGCGGTCTGCGCCATCGCTTCGATCATCAGGCATTCCGGCATGATCGGAAAACCCGGAAAATGGTCGTGCAGGTGCTCCTCGGCCAGCGTCACGTTCTTGACCGCGACGGCACGACGACCACTCTCGAACTCCAGAAATTTGTCGATCCAGATCCAACGCATGAGCGACCTACACCCGCCGTGACCGCAGGGTGCGCCCGGGCGGTCCTGCGGCGGTCCGTTGTGCCGGAAACGCCTGCGGCTCAGGCGCCGTTGATCTTGCCGTCGATGTAATTGACGATGGCATTGACGGTGAACAGATTGGCCAGCTTGTTGATGTCCGGGTTCTTTTCGAACTCGGTCAGATCCGTGTGAGGTACGCTGGCGCGCAGCTCTGCCAGACCTTGGGCCGTCAGTTTGCCGTTGCTGACGAGTTCGGGATTGTTCAGCAGACTCTCCGCGGGAAACAGCTCCTCTCGTGGCACCTTGATCCCAAACGCCTTTTCCAGGCGAAACACGATATCCAGGAAATCGATGCTCTCGGCGCCGAGATCCCCCATGAGCGTGGCATCGGCAGTCACTTCCTCCTCGTCCGCCCCCAAGGCATCCACCAATACCTCCTGGACCTTCTGAAAAATCTCGTCGCGACTCATGGTCATGGCTTCTGGTACCTCCGGTCCTGCAAACCTGTCAAAATCCGTTTCGTTACACGCGTGGTTCAGTTCTGCACAGACAGCAGCCTGTATCGCTTCTTCATCTCTTCCTTGATCTGGGCGTCGACCGTGGCCCACGCGGGATTCCGCTCGGCCAGGTTGAAGTGCCTCAGACCGAATCGGGCCTCCAGGATCGTCATGCCGTCGACCGTGCCGGAGCCGGTGAAGCTGCTGACGCGTTCCTCGATGGTCCTGGCTTCTACGGTGTACACCACCTGGGAGCCGGGAGCCAGGAAGCTTTTGTACTTGACGTTGCGCGCCAGTTCCAGCAACACCATGCTGTGGGCGAAGTCTTCCTTCGTCCGCACGAGCCAGCCGGCCGACTCTACCAGCCCTTCCAGCAACAACACGCCGGGCAAGACAGGAAACGTGGGAAAGTGATCGGCCAGATACTCTTCCGCCAGCGACACATTCTTGACCGCACTAAGACGGCGCCCCGTCTCCAACGACACGATCTTGTCAATCAGTACGAATTTCATTCCACTAACGCCATCCGGCCCCAAATCCGCGCTATTGTAGTAGCCTCGAACGCTTTTGCCAGTCCTTTTTTCGGTTTTTTGCGTACGGTCGGGCATCCCGGAATCGCCGTTGCAGGAAAACCGCACGGTCGGTATACTGCGCGGCCATATGAAAGTGCGAAACGCGAAGATTCCGGATGCCCGGGCGATTTCCGCCCTGATCAACTGTTACGCCGAGCACGACAAGATGCTCTTCCGCTCGCTGGCGGAGATCTACGAGAACCTCCAGATGTTCCTGGTGGCGGAGGAGGACGACACGGTGGTCGGCTGCTGCGCTCTGGAGATCATCTGGTCGGACCTGGCGGAGATCAAGTCGTTGGCGGTGGCGCCGGCCCACAAGGGCCAGGGACTCGGACGGGCTCTGGTCGAGGCTGCGGTCGAGCGGGCCAGAGACCTCGGCGTGCCTCGCGTTTTCGCGTTGACGCTGGAGCCGCGGTTCTTCGAGCGCATCGGATTCGCCGTCGTACCCAGAGAGGACCTTCCCATGAAGGTCTGGAGCGATTGTGCCCGGTGTCCGAAACAGCAGGAATGCGACGAAATCGCGGTGGCCAGATCGCTGGCCAATGGGTCCTGAGGGCGGTCTTTCTTTTCAGCCGACCTGGCGTCTCTGGAACAGCGCCACGGCCAGGGCGAGGATGCCGGTGGCGTAGCATAGAGCGTACAGGCCGCCGACGAGGATGTACTTGGCCGGGACGGCGCTGCCCTCGTAGATCGCGTCGCTGATCCAGAAGACCTGGAGGTTGGGCACGAGGAACCGACCGATCCTGGCCCACAGATGGGTTGCGGCGAAGCGGCCGAAGACGTAATCGCTGGTCAGTCCCAGAAGGAACAGACCGACGCACGCCGAGAGGGTCACCACGGTGTTGAAGCGGGACGAGATCGCCACGGCCAAAGCGGCGATGATGACGGCCGCCAGAAACAGCAGGATCGAGCCGTACACGTCCAGCGTGTTGATTCCGTTCTTGGCCGGGTTAAACTGCCAGTCGCGATCGATAAACGCGAGAAAGACCATGCCGAACGTGGCGAGTATGGCCAGGACGACCACCGCCGTCGAGGTGAACTTCCAGTCATACGTGTAATTGAAGAAGGTGCTCAGCAGTATGGTGGTCACCGCGATCACTGCCGCGGTGCCGACGACGGTCCAGTCGTGCGTGTCCGAGGCGGTCGCGAGAACTCCGTGCCGGATCGACATGAGCAGGGCAATGGTGCAGATGTAATGCGCGACGCCGACCGCTGCGACCACGCCGAGGAACTTGGCCGCCACGAACAGGGGACGCTGGACCGGCTTGGTCAGCACCGTCAGAATCGTCTTGTTTTCCAGCTCTACCGCCACCGCGCCCGAGGCGGAGAAGATTGCCACGAACAAGCTGGCCAGAAACAGCGTAGACAAGCCTATCTCGCGTAAGAGCTTGTTGTCGTCGTCCATGGTATACATGGACAGGGACGGGCTGAGCAGGAACAACAGAAGGGCGACC
The DNA here is from genome assembly GCA_012744475.1 of Phycisphaerae bacterium. GTDB lineage: Bacteria > Planctomycetota > Phycisphaerae > Sedimentisphaerales > Anaerobacaceae > Anaerobaca. The sequence goes on from JAAYBV010000070.1 coordinate 33,075, forward strand.
CCAATGATGACGGCGTACACGGGCTGGCGAATGGTTTCAACGAACGTGTTCCGAGCGATGGCGACGAGCTTATTGAGCATGTGTGGTCCTGACGTTTTCACGCATCCGTCCCTGTCTTTTCGGCGGCCGGCACGTGGGGGCACATTTTTTCGTGATTGTCACTACACGACACTGAGATTCCGGGTTATAGTACCCAGCCTCTTGTTTGTAAAGGGCGAAGGTCTTCGATGAGTAGATACTGGCACAGCGGATTTTTGTTCGTCGTCGGGAGCCGAAGCGCAAAATGACAGCATCGTCCAAACGTCCCGAACACGTGGCCTGGGCTTGCCTGGTCTTAAGCCTGATCTTCTTTGGCATCACTTTCTTTCTCGGTCGCTGGAGCGGGTACTTCGCGGTCTCGGCCGTGGCCTGGCAGATTCTCGGCGCGGCGCTGATCTGGCTGGTTCTCGCCATCCAGTTTCACCAGCGAGGCCTTGCCGAGCAAGAGCGTCTGGACATGACGCAACTGGCCCAGGACAAGAGCGGCTCGACCCTGTTCGAAGGCAAGGGAGAACGGGCGACGCTGTTTGCGGCCGCCCAGCGCCGCCTCGACCTGCTGGAGAAGTGGTTCATCCCTATCTTTGGCGTGCTCATCGCGGTCTATGAGATCGCGCTGGGCCTCTATCTGCTCCGGGCTCTTGGCCGGGCTCCATCGACGACGCAGCAGCCGCTGGTCTGTGCCATTCTGATGACCGTGGTGGCGTTCGTCAGTTTTCTGCTGTCGCGATACGCCACGGGAATGTCCGCCGAGCCGGCCTGGAAGCCGCTGCGGGCGGGCGGCAGCTATCTGCTCGGTGTCGCGGTGGTGTGCTTCGCCCTGGCCCTGTGCCTGGCCGGGACGCACTTTCAGTTTCACGTCCCCCTGTTGGTCGTGGGGTACGTGGTGCCGATTCTGCTGATCCTGCTGGGCGCTGAGACGGCTTTGAACACCGTGCTGGACATCTACCGTCCGCGGCTGAAAGGCCAGTACAGCCGGGCGGCGTTCGACAGCCGCCTGCTCGGCATAATCAACGAGCCTGGGGGCGTCTTCCGCAGTCTGGCGGCCGCGATCGACTACCAGTTCGGGTTCCAGGTTTCTCAGACGTGGTTCTACAAGCTCCTGGAGAAGGCGGTCGTGCCTCTGATTCTGTTCTCGGCGCTGACCCTGTATCTGGCCAGTTGCATCGTCGTGGTGTTGCCCAACGAGGAGGCGATCGTAGAGCGGTTCGGCAATCCGCTGACCGGCGACGGGCAGGTTCGCGATTTCAAGCCGGGACTTCACCTCAAGCTGCCCTGGCCGATCGACATCGCCTACAAGTATCCCACCAAGCAGATTCTGGAAATCCACGTCGGATACGTTCCCAAGACCGACCCCAAGACGGGCCGAGTGCTGACGGAACCTTCGCTTCTGTGGGGCCAGACCCACTACGAGAGCGAGTTCAGCTTCCTGGTCGCCAGCGAACAGACCGGCGAGGCGCTGGGAGAGGAGGCGGTGCCGGTCAGCCTGGTGAAGGCGAACATCCCAATCCAGTATCGCATCAAGGATCTTTACGCATACATCTATGGACACAGCGACCCGGCGAGATTGCTGGAGGACATTGCCTACCGCGAACTCACACATTTTGCCGCCAGTGCCGGGATTGAGGTCGATGTCGGCGGCTCGGGCCAGGCAGCCAGCGAGAGCCTTCTGGGCGCCGGTCGAACCAAGGCCAAAGAGATCCTTACCGATAGGATTCAGAAGGCCGCCGACGACCAGGGGCTGGGCATCGAGGTGGTGTTCCTGGGCGTGCAGGGCATCCACCCGCCGCCCGAGGTGGCGCCCGACTATCAAGCGGTCATCGGCGCCGTTCAAAAGAAGTACGCCCTCGTCCTTAACGCCGAGGCGGACCGAAACGCAATCCTGGGCACGCTGATCGGTTCCGTGGACAGGGCTTACGAGCTGGCCGACCTGGCCGCGCGGTATCAGACGGCCCAGGCGGAGGGACGCGCCGAAGACGTCGAGCGGCTGGGCAAACAGTTCGACGAGGCGCTGGCGCAGGCCAAAGGAGACATCTTCAGGACCCTGCGAGAGGCCCAGAGCTACGCCTTTGAGAAAGCCACGCTGGCCCGCGCGACCGGCGAGCGGTTCGCCGGGCAGGTCGCCGCCTACAAGGCAGCCCCGAAAATCTACTTGCAGGAACAACGTCTGGCGGCGCTGGAAGAGGTGTTGCCGGACGTGCGCAAATACATCATCGCTGTCGATCCCAACGACCGGCAGGTCATCATCATGGACCTTCAGGACAAGCCGCCGACCAATCTGTTGGACATGACGGGCTTAGAGGAGACTATCCGATAATGAAGAAGATCGCTGTTCCCGTACTGATTGCCGTCATCTTCGCCATCATGGCGCTCTATCTCGTTTCGTTTCAGGTCCGCGAGACGGAGTCGGCGTTCATCACGCGATTCGGCAAGCCGCTGGAAGACCGCGAGATCACCCGGCCCGGCCTCTACTTCAAGTGGCCCGCGCCGATCGAACGCGTCCACCGGTTCGACTCGCGCATGAGGGTCCTCGATGTCCCGCCGACTGAGACCACGACGAGAGAGCAGATCTCCATCATCGTGACGACGTACGTCGTCTGGCGGGTGGCCGAGCCGCTGAAGTTCCTCAACGCCGTGGGCACGGTCGCCGACGCCAACGACGCCATTCGGTATCGGCTCAACAACGCCCAGAACCGCGTGATCGGCCAGCATACCTTCAGCGAGTTCGTCAACAGCGATCCCGAGAGGATCAAGCTCGCCGACATTCAGGTGGAGATGCTCAAAGACCTTCAGGAGCCGGTGCGAAACGATTACGGCATCGAGATCAAGACGCTCGGGATCAAGCAGCTCAAGATCAGCGAGGAGGTCACGAAGGACGTCTTCGAGCGGATGCGGGCCGAGCGTCGCCGCCGGACCGAGGCGACCATCGCACAAGGCAACGCGGCAGCCACCACGATCCGGACCGATGCGGACGTCAAGAGAACGGCGTTGCTGGCGGCGGCCGAAGGACGGGCCAAGGCGATCCGCGGCCGAGGTGACGCCGAGGCCGCCCAGTACTACAAGATGCTGCAAGAGGCGCCGGAACTGGCCATGTTCCTGCGTAACCTCGAGGCGTTGCAGGCGCTGGGCGAGAATTCAACGATCGTCATCCCGAGCGACGTCGAGCCGTTCAAGTACCTTCGGGAAAGGCCGTCGCTGGAACCGTCGAATTGACCCGACGCCGGATGCATCGTTCACTGCGTTTGTCTCTGAGGATGTATGGCACATAGACACGAACACGCACATGGGCACAGCCACGACGAGCCGCACGAGCACGACACGGCGCCGACGCGCGAGCTGGATGCAGCGGGAAAGTCGCTCTCCGATGCGCTGCGGCTGAGCTTCTTCATTCTCAAGATCATCATGATCGTGCTGGTCATTGCCTTTCTGATCTCGGGCTTCAAGACGGTCGACTCCGGGGAAAAGGCGATGGTCCTGCGCTTCGGCGCCATTCGCGGCGTAGGCGAAGAGCGCGTCCTGGGGCCCGGCTGGCACTGGGTTTTCCCCTATCCCATCGACGAGTTGGTCAAGATTCCGGTCGAGGCGCAGATCAGCCTGCCCATCACCTCGTTCTGGTACAAGCAGACGCGCAATGACATCCTGGGCGAAGGGCCCAAGCCGCGCAATCTCGTGCCGGAGAAGCTCAATCCGCTGACCGAAGGATACAGCTTGACCCGGAGCCGGGCGGACGAGGTCCGCACGGTCGTTGCACAGGGCATTTCAGGCCGGGGGGCCGCGGACAGCGAAGGCAGCGACTACAGCATCGTTCATACGCAATGGAAGATCGATTACCAGATCGGCAACATCGAACAGTTTTACACGAATGCTTACGTTCCGGCGGCCAGGCCCGGGCAGATCTATTTCGACATCATGAAGGAGTCGATCACGCCGTTGCTCAAGAGCGTGGTCGAGGACTCGGTGGTCACGGCCATGGTCCAATACACCATCGATGAAGCGCTTCAGAGCACCGACACCATTCCGCGTCACGTCGAACAACTCACTCAGCAGAAGCTCGACGCCATCGACAGCGGCATCCGCGTGACCAAGGTCCAGCTCGTGGCGGCCACGTGGCCGCAGCAGGTGGACGCCGCCTTTCAGGCTTACATCGCCGCCAGCCAGAAGAGCGGCTTGGCGATCAGTGACGCGCGAAACCATGCCGAACAGACGCTGACCGATGCCGCCGGACAGGTGGCCGAATCGCTGTACAGCGCCCTGATGGCCTCCGACACGCCGGAGGATCAGTTGGAGACCCTGTGGTCGCAGGTGGCCGGCCGGGCTCAGAACACCGTCGCCCAGGCCCAGGCCTATCGAACCAAGGTGGTCGAAGACGCCAAGGCCAGCGCCACCTACCTGACCAGCCTCCTGCCCGAGTATCGAAAGTGGCCCGAGTTGGTAGCCCAGGGGATCTACTTCGATGCGATCCAGAAAGTACTCGACAACGCCGACGAGAAGTTCATTCTGGACCCGACCGAGATTGCCCGGGGGCGGGAGGTCCGCATTCTGATCAACCGGGACCCCACCCCCAAACCCAAGGCAACGGAACCGACACCGACGATGAGATAGACCGTCGCACTCCCGTCAAAGGACGAGAACGTAACTATGGCTCATGAGCATTTACACCTGCAGCACGACACCGCCGAGGAGACCCGAGGCCAGCAACTGCGCGTCAGTCTCGCGCTGTTGGGGACTCTGGCGGGCGGGGTCCTCCTGATCAACAGCGGCATCGGCCGCTTCATCTACGGACCCGACAGCTTCAACACCGAGATCTTCGCCATGCTCGGCGCGCTGCTGCTGGGGCTGCCGATCGTCGTCCATGCGATCCTGAGCCTGATTCGAGGCGAATCGCACATGGATGAGCTGGCGGCGCTGGGCATCGTGGCGGCGTTCGCCACCGGCGAATATGTGGCGGCCGGACTGATCGGCTTCTTCATGCTGCTCAGCGAACTGATCGAGACCCGCACCGCGCTGGGCGCGCGTGCGTCCATCGAGTCGCTGATCAAATTGACGCCGACCAGGGCGAATCTCGTCAGCGCCGACGGCGTCGAACAGGAGGTCAAGGTCAGCGCGCTGAAGCCGGGGGACCTGATCCGTGTCCGTCCGGGTGACAACATCCCGGCCGACGGCGAGGTGGCCACCGGCCTGAGCTCCGTCAACGAAGCGACGATCACCGGCGAGTCGCTGCCCGTCGACAAGGTTCCGGGCATGCAGGTCTTCGCCGGCACGAACAACCTGACCGGCGCGATGGACATCCGGGTCACCAAGGCCGGCCACGACACGACTCTCGGCAAGGTCCAGTCGCTGATCATGCAGGCCGAGCACACGAAGATCCCGATCATGCGGATCATCGACCGCTATATCACGTGGTATGTGCCGACCATCCTGATGATCGCGGCAATCGTTCTGTTCTTCACGCGGGACATCAATCAGGCGATCACCATCCTGGTCATCTCCTGCCCTTGTGCGATCATTCTGGCGACTCCGACGGCGATGGTGGCGGCGATTTCCGCCGCCGCAAGGTTGGGCGTACTGGTCAAGAACGTGGCCGACCTGGAGATCGCCGGCAAGATGACGGCGCTGGTGTTCGACAAGACGGGCACCGTCACGACCGGGCGGCTCTACGTGACGAAGCTGACGCCCGCCGAGGGGGTCGAGCCGGCCGAGCTGCTGGCCGAAGCGGCGGCGGCGGAACAGTTGAGCAAGCACCCGGCGGCCCGCGCCCTGCACGACGTCGCCAAGGAGGCCAATCTGTCGCTGCCGGTCGCAGAAGGCTTCCAGGAAACACCGGGCAAGGGTGTGACCGCGACCGTCAATTCGTCGCGGATCCTGGTCGGCCGGGAGACGTTTCTCAAGGAGAACGGCGTTGATTTTGCCGGTATCACCGACCCTGCCCTGGATGAAGAGCAGGGCTTCAGCACGTTGTACGTGGCCAAAGACGCACGGTGTATCGGCTGGATCGGTCTCCAGGACAAGACGCGTCCCGAGGCCCAGAGGGCGGTCAAGGAGCTGGTCGACATCGGCATCAAACGGGTGACCATGCTCACGGGCGACCGCAGCGAAGTCGCCAATCGCGTCGCCGGCGAACTGGGCTGCACCGACTACAAGGCTCACTGTCTGCCGCAGGACAAGCTGGCCATCGTCGAGCAGATCAAACGCGACGGCCACACGGTGGTCGTGGTCGGCGACGGCATCAACGATGCGCCGGCCCTGGCCGCGGGCGATCTCGGCATCGCCATGGGAGCGGCCGGAAGCGACGTCGCGATCAACTCAGCCTCCATCGCCCTGATGAACAACGACCTGCGCCGCATCCCATTCCTGGTCCAGGTTTCGCGCCGGACCCGCCGGGTCATCAACCAGAACCTGGGTTTTGGCATCGCGTTCATCGTGTTTGGCATCTCTCTGGCCAAGTTCATCCCACCCAGCGTAGCGGCGTTCCTGCATTTTGCCAGTTCGCTGGTGGTGGTGTTCAACAGCGCCCGGCTAGTGCGGTACGGCGAAGACCTCGACCACGATTCACGTCTCGTTGGATCGCCCTCGTTGGAGGCGTGAAGCGGCGGCGACCGTCCCGCCACTTGATGGTTTGTTTGGATAGCGTGCGGTAGATTATGGATTACGCCGTTGAGACAATCTCGCTGACGAAGGTCTTCTCCGACTGGTGGGGCCGTGCCAAGGTTTACGCGGTCGACGACCTCAATCTCCAGATTCGGCACAACGAGGTCTTTGGCCTGCTGGGACCGAACGGATCGGGCAAGACGACCACGATCAAGATGCTGCTGGGCCTGCTGCACCCGACCAAAGGTCACGCGCTGCTGCTCGGCGGCGACGGCACCGACCCGAAGATCAACACGCGAATCGGCTTCCTTCCGGAGGAGTCGTATCTGTACCGGTTTCTCAATGCCCGCGAGACCCTCGATTTTTACGGGCGGCTCTTCGGGCTGGCCCCCAAGGTCCGCAAGATGCGGATCGAGGCCCTGCTGGAGATGGTCGGCCTCAAAGCGGTGGCCAGCCGGCCGATCGGCACGTACTCCAAAGGCATGGCCCGTCGCATCGGTCTGGCCCAGGCGCTGATCAACGATCCCGACCTGCTGATCCTCGACGAGCCGACGACCGGCCTGGACCCCATCGGGACCCGGCAGATCAAAGACCTGATCCTCAAGCTGGCCGAACGGGGCAAGACGATTCTGCTATGCAGTCACCTGCTGGCCGACGTCGAGGACGTGTGCGACCGAATCGCGATTCTCTACGGGGGCAGAGTCCAGGCAGAAGGCCAGGTGCGTGAGCTTCTGCAACAGAACGGCAAGCGGCAGATCGTCACCAGCGCCGTCAGTGAGACGGCGGTCGAGAGGATCGGGCGCATTCTCGAAGAAGAACACGCCGAGTGGGAAATCACCAGCCCGATGGAGAAGCTCGAAACGTTCTTCATCAATACGGTGGTCGAGGCGCAACAGCAGGCCAGGCCGACCAGCGGCGCCGTCAGCACGACGCAGATCGGCGACTTCCTGATGGCGGAGAAGTCCCAGGCGAGCATTCTCGACAAGCTCGTTTCGGCGCCGGTGTTGCAGGACCAGCCGGCCGGGGCGCCCCGCACGGAGTCGATCACGCCGGTGGAAACGCATGCGCCCCAACCCGACCGGGACCTGCTCAGCAAACTGACCAGGGCCGCCACCCCTTCGGAGACCGAGCATGTGGCGCCCGTGAAACCGTCGGCCGTCGATGTGCCCGAATCCCGTGACACCGGGCAGGTCAACAAGAGCGTTCTCGACGCCTTGACGGGCAAGACCGCACCGCCCACGACGGAGAAGCCCCACGAACGACCGAAGGACGGAGAGGTCGGCCATGAGTAAGATCTGGGCGATTGCCGTCAACACGGTCCGCCAGGCCATGCGCATGAGGATCGCGGTGATCTTCATCGCGATGTTGCTGATTCTGCTGCCGGTGATGGGGCTGACGGCGACCGGGGACGGCACTCTGAAGGGCCGGCTCCAGACGTTCGTCAGCTATGGGCTGTCGTTGACCAGCCTGCTGCTGTGCCTGCTGACGATCATCGTCGCGACCTACACGATCACCAGCGACATCGAGCACCGCCAGATCTATACCGTGGCCACCAAGCCGATCCGCCGCTATCAGTTCCTTCTCGGCAAGCTGGTGGGCGTGATCGTTCTGGACGCGGCCCTCGTGACGCTCTTTGCCGGCATCGTGTACGCCGTGGTAGTGTTCCTGCCCGGTTTCCACGACGTCTCGAACGACACGCTGCGGCAGATCGACAACGAGTTCTTCACCGCCCGTGCCAGCCTCAGTCCTCCGGCGCCCGATGTACGCGAAGAAGTCCAGACGCTGTACGATCAGTTGGAGAAGACCGGGCAGCTCCGCGAGGCGTACCCTACATTGCCGCCCGAGGGGATTCTCAAGGAACTGACCTTGCGCAAGCAGTTGGAGAAACGGGCGGCGGGGGTGGGAGAGGGCCTGATGTGGGAGTTCGAGAAGATCCGGCCGCTCGACCCGAACCAGAGTCTATTCATCCGGTTCAAGTACGACGTGGCGGCCGAGCCGACCAACGGCCAGGTCTACGCCCGCTGGCAGATCGGCGACCTGCGGCAGTTTCGTTACGGCATGAACTTCAAAACCCCGATCTGGCCTGAGGATCGTGCGGACCCGGTTCGCACGTTCCGCGAGATCGAGGTCCCGGCGCAGGTCATTGCCGATGACGGATACCTGGCGGTGGGGTTTCTCAACGTGCCGCTGAACGACACGACGGTGATCTTCCCGCTCGAAGACGGGTTGGAGCTGCTCTACAAGGCCGACACCTTCACGGCCAACTTCATCCGCGGGGTGCTGCTGATCCTGTTCCGGTTGATCTTCCTGGCCTGCCTCGGAGTGCTGGCGGCGAGCTTTCTTTCGTTTCCCGTAGCGATCCTGTTCTGTCTGATGATCTTCTTCACGGGCACCATCAGCGGCTTCGTGCTCGAATCGTTCGAGTTTCTCAGCGCCAGCGTGAGCGAGGTGTATTCGTATACGATCGGGGCTCTGGTCCGGCTGCTGCCGCGATTCGACAAGTACAACCCGACCAGCTTCCTGGTGCCCGGCCGCCTGATCGCCTGGTCGTTCCTGGCGCAGGTGGCGCTGTTCATGGTCTGCATCAAGGGCCTCCTGCTGTTGGTGCTGGCCCTGATCATCTTCAGCTTCCGCGAGCTGGCCCGAATCATTGTGTGACGAGACGCGGCGGTCGGCGCCGCGAAATCGACTATGCGTGGACGTGACATTCTCATCATGCTCGTGTGCCTGTCGCTGGCCGGCGGTCTGCTCTATACGGCGGGCACACAGCTCGATTACATCAACACGCAGCGCCAGACGATGGGCCTGGTGGTGAACGAGCCGGTGGAGAACCTGCCGCCTTCGCTGGCCTTCGCCACCGTGGCGATGGGCGCGTTTCGCGGCCTGGTCGTCGACATCCTCTGGATGCGGGCCGACAAGCTGAAGGAGGAAGGGCAGTTCTTCGATGCCCGGCAGCTCGCCGAGTGGATCACGACGCTCCAGCCCCGGTTTCCGGCCGTCTGGGAGTTCCAGGCCTGGAACATGGCGTACAACATCTCCGTCGCCATCCCCGCTTCGCAGCCCGAGCAGCGCTGGCGGTGGGTCAAGAACGGCTACGAACTGCTGCGCGACAAGGGCATCCCCACCAATCCCAAGGCGGTCCAGCTCTACCGGGAACTGGCGAGGATCTTCCAGCACAAGCTCGGTGGCGTCTCCGACGACGTCCACAAGTACTACAAACTCCAGTTGGCGGAAGCCATCGGCCTGCTGCTCGGGTCGGAGGACAACGGGCTGCCCGCCGACGACAACGCGTTCTACGAGGCCCTGATCGGGACGCCGTCCGAATGGGCTCAGATCGTCGCCGATCCGAATGTAGCTCCGTTCATCCGGGCGCTTCAGGAGGTCGGTGAGCCGTTCACCAGCGAACAGCCGTTCGTACAGAACTATCTGGCGCTGCGCCGCAACGCGTCGCGCTTTCCGCAGGCTGCGTCGGATGTTGTGGATCGTTTTCGGGGCACGGCGGCATTGAAACGATTCGATCTGTTTGCGAAGTCTTACGAGCTGCGCAACACCTGGAAGCTGGAGCCGGCTCGCATGCACCAGGTCAGCCAGGAGTATGGGCCGATCGACTTCGCCGACCCCAACGTGCACTTCCCCATGGATTGGCGGCACCCGGACGCGCACGCCATCTATTGGGCGATCAAAGGGCTCAGCGTCGCCAAGGAAAAGAACGATGCCGAGACGGAGCGATACCAGACGAACACGCAGCGCATCGTCGCGCACAGCCTTCAGAATCTCTTCCGATACGGCAAGCTCATCATTCTCTCGCGTCCGGCCGAAGCGCTCGATCCGGACAGCCCCGCGGCCAAATCCACCTCGCCGGCAATACCCAAAGACGTCTTTCTCAGTCCGGACCTGCGGATCTTCAATTCGTACCACAAGGCCGTGCTGGCAATCATTGCCGGCTACGAAGACGACCGCACCACCAAAGAATCGCTTGAGAACGGCCATCGCAACATGCTCAAGAACGCCGTCCTCTCGTTCTATCAGGCCGGACTGAGGGGAGAGGCCCTGAAGATTTTCAACCAGTTGCGGAAACGCTATCCCTTGAGAGAGTTCAACGTCTCGCTGGAGGAGTTCGCGCTGAAGCGCTGGAGAGAGGAGTTGAGCGGTTTCGGCATCGACGACGCCCGCGAGCAGATCGTGATGCTGCTCAGCGAGGGGTACTACCTGTACGCCGTCCGCGACGATGAGGCCGCCGCCGGGCGAGAGCAGTTGGCTCAGCAGGCGTACGACTTCTACAACACGACGAACGAGCCGGAGTTTCGCATTGACCTGCCCCCGATGCCCGTGCTACGATACGTCGCGCTCGGTCAGTTCCTCAACAGCGGGGCGTATCCGCCCCACATTCGGCAGGGTCTGCTGAATCGGATCCAGATCGAAAAGCCCGAGCTGTACAAGCAAATGGAACAGACCGAGGCGCAGTTGCAGCAAATGCAGGAGCAGCAGGGAACGCGGTGAGGGTTATCCGGCACGGGGCATGGACGAAGCACTTCTGGCACAACTGACGTCGTCGCAGCGGAAGGCGGTGTTGCACAAGGAGGGGCCTCTGTTGGTCCTGGCGGGTCCGGGCAGCGGGAAGACCCGCGTCATCACCTGCCGGATCGCCGCCCTGATTGACTCCGGCGTCAGACCGTACAACATCTGCGCGATCACGTTTACGAACAAGGCCGCCGAAGAGATGCGCCAGCGGGCGGCGGCGCTCGGGGCGTCCGGCGGGGCCCACATCAGCACGTTCCATTCGCTGTGCGTGCGCATTCTCCGCCGCTACGCTCAGGCCGCCGGGATGCGACCGAATTTCAGCATTTACGACGCGGCCGACCAGAGCAAGTGCGTCAAGCAGGCCGTCAAAGACTGCCGCCTCGACGGGACGAACTTCCCGCCGGCGCGGATGCTCGACGCCATCTCCACCCTGAAGAACAAGCTCATCGACGCCCAGAGTTTCCAGGAACGCGCCGAGGACTTCTTCTCGCGTACGCTCTCACAGGTTTACACGCGGTACCAGCAGATCCTGGCCGAGCAGAACGGCCTGGACTTCGATGACCTGCTGATGAAGGTCGCTTTCCTGTTGGAGAGCGACTCGACGGTGTGCGGCGAACTGGCGAACCGGTTCCGGTTTCTGCTCATCGACGAGTATCAGGACACCAACCACGCCCAGTATCGGCTGGCCAAGGCCCTGGCGCTTTCGCACGGCAACATCTGCGCGACCGGCGATCCCGACCAGTCGATCTACCGCTGGCGCGGCGCCGACATCCGCAACATCCTGGCCTTCGAGAAGGACTGGCCGCAGGCGGTGACCGTCAAGCTGGAGGAGAACTTCCGCAGCACCGCCGCCATTCTCAGGGTGGCCGACAGCCTGATCGCCCGAAACAAGAATCGCAAGCAGAAGACTCTTGTCGCCGTGCGGACCGACGAAGGCAGGGTTTCGGTCGAGATCTGCGACGATGAAGCCGCCGAGGCCGACGCGGTTGCGCGTCAGGTCGATGCGCTGCTCGGCCAGAATGTTCCGGCCGGACAGATCGCCGTCTTCTATCGCGTCAACTCGATGAGCCGGGCCCTCGAAGAGGCGTTCGTTCGCCATCGCGTCCCATACCAGGTCGTCCGAGGCGTGGAGTTCTACAATCGCAAGGAGATTCGCGACGTTCTGGCGTATCTGAAAGTCCTGGCCAATCCCGCCGATGAAGTCGCGCTGCTGCGGGTCATCAACACGCCGGCGCGTGGCATCGGCAAGGTGACCGTCGACCGCGCCAAGGCTTTTGCCGTCGAGCACGGCCTGACCCTGTCCGAGGCATTGACGCAGGCCGATCGGATCGGCGGGGTGAGCGGTGCCGCCAAGACCAAGCTGTCGGCATTCGCCCGCCTGCTGGACAAGCTCCGGCAGGACCTCGTAGGCCCGGTTGCTCCGTTGGCCGAACGCGTCTTGGCCGAATCGGGACTGGAACAGTCGTTCAAGGGAACCGGTCAGGAGGGGCAGGACGCCCTGGAGAACATCGGCGAGTTGATCAATGCCGCGGCCGCATACGACCAGCAGACCGCCGAACCGTCGCTGCTCGACTACCTCCAGCAGATCGCGCTGTTCAGCGACACCGACGCCTACGAGGCGACGAGCGAACGAGCCGCCCTGATGACGCTGCACGCCGCCAAGGGACTGGAGTTCGATCACGTCTTCGTCATCGGGCTGGAGGACGGCCTGCTGCCGCACGAGCGGGGCAGCGGGGATGGTGACGAACTGGAGGAGGAACGCCGCCTGTTCTTCGTCGGCGTCACGCGGGCCCGCACCAACCTGTACCTCAGCTACGCGCGGTATCGAACCGTTCGCGGGCAATTCCTTCGCACGGTGGCCTCGCCGTTTCTCTTCGAGCTTGGACTTGATCAGATGGTCCAGGACGATGAGGAATCCGAAGACGATTTCGACGCATTCACGGAATACCGACGTACACAGCCATCGCCGGTCCGCCCACGGCCGGCGGCCGCCAAACCGGCCGAGCCTCTGTTCGCTCCCGGCCAGCTCGTGCGGCACAAGACCTTTGGACTGGGCCGGGTGCAGAAGTTCGCCGACCTCGGCGCCAACAGCGTCGTCACCGTCCAGTTCAACACTGGACAGACAAAATCGCTCCTGCTACAATACGCCAACCTCTCGAAGGTGTGACGTCCCGGTCGTGGGGCGTGGCGATGCGCACTGCGACCCATCAGGCGGATCATTGGCAAGACAAGTCCCAGCCGAATCGAGCCATGTCTTTTGAAGGGGCCAGGCCATGTCGAGGCAAATCGATCGTCGCGAGTTCCTGCAAATCACCGCTGCCGGCGGAATGGTGTACCTGGCCGGGTCGGGCCTGTTCGGCGCCAGCGCTGCCGCGAAGGGCAGCCCGCTGATCAGCCCGGGCTGTCGAACCAGCAAGGTTCAGGTCGCTCGGATCTACATGGGAATCGAGGGCGCGCACTGGCCCAAACCGACGCTGAACCTCAAGGACGAGATCCGCACCTACGAAGCGCAATTCGCCAGGCTCGCAGATCAGCTCGGCGACGTGGAGTTCGTCGTCGATGAGCTGGTCACATCCGTCGATCAGGCGAGCCGGCTCAAGGGCCGCCTGGAGAACGTCGACGGCATTCTGGCTATCCATCTGAGCATGGGCGCCTCGTCGATCCTCCGCGAGATCCTTGGCGTGGGCAAGCCGACGGCCCTTTTTGCCCTCCCGTACTCCGGGCACGAGTGGACGAGCTTCGGCGCCCTGCAACGCCAGCCGATCGGGGCCAGGCTGGAGTGCTTCCTGACCACGGACTACGCGCAGCTTGCCGCTGCTATCCGCCCCTTCCGCGCGATTCATCATGCGCGGGAGGCCAAGGTGCTCAACGTCACGACGCGAATCTTCAAGCCCTACGCCGACAGCGTGAAGGCCAAGTTCGGCACGGAGATCAAGCAGGTCGATCTTCAGACGGTGATGGACGCCTATAAGGCGGTGGATGACAAACTGGCGGACGCCGAGACCAAGCGGTGGATGGACAACGCCCAGGCGGTCGTGGAGCCGTCGCGAGGCGACGTCTGGAAGTCGTGCAAACTCGCCCTGGCGTTCGAGAACCTGCTGGCGTCGGAGAACGCCACCGTCCTGACAGTCGATTGCTACGGGACCATGTGGGACAAGACGATCAAGCTTCCGGCGTATCCGTGCATCGGTTTCTGCCGGCTCAACGATCTCGGCCTGGGAGGAATCTGTGAGTCCGATCTCCAGTGTGCCATGACCCACATCGTCCTCCAGGGACTGACGGGCCGACCCGGTTTCATCAGCGATCCGACGGTGGACGAGTCCTGCAACGGCATCATCCTGGCGCACTGCCTGGGCTCCAGGAAGATGGACGGTCCCGAAGGTCCGGCGGCGCCATACAAGATCCGAACCGTCATGGAACGGCAGGAGGGCGTCACGCCGCAGGTACAGATGCGCATCGGCCAGAAGGTCACTCAGGCCATCCTGATCGGCATGGATTCCCTGCTGTACTTCACCGGCGAGATTATCGCAGCGCCGGTTGGCCTGGAGCAGGACCGCGGCTGCCGGACGAAGATCACCGTGAAGGTCGACGGCGACGTCGCCGCGCTCTGGAAGAGATGGTCCAACGGCTTGCATCGGCAGACCGTCTACGGTGACGTCACCAAGGAGCTGGCTCAGTTCTGCAAGTACAAAGAGATCAAGATGATCGATGAGGCGGCCAAGGCATGACTCGCCTGGGCTGACCGCACGAGGGACACACATGGCAAACCGAAACCCAGGATGTGGCGCTTTCTGCACGCGACGACAGTTTCTGCTCGCCGCGACGGGAACCGCTGTCGCCGTGACGGCGCCGTACTTTGCTACCGCCCGTCAGCGAGACGCATCTGAAGACAGCGACCGGATCCTTGCCGACGCGGAGTCGCGCATCCGGCAGCACCGCATGGCTCCGGTCACGCTGAAGCTCGTGACGCCGGATGGCCAGCCTCTCGGTCCCGGCCGCCGCGTGGAGATCAGACAAGTGCGCCATCGCTTCCTCTTCGGCTGCAACATCTTCATGCTCGGACGCTGCCGGACACCTGAGCAGAATGCCGCCTACGAGAGCCGCTTCGCCGGCATCTTCAACTATGCCACATTGCCGTTCTACTGGTGGAACTACGAGCGACAGAAGGGCAGCCCGGACCACGAACGCACCGAGGAAATCGTCCGCTGGTGCAGGGCGCACGATGTCACGACGAAGGGCCATCCGCTGGCCTGGAACTACCGCGATCCGCCCTGGTTGACGGGCACGCCGCAGGAGGTGGCCCGAGCGCAGTTCGAGCGCATCACACGCTACGTCCAACGCTTGAGGGGCGACATCGACATCTGGGACGTCGTCAACGAGGCGACCCATTACGACCGGGCGGAGTGTAAACGCGACGCCCCCCGTCTGACCGAGGCGATCGCCGCGATGGGAGTTGGGCCGTACATCCGCACCGCCTTCAAGACCGCGCGCCAAGCGGGCCGCGACGCGACGCTGGTCATCAACGATTACCGTACGGATGCCGCCTTTGCGGAGAAGGTGATCTCGGAGCTTGCGGACGAACATGCCCGGCCTATGTATGATGTCATCGGCATCCAGTCACACATGCACGGCGGCCCCTGGGGCGCCGCCCGGACGTGGGAGGTGTGCGAGCGTTTCGCGAAGTTCGCCAAGCCGCTGCACTTCACCGAGACGACCCTGGTTTCCGGCCCCAAGAGCGAGTCCGGCTGGACGACAACGGCCAAAGGCGAAGAGCAGCAGGCCCGATTGGCGAGCGAGTTCTACACCGTGCTCTTTTCGCACCCGGCAGTGGAGGCCATCACGTGGTGGGATTTCAGCGACCAGGGCGCCTGGCAGATGGCGCCGGCCGGTTTCCTGCGGGACGATATGTCGGCCAAGCCGATCTATGAGCGGCTTTGCGACATGATCAAGGGCCGATGGTGGACGCGGGTGGAGGCCGAGAGCGGCCCGGAAGGCCGGCTGAGAATCGATGGCTTCCAGGGTGAGTACGAAGCCGCCGTGAAGGAAAACGGGCGGCGGCTCGGCGGACGCTTCTCCCTGGCCAAAGCGACCGCCGAGGCGACAGATGTGCAACTGACGGAGCTGTCCGCTGACCGGTAGGCCGACTCTCACATGCTCCTGCTCGATATTGTGCTTTCCGCGGGTTCTGCTACAATGCCCGCGACGAAAAGACGGCACTGACGCTCGGGCAGGGCTTGACGCCGGGCAGGAGAAAGACGGACGGATGAAGTACGCGGTGATCATGGCCGGCGGCACGGGAAAGAGGCTTTGGCCTCTGAGCCGGCAGAAGCGACCCAAGCAGGTCTTGAGGCTGCTCGACGGACATACGCTTCTCGAACGCTGTTTCGAGCGATTGACGCCGATTTTTGACATCCGCAACATCATCGTCCTGACCAACGCCGCCTATGTCGACGTGGTCCGGCAGGACCTGCCGAGTCTGCCATCGGGCAACGTGATCGCCGAACCCACGGTGCGGGACACCGCCGGAGCGATCGGTCTGGCGGCGTCGGTCCTGGCCAGGACTGATCCGCAGGCGGCGATGGCCGTCGTCACCGCCGACCAGTTGATCGAGCCGGCTGAGGTCCTCCAGGGGGCGCTGCGCGACGCCCTGACGTTTGTCGATTCGAACCCCGATGCGCTGGTCACATTCGGCATCAAACCCACGTTTCCCAGCACGCAGCTCGGCTACGTCAAATGCGGCGAGCCTCGCGCCGTTGCCAGGTGCAGGAATCCGATCCATTCGGTGGAAGCGTTCAAGGAGAAGCCCGATCTGGCCACCGCCCAGGGTTATCTGGCGGACGGCCGGTACTTCTGGAACTCGGGCATGTTCGTCTGGAAGGCCAAGACGATTCTGGCGAATCTGACCCGCTTCGTCCCGCAGACCAGCGAGCCGCTGCGGCGGATCGCCGCGTCCTGGGACACGCCGGACCAGAACAAGGTCCTGGCGGAGCAATTCCCCCAACTGCCCAAGATCAGCATCGACTACGCCGTTATGGAACGGGCGACAGACGTGCATGCGATCCGCCTGGATTGCCGCTGGCTGGACATGGGATCGTTCGCGGCGCTGGCGGACATCATCGAATCGGACGACCGGGGCAATGTCGTCGTGGCCGGGGCGAGCGAAGTGCTGGACTGCAAGAACAGCATCATCGTCACCGAGGATAAGGGCCATCTGATCGCCGCGATCGGGCTGGACAATGTGGTGGTCGCCCATACGCCGGACGCGACTTTGGTCTGCCGGGCCGATCAGACCGAGCGACTGAAGGAGCTTCTGGCCTCCATCGAATCGCACCATCGCAGCGAGTTCCTGTAGAATCGGAGTGGCCGCCGACGCGTGGCCTTCAGATGAGATACCTGGCGATAGACCATGGCAGTAGGCGAGTAGGGCTGGCTATCTGTGACGCCCAGGAGACCATCGCATCGCCTCTGTGCGTGCTGAACGGCCGAGCAGACGTCCTGACCCGGATTGCCGAGATTGTCGAGACCGAGGGCGTTGGAGCCATTGTGATGGGCCTGCCGCTGAACATGGACGGCTCTGAGGGGCCTCAGGCCGGCAGGGCCAGGGCCTTCGCCCAGCGGCTTGCTCGCCACGTCGACCTGCCCGTGCATTTCCAGGACGAGCGGCTCAGCAGCTTCAGTGCCGGGGAGAAGCTGGAGCCGGCCGGCCTGTCCAGGGCCCGCAAGCGGGACCTCCTCGATGCGGTGGCGGCGGCCGAGATATTGCAGTCGTTCCTGGAGGAAAGGGCTTCCAGGGAGGGCCAGCAGGGGACCACGTAGGTTGTCCGGCCTGTATCCGGGGGGGCTCGATGAGGGTGGTTGGGCAGACCAGGGCATATTTTTGGCCCCGCGCGGGGAAAAAGGCTTGCGAAAATCGTCGCAAGTCGTTTAGATTAAAGGATTCATAATTCGAGTGTAAAGTCAACCTCAAGTGAGGCGCACCAGGAAGGGCATTAGGAAAACATGCTGACGAAAGAACAGAAAGGCCAGATTCTCACCGATTTCGAGACGCACGAAGGGGACACCGGGTCCCCCGAAGTGCAGATCGCACTTCTGACCAAGCGGATCAACGACCTGACCGAACACCTCAAGGACCACCCGAAGGACCACTCTTCCCGTCGCGGTCTGCTCAAGATGGTCGGCAACCGCTCGGCGCTGCTGAGGTACGTTCGTGACAAGGATGTCAAGCGCTACCAGGCTGTCATCACCCGCCTTGGGCTGCGAAAATAGCACAACCCTGTGTATCACTGCCACGGGCCCCAGACCGCTCACGCGACGTGGACGACGCAGGCTCGTTCGGAAGGTGGGATGCCTTCTTGCTCGCTAGCGCACATACGCACAAACCAGTGAGGTAGTTATGTCGGATGTTCATAGTGTTTCGAGAGAAATCGGGGGCCGAACGCTCACCATCGAGACCGGGCGCATTGCCCGCCAGGCCGATGGAGCGGTCATGGTGCGGTACGGCGAGACGGTCGTTCTCGTCACCGCGGTCACGGCCCCTCCGCGATTCGAAGATATCGATTTCTTCCCCCTGAGCGTCGATTACCGCGAGAAGCACAGCGCCGCGGGCAAGTTCCCGGGCGGGTTCATCAAACGGGAAGGCCGCCCGAGCACCAAAGAGATCCTCACGGCCCGCATGATCGATCGGCCGATCCGCCCATTGTTCCCCGACGGGTATTTCGAGGAAGTCCAGATCATGGCCTCCGTGCTGAGCGCGGACCGCGAGAACGATCCGGACGTCCCCGCCATGATCGGCGCCAGTGCGGCGCTGTCGATCAGCAAGATCCCGTTCCAGGGTCCGATCGGCATGTGCCGTCTGGGTCGCGTCGACGGCCAGTTCGTGATCAACCCCACCTACCAGCAGGCCGAACAGAGCGACATCGCCGTGCTCGTCGGAGGGCGCAAGGAAGCGATCAACATGCTGGAGGTCGGCGCCAAGGAACTGCCCGAAGACGTCGTCGCGGCGGCGATTGCCAAGGCCCACGAAGCCGTTCGGGAAGTGGTCGAGATGATCGAGGAACTCCAGCAGAAGGCGGGTGTCGAGAAGGAGATTCCCCTGGCGGAGTTGAATCAGGACCTGTACGCGAAGATCAAGGCGGAGATCTCGGGGCGACTTCGCGAGTTGAAAGACATTCCTGGCAAGCAGGCTCGCAACGACGCGGTCAACGAGTTTCTGGCCGAGGTGCAGACGCGGTATATCGAGGCGGGTGCGGCCGACGGCTCGGCGGCGGCGCCGGCGGATGCCGCGGCGCTCAAGACGATGCTCAAACGGATTCTCAGCAAGATCGAGTGCGAAGTTGTCCGAGAGATGATTCTCAGCGGCAAGCGGCCCGACGGTCGCGGCTACAACGATGTGCGTCCCATCTCCTGTGAGGTGGCTCTGCTGCCCAGGACCCACGGTTCGGCTCTCTTCACTCGTGGAGAGACCCAGGCCCTCGTAAGCGTGACTCTGGGCACGATTCGCGACGCCCAGATCATCGACGGGCTGCTCGACGAGTACAGCCAGAGCTTCACCTATCACTACAATTTCCCGCCTTTCGCGGTCGGCGAGGTCAAGCCGATTCGGGGGCCGGGTCGCCGAGAGATCGGACACGGGGCGTTGGCCGAGCGTGCCCTTGAATACGTGCGGCCGGCAGGAGACAAATTCGCCTATACGATGCGGCTGGTCTCCGACATCACCGAATCCAACGGGTCCAGTTCGATGGCCTCGGTCTGCGGCGGTTCGCTGGCTCTGATGGACGCGGGCGTGCCGATCAACCGCGCAGTCGCCGGCATCTCCGTCGGCATGGTCAGTGACGACAAGGGCAGATACGAGCTGTTGACCGACATTATCGGAGAGGAAGATCATTTCGGCGACATGGATTTCAAGGTCGCCGGAACGACCGAGGGGATTACCGCCATCCAACTGGACATCAAGGCCGAGGGACTGCCGCACCAGATCATGGTCGAGGCACTGGGACGAGCCAGGACCGCCCGCCAGCACATCCTGGAGGTTATGAGCAAGGCCATCAGCGCGCCGCGTTCTGAGTTGAGCCAGTACGCGCCGAAGCTCATCACGATCGAGATCGATCCCGAGTTCATCGGAAAGGTGATCGGCCCCGGCGGCAAGATGATCAAGAGCCTCCAGGAACAGACCGACACGACGATCGAGATCGAGGAGGACGGCACGGTGTTCATCAGTTGCGTCGGAGGCGACGGTCACCTCAAGGCCAAGGCGATGATCGAGGCCATGACGCAGCCGCCGGAGGTCGGACGTCTTTACAAGGACTCCAAGGTCGTCACGATCAAGGACTTCGGCGTCTTCGTCGAGATTGCACCCGGCGTCGAGGGGCTTTGTCACATCAGCGAACTGAGTGGAGGCTACGTCAAGCAGGTCGAGGATGTCTGCAAGCTTGGGGACCTGATCCCGGTCAAGCTCATCTCCATCGATGACCAGGGCCGGCTCAAGCTCTCGCGCAAGGCCGCCTTGGCGGAACTCGGCATCAAGGAAGAGAGGAAACCTCGGCCCCACGACAAGCGATAAGTTCCTTCGTTGGCAGTAGGGCCGACGGAGTCATCAGAAGAAAAGATTGTTCCGAGCCGAAACTCAGAAGGGCGCAACACCGGGCCACAGCCAGGCCGGATCTTCTGATCTTTCGGCTCTTGGTTTTGGGGCATCAGGGGAAAGCCAGGCGGGGTGACAGGCGCGTGAAACCGTTTATCGGCGGAGTCATTCTGGCTCTTGTGATCGTGGTTCCGGCCACAGCGCTCCTGCTTCGCAGAGTCAGCCGCCGGGCGGGCGCAGGACAGGCGCCTCAGGCGGACCCTGACGAGACGTTGACGCGTCTGACAGGCGAGCTGGCCCATGAGATCAAGAATCCGCTCTCGACCATCAAGGTGAACCTGAAGCTTACGAAAGAGGCCCTGGAGGACATCGATCTTCGCGAGTCGTCCAAGTCGGCTGTAGATCGGTGCCAGCAGGGACTGTCCAGTGCCATGAGGAAGATCACAGTGATCCAGAAGGAGACAGACCGGCTTGAACAGATCGTGGACGGCTTTCTCCGCTATGTGAAGCGTCCTGACCTGCAACTGGTCACGATGGACCTCAATGAGCTGGTCGGAGACATGGTTGATTTCTATCTGCCCCAGGCCTACAGCCATTCGCTCACCCTGCGGCACAGTCTTGCGGCCGAGCCCTTGATCTGCCGGGTCGATGCCGGGGCCCTGAAACAGGTGCTGCTGAACCTGCTGATCAACGCGCAGCAGGCCATGGACGGTGGCGGCGAGCTGATGATCCGAACGCAGCCGCGTCCGAGCAGGGCGGTGATCCAGATCAGTGACACCGGCAGGGGGATACCCGCGGAGAAGCTGACCACGATCTTTCAGCCCTATTGCTCGTTCCGTACCGGCGGCACAGGGCTAGGCCTGGCAACCGCCAAGAAGATCGTGGAGTCGCACGGTGGAACGATCTCCGTGCACAGCGAGGTCGGCAAAGGGACCTCCTTCACCATCGAGCTGCCACTGGCGGGCGCGGCCCGTGCGTCGAATGAGGTGAACCCATGACGGAACACAAGCCCGTGGTTCTGGTCGTAGACGACGAGCGAGACCACGCCGATGGGATCGTCGAGGCCCTGGAGCGTCTGCCGGTCAAGGCTCTGGCGGTCTACACCGGTGAGGACGCCATCGAGATGGTGCGTCGCCGCCGGGTGGACGTGGTTGTGACGGATCTGAAGCTGGAAGGTCAGGCCGACGGCCTGGACGTGCTGCGCGAGGCCCGGCAGCACAGCGATTCGACCCAGGTAATTCTGATCACGGCCTATGCGACGATCGAAAACTGCAAAGAGGCGATCAAACAGGGGGCGTTCGACTATCTGGTCAAGCCGCTCGACATCGACCAGTTGCGTACGCTGGTGGAGCAGGCCAGCCGCAAGGCCGCCAGCGCCGACCAGGGACGCACGCCGTCGGAGCGAAACCAGGAACGCTTCCTCTTCGAGGGCATCAAAGGCAACAGCCCGGCCATGCAGGGGATCTTTGAGATCGTCCGTCGCGTCGCGCCCACGAACATCGCGGTGCTGATCGAAGGGCCTTCGGGGACCGGCAAGGAGCTTCTGGCCCGGGCGATCCACGACAACTCGCTGCGTCGCACCAAGCCGTTCCGGCCGGTCAACTGCGCCGGCCTGACGGAAACCCTGCTCGAGAGCGAGCTGTTCGGACACGTCAGGGGCGCCTTCACCGGCGCCAACACCGACCGCAAGGGACTCTTTGAAATCGCGCACGAGGGCACGCTGTTTCTCGACGAGATCGGGGATATGCCTTTGAACATGCAGGCCAAGCTGCTCCGCGTTCTCGAAGACGGCCTGGTCATCCCCGTCGGTTCCAGCAAGGCGATTTCGGTGGATGTGCGGATCATCAGTGCCACCAATCACAGCCTGAGCAGACTGATCGAACAGAACAGATTTCGCGAGGACCTGTATTTTCGGATCAAGGGAGTGAGTGTCTCGCTGCCGGCGTTGCGGGAGCGTCCGGAAGACATTCCGCTGCTCGTGGAGCATTTCCTGCAGGAAGCTGTCGAAGAGATCGGCTCGAACGTGCGTGGCGTGAGCGACGCGGCGATGCAGATTCTGGTCGGCCACGACTGGCCCGGCAATGTCCGGCAGCTCAAGAACGCCGTTCGGACCATGGTCGTGATGTGCGATCGGGACCGGCTCGACGTTCAGGACATCCCGCCGGAGATTTCGCGCCGGCGCCAACTGACCGGCGCCAGCGCCTCGCCTTCAAACTTGGCCGGCGTCTCGCTCAACGATATCGAAAAGAAAGCCATCGTCGATACGCTCGCCAGGACCGAGGGCAATCGCGAGAAAGCCGCTAAGATTCTCGGCATCGGCGAGCGCACGCTCTACCGCAAGATCAAAGAGTACAACCTGTAATCTGTCTTGCGCGGCGGGCACGGTCTCAATCCGCCAGAAGGCTGGGCCGCATCCGTTGGAGCCAGTCGGGCAGATCGTCCCGCGTCACCTCGGCCCACAACCCTTTTCGCAGCGCACGGGCGCTGGCCTCCAGTTCCCCGTACTTGTGGAAGTAGCTGTGTTTGAACCGCAGGTCGGCGTAGGCGTACCCTTCGGTCAGCATCGCCTCGTTGAGCACGGTGCCGTCGTCAAGCTCCAGGTAGGCGAGCAATCTGCCATAATTGCACCGCGTGCGATCGCCTTCGTCGAGATGCACGGTCACCTGTCTGCCGGAGATCCGCGTGCGTGTAAACGCCGTCGCTTCCTCGGCAAAGCGGGCGGGACGGCGATCTTTGTAGTTCATCTCGGGCGCATCGATCCCGAGCAGACGAACCCTTGTCGTCGCGTGTTGGCCGTCGGGCGCGTCCACGTCCACCGTGTCGCCGTCCAGAACGGAGACGACACGGAACGCTTTGCCGTGATAGCGGGTCCTGTCCCGAGCGGCGGATTGTCCGGGTGAATCGCCCTGTGCGATCCGGCGAGGGGAGATCACGCTCCGGTCGAGCCAGACCAGGAGGACGAGTCCCACGAGACTCGCGCCGGTCAGAACCACCCGCGCGCGTCTGCTCCAAACGCGAGTTGGTCGTCGCGGCCGGGTCAATGGACCTTGCCTATCTTCAGCAGCGCGTGGCCCAGGGCCTGGACCGCATGCTTGCGGTCGATCTCCTTGACGCCGAACATGATGCTGATCTCGGAGGAGCCCTGGTTGATCATCTCGATATTGACGCCGGCATCCGCCAGAGCGGCACACGCCCTTGCGGCAACACCCACCGCGTACCGCATGCCTTCTCCGACGATCATGACCAGCGAGAGGCCGTGCTCGATCGTCACATCGTCCACCTGAAGCTCGGTGCGAATCCGCGTGAGCACCTGCTCTTCCTTCTCCGGCGTCAGCGGCGCGCTTCGCAGGATCACCGACATGTCGTCAATGCCGGATGGCACGTGCTCGAAGGACAGGCGCTCGTCTTCCAGGACCTGCAGCAAACGGCGGCCGAAGCCCAGTTCCCGGTTCATCATGTACTTGTGCAGGAAGATCGCGCTGAATCCGTCCGCGCTGGCGATGCCGGTGATCTCCCCCTGCTCGTATTTGCGTTCGGCTACGATCATGGTACCGGGCGCTTCGGGCCGGTTAGTGTTCTTGATGCAAATGGGAACCTTGGCGCGGACCGCGGGAACGATGGCTTCGTCGTGGAATACGCCGAAGCCGGCATACGACAATTCCCGCATTTCCCGGAACGTCAGGAGGTTGATCGCCGGCGCATCGGGCACGAGACGCGGGTCCAGAGCGAACACTGAATCGACGTCGGTGAAGTTCTCGTAGACGTCGGCCTCCACGGCGGCCGCGAGAATGGCCCCGGTGATGTCCGAACCGCCGCGAGGAAACGTGGCGACCTCTCCCTGGCGTGTGTAGCCGAAGAACCCGGGGAAGATGATGATCTCCTGCGCGTCTCGCAGCGACTTGAGGCTGAGAAAGGACTCAGGCAGGACCTGGGCGTTGCCGAAATCGCCGCTCAGGAGCAGACCGGCCTCTTTCGGATCGACGTAACGAGCCGGGATGCCCTGGTTGACGAAGACCTGCGCGACAATCTTGGCATTGTTGTCTTCACCGGACGCCTTGATCGTATCCATGAATTGGGCGTTGTTGCTGGAACGACGAGCGATGCGATCCCGCAGATCGGACTCAATCTCGCCGACGATGGAGGCGTCCAGACCTAACTCCCGCTGGATCTCAGCGTATCGTCCGACCACCACAGCCAGTTCCTGCTCATAGGGCCGGCCCGCAATGACGGCATCGGCCAGGGCAATGAGCAGGTCGGTCACTTTGATGTCTCTGGAGAAACGCTTGCCCGGCGCCGAGACCACGACGATCCGCCGGTCCGGGTCGGCTTTGATGATTTTGACCACCTTCAATATCTGTTTGGCGTCCGCTACGGACGATCCTCCGAATTTCGCGACTTTCATGGTGTCCCCTTCTGTGGTTCCCCCTCCGTGACTACAGCATTTATCGCACGGTTACCCGGCTCCCTATCGGCCCGCGCTCTTGAGAAAATACTCCATGAGTTCACATCCGTTCTCGATCCGGAATCCCGACCTGGTGGCGTTGGACTCTCCGAAACCGAGGTGGAGAATGCCCGTCACGCCCGTGCCGGCCATGGCAAACGGGACCGGCTCGGCCGAATGGGCTCCATGCCGCACCGGCGTGGGATGATCGGGCAGGACCAGGATGCGCCAGCTTTCGAAGCGCTCCAGGACTTCGAGCACGGGTCCGACGATGTGCTTGTCTATCTCTTCGATCGCAGCCTTCTTGATCTCGGCGTGGCCCCCGTGCGACGCCTCGTCCGGCGCTTCGATATGAACAAAAACCAGATCATGGTCTTCGAGGGCTTCTATCGCCGCGGCGGCTTTGCCCTGGTAGTTGGTGTCGAACAGCCCTGTGGCGCCGGGGACCTCGATCAGGTCGAAGCCCACCAGCCTGGCCAGACCACGAACGAGATCGACCGCCGTGATCGCCGCACCGCAGATGCCAAACCGCTTGCGGAAGCTCTCCAGATGAGCCCGCTTGCCCTGGCCCCAGAGCCAGATCGAACTGACCTGATTCTCGCCAAGGTCGCGGCGGACGCGGTTGACGTCGTGGTCGGCGAAGACCTGCCGCGACAGGTTCATCAGCTCAATGAGCATGTCCGCCCCTTTGCCGCGCGGCAGCAGTTTCTCGACCGCGGTGCCGATGTGATCGTGCGGGGGATAGGTCCGGACGTCGAAATCCATCCCTCGGCACACGAGCAGGTGCCGGTAGCTGACGCCGGGATGGAATGACAATCGCTCGTCGGTGATTCGTGTTTGCAGATCCCGGAGCAGGCTGGCCCCTTCTTCCGTCGTGATGTGCCCGGCGCTGTGATCGGCCATCTTACCGTCGGCGATTGTCACCAGGTTGCAGCGGAAGACCCAGTCGGAGGCCCCGAGCTTGATCCCCTGCGCCGCCGCCTCGATAGGCGCCCGGCCGGTGTAGTAGCGTGCCGGATCGTATCCCAGCAGGCTCATCTGGGCGACGTCGCTGCCCGGGTCCATGCCGCCAGGGACCGTCCGCACAAGACCCTGTCGGCCCTGCGTGGTGATCCGGTCCATGTTCGGCGTCTCGGCGGCTTCGAGAGCGGTCTTGCCGCCAAACAGCTCGATCGGCTCGTCGGCCGCTCCATCCGGGACGATGATTGCGTACTTTGTCATAGCTTACCTGATCGGCGAATCCGAAGGCGAACTGCGGCGCCCGCCGCCGGTCGCGCGTGCTCAGACATCCCGGTCCTCTGGGATATCCTCAATTCGAATGCATACCGGCTGCGGGCCGAAGAACTCCGACTGGGCCAGCTCGGCCAGAGCCGCCGCCATGTTGCGCTCCTGTGTCCGATGGGTCGTGATAACCACCGGCACGGTGTTGTCGGGCCCGCGGCCTTCATGCTGGAGGGCGCCGCGGATGCTGATTCCGTGGTCCCCGAGAATCCTGCCGTAGCAGGCGACTACGCCCGGCACGTCTTTGGCCATGACCCGGATATAGAACCGGCTCACCGTGTCATTGATGTCTTCGATGAGGGGAATCACTTCCGCTCGCGGCTTGAGCCGCAGGTGCTCGAACGTCGTTCGGGAATTGCCCAGAGCCACGTCGATGATGTCGGCGACTACGGCGCTGGCGGTGGGCATCATGCCGGCGCCGCGCCCGTAGTAGAGCGTCTCGCCGACGGCGCTGCCGAAGATGCTGATCGCATTGAACGAGCCATCGACCCTGGCCAGTGAACAGTCGGCCGCGATAAACGATGGATGCACGCGCAGCGAGACCCTGCCGCGATCGTCCTTGAGCCCGATCGCCAAAAGCTTGAGGCAATAGCCCATCTCGCGACCGTACTGGATATCCTCCTTGGCGATGCGGTCGATGCCCTGGACATGGATGTCTTCCAGAGAAATCTCGTATCCGAACGCCATGGAGGCCAGGATGGCCAGCTTGTGAGCGCTGTCACCGCCGGTGATGTCCAGCGTCGGATCGGCCTCCGCGAATCCCCGCTTCTGGGCCTGGCTCAGCGCCACGGCGAATTCCTCGTCCTTGGCGCTCATGTTTGAGAGGATATAGTTGCAGGTGCCGTTGACGATCCCGTACATGGCGCGGACGTTGTTGGCGGCCAGTCCGGTGCAGATGGCGCCGATGATGGGAACGCCGCCGGCGCAACTGGCCTCGAAGGCGATGCACCGGCCGCACTGGCGGGCCGCGTGATAGAGTTCCGCGCCGTGCTCGGCCAGCAGGGCCTTGTTGGCGGTGACCACGTCCTTGCCGGCGCGGAGCAGATCGAGCTGGATCGCCTTGGCGACGCCGGTGCCTCCGACCAGCTCGACGCCGACCGTGATGCCCGGGTCGGCCAGAAGCCGCTGGATGTCATTGGTCAGCACGCCTTCGGGCAGCCGCACCGGGCGAGGCGTCGTCGTATCCAGGTCCACTACACAGCCCAGTTCCAGGTGCACGCCCATCTTCTCGGCGATGGCGTCGGCCCCTTCGCAGATCAGTTTGGCGACGCCGGTGCCGACGGTTCCGAAGCCGACCAACCCAACTCGTACGCGTTTGTCTTCCACAAAGTCCCCTGTCATTGTCCGGCCGGCTCGCGCGATTCACCCTCGCTGGATCGGTACACCAGAGCATCCGACGAACAACGGCGAACACGGTTCGCCGCCACCCGGTACGCGTTGCACCGCCCGGAAAAACGGCTGCAAATAGTCGTTAATCAATAGCCAATCGCTCTAAGGCGGTCAAGCAAAAACCGTCGGACATGCCTCCAATTGGGGTTCCGACCTGGATGTCGAGGGCCGCCCTGAAGCCGATCTTGCTGGAGCCAGCGACGCCCTCGCGATTGCAGTCCGACCGCCTGGAAGGGGACTTGATTACACGGGGCGGATCGACTATCGTTGAGACGCTCGGCGCGACAGCGGTCGCGTGCGGGCTGTTGTGGATAGATGGACGATCAGGCAAATGAAGGGAGACTCAGAATGGGCCGACGAGCAATTGGGTTGTTCCTCGCAGCGATGGCTTTGGCCGGCTGTGCGACAGCCGACTCGAACACGCAAGACCAGACCTTTGGAGGCGATGTTTCGTTCCTCCAGAAGCACGCCGAGGTGGTCGTCCTGCAAGACCGCTCCGGCAGCGGCCAGGTCGCCGTCGTCCCGGCGATGCAGGGACGCATTATGACCAGTACGGCAGGGGGCCCCGGCGGCAAGAGCTTCGGCTGGATCAATCGGGAGCTCATCGCCTCGGGCCAGACGCTGAAACACATGAACCCCTATGGCGGAGAAGACCGCTTCTGGATTGGTCCGGAAGGCGGGCAGTTCTCCATTTTCTTCGCCAAGGACGTACCGTTCGACTTCGATCACTGGCAGACTCCCGCTGCGATCGACACCGAGCCGTTTGAGGTGGTCTCGAAGACGGCGGACGCGGCCAGTTTCCGACGGACGATGAGGTTGGTGAACTACTCCGGCACCACGTTCGACGTGCAGGTGGACCGGGAGATCAGTGTGCTCGACCGCGATCAGGCCATCGAGCAGCTCGGCGCGCCGGTTGGCCCTTCGGTGAAAATGGTCGCGTTCGAATCGAGCAACCGGATGACGAACGCCGGAACCGAGCCATGGACCAGGCAAACGGGCCTACTGTCCATCTGGATTCTCGGGATGTTCAATCCGTCGCCCCAGACGACGATCGTCGTGCCGTTCAACGTCGGCCCGGAAAGCCGGCTCGGCCCGGTCGTGAATGACACCTATTTCGGCAAGGTGCCCGCCTCCCGGCTCGTGGTCAAGGATGGAGTCCTGTTCTTCAGCGGAGACGGACAATACCGAAGCAAGATCGGCCTGACGCCGAAACGTGCCAGAAACGTCCTGGGCAGCTACGACGCGGCCAACGAGGTCCTGACCATCGTCCAGTACAACAAGCCGCAGGGCGTGTTGGACTACGTCAACTCCATGTGGGAACTTCAGAACGAACCCTTCCGCGGCGATACGATCAACTCCTACAACGATGGTCCGGCTACGCCCGGCGCCAAACCCATGGGGCCGTTTTATGAGCTGGAGACGTCCTCTCCCGCGGCGGCCCTCGCGCCCGGACAGAGCATCGTCCACACGCATCGCACGTTCCATCTGGTGGGGGGCAAGGCGGAGCTGGACCCCATCGCAAAAGCGCTGTTGGGAGTGACAATTGCCGAGATTACTTCGGCGCTGCCGTAGGGACGGCCGCAGAACCACTTGTCCCGCATCTGGGTAGCTCCGTAAAGGGTGGGCCGGCCGCTGCACGGACTTTCAGTCGGGCGGCGCGCGATCTGTTTTGATGTCCGGAGAAGCCACACGTCCCGGCCCATTCACGGAGAATTCGCGTCGGCACGCCAATCCGGCTGGTAGAATCCTGAACATTGTCTGAAGATTTGACATGCTGTCGCCCGATAAAAAGGGCACAGGTCGACCGAAAAACATTGTGAGTACGAGGATCATGTCGCACAGCATGAAGTCGCGCGTCAAGAAACTGTCGTTCGTTCTCTGGGCCTGCCTCTGGTTGTGCCGGCCGGTGACCGCGGGTCTCGCCGGACGCATCGCGGGGGTCGTAGGCAAGGCCAAGCCGGCGGAATACGCGGTCCATGTGGTCGAGCCGGACTCCGGCGCGGTCATATACAGCCACAACGCGACCACCGCTATGACTCCCGCGTCGAACATGAAGCTGGTCACCACGGCGGCCGCTCTGCGGTATCTCGGGCCGCTCTTCGAGTACCGGACCCGGATCGGGTTGTGTGACGGCGCATTGGTAGTCATCGGCAGCGGGGACCCGCTCCTCGGCGACCCTGCCATGGACGCGCTATACGGCCGCCCGAACGGCTGGGTGTTCGACGAGGTTGTCTGCGGCCTTGAGCAACTCGGCGTCGAGTCTGTTGCCGACATCGTCATCGACACGACGGTTTTCGACGATCAGCGGGTTCACCCCAACTGGCTCGAAAGCGACTTGAATCGGTGGTATGCCTGTGAAGTGTGCGGTCTGAACTATCG
The DNA here is from genome assembly GCA_012744475.1 of Phycisphaerae bacterium. GTDB lineage: Bacteria > Planctomycetota > Phycisphaerae > Sedimentisphaerales > Anaerobacaceae > Anaerobaca. The sequence continues at coordinate 63,290 of JAAYBV010000070.1, forward strand.
CGGCAACTGCATCCAGGTGACCACCACGAATCAGGGCGGGCGGATCGGCGTCCAGGTCGAACCGTCCACATCCTTTGTTGAGATTGCCAACGAGATTCAGGCGGTTTCGAGCGGCGCCACCGGCGTCGGCGCCTATCGGACGCGCCAGCCCAATCGCATCATCCTTCGCGGCAAGTGCAAGGACAAAGAGGGACCGTTCGACGTGGCCATCGAGCAACCCGGCGCGTTCTTCGGCTTCCTGCTGGCCGAGCACCTGGTCCGAGCGGGCATCCCGGTCGGCGGGCACCTCGTCGAGAGGCCGCTCGACGCCAACGGCCGGCTCATTCCTGTGGCCGAATACGCCACGCCTCTGATCGACTGCCTGCATCGCGCCAATAAAGACAGCCTGGGACTGGCGGCCGAGGCGCTGCTCAAGACGATTGCGGCGCACGAGAATCCCGACCGCCGAAACGGCAGTTGGGAGAAAGGCCGCGAACGGATCGGAGACTACCTGACCGGTCTGGGGATTCCTCGGGCGGAGTTTGAGATCGACGATGGAAGCGGCCTGAGTCGAAAGAACCTGCTCAGCGCCCGGGCCATCGTGGCGGTGCTGCGCGACGCCTACACCGGCGGGAACTGGGAGCTGTACCGGACCTCTCTGGCCGTCGGAGGTGCGGACGGCACGATCGGCAGGTATTTCAAAGAGTCGGCCTACCGGGCCGGGATTCTGGGCAAGACCGGCTATATCAGCGGCGTGCGTTCGTTCTCCGGCATCTGCCTGACCGATGAGAGGCCGTATCTGTTCTCGATCATCTCCAATCGGTCGAGTCTCAGTCGCGATGCGATCAACGCCATTGCCCAGGCCATCATGGACGAGTACCGTCGCAAGAAGTGAGCCGCAATCCCATCAGGGGCGAACGTACACCTGGAGCCCGTCTTCCCGGCTGTGGCGAGGCCATGCAGGATCGAGTGCCTGGAGCAGGGGCTCTTCAAGAAACGACAGATACGAGGGTTCCACGCCGAGAATTGCCGCCGAGGGAGGTTTCCTGTTCAGAAGGTCTTTGAGTGTCGCCGGTCCGACCGTAGGTGTGATCGCGCGGTCTTCTGCCGACATTGCGTCGGCGGCGCGATAGACGATCGAGCCGCTGGCCAGCTCGGGATAGATGTCGCTTCCACCCTCGAGCGCGTAGAGCGGTCCGAGCGTCAGGACGAGCTTCGGCTCGCCCACGCGGCCGGCGATATCCACAGCGGTTCTGTGCAGCATCACAGGGGTCCAGTATTCCGGCACGATGACGGCCGGCAGCCGACGCAGAACGGTGAGATTGGTCAGGATTGCCAGGGTCGCACAGGAGAACGTAACGGCGCAAGCGATACGGAACGACCGTCTGCCGTCGGGCTTCTGTGCGGCCTGACGCAAGGCCGCCATCGGGTAGGCGCAGACGATGACCAGGAACGGCACCGGCACCGCCCAGTACTGATGCCACATCGTCGGAGGAATGAAGGCAATCAGACAGAAGCACACCACGACCCCGCCGGCCAGAAGAAGATTCCGCCGTGAGGCGTCACCAAGGGATGCGCGACGTCTGACAGCCACCGCAATTGAGTATCCTGCCACAATCAGCAGAGCCAGATAGCCGGGCGTCTTCAGGCAGTCGATGGTCAACCCGGCCTTGTTGAACACCAGGCCGATCTCGTGCAGCCATCGCCCGTAGAGAGCCGGAATCTCAACCAGATTCAGCCAGGCAGCTTTCGGCGCCTGCATGACGATCCAGAGAGGCCATGCCAGGACCAGAAGGCTCGCGACGGCAAACGGCAGGGCGGTGCGGATGCGGTTGTAGATCGATCCTCCGGCCGCTGCGAGCACGGCGGCCAGAAACACGACGACCACCAGGGCCGTGGTCACTCTCATGCCTGTGGCGAACGTCAGCAGTGCGCCCATCGCAGCGATTCGCCAGAACGGGGGCGCCGGCCGAAAACCGGTTCTCGCAAACACCCAGAAGGACAGGACCACGCAGGCAATGACCACGTTGTGGTTCCAGGCGTAGCCGGCGGCGTAGTCCACCAGAGGATTGAACGCGTACAGGACCGCCCCCGCCAGCCCGAGCCATTGCCCCGCCAGCCGATGGTTGTCGAACGCACGGCGGTAGATCGCCAGGATCAACACGACCACCGCCATGTCGCAGAAGGCGGACAGCAGTCGCCCAACCAGGAGATAGTGCTCCGTGTGAAGGGCTCGGCAGAGCGTGCCGAGCAGCAGCGGATGGTACGGCAGTTGCGCCGGATAGGCGAAATCCCGGTAGATCGCCTGACCGCGTGCGAGCAGAACTGCCGCCGTGCAGTACATGTGCTCATCCCGGCTGACCGGCTGCTTGGTCATGCTGTTGGCCAGGATCGCCGCGAGCAGCACAAGAAGAATCAACATCCTGCCGGCTGCTGCAAAGCGTTCCGCTGTATGGAGATCGAACGGCCTCGGTTTTGATGCAGGCATCATCTCACCATTCCGCCAGTTCGCCCAGGAGTTCCTCCACGAGATCCTTCATGGTAACAATCCCCACGGGAACCTCGTGGCTGCCTCGTCGACTTCGCGTCACCAGCACGATCTCCAGATCGTCCCGCCGCATCACGTCGATGGCATCAATCACCGCCGTTCGGCTGTCCATCTGCCGCAGCGGCATCACGAACCGCGACAGATCGTCAAAGGGTACTTCTTCGTTCAGCACGTCATACACGTTGACGAAACCAATGATATGCGTGGGTGCATCCTGCCATACGATCAGCCGCGTCCAAGGATACCGCCGGAGCTTGTTCAGCAGAACCGTCCGGCCGGATCCGACGCTTACCGACTGTACCTCGTTCAGCGGAACCATGACGGCGCTCAACCGCAGGCTCGGGATGTTGACGATGCGATCGACGATATCCGTCTGGATAGGACTCAGGAGACCCTCCTCCTGCGTATCACGCAGGATGGCCCTGACCTGGTGACGCTGTGCGGATGCGATCATCGTCTTGGACGGCACCGATGATCGAATCGTGTAGCCGAACAGGTACGAGAGTCCCTTGAGCAGGGGTACGGCGCCGCACCAGGTCAGAAGGCGATGGGTGACCAGTAGCATCGGGGCAAAGAACGGCATGAGAACGTCGGCGCGGTACAGGAAGACACTCTTCGGGGTGGACTCGGCGAAGACAAACAGCAGGGGGGCGGTCACCATCGCCGCCAGAAGCTCGGCCGCATGCGCCGATGCTACGGCCCCCAACAGCAGGTAGGTTACGCAACTGGTTGTCACGTAGTTGGCCAGGTTGTTGGCCACCAGAAGCGAGAGCAACAGGCCGGCGCCGTCGGGCAGAATCTCGCTGAGGATCTTCGGCCGCCAGTGGCCTTTTTCGGCCCCCAGACGGACGCGCAGCCGGCTGAGGCGGTACATGCCCGTCTCCAATCCTGAGTACACCGCCGAGAGTGCTGCGGCGCACAGGGCCAGGCCGAGGATAGCGACGCTACCGGTCATCAGTCATCGGTTCCAGGGACAGGATCACCGTCTCAATGCGATGCCTTCGGACACGCTCGACGGTGAACCGCAGGTTGTTCAGGCTGGCCGCATCGCCCGGTTTGGGAATCTTGCCCAGAAGGGCGGTTACCAGTCCGCCTATCGTCGCCAGCCGGGTTTCACTGAGATCGAGCCCGAGGTCATCGGCCCACTCATGAATCGGCAGACTTCCCGAGAGGCGATACGCGAACGGTCCGAGCAACTCGATGGGCTCGACGTCGCCGCTGAGGTCGGCGCGGCCGAAAAGTTCTGCGGCGATATCCTCCAGACGGACCGAACCGGCAATGCCGCCGTATTCATCCACGACGACTGCCATGTCGGTCTGTGTCTTGCGAAAATGCTCTAACAGAGATTCAACCGTCTTCTGCTCGGGCACGAAGGCAACCGGCTGGACCAGCCGATCCACAGAGGCGTCGGGCTTCAGAAGCAACTGCCGCAGGTGGACCATGCCGACCACCCGGTCGACATCCTTGACGTAGACAGGCATCTTCGTAAGGCGATGCTCTCGCATACGTTGCCGCACTTGAGAAGGCGGGTCGGAGACGTCGCAGGCGACCATGTCCACACGCGCCCGCATGACGTGCCGGACCTTGAGGAAGCCCAGTTCGATCACCTCCGTCAGCAGCCGGTTCTCGTCATCGCTGATTAGCCCCCGTTGCCGGCTCAGATCGATCAGCGAACGGAACTCTGTCAGGGTGATCGCCTTGCTGTGACGCCGATACCCCAGCAGGATTCGCAGGATCGGCTCCAGCAGCAGAACACGCGCCACAGACGCCAGAGGCCCCAACACCTGGACACATAGAAACGCGGGCAAGGCCAGCACGCCCGCCAGTCTCCAGGAATTCGCGTACGCCAGTGATTTCGGGAGGATCTCACCGAAAAGCACGAGCGTCAGAAACGCCACGACCGCCAGAGATGCCGCGGCCGTCAGACCCCACTGCGCCTTGATGCGCAGCGTCAGAACGCTGGAAACGGCGAAGAACAGGACGTTGACCGTGATATTGCCCAGCAGCAGGCAGGTGAGCAGTTGTCCGGGGCGGTTCAGCAGGCGCGCCAGAAGCCTGTGAACGCGACGCGTGGAATTCGTGATCTGCTTGATCTGGCGTCGGGTGAGATTGAACAGAGTCGTCTCGGACCCGGAGAAGAAGGCCGATCCGGCCAGCAGAACCAGCATCGCGATAACGTGACCGACGTTCTGGTAGACGGTGGCAATCATTGTCATCAGGACGATGATTTGGGCAGGCAGACGCGGAACGTGGTTCCCCGGCCGGGACAGGATTCCGCTGAAATTTCTCCTCCGTGCGCATGCACGACTCGCTGACAAAACGCCAGACCGACCCCGGAGCCCGAATACGTGGCAGGGCCCTCCTGTCCGGCCTTGGTCGTATAGAAGGGCTCGAAGACATTTTCGAGGTCTTCTGACGCGATGCCCCGGCCGGTGTCCGTCACCGCGATGTCCACCTGCACACCGTTCTCGGCCGCAGAGATCGTCAGGTGACCGCCGCCCGGAAGCATGGCATCCCGCGCGTTCAGGATCAGATTCATGAACACCTGCTGAATCTGAACGGGCACGCACACGATCTCTACCGTCTCCGGCACGTCCACCTGAACGGCGATGCCGTCCTTGTTGAAGTCCCTACACAGGCATGTGAACACGTCGTCCACAAGGGCGCGCAACGCCACGCGGTGCTTCTCCTGGGTCTGTCCATTGGCCATCGCCAGCATGCTGATCATGATCCTGGAGGCACGCTGGCAGTTGCGCACGGTCTTGTCGAGCGCCTTGGCCACCAGATCCGCGTCGTGGGGGTTTTTCGCGGCCAGCGCCGCGTAGTTGGCCAACGGCGTCAGCAGATTGTTGATCTCATGCGCGATCATGCTGGTAGCCGAACCGAGATTGGCCAGGGCCTGGAGCTGCACGTTCTGCGATTTCAGGGCGTTGTATTCCTGTTCCTTCTTGGCCAGACGCTGGTGCAGGGCGAGGCGTTTGTCGATGATGCTTGCCAACAGCCGACTCCTTCTGTACAATGCGATCCGTCGTATCCGTACGCTCTGTATTATGCATTGGAAGTCGTTGCCTTACAAGCATCTGGATCGGCGCGGCTGTGGTTTTTTTCGCAAAGGGCCACGCCGGCTGCCGGCGTCTTGCGGACGACCGCCATGAACGAGCAAAGGATTCTGGACGAGCTTCTGGCCCTTCTGGCCGGCGGAGGCGTCACGATCCGCCGCGAGCCCCTGGGGGGCAACGGTGGAGGCTTGTGTGCCGTCCGAGGCCAGAACGTGTTCTTCCTGGACACCGAGGCCGGATCGGGCGAATCGGCGGCTCTCTGTGCCGCCGCGGTGAGAAAAGTGCTCGATATCGAGAGCATTTACATACGCCCGGAAGTGCGTCAGTTCATCGAGGAGCGCTCGGACCTGAAATGGTGAATCCGCTGAAAGCGATGTGACATTGTTGATCTCGAACCGGCCCGCGCGTTTGGGCCGCCTCCAGCATTGATATCGGGAGCTTGGCTCATGAGTCACCAAAAACGCCCGTCGCCGCCCGAGAGGCTGCCCGTCATCCTCGTGGTAGATGACAACGCACAGAATCTTGAACTGATCCAGGCGTATCTCGAAGACGTCGACTGCCGGACCGTTGCCGCCCGCGACGGTATCGAGGCCCTGGATCTGGTCGCCAAGACCAAGCCCGACCTGGTTCTCCTGGACGTGATGATGCCCAAGATGAGCGGATTCGAGGTCTGCCGTCGGCTGAAGAAAGACCCGGCCACCAACGACATCCCGGTGATCATGGTCACGGCGCTCAACGAATTCGGAGATATCGAACGCGGCATCGACTCCGGGACCGACGACTTCGTCAGCAAGCCCGTCAACCGCCTCGAGCTGCTGACGCGAGTCAAGACCATGCTCCGACTCAAACACCTCAGCGATACGCTCCAGCGCACAGTGGCGTATCTCAGCGAGGTGGAGAAGCACGCCCAGACGTCGTAGGTGTTCTGCCGGCAGCCGGGTCATGGGATGGCCGGCAGGGCCCTTGGCGCCCTGGGGGCGCCGTCTGCGGTCTCTCGTCGGCCCGTTAAGGGTCTGATAACGGCCCCTTCAGAATCGCAACAATCGCTACAGGGTGCACAACCGCCCTGACGGACGCGCCGGGCAATCGCGTCTACCTCCCACATGGCATCCACGCAGGTTAACCGCCCTGCGAAATTGGACGATATCTCCGCAGAATCGTTATTGACGTCCCTGGTGCCTTTGGGAGTGAGGGATGAGTGGATTGCTTGAGATATTCGGCAGGGCGATAGTCGTTGACACATCCGACCTGATCTGGCACTGGCTGGATGAGCGCCGCCAGAACCGCGACGAACCGGTCGCGCTTCAGGAGCGTCACCTCAGTCACGTGATCGACCTCATGAGCGACAGCAAGTACGATGCGGCGCAGGAGCAACTGCGGCTCTATCTTTTCGAGCATCCTGCCTGCACGCTGGGCCGGATGGCGGCGGCCAGCCTGTCGCTGCGGGCCAACAACCTTGTCGAGGCCATCGGGGAATTGCAGTCCATCTACGTGCGTCAGCCCAACAACACGCTGGCGCTCTACGCCCTGGGACACTGCCACGAACGGCTGGGCCATCAGGCCGAGGCCATCGAGTTCTATCAGGACTGCCTGAAGTTCAAGGGATATCTGCAATTGCCCGCCCAGCGGCTCGGCGCGATCTACTTCAAAGAAGGCCGCCTGGACGATGCGATCGCCGAGTATGAGCCTCTGCGGCACCATTACCCGGATGACATCTCGACCCTGGTCATTTTGGGATATCTCTATCTCGCCACCGGCCAGTCGGCCAAGGCCGTGGAAACCTTCAACACCGCCATCCTCATCCACCCCGACAACTTCGTGGCCCGAGACGACGCAATCGATCGCATGGTCATGGAGGGGAACTTCGAAGAGGCCCTCGATGCGGTCGATCTTCTCCTGGCCGATCAGCCGGAGCGTGCCGATCTGGTGGCCATGCGCGCCGACATCATTGCCGCCATGGGCGCCACGACGGACGCAATCGCCCAGTACCAGCATGCGATCCGGCTCTGCCCCGACTACCTCGAAGCGACCATCAAACTCGGCACCAACTATCTCAAGATGCACGCCGAACAACTGGCCGCCCAGCAGTTCAACCGGGCGATCGAGATCAACGACAAAATCGTCGAAGCCTACGTTGGGCTTGCGGCCGCCCAGAAGCTCGCCGCCCAGGACGCCGAGGCTCGTCATACGCTCACTCTGGCCGCCGCAATCCAGCCGAACAGCGCCTTTCTCTATGCGGAAACGGCCAAACTCGTGCTCAAGGCCGCCCTCGAAGCCAATCTGATTCCGGCGCCCGAGGACGGATTCACCCTCGACCAAGCCATCTTTGACGCTCATCACCGGCATCTCGCCAGATTCCCGCAGAACCCCGATCTCTACTACCGCCTCGGCCTGCTCCAGGTCAATGCCGGCCAGCCCGCCCAGGCCCTCGAGTCCTTCGACACCGCCCTCCAGATCAACCCGACCTTCACCCGGGCTCGAACCAAGCTGGCCCTGTGCCTTCTGGAGGCTGGACGCGACAGCGAAGGGATGGACCACATTACACCTCCGGCGTCCTATGATCGGGCCACACTCGAGCTGTATTACCGGACAGGCCTGTTGTACTGCAACCGGATCAAGTTCGCCTCGTCGATCATCAACCTCCAGCACCATCTCGAGGCCAGTGTCACCCCGGACCTCGATCCGACCACGAACATCTCGATCGTCCTTCAGAATCTCGGTTTGGCCGACACGGTGGGCCTGATGTGGGAAAACCTCTGCCAGACGGCGGCCCACGCCACGGCGGCAACTACATGAAAAGCCGCCTGGAGGCCGCGAAAGCGGCGGCCAGAGTCCACTTGCCGTTGACCCCGCCCGCATACCCGAATGAAACATAACATATCTCACAGGGGGACGTCGTCGCGGGGGCGACGATGGCACGACAGAAGGGTACGCCGAAACCAGTAGGCCAGCCAAGCCCGACGGCGCAGGACATCGCCGCCGAGATCCTCAAGACCGCCCAAAACGCCACGCCGAACCAGACGGCCTTTGACCGGGCCGCCAAGTTCACGCAGGCCGCCAAGCGATCGAACCGTTTCAACTACGATCGCATGGTCGTGCCGGGCGCACCGATCTACTACTTTCATCAACCGGGAGAGACACTTATTGGGACGTTGGGCCAGTCCCAGCGCGGACAGATCCTGCGCGGGTCGGTCACGTGGGAATACCTCGTGCCGATCGTGCTGGACAGTGGCGAGCTGCGCTACCTGCCGAACAACCGCCGGCTGCGCAAGGCGATCCAATTGGCGGACTGCCTCTTTCAGCGGGTCAGAATCACCTACGAAGGACGCCTGGCGACCGCGCACGGGCACTATGAAAAGGTCTATACCGTCGAGCCGGCGCCGCTGGGCAAGGATGGCGTCGGGCCGGCGGGACGCGAGATCCTGGCCAGCGCGGCGGCCGAGGCGTCCGGTAAAAAGAAACGTGCAGGCAACCGGCCATTGAGCCGAAAGACCGAATAAGGAGATTGCGAGAATGGCACGGAGGCGATGCGAGCTGTGCGGGCGAGTGATCCACGGTGTTCCGAGGGCAGCGCATTCACATCCTACAGCGCCCGGGCCGAATGGCGTGCGGCCGGATCGATACGGGCCTGGAGACGATCGACCTGGATCGCGCGGAGGGCTGCGCGAATCTCTGTGCCAAGTGCCGGCAACAGATCGAGGAGCTGATGATGCTGCGCCGGGTGGGCGCTGCGCCCAAGCCGGGCAGGCAACTGTGGTTTAGCTTTGCAAAGGAGTGGTAGCGATGGGCAAGCAACAGAAGCAGACAGTAGCGGCGATCGTGCGGACCGAACCGACCAGGGGCCGGGCGTTCCGCGTCAACAGTGCGGACCTGGCCGACGACGTTGCGGGCCTGGCAGATCGTGTCGCCGCGCTCGAGGCGGGCCTGGCCGAAGCGCGGGCGAACATCGAAGCGATTTCGATGATCGTGGACAAAATCTCCAAGGGGTGAGCCGATGGACCTGAAATGTCCGAATTGCGGGACGCCGGGGATTCCCGGCGAAGGCGGGTCGGTCGTCTGCACGGTCTGCGGCGGTCGGTTCAATTTCGTGGCTGGCGAAGCGCACTTGCACGGCGTCGCCGAGTTCGACCAGCTCCGCAAGCGCGTCGATGCGCAGGATGCGGAGATCGCGGAGCTGCGAAAGCAACTGGCGGGCGATGCGCCGTCTACGGATGAGCATGGAGATCCGCACGTCGAGGACGACGAGCCGGCCGACCAGGACGACGACAGCGACGACGAGGACGACGACGAGGACTTTTGAGCATGGCACGGACCAAGGGAGCGAAGGACAAGCGGCCACGCAAGAAACCGGCGCTGAGCATGACGCCGAACGCGATCCGCAAACGAGCGGCCCGGGCGCAGGCGGAGGCCTCCACGAAAGCCGAGACGCCGGCGCCGAAACCGACCGATCGCAAGCCTGACGTCGATCGCGTGGCGGAGTTCAACGCGGCAATCGATGCGGAATTGAGTCAACGTGTGGGGACTCTTTCAAGCGCGCCGGCGGACCGGCCGGCGGACACGTCCGATCGTGTCGGACCGTCCATCGAGCAGCCGGCCGGTCCGGTCGGCGACGAGGCGCTCTTGACGCGGCAGGCATGGGAGGGCGTCTGCCGGGTTCCGTTCCGCACGCTGGGCCTGTGTCTGCGGGCGCTGGGCGTGATCGAAGACCAGGGGCAGGCGGCGATCGGCAACCTGGCAAAGAAACGCGCGCCGGATCTGGCGAGGCCGTCGTATGTGATCTTCGAGCACTACGCCAAGCAATACACAGCGATGAATCCCGATGATCCCATTTCGCTGGCGATCGTGGCGACGGGCCTGGTCGCGGCCGACATCGCCGAGGAGCTGACCGAGATCATCGTCGTCAGTCGCGCGATCGCCCGGCGAGAACGTGGAGGCGCTACGGATGGCAGCTCCGAAACCCGCCGGCCGGCCGATGGACCGCAAACCGGCCGGCAAACCTAAAAGGCGCTGTGGCGTTGTGCCGAAGCGCCGGCGCCGGGGATCGCCCTGGGCCGGCGTCGCCTGGACCTACTGGCGACTGCACGATCGACAGGGCTGCGTGATCGGTTTCAAGCGGACCTGGCGCGATGTCACGCATTACGTGGATCTGCGCGAGGAGCGATGGCGTGTCGAGCCGATCGCGTTCGCTGAGGCGGTCCGCCTGGCCGGTGAGCTGCCTGGTTTTGCGTACCTGAAAGATCCTGAGGAGTCAGACTGATGTATGGAGTGCTGCGGAAGGTCGTGGATGACTACTGCTATCGCAAAGGGAGCTGTCCGGTGAACGGCGCGACGCGCGTCCTCAAGCTCGAATGTGGGCACGAGATCGCACGCAAGGCATCGCAGCCGGTCCCGAAACGGGCGCACTGTCCAGAGTGCGAGAACGCGATCGTGGTCGATCCAGGCGCACTATCGGAGCTGTCAAAATGAGCACGATCGGATGGACCTGCGAGAAGTGTGGGTATCGCGCACAGCGAAGGGGAATCGATCATCCAACCACGCGCTTCTCACAACGCTGCCCGAAGTGTCGGACCCTGCACAAGATCTATGTCAGTTGGGAGTCGCACGTCGATTGGAGACCGGCAAACGTGTTCGGTGAGGCACAATGATCGAAGGTCGGAACATCTTTGTATCGGGGCAGACGGGATCGGGCAAGACGTTCCTGGTCGAGCGGGCGATCGCCGGCAGTACGCGCTGCCTGGTCTACCTGACCAAAAGGGAGGAGTGCGGCTATGCCGGCGTTTACTTCGATGGCCTGGCCGGCCAGCGCGATCTGATGTTGCGCTGGTGGCGCCTGGCGAACGTGCGGGCGAATCGGTTCCGCATCGTCTACCGGCCGCGCGATCCCTGGTCGTTCGAGGAGTTCAACGCGATCGCGGGCCTGGTCTACCGGTGCGGGCAGATGGATTTCGTCTGTGAGGAGCTGGGCGGCTACGTCGCATCGAGGATCTTCGCGAGAGCCGACTACGGGCAGGAGTTCAAAAGCCTTCTGACGGCCGGGCGGACGCGCGGGATCAACTGTTGGCTGATGAGCCAAAGGCCGAAGGGAATCCCGATCGAGGTGCGCAGCGAAGCGCGCGAGGCATACGTTTTTCATTCGCAAGAGCCGGCGGATCTGGCGTACCTGTCCGAATGGCTGGGCGTCGAGGTCGAAACCAAGCTGCTGGCGCTGGGCAGCTATCAGCACGTCCACTGGCAGCAGGGCGGAAACATCGAGGTGGCGCGATGTCCCGCGTGATGGAGACCGGCTATTCGATCGGACCGGGGGAATGGCGCTACACGGTCCGCCTGACGGACGAGGAACATTCTGCGCTGCGGCGCGTGTGTCGCACGCACGCGCCAACGGTGGCAGATCTGATCGCCGGCGCCGTTGCCGAGTTGCTGGAAGATTTGGAGGTATATCATGCGGACCGTGAGAGAGCGAAGTCTGATCGAGCTGGTGTGGATCGTGGCGGTCGTGGCGTTCATCGCCCTGGCGTACCTGGACGGGCGGCCCGACGGCGCAGAGCTGCCGGGGCGCGTGAGCGTACCGGCCGAACACGTGGACCAGGTCGAGCGTCTGCGGTCGGACCGGGCGACGATGGCGTGGTGGAATGACCACATCGACAGCGTCGATCCCGTCGGCGACTACATCGCGGACGCCAACGTGGCGGCGGTGGACCGGCAACGGGCCTGGCAGATCCGCCAGAAGGTGCGGAGCTGGTGGGCGACGTTCGCGAGCCTGGACGATCCCAACGTATGCCTGCAACCGGTCTGGATCGGACCGGCGCCATTTCCCTACGATCCAAACATGATCCAGGGGCTACTGATCGATTGCCACGCCGTCACGGCGGGCAAGTTCAACCGGACCCGCCGCGTCTGCGATCCCGATGGCGATCCCGTCGATGTCGAGCTGCTGGCCGGTCCTGCCGGCATGGAGGTCACGCAGGATCTGGAGGCATCGACCTGGACGCTGGCGGGTGAGCTGGCGCCGGGGCTGCACGCGATCGTCGTCTGCGCGATCGACCGGCCGCTGTACGGCGATCCGAATGAGACGATCGTCACGATCCTGGTGGACGCCGAGCGCCCGCCGAACGCGGCGCCGGTCCTGTACTGAGGATGCCTATATGAAATGTCCGAAATGCGGTGCGACCATGACGCGAGGAGCGCCGCACGGCGAGGGGGTCGCCGTACAGTGGGAATGTCACAACTGCGGAACGATCGTGACGGAGCCGGTCAGGGCACAAGAATGAGCGAACGAACGGACAGAGCGCGGGCGAAGCTATTGGAGCTGGCGCCGCCAGACAAGGGCTGCGATCGCAAGACCTACAGGGCGCACGTGTCCGCATGGCTGGCCGGGTCAACGGTGAGCATGACGGACCTGTCGGATATGGCAGCGCTGTTCGTCTGCGGCGTCGAGGAGCTGGCCGACAAGATCGTCCGCGATCAATTGGGAAAGGGATGAAACGATGGACTACGAAACAGCGCGAGATCTCATGGGCATGGTGGAAGGGCGCCTGGCGGACATCGCGACCACGCTGGTCGAGATCAAACAGGCGATCGTCGCGGCGGATCGCGGGCGCAACGATGCGCTCAGCGCGGTCGGATCGATCAAGAGCCGGCTCGATCGCTTGGCCGAATCGATCGGAACGCTGCAATGCGAGGCGCCGCCACGCAATGAGGTCAAGGGCATGGTCGCGGAGCTGCGCAAGGCGATCCAGGCGCAGGATGTCGCGATCCAGGGCCTGACGAACCGCCTGGAGGCGAACGAGCAAGCGGTGCAGAGCTGCCTGAGCACGCTGGACGAGTTGAACAAGATGGTCCGCACGATCGCCGGCAAGCTGCCGCCGGACCGTCCGCATATCCAGTTTCCCCAGCCGATCCCATGAGAGATTCCTTTCTTGTAGTGGTCCCGCCGGCCGCGATCCGCAACCCTGACTGCCCCAACGCCGGCGGGCCACTGTTTTCGGACCTCGCAAAAAAAAACGGAATTGCCCTATACTTCGCGCCCGGGCGCGGCAGAATCGAAGCGGCGGGCAGTCAGGGCAACCGAATTTGATGAGGTGCAACATGGCAAAGAGGCAGCGAACCGGCTGGAAAGCGTACCTCCCGACGCTTCGCGGCGGCGTGCAGATCTTCATCGCCCTGGTGGGGATCAAGATCCTCCTGAGCGTGCTGATTACCACGATCGGGGCGAAGATCCCGGCCAGTATCTCGCAATACTTCCCCAACGTCTGACGGGCGCCGGGGATCTGCGCGAGGACCACCAGAGCACACACCACCGATGGAGCGACGATCATGGCAAACGGAAATGCAGAGGTCTTTGTCACGCCGACCATGCTGAGCACGTGGCGGTTCGGCAATCTGCCGAGCGTGGCGGCTTCGGCCGTCAACAACTTCATCATTCCCGCCGGCGACAACGTCCACGGCCTGCTCATCAACTTTCAATCGGCGGCCCCGGCGCCGCTGACGCGGACACAGCTCATTACGGATGTCGCCCACGTCCGCGAATGGCTCAACGGCGAGCTGATCTTCGATCGCACGACGACGGAGATCCTGGACGACTACAAGTTTCATTTCGACAGGTTCGGCGCACTGGCGGCGCCGCTGGGCCAACTGGTGATTTCGTGTATGAATCACCATCTGCCCGTCTGGGACCAGACGCGCGGCGCAGCGCTGGGCATGTTGAAGACCGGCGGCAAGCCCGGCGCCGGTCCCTACAACGTGCTGAGCGTCGAAGTCACCATGACCGCCGCTGCCGCCACCGCCGCGACCGCCGAGGTCCACGTCATCACGGATCTGTATCCGCAGGAACAGACGGGCCTGCACATCCGGCGGCTGCGCACCACGCGAGACCTCATGGCGATCGGGGACAACCTGATCGACAACCTGCCGCGCATGGCCAAGGGGCTGCTCGCCCTGCACGTGGTCACGGCGGCGATGGACCGTGTGAACGTCACGGCGGACACGCGCGAGGTCTATCGCGACCTGCCCTGGGATTCTCTCCAGATCTTGATGAATTCGGCCGGGCGCACGCCGCAGGCCGGCTATTCGCACATTCCGTTCGACCTGGGCAACGACCTGTTCAGCTACCTGCCGTACCAGGGCCTCAGCAAATTCATCGTGAACGTCCACACGACGGCAGCGCCCGGCGCCGGCACGGTGATTCTGCTCGACGAGGTCTGGGACCACGTGCGCGAATAGCGTCGCAGACAGGGGGCGATATGGGCATCAGTTGGAAAGAGCTGACCGAGGGCGTGCTGGACACGGGCAAAGTGATCGCCGAGACCATGGCGCTGTGGAACCAGGCGACCGGCAAGGACACCAAGCCGGCCGGCACGGCGGCGCCGGCCCCTGTGGTCTCGAACGTGCCGGCGGCGCAGGCGATGCAGATGGACGCGACACAGTGGGCGCTGGTGATCGGCGCCCTGGTGCTGTTCGCGTTGCTGATTCGGAGGTGACGGATGTTGGGCCTGCTCGATACGGCATCCAGCGTGCTGGGCGGCGGCCTGGGCGGCCTGGGCGGCGGCACGCCGGAATCGAGCTACGCGGCCGCCTCCAGCACACAGACGTTCACCAGCGGATCGATGGGCGGCCGCGATTCGACCTGGCTGTATCTGGCGATCGGCCTGGCGGCGGTGCTGCTGCTGTTGCGGAAAGGGAGGCTGTGACATGGGATCGCACGCCTACACGCTGAGCGAAGCCAGTGACAACCGGGTGCAGCTCGATTCGACCGGGGGCGGCAAGTTCGTCGCACCGCAGGCGGTCAGCAGCGATCCCGGATCGTTCGCGATGAGCGTCGGCGATTTCAGCAAGGTCAATTTCAGCGCCGAGAGCCTGGCGATGGGCATGACGGGCGCCGACGTCAAGGAGCTGCTGGCGCAGCAGGCGTCCCTCGCGTCCGAACAGATCCAGACGGTCAGCGGAGCGGCCAAGAGCGCGATCGAATCGGTCACGGGGGCGGTCACGCAGACGAAGGCGACGGAGATCGCCGCGGCCTCCGGCGAGCGTTCATGGGAACGGTACATTCCCTACGCGGCCGGCCTGGCGGCGCTGGCTCTGTTGTGGAGGCGCAGATGAGAACGCCACGCTATGAATCCCGCACGATCGCGCCCGGCGGCATCGCCCGGATCGGCGCCTACGGCAAATACCTGACGGTCCTGACCATCACGGCCAGCCGCATCCTGCTGGGGATCGATGATGAGCCGCCGCAGGAGATCATGGCGGGGGTGCATTTCCCGATCGATCAACCCTACCAGCAGTTGGTCCTGGTCAACGCCGGCGATGTCGCGTCCACCGTCGTGCTCTACATCGCCGAAACGCCCGTCTTTCTGTCGCACGACAGCATTTTCATCGAGATGGCCGCGTCTCTGGCGGCGATCGATGCCGACACGGATGCCCTGGCGTTGATGCTCGATGAGCTGCTGACGCATCTGCCCACGCTGGGCGAGATTCTCGTGGAGCTGCGCGGCAACACGTCCGAGGCGCTCTATGATGACGAGGTCACGCTGGCGGCGGCGACGGCGACGATGATTCTCCTGCCCGACGAGACCCGGATCGGAGCGGTCGTGTCGGCCAAAAAGTCCAACACCGCGAGCGTCTTTCTGGGCAGCGACAACCTCCTGACGAACGAGCACTGGATGATCGAATTGCAGCCGGGCGAACGCTACACCTGGCATGATTATCAGGGTGCGGTCTACGCCTACAGTGTCGACGGCGGCGACAAGGTGGGCGCCGGGAGCTGGATCAACATGCTGCCGGAATAGGAGCGGACCTATGGCACAGACCGTGCCGATCGAGAGCGAGTATCTGAAGTCAGGCGACATGATCGATCTGGAATATCAGATCGTCGGGAGCAACGAGACGCTGCTCGCCCTGGCGGTTCATTCGATCAAGCAATCCGTCGCCGACGATGGCCGGTTCGGCTACCAGAGCGGGCGCCGCGAGACGCGGACCGACCTGGAGACGGGGACGAACTATGAATTCCTGATCGTCCGCGTGATCGTGCGGCGGTATCCGCGCGGGCAGCGCGAACCGGAGGTGCAGACGGCGAGCCTGTGGGTTCCGATCGTCGCGATCGTGGCGCTGGCGACGGCGGCGATCGTGGCGTACAGCACGGCGATCATTTACCGATCCTATTCGATCGTCCGCGTCGCCGAGTCAACAGCGCCGGAGGGCGTCAAAACCACGGCGATCGGCAAGCTCACGGCGTCGCCGGGTCTGTCCTGGATCGCCGGGCTGCCCCAGTGGTTCCTGCTGGGAGCGGTGATCTTTGGAATGTGGATGGTCACGAACAGGGGCAGGGGATCGCACAGATCTGAGGAGTATTGAGCATGGCACGGAAGAAGTACAAGAAGCGGGCATCGGCCAAGCGGGCAGCGCACGGCCGGCCGGTCTACAAGGTCAAGGGCGGCTACAGCATCGGCAAGCGGCGGGCGAAACGCCGCCGGCGTCGGTAGGACCGCTTTCGGGGGTGTACGGGGTCGGACCGGGGGGAAATAATCGATCCTGGCGGGTCTGGCGCCATGGGGCTTAGAGGAGAAACGAGCGATGAGACGATGGGCGATCCTTCTGGTCGTGTGTGGCCTGGCCGGTTGCGGGACCGATACCACTACGCGCTTCGCCGCCTACGAACGGGCGGTCGGGCAGCTCCAGGCGGCCAGCGCCGAGATCGACAACCGCCTGGCGGCGATCGATGCGTTTCTGGCGACAGCGCAGACGGCGCTGAGTGATCCCAACCTGGGCAGCTCGAGCGCCGAGATCCTGGCGGGCATCGAGGCGGCGATCGCCAAGCGCGACCAGGCGATCGAAGCCAAGACCAAGATCGATGCAGCGCTGGCGCAGGTCCGCGCGCAGATCGAGCAGATCCGCGCGGAGGCGCCGATCGATGTCGGGGACGAGATGGAGCTGATCGGCGGGGGCCTGGCGGCGGCGGGGCAGGCCAGCGGGGGCAAGACCGGGGCCTGGCTGGTCGCGATCGGCAGCGTGATCGCGGCGGCCGCCGGCGTGATCCGGGGCAACCGGGCGGCCAGCGCTGCGCAGCACGTCACGCAGAAGGTGATCGCATCGGTCGATACCCTGCTGGGCAGTCCGCTGGTCACGGATGCCAAGCAGGCCAAGGAGCTGCTGGCACACGACCAGGGGACCGCGATCGCCACGGCGGTCAAGAGCATCAAGGAAGGGTGAGGATGTTGGACAAGGCCGAACGACTCGAATGCAGGGAGATCGCTCGCGAGATCGTCAAAGAGGCGATGATTGAGCACTTGAGGATCTGTCCAACAGCCACAAACCTCAAGATCCTCCAGGCGAAGATCGTCGGCGTCGCGATCGGGTGCAGCATGGCCGGGGCGGGCACACTGTTCGGCCTGGCGAAACTATTCGGACTATAACCCATTCCAAGGACGGGTGATATGGGACTATTGCAGATCCTCAGCTCCCCGGCCACGATGAAGCTGGGCCTGGCGGCCAGCGGCGTCGAGTGCGCCCGCGTCGATTACGATCGGCGCACGGATGAAGTCGTCTTGTCGATCGTCGTGGCCGATCGCGTCCACCATTACCGCCTGCCCTGCAAGTGTACGTTCACGCGGGATGAGATCGCGGCCTGGCTGACGGGTGAAACCTACCTGAGCGAGCAGGCGCCGCGAGATCCCGCCGAGATCCACACCGCGCCGTAATCACCTGGCAAATTTTCTCGAAAAAAGTTTCCGCCTGGATCTCTTTGCATCTTTACGCCGGCGAAGGGAAACGGTAGGCTGCGGCTGGGCGGGGGGCAGGCCTTCCCCCCCGCGCTGGCGCTTGGGGGGGAAGCCCTGCCACGGCCGGCAGCATAACGGCTGCCGCCGGCCGGATCAAGCGGAACGCCGGCTGCGCCGGCACTTTTGTCTTGACGGCCGCCGGGGCCGGGCTATACTTTGGGTACAGGGTTGGGGATCGTTTCCCCACGATCGGCAAGCAAGGCGGCTGCGCCGCCGGCGGTTCAGGGAGTTCCAATGGGCGGCCGATTCCAGAGACGAGGCGCGAACCACGGGAGAGGAAACCGATGTTTGAATTGCTGCAACTGCTTCACGTCGCGGCCGTCGCCGCGAGCCAGGACAGCGAGATCCAACAGCTCCGCGAGAAGGTCAATGAGATCATCGCGGCCAACAAGAGCGTCGCGACCGTTGACCTGGTCACGGGCCTGTTGATCTGCGCCTGCGCGATCGGCTGTGTTGGCGTGGTCGCCTACCTGTTCGTCAAGTTCGACCGGCGGCTCAAGGCGCTGGAAAGGTCCATGAAAACCGTAGTTCTAAAGCCATAATTCCAAACTGACGATGTCCCCTGCCTTCATTCGCCGGCCGGCGAATGAAACATAACATATCTTATGAGACGTTCGGGACCGTGTGATTTTCGCGGCACGATTCGTCTCAATGGCGGATTGCCGTGTCGCTATCTTGCAGGCCTGCTCATATAATGCCCTGTGGTCTGTCTAAACACAGTTACGAAACAACGCGGAGTGTACAGGTAGACGAAGGATGATTCAGGGAACACAACGCTTCGGTGCGCGCTGGTCGATCCTGGTGCGGTTGGTGACGCTGGTTGTGATTGTGCTGGTGATCGTTGCCGTCGCGGTCGTTTTGCGTGTGGCTGGGCAGCCCGCCGTCAGAGGCACGGCCACGGGCCGATGGATCGTTGCTGCGGCTTTTCTGCCGGCGGCGATGCTGGCGATAACCGTGCTGTTCGCTCCTTTGGGTTTCACCGTCGATCCGGTCGGGATCATTGTCAATCGCATGGGACCCAACGTGTATATCCCCCACGAAGAGATCGCAACGATTGAACGGATCGACCCTCGACAGATCGGGTTTGGCATCCGCGTCCTTGGCTCGGGCGGTTTCTTTGGCCACTTCGGATGGTTCTACAGCCGTCCCCTGGGGTGGTTTCGGTGCTACGTGACCGACCGCAGAGACCTTGTCCTGATCCGTCTGCACGACGGTGGCAAACTTGTCCTGTCGCCGCACCCCGCGGAAGTGTTTGTCGAATACGCCGAACGGGCGCGTGGATAGTCCGATAAGCTACGCCTGTCGGCAGGGCGGCGGGATTGTGGCGAAAGGCGCGGCATGAGATCACAAGCCGGGTATTTGCTGCTCCAAAGGGTCTCGTAGAGACAAAGGCTTGCCGAGGATTTCGTAGTGCAGGATGGCCTGCCTCAAGGCATCTGCATCGGAGTAGTCTATGAGGGCGGATGTGACATGTGTCGTCTCGGGTTTCTCGGTCGTCGCGGTCTCGACGGCGGTCGCCGAGTCCGGCTCGGGCTGCGTTGGTGACGTCTTGACCCGGAGTCTCTCCGCAGCGGCTTCGAGTCGCCGTTGTCGCAGCCTTGCGGCCTCTTCCTGCCGCTGCTGATAGAGTCGAGCGGCACGCTGTTGTCTCTGCTGCAGCGTCTCTGCCGGGTCCTGGTGTTCGTAGACCAGGACCGGCTCGGCTCCGGGACGGGTTCGTACGGTGACCCGCCCGCGATCCGGCCGACGAGGCTCGCCAGGCCGTTCGGACGATCGGGCGCCCCCCGCCTGTTCCTCCGTCTTGCGTACGTGCTCTTGAGCTGCCCGCTGGATCTCTTCGGCCTTGCGAGTCAGACGCTGCTTCCAGCTTTCCCGCTTGCGATCGTCGGTCGACTTCTCACGGCCCGGACGCTGGCTCTGGGACGCCGTCCTTCGGGCGGAAACCGCCTTAAGCAGAGCGCCGACCGCCCAGAACGCGGCGACCATCACGAAGACGATGACATCGCTCCATCCCTCGACGTCGCCCTGAGCCAGCCACGGCAATGGTATTACCCCATCCAGCATTGCGTCGCGTTTTCCTTCCGTCCGCCCTGCCGGCCGAAGAATCGATCGGCCGGCCCCGCAGCGGGCGCTAGTCGCTCTTCTTCGGCTTGGCGATCGACTCGCGCATCTGCGTGTCGGCGCCGATGTTCTTGAGCCGGTAGTAGTCCATGATCCCAAGATTGCCCTTCTGGAAGGCCTCGGCGATCGCCAGCGGAACCTTCGATTCGTTCTCGACGACGAGCGCCCGCATTTCCTGCTCGCGGGCGACCGCCATGGCACGCCGCTTTTCCGCCTCGGCCTTGGCTCGCCGCATGTCGGCCTCCGCCTGCGCCGCCTGGAGTTGGGCGCCGACGTTGTCGCCGACGTCGACGTCCGCGATGTCGATCGAGAGAATCTCGAATGCCGTACCGGCGTCCAGCCCTTTGCCGAGGACCGCCTTGGAGATCCGATCCGGGTTCTCCAGCACGCTCTTGTACGTGATCGAGCTGCCGATGGACGTCACGATGCCTTCACCGACGCGTGCGATGACCGTCTCCTCCGTGGCACCGCCGACCAGTCTGTGAATGTTCGTCCGGACGGTCACCCGTGCCTTCGCTTTGAGTTGAATGCCGTCCTGGGCGACGGCGTCGATGGTCTCCTTGCCCTTCTTGGGATCGGGGCAATCGATCACCTTCGGGTTCACGCTGGTCTGGATGGCGTCGAGAATGTCACGTCCGGCCAGGTCGATCGCGGTGGCAGTCTTGAACGTCAGGTCGATGTTGGCGCGGTTGGCCGCAATCAGCGCCCGCACCACGTTGGGCACGCGCCCCCCTGCCAGGTAGTGGCTTTCGAGGTCTTTGGTGGTCAGTTCCAGACCCGCCTGGATCGCGGTGATCTTGCTCAGGACAATCACCCGGGCGTCCACCTTGCGCAGCCACATGCCGATCAGCTCGCTGAGCTTGATGTCGGCCCGAGAGAAATACGCCTGAAGCCAGAGCCGCGCGAACTTCAGCAGGATCAACAGGAAGACCAGCGCCGCGATGACTACGACGACCAGAATCCCGATGACCACGGGATTCGCGGTTTCCTGCTGCATCAACACATGTGCGATTTTGGACATCGATCCATCCTTTCCCTAAGCCTCGTCGGTCACCCGAACGGTCAGTTGCGTTCCTTCGACCCGAATCACCTTGACGGTTGCTCCCTTCTGAACGTACCCGGCTTCGGCGACACATTCAACCCTGCGCCCGGAAAAATCGCAGGTGCCCACCGGGCGCAGCGGCGTCAGCACATGGCCGACCTGGCCCAGCAGCTTGAGCAGCTCGGCGGTGTCGGGTATCGCATCGCCGCGTTCGCGCACCGGGCCCGATAGAATGACATTGCGACCGAATCGCGTCTTCGGCAGCAGTCTATACGCGCCCACCAGGAGCAGAGGAATCATGACGACGGCGACCACGACGCCGAGCCATCCGGCGGTGCTGCTGATTCGAAAGAAGATCGCGACGCCGCCCACGACACAGGCCAGCGCGCAAATGCTCAGAAGCCCCCCGCTGGGGAGGAAGACCTCGGCCACGATCAGGGCCGCACAGGCCACATACAGAAACACTGCAAAAAGCAGCCACCCACCCATTCGTCTGGTCCTCCCTGAGCTGTCTGGACCGATGTCACCGCAGACCGGCGCGGGACATCCGTAACCATCCTACGCGTTGTCCCGGCTTTTCACAACCACCCGATTGCCGTGGATCTGGACAATCTCAACTCGCGTCCCTTTGTCGAGGAACTCGGCCATCGCGACAACATCGACTACCGCGTCCCCAAATCGCGCCTTTCCAGCCGGACGCAATTTCGAAGTCACTTCGCCGACGTCTCCGACCTGCACCAGGCGCTGGGCGCTCTGTGGCGGTGCCGTCATGCTCATCCTCGCCACTGTCCCGGCGGCGACAGCGGGCGCCGGCACCAGGATCAAGCCGCTGAGGAACCGCAGCTTCGGCAGATAACGCGAGAGGACGAACGCCAGAACGGCAAAGCCGACAAAGCCATATACAATTCCCAGCAGTCCGTTGGTCAGGTTGGTCCAATCCTCAGGGCCTTCTGGCCAGGGCAGTTGCCCCGGCGAGTTCTTGACGAGCATGCCGAACAGGCCGCCCAGGATGAACACAATCCCCAGAATCCCGGCGATCCCGAAACCGGGCAGGACGAGCAGTTCCACCAGAAGCAGAATCACACCCGCCAGTAACAGGATGATTTCCACCCAGTTCGCCAGGCCCGTGAGGTATTTGCTCCCGACGATCAGCGCAAAGCAGATCACCGCCACCAGCCCGGGCAGCCCCACGCCCGGCGTGCTGAACTCGATGTAGACGCCCAGCAGCGCCAGCATGATGAGAACGCCCATGACGGCGGGCGAATTCAGCCATCGCACCATCTCTTCGGACCACGTGGTTTCCAGCCTCATCGGCGGGCGGGCGAACCGAACGCCGTCCCGCTCCTCCAGGAACGCCAGCGCCTTGTCCAGGTCCCCCACCACCGCGCGGGCGATCCCGTACTCCAACGCCTGCGAGGCGGTGAGCGTCAGCAACTCGTCACTGCCGACGACTTCCTCGGCCCCGTCGAGGTCGTGTTCGTTGGCGTCGGTGGGCCGGTTCTTGCCCTCGAAGAACTCCCATTGCCCTGTGCTGAGGTTCCTGACCCGCCATACCTCCGTCTGCATGGTCACCATCGCCTTGAGCAGCAGCTCGGGGTATCCGTTGGCCTCGGCGGCCCGTTGAAACGCCGCACGGATGAAACTCTCGGCCTTCTCGCGTTCGACGCCCTCCAGGGTGCCGCCCAGCGTGATGGGAGCGCAATCGCCGATCGTCGTGCTCTCTCGCATGATGATGTCATTGCAGGAGACACTGATAAGCGCCCCGGCGGAGATGGCCTCCGTCTGGACGTAGGCGACCGTGCGGGCGCGGCTGGCAATGGTTTGAATGAAGTACTTGGCGATGCTGTCGGCTGCGTCGACCAGTCCGCCGTAGGTCTCGATCTCGTAGATCAGGTAATCGGCTCCCGCCTTCATCGCCGTCTCACTGCGACGCTCGATCGAGTCGAGCAAGCCCTGATCGATCATCCCCTTGCACGGAATGACGGCTGCCTGGGCGGGGCGCACAGCTTCGTTGGGATCGGCGGCGATCGCAGATGCCGACACCCACACGCAAGCGATGAAGACCGTTATGACCAGATGTCTCTGTCTCATATCGCCGATTCTACCAGCCCGCAAGGACACTGGCAATATCCAGACGCAAGAGACGGCGAGAATTCGCTGCCCTGCTGTCCGGCGGCGATGGCCCGCCTATGCAAGACGACGCAGAACCTCAACCCCCTGCCGGATCTTCTCGTCGGTCGTCGCGAAACTGATCCGGAAATGCGTGTCTTTCTCGCTGAAGACGTTGCCGGGGATGACCAGGACGTTGTTCTGGATGGCCTTCTTGACGAATTCCGTGCTCGAACCGTTCGGGGCCTTGACGAAGGCGTAGAACGCGCCGCCCGGCCGCACCAGCTCGAAAGCCCCGGCCAGCCCTTCATACAGCAGGTCGCGCTTACGGACGTATTGGGCAACGAGTTCGCTGACGTCGTAGTCCAGGGCCGCCACCGCCGCCCGCTGAAGTGGACTCGGCGCACAGACGAACGTGTACTGCTGAATCTTGATCATCTCCTCGAGGACCGGCCGCATGGAAGCAGGTGCCGCCACGTACGCCAGACGCCAGCCGGTCATCGCATAGCTTTTGCTGAACCCGCGCATCAGGAGCACCTTCTCGTGGTATCTGGCGATGCTCGCACAAGGACCGTCGTAGGAGAACTGCTCGTAGATCTCGTCGGTGAGGACCAGGATGTCCTTCTCGGCAGCGACCTTCGCCAGAGCCCTGATCCGCTCGTCGCTGTAGACCATACCCGTCGGGTTGCACGGCGAGTTGAGGACAATTATCTTGGTCCTTCTGGTAATCGCCCGCGCGATCCCCTCGACCGGCAGATCAAAGTCAGGGTAGGAATCGACGAAGACGCACTTGCCGCCCAGCAGGTTCACCACGTGCTTGTACATCACAAAGTACGGATCGGGGACGATCACCTCATCGCCCGGGTCGATCAGGGCCAGGAAGGCCAGTAACAGCCCCCCGCTGACGCCGCTGGCGACGAGCACCGCCGGATTGGCCCACCCGAACTCGGCGGTCATCTGGGCGGCGATCTTGTCCTGGAGGTCCTTGTCGCCGGCGGTCTGAGAATAGCGGTTCATGCCCGCCTCAATGGCCTTGATGGCCTCGCGTTTGAGCGGCTCGGGCACGTCGAAATCGGGCTGGCCGATAGAGAAGTTGATGGGGTCCTTCAGTTCGGCCGCCAAGGCAAAGACCTTCCGTATCCCACTGGAATCAATCCATCCCGTCCGTTCCGCTACCAGTTTTCTCATCGTTGATCCGCACAAAACAACCGTATCTGATGGCTCACTGCGTGTCCCATGGACAACTCCTTGATGATAGCCATTCCGGGTGTGTTTTCCAAGTCCAAACCGCCGCGAAAGAATGCTTGAGGGTGTTCGGCGCCTGTTGTACATTGGCGATCCGAGCAAGAACAGCCGACTCAAGTGTTCCGAGGAAGGAGAAGACCATGGTCGCACATCAGATGAATCGTCGCCAGTTCGTGGGGTTGTCGGCAGCCAGCGTTGCCGGCGGTATTCTGGGCCTGCGTTCGGCCGATGCGAACGCCACTCGCGGCGACGCGTGGGACCCTGGGGCGCCGCTGATGGTCACGGGCAAACCCCTGAGGGTCCAGCCGATCCTGATGTATCGGGTCGCCCAGAGACGCGAGGCGACCTCATGGAAATCGTGGGGCGGAGTGCAGGACGACCAGGCGGCCGAGAAGGAAAGCCGGCAGATCGCCGAGGAACTGGGGACGCTGGAGATTCAAGCCGGATTTCCTCTGGAGATCCTCCCCGTGCTCAAGGTCCGATCGCCGGAGGAGGCCGCCAAGGTACACGAAAGCGAGTACGACTGTGTGATTGTCTACCCCGCGACCGGCTCGGGAGAAACACTCAGAGCGTGTTTCGCACCAAAGAAGGACCGCGACACGCTGATCTTCGTGCGGCGGCGTTCGGGCCCGGTGTACTACTGGTATGAGGCGCTGAGCACGCGGTACTTGGCGACCGGCCATGAAGCATCGCGCGGGAATACGTGGAACGATCATGGCCCTGTCCACGTCGATGACGTTGTCGTGGACGACGGCGCCGAGTTGCTCCGGCGGCTGCGCGCTCTGTACGGAATCAAGAACTTCATCGGGGCGCGGATCGTGGCGCTGGGCGGGCCTTGGGGCAAGTACGCCCCCGATGCGCCGCAGGTCGCCCGCGACCGCTATAGGCTGAACATCATCGACGTCCCGTACGAGCAGGTTTCCGCACGGATTGAGGCCGCGACGAAGGACCGGGGCCGGCTACATGCGGCGCAGCGCATGGCCGAGCGGTACCTGTCGCTTCCCGGCACGACCCTGATGACCGACAAGGAGTTCGTAACCAACGCGTTTGTGCTGTACAGTTTCGTCAAGGAGCTGATGAGGGAGCACGAAGCGCCGGCCTTCACCATTCGCGGCTGCATGAGCACGATTCTGCCCATCGCCAGGACGACGCCGTGCCTGACGCTGGGGCTGCTCAACGACGAAGGGCTGATCGCGTTCTGCGAATCGGATTTTGTCATCATCCCGGCGGGTATCCTGCTGCACTACATCTCGGGCAGGCCCGTCTTCATGCACAACTCGACGTTCCCTCACGATGGAATCATGACCGCGGCCCATTGCAGCGCCCCGCGCCGGCTCGACGGCGTGCATTACGAGCCCGCCAGGATCATGACCCACTACGAATCCGAGTACGGCGCGGCGCCCAAGGTCGAGATCCCCGTGGGGCAACAGGTGACGTTTATCGACCCGGAATACAGCACGGGCCGCTGGCTCGGCTTCACCGGCGTGGTCAAGGGCAACCCGTTCTATGAAGTCTGCCGGTCGCAGCAGGACGTCGAGATTCAGGGCGACTGGAAGAAGCTGTGCAGCGAAGTCCGCGACTCGCACTGGATGATGGTCTACGACGATCATCTCAAGGAGCTGGGCTACGCCGCTCGCAAGATCGGAATCGACTGGGTCGATCTGTCCGGCGCGTAGGATCATTCATTGCGTCCCCTCGTTCATTCTGGAGTCGTGAACATGACGAGACAGAATTCTCTTGTTGTGGGCCTGATTCTGGCGAGTGGTTCACTGGCCTCGGCAACGACCATGACCGCTCTCGATCCGGGCAGCATCCATGTGGGCGGCGAGATCGGCCGGCGGATCGACATCACGATCGCCAACAACGTGCTGGCCATCGATGTAGACAAAGACTTTCTCGAACCGTTCCGCCGAAGGAACAGCGACGGCGGTTACATCGGCCTGGGCAAGTTCATCGACAGCCTCGTTCGCTTCGCCGCATATGGCAAGGACCCTCGCGTGCTTGCGCTCAAGCAACGCGTCGTCCGCGAGGCGATTGCCACGCAGGAGGCGGACGGCTACGTCGGCATCTGCCGGGCCGAGATGCGGATGTGGCAGCTCTGGGATATCCACGAGATGGGTTATCTGGTCATGGGGCTGACGGCCGACTATGCGCACTTCGGCGAGGCGCCGTCGCTCGAAGCCGCCAGGAGACTGGCTGATTACATCATCACACGCTGGTCCGAAGACCCCGACCGTAAGACCGAGGGCTGGGTCTCGACCTATGTGGCGACGACGGGACTGGCCGAGGCGATGCTCAACCTGTACAGCCGGACCGGTGACGAACGGTACCTCGATTTTGCGGTGCGACACCGCAAGCTGGCCGAGTGGGATACGCCGCTCATTCAGGGCCGCTGGGGCAACCTCGAAGGGCACGCGTACTACCACATGGCGCTCTGCCTGGCGCAACTGCGGCTGAACGAGCTCCGGCCCGAGCCCCGACTGCTGAACCAGTCGCGGGTGACGCTCGACTTCCTGCTGCGGAAGGACGGGCTGCTGGCGCCGGGGCTGTGCGGCTATCACGAATGCTGGCACAGCAACCAGCAAGGCTTCCATAAGCTCGGCGAGACCTGCGCGACGGCGTATCTGATCCGCTGGCTCGACGCCCTGCTGCAACATGGGGGCGACTCGCTCTACGGTGATATCATGGAGCGGGCGATCTACAACGGCCTTTTCGCGGCGCAATCCCCTGACGGCCGTCGCCTGCGCTACTACAGTCCGTTCGAAGGCAAACGCGAATACTTCCACGGCGACACCTACTGCTGCCCCTGCAACTTCCGCCGGATCGTCGCCGAATTGCCCGGCATGATCTGCTACCGGCGCGGCGACGGCTTGGCGATGAACCTCTACAAACCATCCACTGCAACAACCAGACTCGCCGACGGGACGGCTGTCGATATTCGTCAGGAAACGGACTATCCCAACTCAGGCGATGTCACGATCCGGCTCAAACCCTCAAAGCCCAGCCGTTTCGGGCTGTCTCTGCGGATTCCTCGCTGGTGCGACAGTGCCCGAGTCGCCGTCAACGGCAACGTTGTTGAGACGACGGCTTCGGGCGGCGCCTTCTTCACCATCACACGCGTCTGGTGCAGCGGTGACGAAGTCAAGTTACACATGCCCATGTCCTGGCGGGCGATCCGCGGACGCAAGGCCCAGACCGGACGTGTGGCGGTCATGCGAGGTCCCCTGCTGTTCTGCCTGAACCCGCAGAAACAGGACGGCCTCGATCCGGATGCCGTGAAGCTGCTGCGCCTGAACATCTCATCACTTGCATCCGGTCCGGCGGACCGGACGGTTCGTCCCGATGGGCTGACTTGCCGGGCATCGTTCTGGAAGCCCGAAGACTACAACGCCGCAGGACCGCCGGAGTTGCACTTCACTCTTACGGAATACGCCGATCCGGGAGCGGAATGGACATACTTCCTGGTCCGCAATCCAGAGGCGGACGGCGCCGTCGAGGATGAACTGGCCGGCTGCGAAGTCCCGTTGTGAACCAGTTGTGGAAGAAGTGAGATGATGAAATCGACATTTATCGCGTTCGCGAGCATCGCAGGCGTCGTCCTCCTGGCGCAGGCGTGCATCGCAGAGGAACCCACGCAGTACAAGCTCGTCTGGGCGGACGAGTTCGACAAGGACGGCCCGCCCGATCCGAACAACTGGATCTACGAGCAGGGCTTCGTTCGCAACGAGGAGCTGCAATGGTACCAGCCGGACAACGCGCGCTGCGAAGACGGCCTGCTCATCATCGAGGCCCGGCGCGAGCGCAAGCCCAACCCGGACCATGACGCCAACAGCAACAACTGGCGTCGCAGCCGGCAGTTCGCCGAATACACATCCGCCTGCCTCAAGACGTCCGGGTTGCACAACTGGACCTTCGGGCGGTTCGAGATGCGCGGGCGTATCGACACGCGTGCCGGCCTGTGGCCCGCCTTCTGGACGCTCGGCTCAGCGCGAAGCTGGCCCGGCTGTGGCGAGATCGACATCATGGAATACTATCGCGGCCTGCTCCTGGCCAACGCCTGCTGGGCAAGTGAGCGCAGGTGGGTCGGCATCTGGGACGATCTGAAGAAGCCGATCAGCACCTTTGGCAATCCCGCCCAGTGGTCGTCGAAGTTCCACATCTGGCGCATGGACTGGGACAAGAACAACATCAGGCTTTACGTCGACGACGAGCTGCTGAACACGATCGAGCTGGGCGAAACGATCAACCGCACGCCCGACCAGGCCAACCCCTTCCACGAGCCGCACTACATCCTGCTCAACCTCGCCATCGGCGGCGCCAATGGCGGCGACCCCTCCCCCACCGAATTCCCCGCCCGCTTCGAAATCGACTACGTCCGCGTCTACCAGAAATGGTCTCAGAACTGACGCCGGCTCAGCGTAGAATCGCCTTGCGGACGGAGAAGGCGTCGTTGCCGGAGAAGAGGAGGTGGCAGGTTCGGCCGTCTTGGCTCATCCATTTGGTGGGGAAGGTGCTGGTTTCGCCGGGGCCGACGTCCCACGCCTCCGTGTAGAAGGCGGTGCGCCAAGGGCCCCACGGCTCAGGGGCTTCATAGACACCGAAACCGCCCTGGAAACGCGGCCCGCGTTCGTCGGTGCTGAAGGGAAGGATCTGGCACCACAGATATCGCCTCAGTCCGGCGTTGTAACTGACGCCGCTGCGACAGCACCGGCCCGGATTCACGAACACAGCCCCCCTGTCGCGGATGTCTTTCGTCCAGAGCGGCGCGCCCTCCGCATCCAGCCCTTTGAAGAACTCATACGCCTTCCGCTGTCGGATACTGTCTCTGTGGACGCGGGCCATGACCATGCGGTCGGCCGGCTCGTAGGCGCTGTCGCTGTCGCTCGAATAGACGTAGACAAACTCATCCCGCGCGTCCGAATAGTCTCGGCCGAAGTTCAGGAACGTCGGAGCGCCGAAACTGGTCTCGAACTTCCAGCCGCACCACTGCCACGTCTTGCCGTGATCGGGGGACCATGCCAGCTGTGAATTGACCACGTTTCGTACGAGCATATACAGCACGCCATCGACGCAGAGCATCCCGCTGGCCTTCGGGCCGGAACGACCATCCCCCCGCCGCTCACCCGTCTCGCTTCGGACATTCACCCCTGTGAAATCCTCCGGCCCGCCGGCGATTCTGGCCAGACCCAGGCTCAGCTTCTGGTCCACCTTCGGCTCGAAGCCCCAGCCATCCCCATAGGCAGCATACAGATTGTCGTCGTCGGCCCAGGTGATGGGCCAGTTGTCGCTGCCCTCGGCGGCGCGAACGATGGCGTCTGCGGGCGCCCATTCGATCTTGCTGATGACGCTGCTGGCGGGATACGGCGCTCCGGGCCATTGGCCGCGATTCTTGACCGACAGCGCGATCGGCTCAATGAACGGCTCAATCGGAGCGTAATGTGGGCTTCGTGCCCCTGGGAACGACTTGCCCGCTCGCGCGACCACCACGTCCAGCGAAGGGATGACCACGATCAGACTGTCGTAGAGCCCCCACGACCAATAGGCGTCGCGCGGAACGTTCTTCATAGTGCCATCGGCGTTGTTCCACCACAGCAGTCCGTAATGATCCGACGCGTTGCCATAGTCCTCCTGCTTGAGAACCGGCAGACCCTTGATCCCATGCGGCACGATGCGTGCGGCGTCGACAAACCACGATGGAATGAGTTGTCGATCGCGCCAGCGTCCCTGGCGCAGATACAGAACGCCGATTCGCGCCATGGCATCGACGTTGGCGTGGATGCCCGCGCCGAATTCGCGTCGGGCCACGCCCTCGATCTCTCTCGCCCGGTAGGCGTTGGCCCGCCACCGCAGATCGTTTCGCTCGATGCCGAGAGGTGAGAAGACCCGCTCGAACATCACCTCCTGCAAGTCGCGCTGGTAGATCAGCGTGATGCACTCGGCCAGCCAGTTCGGGCCGCCGTCGCTGTAGGACCACTTCGTGCCCGGCTCGAAGAGCAGCTCGGTGTAACCGCCGTTCTTGTCGAAACCCGCGGTCTGCGTCGCCAAATGGAAAAGCGTGATCTTCTCCAGCCACCCCTTGTCCGCATTGGCCGAGGGAGGCGTGCCGAAGAAGGGATGGTACTTCGCCGCTGGATCGTGCGGGCCGGCGATCTTGCCATCGCCCAGAGCCAGGCCGACCGCTGTAACGCCGATGGCCTTGGTCGAGGATTTCAGATCGTATGTCTGCTTCTGATCGCCCCACCGCATCACGACCTCGCCGTGCCGAATCACCAAGCCGGAGCCCTCGCCTGTCAAGGCATAGTCTCTGGCTCTCTCCAGCAGCGCCTCGTCCATGCCCACTTCGTGGGGCGCCGTCGTTTTCCAGTCCGGCCCCGGCCAGACGGCTATGTCATCCCGCCCCTGCGACCGCACGCCGCAGGCCAGAACGCAGACCACGCCGACACGCAAGATGCTGTAAAGCAAGCTCCGATCCATGGTTGCGCTCCAATCAGTCTGCCAAATGCGGCGGGCTATCGCGACATGGCGATGATAGAGGATGGGCAGGCGGCGAACAAGGGCCAAATGCAACCGTTACCAGGAACCTGCGGCCGGCCTTAAACAGGTAGACGCAAGGACGTCAATCAATGAAAGGGTACGACGATGACACGACAAAGACTCATTCCGATGGCAATCGTTGCGGCGGTGCTGTGTGCGCTGCTGATCGCGCCGGCCCCCGCAGGAGCAAGAACAAGCGGTGGCGTGGTCATTTCGCCGCACGGCGGCTTCGGCATCTGGATTGGTCGCGATGCCGACAGGCACGGCCATCATCGGCCCTTCTACGGGCCGATGAGTCCGGGCCCGTGGCGACGTCCATACCCGCGTGTTTGGGCGCCCTCTCCAAGGGTTGTGGTCGTTCCGCCTCCGGTCATTGGGCCGGTAGTGATCCCTCCGCCGGTGGTTGTCGAGCCGCAACCGGTAACGATCACGGTCTGGATCACCAACTCCAACGGATCGATGACGTCCGTTCAGTTGACCAGAGAAGGCGCATGGTACAGGGGTCCGAACGGAGAGTACTACACGACCATGCCGACCAACGAGCAACTCAGAGCCCTTTATGGCTTCTGATCATGATCCTCCAAAATCCCACCTGGCTCGCGCATCCGACCTGAAAGAGCCACGCAGCCTGGGACACTCGCCACGAATGTCCCAACGAACGGGACGCCCGACCTCCAGTCGGGCGTCTCCATTGCGCCGCGACATCACGCAGACCATCCTCATCGAAAATGATTACACACAATACGTAATTCCCACAATTGACGCGAGCACGTCAAAGCTCATACAATGCGTCACGCTGCAAGTGCAAATTGAACCCTAATGATCAGTTTTCAACGGACTGAAATCAAGGCACTCGGCAGCAGGGAGGCACGGGGTGATGAAGAGAGAAATGCTCCCATGTCTCCCTTTTTCACGTAGAGCGGCGTTTGCAGGATCGCGTATGTGCCGCTGTGCCTTATCTTTCTGGTCACCGGCTTTTCGCGTGTCTTGCAGACGCAGATCATCATAGTCGAACCTCGGCGTTCATTATCGTTCGGGCTGTGAGCACGGAGGCTTGCGGCCCTTATTTTTAGGTCGCGCTTTTGCGCCACCACAGATTGGGCGCCTGGTAATGTCTTGGGTCTTGAGACGTTGCCGGCATGCGCGCGACGAACTTGACCCGGAGAGGTGCTCGCGATACCCTCTGTCACGATGGATTCCGGGCGTACCAGTGCGATCGGAGATGCGACAACCACATTAACGTGTGGAGACAACTACGTTTATGTCCACGCGTATGCCGATCGCCGGGCCTTCGTGGTGGACCCGGCTGACGCCGGGATGGTCGGGCGCACCGTCGCGGCACAGAAACTGGCTGTGACAACCGTGTTGCTGACGCACCATCATGGCGACCACACCGCAGGGCTGGCCGAGCTGCAATCCATGATCGGCTGTCGGGTCGTCGGCTCCGACAAGAGGAGGATCGCCGGCATCGACCGGCTCGTTCGCGACGGCGACGTGGTGGCGTTGAACGGCCGAACCCTTCAAGTCATTGGCACGCCTGGACATACGACCACGTCCGTCTGCTACTACCTGCCGCCTCTGGCGAAGGGAGAGCCCGGCGTCGTTTTCACAGGCGATACGCTGTTTGTCGGCGGCTGCGGCAGACCGATGGAATGCGACGCCCGCGTGCTATGGGAGTCGCTGATGCGGCTGGCCGCCCTGCCTGATGAGACCCTGGTCTATTGCGGGCACGACTACACAGCGGAAAACTACGAGTTCGCGCTCAGCATCGAGCCCGACAATCATGCTGTGCGGCAACAGATGCACGAAGCGACCCAGGATGCAGCGCGGGGCCGCCCGACTGTGCCGTCGACCATCGCCCGAGAGAGAGCGACAAACATTTTCCTGCGAGCGGGTGAGTCAACCGTCAAAGCTGCCCTGGGCATGATCGAGGCGAGCCCCGAGCGGGTGTTCGCGGAACTGCGCCTGCGCAAGAACCTTTTTGGCTGAGCCACGATGCGAAAATCGACCATCCTCTATCTTGTCCTATTGCTGTGTACGTTCGGAGGGTCTTCCTGTGTTTCTCTGGCGTGGTCGAGCGAGTTCGAACCAGGAATCCAGGTCGGCACGATTCAGAGCCCGCTGATCCGCGAGGCTTCCGGCATTGCTGCCAGCCGGAAGAACGCCGACGTGCTCTGGGTGCACAACGACTCGGGGGACGCGCCCCGCGTGTATGCGATCGACACGCAGGGCAAGCTTTTGGGAGTCTGCACCGTCGTCGGAGCCTTGGCGAGAGACTGGGAGGATATTGCCGTCGGCCCGGGGCCGGACCCGAATCAGCAGTATCTCTACATCGGAGACGTCGGTGACAACCTCGCGGCGTACCCGTCTGTGCGGGTCTACAGGGTCCCGGAGCCCGATGCCGACGCGACCCGCCCATTCAATGAGATGTCCGTCGGTCCCGCCGAGACGATCGAACTGACCTATCCCGATGGTCCGCGCGACGCCGAGACGCTCCTGGTGGACCCTCTCACACAGGACATCTACATCATCACCAAACGGGATTGGCTTGCCTGCAAGGTCTACCGTGCGGCCGCCCCCCACTCCACCATCAGAGCGAGGGTTTTGGAGAAGGTTGCGATCCTGCCCTGGGGTCTTGCGGTCGCCGGCGACGTCTCGCCTGATGGCCGGCGGATCATCGTCAGAGGCCCATACAATGCGTCCCTGTGGGTCCGGCCGGAAGGAGAGCCGCTTTGGAAGGCCTTTGAGGGCAAGCACGTCGGGATCCCGCTCATAGGCGAGCCACAGGGTGAAGGCATCTGCTTTGACGGCAAAGGCCTGGGATATTTCACCCTGAGCGAGAAGGCCAATCCCCCACTGTACTACTTCGCGCCCTCCGTCCCAAAGCCCGACTGAGGGTTTTCGGGGGTTTCCACGGAGGTTTCACCGCATGTCATCGCGCCGACAAACCTCCGTTTAACGTCCGGAAAACGCCTCCCTCCGCTTGCCGACGCCTCTCTGGGGCGGTTGCGGCCGTTTGGACTTGGCGAAAAGCCCGGTATATTTTATGTGAGGCGCGGTTTCGGCCGATTTCTGAAATGGCCATTCTCTCGATGGTCGGCGACCGTCTCGCCACGAGGCGGCGTCAATCAGACATGACGGGCTATCAGTAGGGATGGAGAACATGCGGGCGCGAACGACAAGGGTTGAGTTCCTGATCGTCACGGCGGGGCTTCTGGTGCTCCTGTTCTGCAGCCAGCCGCCGCAGTCCGGAAATGCGGAAGTGGGCTACCTGCCCGCTGGCTCGGAGAATCCCTCTGAGCCGCGTGAGGCCCCCCCCTCTGCGACCGACGTGAACGACCTGCCCGAGCTTCTGACGCAGCCTCAGGAGGGTGTCGAACCAGGCGGTTCCGACGCAGGACCTGACCCAGCGAACGAAAGCCTCCCGACCCAGCCGCCGGCCCCTCGCATCGGGGCTGTCGACGCCAGGAACATCGGTCAGTCGTCCTACAACAATGTCATGTACGGCGACGTTACAGTGAGATGGGTCTGGAACGGCAGCAAATTCGTCCCGCAGAGGGTCTGCGTCGTGAAGGAAAAGGACGGCGTCAGCAGCGTCTGGAGTCTCGATCAGCCCGGCAACGCCGTTGTGTCCGAAATCCCACGGAGTCCCGGAGCGCCTCGATAAGAGGCCGCCGTCATTTCCGCCGGCGCAGGACGCCGAGCCGAACGGTCGGCTGACACAGCATCCGCAGGCGCCCCCTGCTTCGGCCTCCCCCACGCCAGTTTGGTCAGGACCTCACTGTGTTCCAAGAGCTGATTTTTTTCGCGTCGTGATCTGTTGCATCCGTTTGCTGCGCATGGTATAAGTGAGTACGATCAAAGTGTGCCCGGTGCTCCTTGGGCATATGGCCGCGGGTAGACAGAGGGCGATATGGTCGGTTTCGGAGGCCTCGGGGTATGGGTCGAGGGCAGATGCACTTCGGGAGAGATAGTTCTTCTTCAGGCGGCTCCTCTGCATCCCTAAGGTACCGCCGCGCAATTCCTTATGCTTGATTTCCTTCAGGAAGGAGGTGGTCGAGCCGATAGTTCTATCGTGTAGTGCGACTCTCAGACAGTCGGATCGCCGCCGAGAGGTGCCAGAGTATCGGACACCCACGTCGGCGGCCCACTGCCCGGGTGTTCGGTCAAATGGCCTGTCACTGTTTGTATGTTTTCTTGAAGGAGGACCTGCAATGTGTAGACGACTGTATTTTCTGCTCACTCTGGTCGGTGCGCTGGCTGTGGCGAGCACGGCCGCCGGCGCGGTCGATCCGGACATCATCGGCTGGTGGTGGTTCGATGAAGGCGGCGGCGCCACGGCGGCCGATTCGTCCGGCAACGGCAACAACGGCACCCTCATGGGCGGCGCCTCCTGGGCACCGGGCTACTTCCGTACCGCCCTCCAGCTCGACGGCGTGGACGGCTACGTCGAAGTGCCTCACGATCCGTCGCTGTGTGTCGACGACGA
Source organism: Phycisphaerae bacterium (assembly GCA_012744475.1). Taxonomy (GTDB): domain Bacteria; phylum Planctomycetota; class Phycisphaerae; order Sedimentisphaerales; family Anaerobacaceae; genus Anaerobaca. The sequence continues at coordinate 99,186 of JAAYBV010000070.1, forward strand.
GGCAACGGTAATGGCGTGGATCAACACCCCCCAACTGGAAACCCCAGGCCAAGGCTACCAGGGCGTCGTCGCCAAGGGCAACACGGTGAGGTCCTACAGCCTCTACACCACGCCGAGCAACCTGCATTTCAGCACCGGACCGACAACCTACATCGGCTCGTCCAGCAGCACCGGAGCCATTCCCCTTAACGAATGGGTCCATGTCTGCGCGATGATTATCAACGACGGACACCAGTACTATGTCAACGGTGAGAATGCTGGCACCTTTGCCAACGGAGCCGTAGGTCCCGGTGCGGCCGACACGGAGAACCTGGTCATCGGCCGGACGCAGGAAGGCACCAACCGCAGCTTCGCCGGGTTGATCGACGATGTGCGGGTCTACCGGCGCGGTCTGACGCAGGAAGAAGTCCAGCAGATCATGACCGGCAGCGATCTGTTCAGCACCAAGGCGGGCAACCCGATTCCCGGCGAGGGCGAAACAGATGTGCGACGCGATGTGGCTCTGGCCTGGACACCGGGCGTCTATGCCGCTTCGCATGATGTGTACTTCGGCACCGCCGCCGAGGATGTCAACAACGCCAGTCGTGCCAACCCAATGGGAGTCCTCGCCAGCCAGGGCCAGACGGCGACTACCTACGACCCCGAAGGCCTTCTGGCCATCGGCCAGACCTACTACTGGCGCGTCGATGAGGTCAACGCCCCGCCGAGCAGCACGATCTTCAAGGGCAGCCTCTGGAGCTTCACGGCTGAGCCGCTGGCCTATCCGATCACGGGCGTGCTCGTGACCACCAACGGCCCCGTGGATCCGGCAGCCCGACCCGAGAACACTGTCAACGGTTCCGGGCTCAACGCCCAGGACCAGCACAGCATCGCCTCGGGCGACATGTGGCTGACCAGGGCTCCGGCCGACGAAGCCCTCTGGATCCAGTACGAGTTCGACCAGGTCTACAAACTTCACGAGATGCTCGTCTGGAACTACAACGTGCAGTTTGAACTGCTCCTGGGCTTCGGCATCAAAGGCGTCACTGTCGAGCACTCGGAGAACGGCGCAGACTGGACCGCCCTGGGCGATGTGGAACTGGCTCAGGGAACGGCCAAGTCTACCTATGTGGCCAACACGACCATCGACTTCCAGGGCGTGCCGGCCAAGTACGTTCGCCTGACCGTCAACAGTGGCTTCAGCGCAATGGGCCAGTACGGCCTCAGTGAAGTCCGGTTCATGTTCATCCCGGCGCAGGCCCGCGAGCCTCAGCCGGGCGACGGCGCCACCGGCATCGAGCCGGCGACGACCTTGAGCTGGCGTCCGGGTCGTGAGGCGGCCTCGCACGAGGTGTACGTCGGAACCGATCCGGCCGCACTGACGCTGGTCGACGCGGTTGCCGGACCGAGTCTTGCGCCGGGCAACCTCGAGTTCGGGAAGACCTACTATTGGCAGGTCGTTGAGGTCAATCAGGCCGAGGCGATCAGCACGTGGGCCGGCGACGTCTGGAGCTTCTCGACGCTGGAATATGCTTTGATCGACGGCTTTGAGACGTACGACGACAACATCGACGCCGGCACGACGATCTTCGACACCTGGCTCGACGGGTGGGTCAACAATACCGGCTCGACTGTCGGCTATCTCGACGCGCCGTTTGCCGAGCAGTCGATCGTCCACGGCGGCCGGCAGTCCATGCCGCTGACTTATGACAACAGCACTTCGCCGTTCTACTCTGAAACCGAGCGGACTTTCGAGACGGCTCAGAACTGGCTGGGCAACGGCGCCGACACGCTGGTGCTGTACGTCCAAGGCCAGGCGCCTGCCTTCGTGGAGACAGCCGCCGGGGGCGTCATCATGAACGCCATCGGCACCGACATCTGGAACAACACCGATGAGTTCCGCTATGCCTACAAGAGCCTCAGCGGCGATGGGTCGATCACCGTCCGCGTCGACAGTCTGGTCCGCAGCAACGAGTGGGCCAAGGCGGGCGTGATGATCCGCGAGACGCTGGAAGCCGGCTCGGTGCATGCATTCATGTGTGTGACGCCGGACCACGGCACCACATTCCAACGTCGGCCGGTGGCCGAAGCGGCCAGCGCCAGCACCGATGTGGGCGGCTCGCCGGCGCCGCGCTGGGTGAAACTGACCCGTACGGGCAACGTCTTCACCGCGCACGACTCGATGGACGGTGTCACCTGGACCGAGGCGGCGGTGAGCCCGGCGCTGGAGATCCAGATGGCCGCCAACGTCTACATCGGTCTGGCAGTCACCAGTCATGATGGGGCGATCAGCACCGGGGCTGAGTTCTCCAACATCGCCACGACCGGCAATGTCACCGGCGCCTGGCAGATTGCGGAGATCGGGGTCGCGCAGCCGGACACCGGCAACTCGGCCGAACCGATTTACGTAGTCCTGGAAGACAGTTCCGGCAAGACGGCGGTGGTGAGCAATCCGAATACGGCGGCGATCACCTCGCCGGGCTGGACTGAGTGGAGGATTCCGTTCAGTGAGTTCACCGGTGTCAACCTCGGCCGCATCCAGACCATGTACATCGGCGTCGGCAATCGGACCAGTCCGACCGCCGGCGGCAGCGGTCTGGTCTTCATCGACGACATCGGGTACGGCCACCCTGTCGCACAGTAACGCCCGTACCGCCGCATCCTGGCGGTGTGTGGGGTCATGATGAGAATCCGGGGCCTATGCCAAAAGGGCATGGGCCCCGGCGTTTTTTTTCCTTTGGCGCTTGCCTGGCGGCGCATCTGTGCTACAATGGAAGCGGTCGGTTTGCGCAGAACGCCATGGCTCCCCTCTTGAAGGAGAAAGGTGTATGGGCTCCAAGCGAAACGCCTTCACTCTCATCGAGCTGCTCGTCGTGATCGCCATCATCGCCGTCCTCATGGCCATTCTCATGCCCACGCTCGGCCGCGCCCGCGAGCAGGGCAAGCGGATTGCCTGTCTGAGCAATCTCAAACAACTGACCATGGGTTGGATCCTCTACGCCGACGCCAACGACGACAGGATCACCTATGCCAATACAGGTCTCACCGCCCAGACCACGGTTCCCTGGGTCAAATATCCAGGCGCCGGCGCCACCAAGGAAGCATCTCTGGAGGGCATTCGAACGGGAGGTCTGTACCGGTACTGCCCCGACGTCAAGATGTACAAGTGCCCTACCGGCATCCGCACGGAGTTCGTAACCTACGCGATTGTCGACGCCATGAACGGCCATCCCGACATTCCCGGCACATCGAAGCTGATGGTTTACCGACGGGCGCAGATCACACGGGCGGATCAGAGGATCGTCTTCCTCGACGAGGGCCGGCTCAGTCCCAATAGCTGGACCCTCTGGTACGATCAGGAGCGATGGTGGGACCAGATCACCGCGCGTCACGGCGACGGGACCAATTTTGGCTTCGCCGACGGGCACAGCGAGTACTGGAAGTGGAAGGACCCGCGCACGCTCGAGGTCGCCAAGACAGACTACGACATGTGGCAGAACAGCACACGCAATACCGCCGAGGCGACCCAGCCCGGCAATGAGGACCTGCACCGCGTCCAGCGAGGCGTCTGGACCAAGCTGGGCTATGAGCCGTGATCGACGGCGCATGCTCTACGAAGCGCGGTCCTCGAAGTAGTGATACAGTGCCTCGCAGAGCTGGGCTCCGAACAACTCCCAATTCCGAGCTGATGGGTAGTCATCGAGACCGGCGATCCAGTTGGCGTTCAGTTCGAGCACGCAGGCGTCGATCCCGAATCGCTCCAGCAGGCCCTCGCCGATGCTTCCAGGATTCCGGAAGCTCGCCGTGGTGCTGCCCTCCGTAAACCAGGTGTGCTTCCGGAGCGCGGCTTCGAGCCTCTTCATCTTCGCGAGATAGTCCTCCAGATCGATGTCGGGACGGCTGACGTGCAGCTTGCCGGAGTTGTCGTTGTGCAGGTCGATCATCAGTTGAGGCCCCTGCCCTTTCGAGACGGTGGACTTGAGCCAGGTTTCAAGGGCGTGGTTTTCCGGATTGGTGACCGGGTCGGGTGGTTGATCCCACTTGCGATTGAGGTCGGCTCCCAGCAGGTTGAACCGCGTCCCTCCGCGAGCGACACCGTCCTTGTTGGCCATCGGCATGACGTAGACGCAATAGCGGCCGAGACAACGTCGTGTATCCTCATCGTCGCGAAGCAGACGCTCGATCAGGCCCCGTACCACCCAACTGCCGCCCGGCTCCCAGGGATGGGCGCGCGCCCGCAGCAGAACGCGATTCGGCGCACCGGGGCGACCGATGCGGATGATCTCCAATTCGCGTCCCTCGACGGTTCGGCCGATGGTTGTGATGTCCACGTGTGGTTTTCCCTGTATTCGCTCCTTGAGTCTTTCGAGATCGCTCAGACGGTACGGTTCCAGCCGTGCGGCAAAGAGCGAGCCGGTCCGCACGGTCACGCGGAATCGCAGGCAGTTATCCTTCGTCGTCTCCAAAGGGACGACACGCCATGTCTTTGCATCTTCCGAGAGGAAACCAATCGTCCGGTTGTCCAGAGGCGACCCTTTCTTGCCGTTCCAGACGTTGTCGAAGTTGTGCAAAACCAGTGTCAGCTCGGCGCCGGAGGTCGCCTGAATCTCGAACAACCAGTGGCCGTTCGCCCTGTTGGGCGAGGACCGTTCCTGGTCGTAGACGAGGTGGATGTGCACGACGCCGTTCGGATCGGTCTCCCAGTACAGGGGCGAGGCATTCTCGCAACTCGTGTTGATGTATGCCAACCTCGATGGAGCGTCGCCGGTCTGGCCGCAGGCAGTGACGCCCAGCAGGAAGACAGAGAGTGCCGACCGTTGCCACCAAGCGTTCCGTCTGTCATATCTCATACGCTGTCTCCGGCAATCCTGTGATCGTGAACCGCACCAGTGTACTGCACGGTGACGCTCCGGGCAACCGTCGCTGAATCCGCTTGACCTCAGGAATCGCGCCGGTAGTATGGATCACCTTCTGAGCGGCGTGGTCGCCGCGTACGCAGAGGAATCTCAGTATGGCGTCGTCGAATTGCGACAAGGGTGTGATCTTCGACATGGACGGGGTGCTGGTCGACAGCGGCTGGGCCCATCGCCAGGCGTGGTTTGACCTGGCAGAGGCGGAGGGTCTGGAGATGTCTGACGAGTTCTTCTGCAAGACGTTCGGCATGCAAAACGACACGATCCTTCCAATGCTGCGACCGGGCATATCCAAGCCGGAGATGGATCGCTTGTCCGACTGCAAGGAGCAGCGGTACAGGGAACTCGTCCACAGCCGGCCCAAGGCGGCCGACGGCGTTCTGGCCCTCCTGAGCGATTTGAAGGCCGACGGGTTCCGGCTGGCGATCGGCTCGTCGGCGCCCCGAGCGAACCTCGACGTCTTCTGGGGTCCGCTGGGCCTGGCCGACTACTTCCAGGCCACGGTCACCAAGGAGCAGGTGGTCGAGGGCAAGCCGTCGCCGGAGACATTCCTGAAAGCGGCCGGGATGCTGTCCCTGGCTCCGCAGCGGTGCGTCGTCGTGGAGGACGCCCTGCACGGAGTCCAGGCGGCCAGGGCGGCCGGAATGCCCGTCGTTGCCGTTACGACGACGCGCAGTCGCGCGGAACTGGCCTGCGCAGACCGCGTCGTTGACAGTCTTGCGGAGCTCAGCGCCGAGGACTTCGTCCGGTTGCTGAATCGAAAGCCGTGACGCGGGTATGAGAACCTACCTCAAATTGTGGCTGACCGCGCTGTTCTGGGCCGGCGCTTTCGTTGCGGGCAAGCACGTCTCCGAGCACCTTGGCCCGTTTGCCATCGCCTTCCTGCGTTTTGGTCTCGCTTCGCTGCTCCTGCTGGCAATGGTCCGCTGGAAGTACGGTGTGCTGCCACGATTGGATCGCGGGCAGATCGTTGTCGTCCTTCTGCTGGGCGCCACGGGCGTCTTCGCGTACAACGCGATGTTCTTCAAGGCCCTGAGTCTCATCGAGGCCGGACGCGCTTCGGTCGTGGTCGCCACCAGTCCGGCGTTCATTGCCATCGGCTCGGCCGTGTTCTTCAAAGAGAGGCTTGGCTGGGTGCGGTCCCTGGGTGTGCTGCTTTCAGTCTTTGGAGCGGCTGTCGTGGTCTCTCGGGGCAATCTCAGAGAGGTTCTGGCCGGCGGCGTCGGTCTGGGAGAAGCGCTGATCCTCGGCTGCGTTCTGAGTTGGTCGGCCTATTCCCTGATCGGCAAGACAGTGATGCGCAGTCTCTCGCCGCTGGTAGCGGTTTCGTACTCTGTCGCGATCGGATCGCTTGCCCTGTTCGTTGGAGCGTGTATTGAGGGACTCGGGCGCAGTGCGCGCGAGGCGACGGCTCTGGACTGGCTGGCCATCGTCTACATGGCGGTCTTTGCCACAGTTGTGGGTTTTGTCTGGTTCTACGAAGGCGTCCGCCAGATCGGCCCGACCAGGGCGAGCCTGTGCATCAACTTCGTCCCGGTCTTCGCCGTCCTGCTGGCGTTCCTGCTCCTGGGCGAGCCGCTGACAGTATCTCTGGCCCTGGGCGCCGCGTTGGTCTTGTCGGGGACCTACCTGACCAGTAGCGCCTGACCTCGGCGAGGGCGTTCGCAGCCACGCAGGCGACAAGAAGACAGGCCCTCCCCTGCAATATTGTAGGTCGCCGGGGGCTCAGTCGACATAAATGTAGCTTGTCGCAGGGTGCTCTCCGTGGCGTGGGAAATCTATGTTATTGTTATGTAAGAGGTTATGGCCAAGAAATCCTGGTTCGGTCGAATTGGCCCGCCGGTTGCACTATAGTCCATTCCATGTGCCGGTGTCGCCTCCGGAACGTGTGAAAGCAGACGATGATGGAATCTGAGTTCGATGGCGCCAGCGAAGAGACAGGACATCGGTTCGCACTCCATCTGTCGCCCGGCGACGCCAGCCTCGAAGGGTTGACGTGGCCGGGCAATTGCCTGATAGTGAAAGCAGTTGGCGAAAGGACAATGGATTGGTGCTCCTGCCGGGCATGTTGAACGCGATGCCTGCGGAGCCTGAGTTGAGGACATCCAAATGAGTTGGACGTTCGAGCGAGTATTCTACGGTCGCAAGGGCGGGTTGAATCTCAAGGCAGTCTACGCTTACCTGGGTCAGGCCTTCTACCCGATTCCCGAGACACTGTTCGAGGGGTACTACCGGGCCGTCTATCGCACGGGCGACCACGACAGCCTCTATGGGCGTATCTCGAAACCCTTCCCCGACGCTCTGGAGGCGCAGCGGCCCTTGGGGAAATTCGCCCTGCATCTGTCGGGGGGCTTCGACTCCTCGATTCTGGCGAAACTGTACGATCGCCCGGACGTCGACTACATCCACTTCACCGGCCGCGATTCACCCAAAGCGCGCGCGCTGGCCGCTACGCTTAAGGGGACGCTGCACGAGATCCAGATCACGCCGGAGCTTTTCATTCGGGAGGCCGACGAGATGTGCCCCCTCATGCTCGAACCCTACGCCTTTGAAGATATCGTCTACGCGTATATCGCCAGCAAAAAGGCCAAAGAGCTGGGGCACAGCCTCGTTATGACCGGAGATGGAGGCGACTGGGTGTTCGGCGGGTACCTCGTGGGGCCGAACAGCCAGTTGGCCGCCGATGTATGGAAGACTCTTGAGCCGCATCGTATCCTCGGCGTGCAGACATCGGCGCCGCTGGCTCACGAGGTGCTGGAACTCTGGTCGAAGGCGTCACTCGACGAGAAGGAACGGGCATTCGACAAGGCATTTGCCCGCCGCTACTGCCAGGAACTCGGCATGCCCGAAGAGGTCGTCACCCAGCGCAAGACGCCCTGGTCGGGAACGCTGGGGATCCAGCAGAGCGAGATGGTGACTCGTCATGTCGAGTCGGTCGTGGATGAATCGGACTATCGCTGGATCCGCAAGTTCGAATTCGTCGTACCGCCGAGGCCTCAAATGTGGTTCCGCCAGTACTCGCTGGTCAAATGGCTCCAAGCCAACTACAAGGAGCGTCTCAGTGCCAAGGAGATCGAGCAATTCACTCAACAGGCGGTGCGTATCAGCGCCGAGGAGAGGAAACGTGCGAAAGACGCCCGCCGCAAAGAACTCATCCACAAGTATTGTCCGCGTCGCCTCGTCGGGGCGGCTCGGAGTGTGAAGAACAAGATTTACCGAGCATAGACGGTCACATCCGGCTGTCGTTCCGGTTCGGCATGTGGAACACGACGCCTGCAGGGCGCCAAGGGAGACATCGAAATGGGCTGGACATTCGAGCGAGTCTTCTACGGGAACAAGAACGGACTGGATTTCAAGAGCATCTGGGACTTCCTGATGCGGGGCTACTACTTCATTCCGCGGACGCTGTTTCGAGACTACTACCGAGTCGTCGTTCGCGTGGGGGACTATGACGCCGTCTACCGCCGCATACAGAAGCCCTTTCCTGATGCCATAGAGGCCCAGCGACCCAACGGCAAGTTCGCCCTGCACTTGTCGGGAGGGTTTGACTCCGCGATTCTGGCAAAGCTGTACGACCGCCCCGAGGCCGACTACATCCATTTGACCGGCCCTGAATCTCCCAAAGCGCGCGCCTTGGCCGCCATGCTTCAGGGGACGCTGCACGAAATCCAGATCACTCCGGAGCGCTATATTCAGGAGGCGGAAGAGATCATCTGTCGTCTGCCGGAACCCTATCCATTCGAAGACATCGTCTACGCCTACATCGCCAGCAAGAAGGCCAAGGAGCTGGGACACTCGCTGATCGTCGCCGGAGACGGAGGCGACGGCATTTTCGGAGGCGCGCATATCGGACCCTACTGCCGAAAGGCTCTGATCCCCTGGAAGACGATCGATCCGAATCGTCTGCTGGGACTCGAGACTCTCCAGCCTTTCCAGCACAGCGCCCTGTATGCGTGGTCAAAGGTCATGCTGGACCCCACGCAGACAAGCCGGGACAAGCGGTTCGCGCAGGAATACTGCCGCCAACTCGGTATGCCCGAGGAGGTGGTCGGACAGAAGAAGGGGTATTGGGCCGGATCGCTCGGCATCCGGACCAATGACACGGTCCTGGCCCACATGGCGGCTGCCATAGACGACTCAGACTATACGTGGGTCAGGCAATTCGAATTTCCCTCGCCACCCTATGCGGACCTGCCGTTCCGGCAATATGGTCTGGTCAAGTGGCTTCAGGTCAACTACAAGGAGCGTCTCGACGCCCGCGAGATCGAGGAATGCCGTGAGCAGGTTGTGCGTACCAACGCCGCGGAGCGAAGACGAGCGAGAGATGCTCGCGTCCAGGGCATCGTGCGCCGATATTGCCCGGGAAGCGTCATTGCCGCTGCCCAGCGCATGAGGGACAAGATGCGTCGAGAATAGACATCTGACTCAGTCCATTCTGGTGAGAGGAGGTCAGTCCGCTCCGACTTCGACCCATCCTTTCGCATTCGTGGACTGCGACGGCCATAGACCATCATCCGGCTGGACGTCAGAGGCTCCTGCGACCGGCTCCTGACGCAGATACTCTTCGGGCACATCGGTATGGAAGGCGGTGCGCCAACGCGAGACGAGGCGGGCAAGAAGGGGCACGCGCATGTAGGCAGACACCTTGGCCGCAAGGAACCACCTTCTCAGCGAATCCGCCTGGGCTTCCTGAATCGACATCCTCGCGAATTCTCTGGCGCGGTCCTTATGGCCCAGTTGGCGGTGATACAGGGCGAGGTTCAGGCAGCGAGCGTGAATCGCATCGCTCAGAAGAGGCCTCCATTCGGGCGGCAAGACCTCGCGGAACGTCCGGACGATCCCGATGCTCTGTTCCATTCGTTTCTCGCGGGACAACCGGCTATATGTACCGGCGGGGTGCTGCCGGTAGACCGTCCAGTTCTCGTTGAGATACCCGATTGGGCCGTGCATGCCGTGGAGCACGAAGAACGGCCAGTCGGGCACCGGCAGCGTATAGTACCAGTCCGGGAATTCCCGAACGAGATGATTGCGAACCACTGCCACCGACGCGGTGCTGATGAAATCATGACGGAACAATCCGCTCACGGAATACGTGGGCCTCCGGCCCGGGGGCGAATGAAGAACGGGCGTCTGCGAGCCGTCCTCCCAGACCATCAGCGCGTTGTGAAAGCACATGCTGTGATCCGGATGCGCATCGAGGAACTCGACCTGACGCTGGAGCTTGTGGGGACTGGTCCAGTAGTCGTCGCCATCCAGACAGGCGACATACTGACCGCGACATTCGAGAAAGGCCTCCGGAAAGTTTCTCATCATGCCGAGGTTCCGCTCTCGCAGCAGCAGGCGAATCCGATCGGGGAATCGATGATGGTATTCGCGGAGGACCGATCGCGTTCCGTCGGTCGAGCCGTCGTCCGCAACAACAACCTCGTAGTCAAAGTCAGTCGCTTGGGCCAGAACGCTTTCAATGGCCTGCCCGATAACCTGCTCCTGGTTATACGTCGTGATCAGGACGCTGGCCTTCATATGCCTACACTCGTCCTCTCCGCTGGCACACACGCCCCGCCATGTCCGGGGATGTTGGCGCCCGTCCCGCACCCATCGCGTCCGTTCCCTTCGGATCGACGGATGCCTCATCAGAAGGCGGCGGTGATTTCACGCCGCTGCGAACATAGTTTAGATAGGCTTCGGGATCCTCAAGCAGCAACGTCCTCTCCCGTTCCCAGTCCTGCCGGTCATCTGACTGGTACCGCTTCTTCAGATGCCTCGACGCGTGCATTCGGAGTTTGTCTTTCAGTGATCCGGGCACGAGAACCTTAGCAAGCCTCGCCGCCAAACCAACGAATCCCGCCCGCTGCGTCGGGCGAACGGTCCAGCCGACCACGTTCAGCTTGTCGACGACGGCTGTCGCCATCAGGTGGAAGATCATGTCTCCGTGAACGGCGCCAAACAAGGTGTGATTGCCTCCGAGATTCGAGCGGACCAGCGGATACCACGTCAGCCCCTCCACGAACGCCCGGAAGCCGTAGCCGACGCCGGAGTCCGGGTAATGCGGTTGCGCTTGAAGATACCGCTGGTACTCGGGGGAATCGAGATCCTCCTGTGTCAGCACGAGCCTCGGGCGGTGTTTCAGGTAGAACTCGCGAGGGAACAGCATTGCGGCGGTGAGGGGTTTGTAGTCGCCCTTGATGTCCCGGACCGCCCCGGCCAGCACGCACGAATCGGAGAACCGGGCAATCAGCTCGCGGTCCCAGCCATGCCGGACGGGGAAGGAGTCCACGTGAAACAGGGCAACGTGCGTCACCCCGTCGTCGATGGCCCGGCGAATCAACTGCTCCAGATACCAGGAGTGCTCATATTTGACGTCCGACGTGACCGCCGGTGGTCCCTGCTCGTGCTTCAGCAGCCCGCTGCGGGCCACATAAGGTTCGCACGGACAGATCGTGACCCGCGGGTTCTGTTCCAGCTTTGGGAGGAACTGCGGCAGCAGGTGGTTGACACACGCGTAGATGGTGTACGGAATCGTCGTGTTCTTCTCGATCTGACTGAGGTGCAGATCGAGGAGCCTCTCGTTTCTCTCACTGACCATGTACACGACCGCAATGCCCAGCTTCATACCGTCACCCTATCTGCCGATTACCCGAAATCCTCGGAAGGGGCCGCCGACAAAGAGGCCCTTCCTCAAGACGATACGGCATGGGACTCTTCGCGAGCCAGCGTGTACAGGCGATAATCCAACCGTTGGGCATCGTAGACGACATCCTCCATGAAGATCTTCTGATCCTTGGCAACATCGCGTTTAAGCGTCACTTCATCCGCCAGACAGACCGGCAATCCACCGTGCGCCTCATTCTCCGAGCAATTCTCAATCATCCCGTAACAGGTATAGCCGCCGATGCCGTCCAGCACCTCACCCTTGCGCAAATCTCGCTTGGCGTAGGCGTAGACGTTCGTCCGGAAACCAGCGGTCGGCTGGAGCAGCGCTTCGTGGTCGAGAAACGCCTCCGCCACGCACTGCATGGCCTCGACGTGACAGAGATGGTAAGGCCGGTCGAATACGAAGTAGGGCCCGGTCCCCATTTTCGACGGGAAGTAGTTCATCATCGCCTGCTGGAACGGGTTGTCCGATCGGGCAACGACGAAGACGCCGCCGTAGGGCTTCGAACCAAGGACGTAATCGACCACGGCGCGGCGGCCCTCATAAATCCGGTCGAAATCGAAATAGTCGAACACCTCCAGCAGTTCCTTGGTCCGCGGCCCGTGCATTCCCGGCGTGTCCGTTTCGAGTCCCAGCGCGTTCGCCACCAGGGCCATCTCCACACACAGCTTCGTTCCATCCGTGTACGCCGTACACATCTTGTAGTCGAGAAACCGCTTGTCCGCTTCCGGGATGATCGAGGTCGGATTGACGTAGCGGTTCAGGAAGCCCTTGATGTTCCCGGCCATGACCAGCTCGAAGCCCCACAAGGTGACGTCGTCGACCAGCCGCTTGATGACGCCCGGCTGATCGCCGTCACAGGTCGTGTAGACCACCCCGTTCTTCTCCGCCAGACTCATCAGGTAGGGACCGAAGATCAGATCCGACTCGGCGTTCATCATGACCACGTGAATGCCGTTTTCCATCGCCGTCGCGGCGAAGTGGCCGCCGCCGGCGACGGCGCTGGACGACTCGATGAGCACGTCCACCGATTCGCATCGGGCCAGCAGCTCGCCGTCCCCGGACACACCGATCTTGCCTCGCGCGATCGTATCGTGCAGGTCGTTGAGATCCTTCACGATGCGGTGCTCCAGATCGAAGGCCGAGCAGGCGGCCGTCGCCTTGTCGATCTTGATGTCCGCGATTGCGACGCATTCAATGCCGGGGGTGATGTCGCACTGGTACAGCAGCGCCTTTCCCGTGTGACCAGCGCCGACAATGCCAACGCGAATGGGTTTGCTGAGGGACTTGAGTCTGGAAAGAATGTCTGCCATAGATCCATCTCCGACAGTGCCACACCCGTACCACGGGACCGACCCGCACAGACCACGGGCGAGGCCGCTGCCTAAGGGGAGGCGACAACGACACACGGCACTGTGCGTCTCCCCATCCTGTTTATCGGCACAGCAAATGCCGGTATATCAATGAAACCGGCGTGATAGTACGCGACCTTTGCGCGGACCTCAAGTTGAAATCTATCACCTGCATAGAAACCAATCTACCAACTATTTTATCGGCCCGTTTCCCGGTTGACAATGGGGAATTCCCCTATCCTGCCATTTTCTTGGGCCGTCTGTCGATTCGGCTGCCCCAGCGCGCTGCAGGCCGTTCAGCCTTCCCGGACTGGGAAGGCCCCCGCCGCCATCGTCACTCTCTCAGTTGCGACCAGAGCAAATGACGCAGAGGCCCGTTGACGACCGGAAGGGGCACGACCGCGACCTCGACCTTGCCGAGAGTGCCGCCAATGGTCACCGAGGCCACCCCGGTCTGCATCGACGCCATCAGGCGGTCCAGTTCCCTGACGCCCGGCAGCCGAATCCCTTTCAGCACGCGGGTCGAACCGACCGCATATCCCTCGATCCGGCTTTCGACGCCGCGGGTAAAATCCTCGATATCTGCGGCGCCACGGACCTCGACACCACGGTTGAAGTAGACAAAGCTCGGGATCCGGATACGCGTGCCGTCGAACCGGACCTTGGCCTGTCCCGTACCCTCGGGCTTGGACTGCCCGAGATTCAGATTCAGTGTGTTGTACAGGGTGTGCAAGATCGGGGTCTCCCCGAGGTCCGATCGCGAGATGTTCAGATCCGCCTGTCCGCTGAGATGGCGTCAGTCGGAAGAGGTCAGTAGCGTGGCTCTGCCGGAAAGCCTGCCGACCATCCTGCTGGCTCCCTCGGACGCGGTCATCTGTAGCACTTCATCGAGGTCGATGTCATTGAAATCAATGACACCGGCAAGGTGGTGTCTGTGCAGATTTTAGGGCGTTGGGGTTTTGGGCCAGTAGGTGGTCCACTGTTTGGAGTTATGATAGAGGCAATCGATCGCCATATGTGCGTCGATGCCGGATCGATTCCAGCGTCGGCCTCGGCCCTTGAGGCGTGCGGCCAGAGACTTGCATTGGGATTCCGTGGGCCCCGAGCCGATCTGGAACCCTTCGGCCAGGAAGCGAGGATAGTCCAGCATCTCCAGCCGCTTGCCCATGTAGCCCTGCAAGGCTTGGATCGCTTGGCGTTTGCGACCGCGACGGCTCTTGGCCAAGAGCCCCAATTCGGTCACCACCTCCAGCGGGCCTCTCTGGCACAGGGTGGTGCACAAGGCGTTGCGCCATTCGGTGGCTTCGGCGGCCCCTTCCCCGTAGAGGACTTTGCCGCACGTGATCATCTGGTCCTTCAGATGGAAGTAATCGAGGATTCTCGCATCCAGCATCGGCAGTTGCTGTTGATACTGCGTGGAGATCCACTCGGCCCCATCGGTGACCGAGTACTTGCGGTCGGCCTGATCCAACTGAAGCTGGGCGGCATGCCGACGCATCAGGCGACCCAAGGCCTGATGGTTGCCGGTGGTGGCCGCCGTGTAGCGATGCGCGTTGCCCGGGTCGTAGAAGGTCACCAGCTTGGCCTCTTTCCACTTCTGATCGGCGCCCCGCGGCCGGGGCGGTAGGGCTTTGAGCGTGTGCCCTTGACGTCGAAGTTTCCGGCGACGGCGTTTGGCGTGGTTCCGACGCTTGCGCTGTTCCGAATCGGTAATCAGGGGCACGTGAAAGCCATCCGCGCCGGTGATCAAACACGTCGGGTCTTCGGCTCGGCGGCGACAGTCCTGCGCCCTGAACGTCGGACCATAGGCTTCGGTCTGCTGCGCCTGACGCACCTTCTGACCCTCCCGTTGAAAGACCTGGCGAACGGTCTGGTACGACAGATCAATCTGCGCCAGCCGTTTCAAGTCTTCCGTGCCTTTGCGATAGCTGCTGTCCAGCCCCAGGCGAGCGATCATCTCGCGAACGCCCTGCGAGTACTTCTGCGTCAGTCCCAGCCAGGCATCCCGTGGCGCGCAACAGCCGTACTGGTTGGCCCAACAGACGCGTCGATAAAAAGTCACGGTACCATTGACCGTCGTGACATGAATAGCACGGGTCCCTTTATTACGCCAGCGAACCTCCGTCGGCTCCGGGCTCGCCGGAGGGGGAAAAAGCTTCGCGTTGACTGCGAAGCTCCAGGGCCTTCTCGAAGAGGCGGCGGCGGAATTCACCGGCCGCCTGGCGTACCCGTTCTTCGCTATCGTCGATGATGCTACCGGGACGGGCCCGGTTCATCGCCTCGACCACGTCCTCCAACATCTTGTCCATATCCTCGTTCAAAACCGCCTGCAGTTGCTCTTTGGTAATTTGACTATCCATCCATGTGCTCCTTGTCTTCTAAACCCTTGAAAACCAAAGAGTAACACACGAAAAACCATCGCGCCAGCATTTCTTCACAGACACGCAAGGTGGAATCTGCCCTCACGGGGACTCACGCGCGCCCACCCCTCGATGAGCCCGCCCATCGCGTGAATATCCACCTTGTCCACGACGAGCCGGTCCTCGCCCGGGTAGGCGACAAGGTGGCAATCGCCAAGCCTCGCCCGGCCAAACCGTCCATCGGGAATCTGCGCTCGCAACTCCAAACTTGTCAGAATCGGACGGCAGGGGCAAAGAATACCTTGTTTGTGAGTGTGAAAATATCGTGGCATGTGGGTGGCAGCCTCAAAGCGTAGTGCAACTGAGCTTTGGGGATGGCGAATGGGAGTGGCGCATCCGTACGGAAAGGCCTCTGCGAGGCGATCCATCCCCAAGTCCTGCGGACTTGA
>JAAYBV010000071.1 GCA_012744475.1 Phycisphaerae bacterium
AGATCGCCGAGATCGAACTGCTCGGCGCCGCCCAGTAGCATTCGCTCCTGGTAACGGTCGAAGCCGCCTCATCGCGGCGAGAGGTATGTCAAGGGGCCTGTACCACCGCGGTACAGGCCCCTTTCTCGTTGGTCGTGTCTTCTCACGCAGGCGTCGTTTGCCTTGGCTGCGGCATGACTCCGACCCGGCGGGTCCGGAGAGTCATTGCCCCGCGAGGTGCTGGAGGCTGTCGCCGCCGAAGCAGTCTTTGGTCCGGACTTTGACGCCCAGCGGGAATCCTCTGACTTGACGATAGCCTTTGCCGGTCATGCAGCCGTTGAATGTGTTGGCCTCGTCCAGTTCCCGGTTGGCCTGTTCGAGCAGTTCATTGTCCATCTGCCAGGGCCGGTCCCGCTCCACGCTATCGCGGTAACGCAGAACGTGCTCTTCCTGTGCCCGGGCCAGCGCCTGCCGATGGCATTCCCGGCAGTCTGCCGCGATCTGCTCGATCGTCCGCTCGGCGCTGAACCAGTACATCCTCGATCGGGATTGGCACCCCAGACAAACCAGGCTTGCCAAAACCATAACAACGATTCTGCTCATCCGTCTGCTGCCTCCTTTGAGTTCTCACGCCGGGAACCCACTCCTCTCGACCATTTTTCTGACAATTATAGCTTGCTTTTTGGCGCAGCGACAGCATACTGATGCATGTATACAGCCCCGAATCCGCATCTTTGATCGCACCGTCAGGCGCAAACACCTGAGACTGTCACCTACGGGCGCCGAACCGTATGAGGACATGTTCTACGTGTGGCATTGGAAAGGGTCCTGCCATGAAGAAGCTCCTTGTGGTCGCACTTGTGACGATGGCGGCTGGGTGCCCACCCACGACGCTTCGAGACGTCAAGAGAGAACTGGGCGAGGGAGGATATGCCTTGTGGTATCCGGCGGAGGAAGGCGTCGAACCCGGTCAAATCTGGATCACCAACGGAAAGAAGAAGCATATTCAGCAACTCCGCCCCAGCGCGCTCAGTCTGTATGGGCCGCATGCGGCTGCGTTCAAGACGCTCGCCAAGACCGTCAATGCGAATCTGAGCCTTGACCTATCGTTTGGCGGCGAGGTCCTGGGGGAAATCGGTGAATTGGGAGCCCTGCTGAGCACGGGCACCGTCAAGGAGGTGAGACTGGACTTCGGGCAGACCCGCATATCGCGGCTCGTTCTCGGCGATCTGAATGAACCGAACATCACGAGCCGTTTGCCGGCGGGATACCTGGACGACCTCGCCAAGGTCAAGACGTTGGATCACCACGTTCTCGTCACGGCCGTCGTCACCTCTTCAGGCCTGAAGTATATCTTTACCTGTGACGACACGAGCAAACTCCAGGCGAACGCGCCCGCGATCAGCGAGCTGATCGGCGCCGATTTCGAGCTGAACGTCAGCAGCAGCAAGAAGGCGACGTGGGAGATACCGACCACCGATGTGCTGGCGATCGGCGTTGCGTTCGGCTCCGGCGACGTCGTGCGTCTGCGCGACCAGGACGTCAAGGCGCAAATGCCGAGCGTCGAGAGTACCTTGCTGATGCTGAAGAACACCGACCTCCGGCAGCTCATGGAGAGCCACCCGTAGGATACCCCTTTCTGGGAATCCGGTTGCGACGCCCGGACCGGTCCGATCCCACGTCACCTGCAAAAGGTCCGCTGGACAACGATGCGCCTTGCGACACAGGCGCCGCATTCTGCCTGCGTTCCTTACGGCTTCTTTATGGTGTACGGACGCTGGTGAATGAACGGCTGGGCCGCGACCGGGTCGCTGGCTACGAAGAACGCGGGCTCCTGGTCTGCGTACTGCTGCTTGACGGCGTCGAGGATATCCTGGTGGAACTTCTTGTGGTCCCCGTTGAAGGCGCCTTCGTTCCAGACCTCCGTGAGAGCCAGTGTGAAGAGCCCGTTGACGCCGACTTCGGCCGACCCTTGGGGGTCTTCGCACCCGGAGATCAGAATGACTGATGCCTTGAGGGACGCCGGCGTTTCTCTGGGTGCCGCTCTGCCCAGTCTCACATAGAATGACTGGTTTCTCTTGTAGGTATCGATCAGGACTGTCGGTGGGGCCAACCTTGCGAGAACCAAGCCTTCTTCCTCATCCGAGTCGAGGGGGGAAGCGAGATTCGCATCGGTGACAGGGCGGATGGGGCGAACGCGCAGGATGCCCTCACGGAGTTCCGGCTGCGTCTCGATCGCTTCACGAACCCGTGGGCGAGCCAGGACGGCTTGCCGATCCAGCGTCGGCATCGTGGCTGCGCTCCGCCACTGTGCGTTCAACTCGTTCATCCGCGCCGCAGAAGCCTCAAGATCCGACTTCGTCATCTTGATTACTGTGCCGCTGTGGCAACTGTCGGAGAAGACCAGAATGCGCACCCCTGCCTCGAATTTCATCCAGGCCCCGTGCAACTCATCGTCGATGAGCTGTCCATCGTACAGGCACCAAGTCTCGTCCCAGCCATCGGTCTCATCGCCATTCTCGTCCGCGACCTGGCCGCCGTGGCCGGAGTAACTGACCACCAGCAGGTCGCCGGACCTCAGCGTCTTGGCCAGCGTGTCCAGTTCACCGAGCACCGCAACACGTGTAGCCTGAGCCGTAAGAAGTCTGTCGACGTTCAGGCCCTGGCTGACGGCGATGGCTGCCATGTCCTTTGCGTCATGCTCGCAGGCGTACAGCCTCCCGTTCCACCCGCCATAGTGTGCCGGATCGACCTCGTTCAGGCCGATCGCGAGGGCGTAACCTCTTTCTTCTACCCCGTCTTCGCAGCCTGGGAACACCGCCATCGTTACCGCGATGCCAAGGACCACAAAGAGAACACGACCGGGATGATACGTGAGCTTTCTCATGGCGAGTCTCCTTAAACAACGTTTGGTGAGAAGAACGACGTTGGTCTATTCATACCGATTCCCTCTCGGCCCAACCAGGGATGCCGTCCGGCGTGCGATGCCTCGATGGTGTCTCGTCTACGGTGCCGCGGTCGCAAACCCGACACGCACAGCTTCCTTCAGGAAACAGCAGGCCTCTCGAAAGAGATATAGGGAAAATGCTCGAAGTTCTGAAGTCGGTGGAGCGTTTCGGATGTCGCGTGAGTGCGACTACCCGGCCAGTTGCTGGGCGAGGTGGGCGAGGACGGCGTCGATCAGGGCGGTTCCCTGAGGGGTCTGGATGGAGATGCACTCGAAGATGGGGATGGCGCCGACGCGGTCGGCGCCGAGGACCACCGACAGATGCCGATGGAGCACCTCCCGGATGCCGACCGTAAGCTCGCCGCACTCATCGGCGTCGATCTTGTCGCGTTTGTTGAGCACGACCACAATCTCGCGGAGCTTCTTCTGCGCGTGGCGTCCTTTGCGAAGCACGGTGTCCAGGCGGCTGCAGAACAGCGAGAGCCAGTGAATGGTCGCGCTGATGGCTTTGCCTCCATCGAGCATGATGACGACGGCATGCGGCTTTCGCTCGCCGACCAGGCTGGCGTGCTGAACGGGTCCGGTCTGTCCCGGCGTGTCGACCGTCCGCCGGACGTTCAGCACGAGTCCCAATCCGCCCGACCGAGAAACGGCGGGATCGCCTGCCAGTGTGAGCACGAACGTCGGCGATTTCGTAAGCCCGTAGGTCATCTCCCGCTCGCCTTCGGGGTGCAGACGGCCGAGCTGCAGATACTCGGCGAACTTGCTCTTGCCCGCGCTGCTGGGGCCGAGCACGAGGATCTCCTTGCCCGTGGCGTAGGTCCTCAGCCGGGCCAAGCCCTTCGGCCGGCCGCGCCGCAAGGCCTTGTCCTCTGAGATATCGAAAGCTCCCTTGCCCTTGGCGTCCATTCCGCATTCCCCCGGAGCCAGTGCTGAGAAGCGTCGGCTCCCGATCCCGATGCGCATCGGAACCGAGAGCGCTTGCGGTCGCCGCACGACGCTGCGATCATCATTGAGTACGCGACACCCCGCGCCCGCGGCTATATCTTGCTCAGGGCCTCCCGGGCTCGGCGCTTTGTGCCGTTATTTCCCGATTTCTCGGCCACCATGCGCAGCGCCTGCTGCCGCTGTTCCTTCGAGAGTCCCGGGGTCTCGGCACCGGCGATCTTGACGATGGCCGAATACGCTTCTTCCGCGACCGCCGGGTCCTGCGCCAGCGTGGTCAGCAGTTCGAGCGAATCGCTGCTGGGGGCCTCGCCCAGAACCGCGATCGCCAGGCGTTCCTCCTCAGGGCGTTTGATCTGCGGCCGCAGGTCCATGACCCTTGCCACCTTCTGGTTGTTGCTGAGCTTTGTGTTGCCTCGAACGTGCTGGAGATAGCCGCGCAACGCCAGCACCTGGTGCGACATCTTGGCGCCCGATTGCGTCAGACGCAGCAGGGCGTCTCCGGCCTCGGTGTCCTCGGGCCAGTTGTTGGGCCAGGTCGAGAGAATCCGCACCGCCTCGTCCTGGACGGTCGCGTCGTTGCCGGCGATGGCCGCCTTGACGGCGCCCAGGGCCTCGGTTCCGCCGACCACGGCCAGCGCATGCAGTCCGATGATGTGAAGCGAGCTGTCGCTGCTCTTGGTCAGAGGCAGCAGGTGCGGCACGCTCTTGACGCCGGAGCGGCCTGTGACCGCCAGCAGGGCCTTTTCGATGCTGCTGCGCTCGGCGGAACCGGCTGTCTTCTGGAGGAGCTTGGTCAGGTCGGCCACCTGCTGGTCGCGCCCCAGAACGCCGACTGCCTGGATGGCCGCACCGCGAACGCCGGCATCCGCATCTTCAATGCTCGAAACGATCGCAGGAAGGGCCGCTCCAATCTCCCTTTGCCCCGCCAGTTCGATGAGAACCTGCCGCGTCTTGCCCTTGGCGTCCGGGAGCCGGGCCGCGAGGTCAGCGTCCACCTCTTTGCCGCGCAGTCTCGAAAGCGTTTCCTGAGCGGCCTTTCCGAGTTCGGCATCGCCTTCGGTCGCCGCCGCAAGCAGGGTGGGAACACACGCGACATCGCCCAAGCGGATCAGGATATTGATGGCGGTGATGCGCAGCGACTTCGGGCCGCCTTGGGCTGCTCGCAGGACGGCGGGTGACACTGCGTCATCATTGCGGTCGGCCAGCGCCAGCAGCAGCAGGGGACGCTTCTCGGGGCTGAGGCGATCC
This sequence comes from Phycisphaerae bacterium, assembly GCA_012744475.1. Lineage (GTDB taxonomy): Bacteria > Planctomycetota > Phycisphaerae > Sedimentisphaerales > Anaerobacaceae > Anaerobaca. The sequence continues at coordinate 5,123 of JAAYBV010000071.1, forward strand.
AACTCGGCCGCCAGCGCCTCGGTGACATCGCGTCCGGCCAGCTCTCTGGCCGTACGCAGGCCGATGCCGAACCTTCCTTTGTCCGCCGATTCCAGTTGCTCGATCAACAGGCCGATGCCGCCGGACTTGCGGGCCAGGATCGCCCCTCGAATCGCTTCCAACCGTCGCTGGTTGGGCACATCCGCCTGGCGGATGGCGTCGTAGAGCCTCACCGCTTCCGCTGGCTGGTCCTTCGCCAGATACCACTCGGCGCAGAGGACGCCGCCTTCGGCTACCGCCGAGCGCGCCGCCGCCGGCGATCTGGTCAGGGCCTGCAAGAGGGCCTTGGCGGCGCGGTCGCCACCGATGTGGCCCAGTGCCACCGCTGCCGCGGATGCCACGTCCGCATCGTTATCGCCGAGTTTCTGCACAAGCCCGTCGACGGCCATCGCATCGCGACGCACGCCGATCGAGTTGATGGCTCCAACCAGAAGACGGCCCTGCAACGTGCCCATCGCCTCGCGCAGCGCCTCGTCGGCCGCCGGACCGGGAATCACTTCGAGCGCAATTCGCGCCCACGACGCCAGTTCCTTGTCGGCCAGCAGCGGCATCAGACTGGGCACCGCCTCTTCGGTGCCGTAGATGGCCAGTTGTTTGCACGTTATGGCCTTCTCCGCAGACGCGGCGTTCGATTGAAGCACCGCGATCAGTTCGCGCTGTTTGGTCGCCTGGTCCTGGCCGACCGCTGCCGCCGCAGCGAGAACCGCGATCAGAAGAACAAGCCCGATGAAGTGTCTATTCGCAACGTTCATGAGTATCCTCGTATTTCAGGTGGACTCTTTCGAAAAGGTCGGACATCAGATCCGCCACGGTTCGCGCAGCGCCTCGGAGCGCAGGCGATTGGCCTGTTCGTCGCCGATGAACTCGCACTTCTGCGGATCGAACCGGACCTTGCGGTTCAGGAACAGGGCGACGTTGGCGGCGTGGCAGGCGATGTGCGCCCAGCATGCCGCGTCGGCGTTGGCCCGGGTCTGGGCCCGCGACTTGACGCAGTCGAGGAAATCGCGCACGTGGAAGTCCGCCGGATAGCCCGGAATCTTGGCGCCTCGGCGCGTCAGCAGGTCGGGCGAGCTGGCGCCGAATTCCGCATCGTCACCGGTCTCGACCCATCCGGTCGTGCCTTCGTAGCGAACCGGGCAGGAGCCCAGCGGTAGCCACCCGTCATTGCGCATGACCAGCTTGACGCCGTTGGCGTAGCGGGCGTGCAGTTGTCCGTTGACCGGCTCGTACTCGACCGGGGCGGTGTCGTCACTCTGGTTGGCCCACTGGCACAAGTCCACGCAGTGCGAGCCCCATTCGAGACATCCGCCACCGACCATGCCGCCGCCTTTCTCGAAGTTGAATCCGTCGAGGAGTTTGCGGTTATAGGGTCGCCATGCGGCCGGTCCGAGATACGCATCCCAGTCCACCTGGTCGCGGGGCGGCTCGGGTTCGGCCGGCAGCCAGCCGCTCACCGAGGTCCCCAGCCCGCCGGGGTGGGCGTGCAGCGTGACCAGTTGGCCGAGCCTCCCGCTGTGGGCCAGTTCGACCGCGTAGGCGAAGTTGGGCAGGCTGCGGCGCTGCGTGCCGGCCTGGAACACGCGGCCGGTGCGCCGGAAAACGTCCGCCAGGGCGAGGCTCTGGGCGATGTTCTTCGTGCAGGGCTTCTCGCAGTAGACGTCCTTGCCGGCCTTGGCCGCCATGATCGAGGCGGTCGCATGCCAGTTCGGCCCGGTGGCGATCAGCAGCGCGTCGATGTCGTCTCGTGCCAGCAGCTCGCGCATGTCGATGTACGCGGTGCAGTCGTGGTTTCCGTAGCGGGCGTCGGCCATGTCCTTGGCGCGTTTGCGCCGGTCGCCTCGCACGTCGCAGACCGCGATGCATTGCAGGTCCTCCTCGTGCAGGAAGCAGCCGAGGACGTAGCTGCCGCGTCCGCCGATGCCGATGGCACCCAGCGTGATGCGTTCACTCGGCGCGACGGCGCCGGCCTTGCCCAGCGCGCTGCTGGGGATCACCTGGGGCAGGGCCAGCAAAGCGCCGGCTTTCATTGCCGTCTTGAGGAATTGTCGCCGGCCCGGGCGGATGGTCCCCTCGGGCAGGTTGTTGCGGGTTTTCGTCGTCACGCTCTTCATGTCGATCCCTTCCCATCTGTGCTACTGATCGTTTCCTGCCTCGAAGCGCGGCAATCCGAAGAGCCAAGCGGTGTTCGCTGGACGGTGCGACACCGGTCGGTATCGTCAAGATGGCCTCTCGAAGCTGACGGACATGATAGAGCGCCCGGCCGCCGGCGGCAAGCGTTTGTCGGGGCGAATCGTGATTGGCCGTTTGCCGTGTGCCCACACGGGCGTACCGCTCGTGGTGTGCCGGTAGGGGCGAATGATGATTCGCTCCCACGCGTCGGGCCGTTTGCAGTGTGCCCGTGAGGGCATACAAATGCTGGCAGCCGGATGAATAGCATCTCACGACGCCACTACAAACGACGAACAGGGAACGGACGCTGCGGCGTAGTTGGGACAAGGTACTACGATGACGGATGCGATGGAATCAGGCCTTGGGGCCATTCCCGGTGCGTTTGGACCGGCCCTTGGCTTTGGCGCCTTCGCGGGCCGTCGTCGGCCTGGGTTTGCGGGACCTGCTTTTATGACGCGTCTGGGCGGGCTTCGCCTGCGCCGGCGTCTTCCTGGTGGCCTTGCGTTTGGTGTCGGATTCGGCTTCCTGGGGTAAGGTGGGCTTGGCCGGTTCGGCCTTGGCCGCCAGTTCGTCGCGGAGTCGGGCGATCAGCGTGTCTTTCTCGCGCGACGCTTTTTCGTTCTCGTCGAGCTTGCGTCGAACGTCGTCCAGTTGGCGTTGAGCTTCGGCAAGCTGAGCAGCTTGCGACGGAGACATGAGATCGACGTTTGGGTCGAGGATGTACTTGAAGGCCTGGCCGGACCTGGCGACTATTCCATGCAGATTCATGGCGTTCCCCTTCCTCCGGTTGCATCGTCATTGCGGCGGCGCATCCCTTCGCCTCCCTGCACCGAGCGCGGCACCTCCTGTCCACCCGTATATAGTATACAAACCAATCGTGTGCAAGGCCCCACCCTTTCCCCGAGCCTGAGCTCGAAGGTTATCGGAAGCGCGAGGTTTGGCAGGGAGCCGGCGGTTGAGTTTCCGCGCTCCCTTTGATAGGCTGTGGGTGCTGCGTGCGAAGGCGCGCGGCGAATCACCCACAGACAGGATTTACGATGCAGGCGATCTATCGACATCGGTTTATCGTGGGACCAGAGGCCATCGACGCCAACGGACACGTCAACAACGTGGTGTACGTGCAGTGGATGCAGGACATGGCGGTGCGGCATGCCGACGCCGCCGGCTGCACGGACACGACGCGTGAGATCGGCGCCACGTGGGTGGCCCGGTCGCACTGGATCGAATACCTCAGTCCCGCTTTTGCCGGCGACGAGATCGAGGCTCTGACCTGGGTGGCCGGCTTCCGCAAGGTCCGCTCGCTGCGCCGTTACAGGTTCGTTCGGACGAGCGACAACGCGACCCTGGCCCAGGGCGAGACAGACTGGGTCTTCATGGACCTCCAGAGCGGCCGGCCTCGTAGCATCCCCGAAGCCGTCAGCGCCGCCTTCGTACTCCTTCCCGATGCACCTCAGCCTTAGGTGCAGAGTGCCCGTTCAGAGCTCAGTTTGCCCCTGGAATTGCCCTTGTCTTTCTCTGAGGGAACTGCCATCATGGTATCGGCATGAGCGAGTGTAGTGCCTCGGGTTACAAGAGAGAGGCTGCATGGGAAAGGACCGAGCATGAGACGACCGACCGCGATCATTCTGACGAGTTGCTGTCTTCTGGGCGGTGTGTGGGCGATGGCCTCGCAGGAGCCGCCGAGCGAGGAATCCTCCGAACTCAACGTGCTGAAGAAACGCATCGAGGTGCTCGAACAACTGGTGACGGTCCTGAACGACCGAATGCACATGCTGGAGGAAAAGCAGAAGGTGGTGCCGCGTGCTGTGCCGTCGCCCCGGATCCCGTGGTATCCACCCGCCTGGCAGGTGCCCGAGGGGTGGCGGTGGTTCGAGTTCAACGGCCGACCGGTCTACGTGATGCCGCTGGCGGGGGACCCGAATGCAGCGGGGCCGAAGAAGTGAACCGTCGCTGGATGAGAACGTTGCTCAGATGCGGTATCGTCCTTGGTGGTGTCCTCTTCGTAGCTGCGATCATTATGCCTGCGCTGGCACGGCGAGGTGGTGGGATCTATTCCGGCTCCTACGAATACGCTCGGCAATGGGCAACAGAGTTGGCGGCGTGCGATTCGCTGGAGGATGTCAAGCAACGATTCAACTGCATTCGCCTCGAGTCGTCGGCGGAGGGCATGTACGAGGTCGTCAAGGTGTCGGACGTCGGCAAGAAACGGCCGTTGGCTCTGGTGCAGGCGTTTGCGGGCGGCAACTGGATCGCGTGCGCGTATGCCAACAGCCACGGTAACAAGGCCGGCGGGACTCTGGTCGCCCGCGACAGCGAGGGGACGATCCGTGCCTTCTTCGGGCATGTCTGTGGACGGCCGGCGCCTCTGCGATGCGAAACGCTCGATGAAGTCTACGCGGAGCTGGCCGAGTATCTTACGGAAGTCTCGCTCGACCGTGAAGAGCCGCCCGAGGCCCGGTCTCGGGCGCCGGGTGACAGTCTGACGTGTCCTGTGGAGGCCGGCGCTACAAATCCGGGCAGGTCATCCATGATCGCGCCGCAAGCCCCGGTCGACGCCCCGATCTTTCGCGCGACGGACAGCAATAACTGAAAAGCGGTAAACGTCTGAGATATCCGGCTGGCACCGAAGTGGTAGGCGCCACGCTTGAGGTCGTGATGGATCGATTGTATGATGGACCCATCACGGCCCTTTTGCAGTGCGGCATTGAAAACGAGGAGATCGTCATGGCTGGTTCTGGTTCGGACTGCACACGTCGCGACTTCTTGAAGGCGGCGGGCATGGTGACTGCCGGGGCGCCGTTGCCCGGCTGGTTTGTTGAGCAATGCGCTGCCCAGTCGGCCGCAGGCGGACCGCCGGCTCCGTCGTCGCCCAGCGAGACGGTCCGCCTGGCGCTGATCGGCTGCGGCGGACAGGGACGAGGCGACGCCCGCAACGCCCAGCGTTTCGGCAAGATCGTCGCGGTCTGCGACGTGGACGCTCGTCACCTCGACAACGCCAGGAAGGACTTCCCCGAGGCCGACGGGTACCATGACTTTCGCAAACTGCTGGAACGCAAGGACATCGACGCGGTGATCTGCGGGACGGTGGACCACTGGCACACCCTGATCGCCATCGCGACCATGCGGGCGGGCAAGGACATCTACTGCGAGAAGCCGCTGACGCTGACGATCGCCGAGGGGCAGCGTCTGGTCGAGGTCGAGCGGCAGACCGGCCGCATCCTTCAGACCGGCACCCAGCAGCGAAGCAGCGTGCATTTCCGGCTCGCCTGCGATCTGGTCCGCAACGGGCGGATCGGCAAGCTCCAGCGGGCCGAAGTCTGGTTGCCGGCGGGACTGAGACAGGGGCCGTTCCAGACCTCGGCGGTGCCGGAGGGATTCGACTACGATTTTTGGATGGGCCAGACGCCCAAGGTCCCCTACGTGAAAGAGCGCACACATTTCAGCTTCCGCTACTGGTGGGAGTACTCCGGCGGCACCATGACCGACTGGGGCGCGCACCACAACGATATCGTGCTCTGGACCTTGGGGATGGACCAGTCCGGGCCGGTCAGCATCGAGGGCAAACAACTGGTCGAGATGATTCCCGGCGGTTTCACGGCCGCCAGCGAATATGAGGTGACATATACCTACGCCAATGGCGTCGTCCACACGTCCAGGAGCACCACCGCCAGCGAATGGCACGGCGGCGTCAAGGACCCCAAAGGCCAGCAGCATGGCATCAAGTTCATCGGCTCCGACGGCTGGATCTGGGTCACTCGCGGCATCCTCCAGGCCAGCGACCGCGAGTTGCTCACGGATAAGCTGCCGGAAAGCGCCCCCCGCGTCTACGTCAGCAACGACCACATCGCCAACTTCATCGACTGCGTCAGGACGCGAAAGCCGCCGATCTGCCCGGCGGAGGTAGGGCACCGCTCGGCGAGCCTGTGCCATCTGGGCGTGATCAGCATCCGGCTGGGCCGAAAGCTGAACTGGGACCCGGCCAAAGAGCAGTTCGTCGGCGACGCCGAGGCCGCTACGTACCTCGCCCGCGAGATGCGCAAACCCTACGACTACGACATGGTCTGACCCACCGTTGGCCGAATGGGGCGACAATCACCCTTGGGTCGGCCCGGCGGGCCATTCCGGGCATTCCGGGCCGGTCAGACACACATCCGAAGCGTTCGGCTCACACGTTTTCTGGCAAAAGACCCGGATTTCGGGTATCCTGGGACCGGTGCATTGAACAGGATAGCAAGCGGTGATCCGGAACGGAGCAGTACAATCGATGAAAAGCGTCCTCATGGCCATCCTGCTGGCCGGTGCGGTCCTGGCAACCGCGGCACGGGCCCAGGGGCCGGACGGGGTCAAAGACCAGGATCTGGGCGCCTACAGCCGCGAGGCGACCGACGCCGCCAGGGCGAGACTCAAGGACACCCTGGTGGTGGTCTTCGCCGGCGGACGCCATGGGTTTATCAAAGGACAGCGTGTCAGCCTCGATCCGCGCGACTGGCGGACGGAAGCGGAAGTGGTCAAAGGCGAGGTGATGGTTCCGAAGCGGTTCGCCCTGTCGGCCTTCGGGATCAAGCACCTGCCCTGGTTCGGGTTTCGGATCGCCGAAAAGGGAAGGATGGTTTCTCTCTCGGATCTGGCCGCCAGGCTGGGCAAGAAGGTGTTCACGGAGGAACGCGGTCTGGTGATCGTCTCGGACACGCCGATGACGCTTGACGACTCGCAATTGCTCGACTCGATCATCACCCTGTTCGACACCCCGGAGAAGTTTGCCGACCCGCAGATTGTCTATCGCAACATCCCCAACCTCAAGGCCTGGGGCCGCTGGGCCGAACACGTCGAGTTCAGGCCCGAGCAGTTGTCACTGTACGATGAGCCCGAAACGCAGTGGCGGCTGATCTCGGAGAAGCGCTACGACGAACCGGCCCTCGGCGCGCACGAGCTGGCCAGCGCGGTGCCGCCGGCCGGCGTGCATCCGCGCATCCTGTTCGGACCTCAGGATATCCCGCTGATCCTGGCTCGCATCAAGTCGTCTGTTACCGGGTCGATGTCCCTGATCGAGATGGAATACCTGCTGACCCGGACCTGGCTGAACCCCGATACCAGTGACGGACGCCTCTTCGCACGGCTTCATACCGGAGACCTTGGCGGATTGACGTTTGAGTGGCAGGACGACGGCATCCTCTCGTCGAACGGCCAGGACATAACGCAGCGCCTCAACACGATCGCTTTGTATGCGCTGTTGACGGAGAACGCCGATCTCGGCGCGAAAGCGGCCGCCGCAATCTACAACTACTGTAGACTGATCGAGCCTCGGATCGACGCGCACACGGACAAGCCGGATGTGTACAACGCCTACTGGCGAGGGCTGCCGGAGTGGATCGGCGCCAGGAACCTCGGGCTGAATTACGATTTTGCCGCCAGGTGGATGACCGCAGAGCAGGCGATGCTGGTCCGACGTGTGATCGCGAAGGTGGTGGGCGGCCGTCGCGGCTACGGTCAGAACGGTCCGCTGCGCGTACGCGACAACCATTGGGTCACGCGCGACCTGACGATCTTTCTTGCCAATCTGGCTATCGAAGGAGAGGAGGGTTTTGACGGAGAGGTGCACGATTGCGGCATCGAGACCGTCAAGGCCTTCCTGCAATGGGGCATCGACGAGTATGGCACGCTATACGAATCCAACGGCGCCGCCGGTGAAGGCCTGCCATTCCAGCTCCTCTCGATGGTGGCTCTCGCCAGGCGCGGCGTCAGCACGTTCGGGCATCCGCACTGGCGAAAGCTGATGGAGGCGCAGGTGCAGTGCACCTCGCCGGACGGCAGCTTTACAGCCTCTCGCGGCGCGCGTGGCGGGGGGGCCTTGAATCGCCAGATCGTTGGCGCGTGGAAGATCCTCTATCCGAACGACCGATGCGCCGACTACCTGCTGGGTCCGGCCCACTCCGTGTCCGATTTCGACCCGCGCCAGTACCGGGAGCAATTGGCTGGACGCGGCGCCGTCGAGTTCGCTCTGCCCGGCCCGACCGCTCCAGGACCGGCCAAGAGCCTGCTATACGACGCCCCGTGGCGCTTGACCTCGCGAGAGGCGCTCGGCCTGCCTCTGGATTTCAGCGATCCCTCGCGCGGGCTGTTCTCTTCACGCAGCGACAACAGCGCCGAGGCCTTGTGGATCAACATGCAGGCCCGGCCCGACCTCTATCTCGGCGGCGGGGCCGCGCACCATGACGCTGGTTCGTTCTGTCTTCAGTCCCACGGCGTGACCTGGGGCCGCGACGGACTCTCCGACAGCGACCCTGCGTCGGCAAGCCATTCGATCGTTCTGATCGATGGCGTCGGTCAGGACGACGGCTCCGGTCTGGCGCCGCCCCGGGTGACGTATCTCGGGGCTTCGATCGCCGAGGCGGGGGCCATCGCCTCAGCGGACATCCGGAACGCCTACGAGTACATGTGGACGACCCATGTGGACAGTTGGACCGACGAACGCATCGCGGCCCATTCGTGGGAGCTGGAGACCGATCCGTTCGTGGTTAGGGTCTTCAAGGGCACGCAGCGCTACCGCATCAACTACGAGGTGCCGCCGCTGCACAACCCGTGGCTTCCCACGCTGCGCACGCGATTCAACGCCGTCGAATACGCCTATCGTTCGACGGGCCTCGTGCGCGGCAGCCATCCCTATGCGGTTGTTGTCGATGATATCTGCAAGGACGAGAACACGCATCTCTACCAGTGGCAGATGCAGGGCGGCTTCACGACGGTGGTGTTGCCCGGCCCGGACGCCGAATCGCTGGTGCTGACCGCATCGCAAAGCAACGAGATTCCCGACGGCACGCCCATGCTGCTGGTGCAGGAGGTCGGGCCGTCCGCCTGCCGGCTGGAGAATACGCGCGACCGGACGCTGGTGGCGACCGAGGCCGTTGCATGCCGATTCCGCATCCTGATGGTGCCGTTTCGGATGGGCGAGGTCCTGCCCAGGGTCAGCGTCGATGCCTCCACCGGCTCCGTCCAACTCCGATGGGCCGATCAGATCGACGAATTGCAGTTCGAAGTCGCCAAAGACAACCGCACCCGTTTGCGAGTCCTGCGCGATGGCGAAGAAATGCTACAGAGCAGGTGAGAGGCCCACTTGGAAACGTGCAGGGACGAACGGAGAGCATGATGCATGGCAGCGGCAAGTCAGAACAATTCGTGCGGGTTCTCGTGTTGGCATTGTCTCTGTTCTGCGATGCGGCCTGCGCCGCGGAGCGACCGGTTCCGGCTCTCGAATGGCCTGCCGTGACGAGTCAGACGAAGCCCTGGACCCGCTGGTGGTGGATGGGCAGCATCGTCGACGAGAAGAACCTCACCACCGAAATGCAGAAGTATGCGGCGGCCGGACTCGGGGGGCTGGAGATCACGCCCATTTACGGAGTCAAAGGCTACGAAGATCGATTCATCGACTACCTCAGTCCTCGATGGATGGAGATGCTCGAATGCACGCTGAAAGAGGCCCGCAGGCTGGATCTCGGCGTTGACATGGCCACGGGCAACGGCTGGCCGTTCGGCGGCCCCTGGGTCGGCGCAGCCGATGCCTGTAAGAATGCGGTTCACAAAACCTACGGGTTGAAAGCGGGCGAGCGTCTTGCCGAGTCCGTGACGTATGTTCAACGGCCCATGGTGCGGGCGATCGGCCGACGACTGGACATCTCCGAGATCGTCGAGCCCATCAGCGACAACGAAGACTTGCAGTCGCTGGCCTTGGAACAGGTGCGTTTCGAGAAGCCGTTGCCCTTGCAGGTTCTCATGGCCTATTCGGACGGAGGGCGGATTGTCAATCTGACGGACAAGGTCGCTGCCGGCGGCGAATTGGACTGGACCGCTCCGGCGGGCAACTGGACGCTCTACGCGGTCTTCCAGGGTTGGCACGGCAAGATGGTCGAGCGAGCCGGACCGGGAGGAGAAGGCGATGTGATCGACCATTTCTCCCGTGAGGCACTTGAACGTTATCTGAGCAGGTTCGACCGTGCCTTTGCCGGCCACGACGTGGGCGGGATTCGGGCGTACTTCAACGACTCGTATGAGGTGGACGACGCGGCCGGCGAGTCGAACTGGACGCCGAAGTTCTTCGAGCAGTTCGAGCGCAGGCGGGGCTACGATCTGCGAAGCCATTTGCCTGCTTTGTTCGGCAAAGACGAGCCTGTGAAGAACGCGAAGGTGCTGTGCGACTACCGCGAGACGATCTCGGATCTACTGCTGGAGGAATTCACGACTCCCTGGCGCCGCTGGGCCGAGGGCAAGGGGGCCACGACCCGCAACCAGGCCCACGGCTCGCCCGCGAACCTGCTGGACCTCTACGCCGCCAGTGGGATTCCGGAAACCGAAGGGAGCGACATCCTCGGATTCGAGTTCGCCTCCTCGGCCGCACACGTGACCGGCAAGCCGCTGGCCTCGTGCGAGGCCGCGACGTGGATGGCCGAACACTTCACCGGGACCCTGGGCGAGGCCAGGCGATGGGTGGATCGCTATTTCCTCGGAGGCATCAACCACATCTGCTATCACGGCACGACCTTCTCTCCGCCGGACGAAGAATGGCCGGGATGGATGTTCTATGCTTCGGTGCATTTCGGGCCGACGAACTCGTTCTGGAACCACTTTGCGGCGCTCAACGCCTATGTCACGCGCTGCCAGTCGTTTCTCCAGGCGGGCAAGCCCGACAACGACGTGCTGCTGTACTGGCCGATTCACGACTCCTGGTCGCAGCCCGGGCGGACGATGTTGCCGCACTACAGCGCCCAGACACCACGCGAGATAGAGTCGGCTGCAAAGATGCTGTGGGACGCAGGGTACTCATTCGATTATGTCTCCGACCGACAACTTGCCGAAACCCGCTGTGACAAGGGCGTCCTTCGCACCGGTGGCGTAACCTATGGGGCCGTGGTCGTGCCCGCATGCCAGTACATTCCGGTCTCGACGTTTGAGACGCTGCTGACCCTGGCCCAACAAGGGGCGACCATCATCGTTGAGGATCATCTGCCGGCCGATGTCCCCGGAATGAGCAACCTGGCGGCACGACGCGATGCGCTGAGCAAGTCGATCTCACAACTGAATTTCGTTGAAACATCCGCTTCCGGGGTCCGGGAAGCCAGGCTTGGAAGCGGCCGGTTCCTGCTCGGGGATGATGTGGCCCAGACGCTGGTCTTTGCGGGCATCGAACGCGAATCCATCGCGGATCGTGGCTTGCCGTTCATCCGCCGGACGCTCTCAGATGGCAAATGCTACTTCACGTTGAACGCGAGCGACGAAGCACTGAACGGCTGGGTCCCGCTTCGGACCGAAGCCGCCTCCGTTGCGATCTTCGAACCGATGCGGGGCGACAAGGCCCTGGCCGCTCTGCGGAAGAACGGACCCCACAGCGAGGTCTATCTTCAGCTTGCTCCCGGCCAGTCGTGCATTCTCAGAACGTTCGATGAACCTGTACAAGGACCTCGATACGCCTACTGGAGCGCCGCCGGGCAGGCGAAGCCGCTGGAGGGGACCTGGACCGTCGAGTTCATCGAGGGCGGGCCGGAACTGCCTGCCGCCGTTCAAACGCAGACGCTGAGGTCGTGGACCGATTTCGGCGGTGGGGCGGTCAAGAGGTTTTCGGGGACGGCCCGTTACACGATCATCGTGAAAAGACCGGCGGAGCAGGCGGATGGGTGGCTGCTGGACCTGGGTCGAGTCTGCGAAAGCGCCCGCGTGACGTTGAACGGGCAGGAACTGGGTACGCTCATCAGTGCTCCGTTCGAGATTGTGGTCCCGGCCGACCGGGTGGAAGAGGAGAGCATGCTTGTGATCGAGGTGTCGAATCTCATGGGCAATCGGATTGCCGACCTGGACCGCCGCGGCGTGAACTACAAGAAGTTCTACAACGTCAACTTCGCCGCAAGGCTTCGCGAGAATCGAGGTCCCGATGGGAACTTCAGCGCCGCGAAATGGTCTGCCCAGGACTCCGGCCTGATCGGCCCGGTGACCTTGACGCCGCTGCAAACCCTGATTCCCTGACACCGGGGTCTCGGTTGAGGTTTTCGAGACCATAGATGCTCAACACGAGGAGACAAAACATGGACGGATGCCGTCGTGTGCTCATGGCTTTGTTGATAGTGTCGTCGGTCGGTGGGGCCTTGTGTCGAGCCGACGTGTTGCCGACAGGCGGCGCGCGGCCGGCGATTCCGCTGAAGCATTTTCCGGATCGCCTGCACGCCTTTGTCTGGCGCAACTGGGAATTGATCCCGCTCGAACGCATGGCCGAGGTGCTCCAGACCACGCCCCAGAAGGTTCGTGACATCGGTCTGCTGATGGGCCTGCCTCCGCAGATTCCCCCACCGGCCGAGTATCAGCAGCGAGGCTACATCACGATCATTCGCCGCAACTGGCACCTTCTGCCCTACGAGCAACTGCTGACGCTGCTCGGCTGGGACGCGCAGAAGCTCGCCTTCACGCTCCGCGAGGACGATTTCCTCTGGATCAAGCTGGGCTCGCTCAAGCCGGCCTGCGCGCCGATCCGTTATGCCGAGCCAAACGAGGCGACCCTGAAACGCTGCGCCGAGATTCGCGAGATCGTCTGGTCCCATTTCGGCGAGGCGCTCGCCGCGCCGTCGAAGCCGAGGTTCGAGTTCTTCACTGAGACGGTGATGGATGCGGAAGCAGTCGAAGACCGAAATCGAAACGGCGAAGAATCGATCCGCTTTCTGTATTCGTACGCGGGGCTTTTCGGGGACCCGCTGCTCCACCCGGAGCTGGACCCTTATCCCGATCTCCTGCTGCGCCGGCTCTCGCAGTCGGGCGTCAACGGCGTCTGGCTGCACGTCGTGCTCTCGCAACTGGCTCCAAGCGATGCGCTGGGTCGGCCCACGGACGACCACGAGGTGCGGCTGGCCAACCTGGCAAAAATGGTCGAGCGGGCCGCTCGTCACGGTGTCTCCATCTACCTTTACATGAACGAACCGCGTGCGGTCCTGGCGTCGCTGCTGGAAGGCCGGGAGGAGCTGCGGGGCGTTCGGCAAGGCGACTATGCGGTGCTCTGCACGTCCGCTCCACAGGTGCGGCAGTGGCTCACGGACTCGCTGCGGCACGTCTTTGAGAATGTGCCGAACCTCGGCGGCGTCTTCACGATCACCGCGTCGGAGAATTTGACCAACTGCTACAGCCATACCCGCACGGCAACGGGATGTCCGCGCTGCTCGCAACGCTCCGGCCCGGAAGTGATCGCCGAGGTCAACGCGGCGATTGCCGCCGGCGTCCGGGCGGGCAGCCCGAAGGCCAGGGTGATCGTCTGGGATTGGGGCTGGCCGGATGGCACGTCTGCCGGCTGGGGCCAGCCGGACTGGGCCTCCCGCATCATCGAGCTTCTGCCCGACGACGTTTATCTGATGTGCGTCAGCGAGTGGGGTAAGCCCATCGCGCGAGGCGGCGTCGCCGGTGCGGTCGGCGAGTATTCGATCTCGGCCGTCGGCCCGGGGCCCCGGGCGCAGAGGCACTGGGCGCTCGCCCGCCAGCGAGGGCTCAAGACGTTTGCCAAGGTGCAGGTCAATTGCACGTGGGAGCTGTCGGCGGTGCCGTACTTGCCCGTGATGAATCTCGTCGCCCAGCATTGCAGCAATCTGAGCCAGGCGGGCGTTGACGGGCTGATGCTGAGCTGGACGGTGGGCGGCTATCCATCGCCGAACCTCGAACTGGTCCGGCGATTTCAGCAAAGGCCCGCACCGACCGTGGAGCAGGCTCTGATGGAAGTGGCGAGCGCACGATATGGCGCCGAGGCCGCCGCGGAGATGGCGGCCGGCTGGGCGAGGTTCAGCGAGGCGTTTTCGGAATTCCCGTTCGACGGCAGCTACGTCTACCGTGGTCCCAGTCAGGTCGGCCCGGCCAACCTGCTCTATTTGGAGCCAACCGGATATGCGTCGACGATGGTCGGGTTCCCTTACGACGACGTGAACGGATGGCGGGGCATCTATCCGGCCGAGGTGCTGGCCGGGCAGTTCGAGAAGGTCGCTTCCGGCTGGCGGGAAGGGCTGGCTATCTGGAAGAAGGCGACAGGGGGGATCGAAGGGCCTCGCGAACGCGCGAATGCTCACAGCGATCTTCTCGTCGCCGAAGCCGCCGGCCTGCACTTCGACAGCGTGGCCAATCAGATTCGATTCGTCCTGGCGCGCAATGCGGCGCGATCCGGTTCGCTGCCTCAGGCCGAGGCGGATGCGGCGGTCGCAACGATGCGAGCGAAGGCCCTTGCGGAGATGCAGAACGCCGAACGCTTGTTCGCGCTGACACGGCAGGACCCGCGCATCGGGTTCGAGGCGTCCAATCATTACTACTACCTGCCGCTCGATCTGGTGGAGAAGGTGGTCAACTGCGAGTACGTCCTCCACGGGCTGTCCCACCAGACACAGGACTGACAGCGGCGCAGAAGATGGTCGAGTCGGGGGCGCTTTGCCGGTACAATCGTCCCATGCCGAGCCCAGACGCTCGGAGAATCAGCAGTCAAATGGAGGCACGTATGCAGTTACACAGAGGATCGTCTTCCCGCGGAGCGAGGGGAATTCTGCTCGCCTTGGTGCTGAGCGGGTGCGTGTCGGCGGCCACTCAGGGGATGCGGCTGGACGGCAAGTCGCCCATCTATGAAGCGCCCAGCCAGAGGGCTTTGGACCTGACCGACGAAGTCACGGTGGAGGCATGGGTGCAGGCCGACCGAATGCCGCAGGGCGGCGGGCGCATCCTCGACAAGTCCACGCCCGGCACCTCCGAAGGCTATATGCTCGACACCTTCCCGGGCAATTCGCTGCGTTTCGTGAACGTCCAGGGGGCCTGCACCTATGATGCGAAGCTGCCGGCCGATCGCTGGTCACACGTGGTCGGTGTGTACAGCGCATCGAAGAAGATCATGAAGCTCTACCTCGATGGTAGAGAAGTCGCCAGCGCCAGCGGCGACACGTTCGTTCCCATGACGCTCACGGGAATGCCGCTTCGCATCGGGTGCGACCCGCGCGGGGACAACCGCTTCATCGGCCGCATCAGGCGTGCGGCGGTCTATCGTCGGGCCCTGACCGCACAGGAGATTGCCGAGCGGGCGAGCCAGGCAGAGCCACAATCGCTGCGAGGCGTCGTCGGCGAGTGGGCGTTTGTCGCCGAGCCGGGACCGAAGATCGTGCCGGCGGCCGGCCGGGTCGCGCTGGAAGCCGAAGGGCTAAGCACCAGCACGCGGTTCTGGGGCGAGATGGCCGGGCGGGCGTCGCCGCCGCAGGAGCCGCTGAGCCTCTGGTACCGTCAGCCCGCGGTCGAGTGGACCGAGGCGCTGGCGGTCGGCAACGGTCGGCTTGGCGCGATGGTCTTCGGCGGAATCGACCGCGAACGCCTTCAGCTCAACGAGGACACGCTCTGGGCCGGCGGGCCGTACGATCCCACACGTCCCGAGGCGCTGGAGGCATTGCCCGAAGCTCGCCGTCTGATCTTCGCCGGCCAGTATCGCCAGGCCGATGCGCTCGTCGGCAAGCAGATGATGTCCAAGCCGCTCGGCCAGATGCCGTATCAGACAGCAGGTGACCTGCTGTTGGCGTTCACAGGTGTCGAGAAGGTCAGCGACTACCGGCGGGATCTCAATCTCGACGAGGCCGTTGCGAACGTGACCTACACCGTCGATGGCGTGACGTTCAAACGCGAGGTCTTTGCCAGTCCCGTCGATCAGGTGATCGTCGTTCGCATCACGGCGACGAAGTCGGGAAGGATTTCCTTCACGGCTGGACTCAAGACGCCGCAGAAAGCGTCGGTCGAAGCCCAAGGCTCCGACACGCTGGTGATGGCGGGCGTCAACGGCTCTTCGCAGGGGATCGCGGGCGCGCTGAAGTTCCAATGCCGCGTGTGGGCTCTGGCCGACGGCGGCACGGTCGAGACGGACAGTGACCGGCTTGTCGTGAGCAATGCGGACGCGGTGACTCTGCTCGTCGCGGCGGCCACCAGCTACAAGAGCTTCAAGGATGTCAGGGGCGATCCGGAGGCGATGACGAAGGCAGCCATCGCGGCGGCGGGAGCGAAATCCTTCGACGCGCTGCGTGCTGCTCACGTCGCCGAACACCGGCGGCTCTTCCGCCGGATCGCGCTCGATCTCGGCACGACCGAGGCGGCGAAACTGCCGACCGACGAGCGCATCCGCAACTCGATGACCAGCGACGATCCGCAATTAGCGGCGCTGTACTTCCAATTCGGACGCTACCTGCTGATCTCCAGCTCCCGGCCGGGCACACAGCCGGCCAACCTTCAGGGCATCTGGAACGACAGCATGAGTCCGCCCTGGAGCAGCAAGTACACGATCAACATCAACACGGAGATGAACTACTGGCCCGCCGAGCCGACGGCCTTGAGCGAGTGCGTCGAGCCTCTGGTCGCGATGGTGATGGACCTGACCGAGACCGGCGCCAGGACCGCCCGCGTCAACTGGGGCGCAAGCGGCTGGGTCTGCCACCATAACACGGACCTGTGGCGAGCTTCGGGGCCGATCGACGGCTCGTTCTGGGGCTTCTGGCCGACGGGCGGCGCGTGGCTGAGCAAGCACCTGTGGGACCACTACGAGTTCGGCGGCGACAGGACCTTCCTCGCGAAGGTCTATCCAGCGCTGAAAGGGGCGAGCCAGTTCTTCCTCGACACACTTGTGGAAGAACCGGAGCATAAGTGGTTGGTCACATGCCCATCGCTGTCGCCTGAGAATGGGCACAAATATGGCGTCTCGATCTGTGCCGGGCCGACGATGGACAGCCAGATCCTTCGCGATCTGTTCACGAACTGCATTCACGCCTCGACGATTCTCGATGTGGACGGAGAGTTCCGCAACAAGGTCGAGGCGGCGCGGGCCCGCCTGGCGCCGAACCAGATCGGCAAGGAAGGCCAGCTTCAGGAGTGGCTCGAAGACTGGGACATGGAGGCGGGCGACATCCATCATCGCCACGTCTCCCACCTGTACGGCCTGTATCCGAGCGATCAGATCAACGTACACGACACGCCCGAGTTGGCGGAGGCGGTCCGCAAGTCGCTGGAGATTCGCGGCGACAACGCCACCGGCTGGGGCATCGGCTGGCGGCTGAACCTCTGGGCCAGGCTCCAGGACGCCGAGCACACGTATCAGATTCTCAAGCTGCTGCTCGGGCCGGATCGGACGTATCCCAATATGTTCGATGCGCATCCGCCGTTCCAGATCGACGGCAATTTCGGCGGGACCTCGGGAATCGGTGAGATGCTGCTTCAGAGCCGCACGCGTTTCGAGGCGGCAAGGATGACGGGCGAGATCGAGTTGCTGCCCGCGCTGCCCCGCGCCTTCACCACCGGCTCGATCAGAGGCCTGCGGGCCAAGGGTGGGTTCGAGGTGGACATCGAATGGGTCAATGGCAAGCTCGTTGCGGCGACAATCCATTCGCGGCTGGGCAACCCGTGCCGGCTGCGCTATGGGGACGTGATTCGAGACGTGGACATCGCGGCGGGGCAGACGCACCGCTGGGATGGCCGCTGAGACGATGAGACGGGAAACGATGGAAGGTGGACGACGATGAACGGCGTGAAGGTGCATCTTGTGCTGTGTGCAGTGTTGGCAATGGGGGTGTCGTTCTGCGTTGCGGCCGAGCCGCAATTGCTCCAGCTCAGCGGCGACACCGGCGTGCACGACCCGGTCATCATCAAAGAAGGCGACACCTATTACGTCTTCGCCACCGGTGGTCGGCGGGGACGAAACTGCGTTCCCATCCACATGTCGAGGAACTTGAGGGACTGGCGCAGGATCGGGCACGTGTTCGCGGAGCTGCCCGAATGGGCGCCGAAGGAGATTCCGGGCACGCAAGGGACCTGGGCGCCGGATATCTCGTTCTTCAGCGGCAAGTATCACCTGTACTACTCGGTCTCGACGTTCGGCAAGAACAGCTCAGCCATCGGGCTGGCGGTCAACGAGACGCTCGACCCGAACAGCCCGAAGTACCAGTGGGTCGATCGGGGCATGGTGGTCCGTTCCACGGAAGGCCAGGACGACTGGAATGCCATCGACGGCAATATCGTGGTGGAGGCCAACGGCCGGGTCTGGCTGAACTGGGGCAGCTTCTGGAGCGGGATCAAGATGAGGCGGATCGATCCCGAGACGGGCAAGCTCTCGGCGGAAGACACGACGCTGTACTCTCTGGCGAGCCGTCCGCGATCGGGGGCGCATCAGACGCCTCCGGTCAGCGGCGCTATAGAGGCGCCGTTCATCGTCCGGCATGGGGACTACTGGTATCTGTTCGTCTCGTTCGATTTCTGCTGCCGGGGGCCTAAGAGCACTTACAACGTCTGCGTCGGCCGCTCGCGTGACGTCACCGGGCCTTACGTGGACAAGGATGGCACGCCCATGATGGAAGGCGGTGGCACGCTGGTCATCGAGGCCACCAGCGGGGCCTGGCGCGGCGCCGGCCATCAGGCGGTGTTCCACGAAGCGGGCACCGATTATCTCGTGTTCCACGCCTACGATGCGACGACGGGACGGAGCCACCTGCAAATCTCAACGATGGTATGGGAAGACGGCTGGCCGCGAGTGGCGTCGTTGCCGTAGCGACGGCAGGGAAAGCTCTTGATGTCTGCTATGAGTCGTGAGAGTTGAGAGGAGGACGAATATGAGGGCAGTGACATGGAGGTGTGCGTTCGCGGCGCTGGCGACGATATGCCTGTCGGTTGCGGCGCCGGCCCATGCCGCGGGCGAACCGAACCTGGCATCTACCGGTTCGATCGACTTGGGCGGGGCGTGGGCCGTAGCGCTGGATCGCGAGGACGTCGGCGTGGACGAGGAGTGGTTTACGCGGGAGTTGTCCGATCCGATTCGCCTGCCTGGGGCGCTGCGCGACGGTGGTTACGGCGACGAGATCACCGCCGAAACGGAATGGATGAGCGGGCTGCACGATCCGCACTGGTACCTGCGAAAGGAATTCAAGAAGCATGCCCTACCCGGCAACGTGAAGGTCCCGTTCTGGCCTCAGCCGCAACGCAAGTATACCGGCGTCGCGTGGTACCAGAGGGACGTCATCATCCCGGATGACTGGCAGGGCCGTCGCGTGGTGGTGTCGTTCGAGCGGGTCCACTGGTCGAGCGCGCTGTGGGTCAACGACAAGTGGATCGGCGTCAACGACAGTCTGGGGACGCCCCACGTCTACGACCTCGGCATCCTGGAGCCGGGACGCTACACGCTGAGCGTTCGCGTCGATAATCGCTACCTCGTCGACGTCCGCCGCGATGCGCACAGCATCACGGACTCGACGCAGACGAACTGGCATGGGCTGGCCGGCCGCCTCGTGCTCCGATCGACGACCCCGGTATGGATCGACCATGCGCGGGTCTACACGGACATCGAACGCAAAACCGCACGCATCGAGGTGACGCTGGGTAATATCACCGGCCAGCCCGGCAAAGGTACGCTGTCGGCGTCAGGCAAGAGCGTGCCCGTCGAGTGGGATGTTGGCGGAGGTTCGGCCCGGCTGCAGGTGTCCTTCGGCGACGATGCCCGACTCTGGGACGAGTTCGACCCGGCGCTGCACCACGTGACGTTGACCCTGAGCGGCGATCAGGCGGACGACAAACGCGAGCTGGCCGTCGGGCTGCGTCGGATCGAGAGCCGCAACGCGACATTCTACGTCAACGGCAGAAAGACTTTCTTTCGCGGAACGCACGAAGGCTGCACGTTTCCTCTGACGGGCTATCCGCCGACAGACGTCGAATCGTGGAGGAAGGTGTTCGGGGTGGTGAAGGACTACGGCCTGAACCACGTGCGGTTCCATTCGTGGTGCCCGCCGGAAGCGGCGTTCGTTGCGGCCGACGAGATGGGGGTCTACCTGCAACCGGAGTGTTCCAACTGGGGCCAGTATTCGTCGCGCGACGACGGAATGAAGGAATTCCTCTACCGTGAGACCGAGCAGATCGTCGCAGCGTATGGCAACCATCCCTCGTTCGTGATGCTCTCCTCGGGCAACGAGCCGGCCGGACCCTGGCAGCAGATCCTCACGCTCTGGCTGCTCGAGTGGAAGAGGAAGGACAGCCGACGCATCTACACGACACAGACTGGACGCTACTACGGCGAGCGGCCCGGGCCGGTCGACCATATCGACTACCTGATTGCGATTCGCATCGGCTCGTACCGTTTCCGTGGCGACAGCGGCTGGTTCGGACGCGACTACCGCGCCTCGCTCGAAGGGACCAACTATCCCGTCATCTCGCACGAGACCGGCCAGTGGTGCGCCTACCCCGACCTTTCGGAGATCGACCGGTACACCGGCGCGCTGAAGCTCAGGAGCTACGAGATCGTTCGCGAATCCCTCACCGAGCATGGCATGCTGGACCAGGCCCGCGATTTCCTGATGGCCAGCGGCCGGTTCCAGGTGGCCTGCTACAAGCAGGAGATCGAGGCGCTGCTGCGCACGCCGGGCATGGGCGGGTTCCAGTTGCTCGATCTGCACGACTACCCGGGCCAGGGCACGGCGGTGGTCGGGCCGCTGAACGTGTTCTGGCAGTCGAAAGGATATATCTCACCCGAAGAATTCAGGCGGTTCTGCAGTGTCACGGTCCCGCTGGCGCGGATGAGCGGGTCGGTCTACACGACCGCGGACGACCTCAACGTGGCGTTTGAGATCGCTCACTTCGGCCGGTCGCCTCTGGAGAATGTCACGCCCGTGTTCAGGATCATCGACGCCAAGGGCAAGACGGTGGTCTCGGGGGAGTTTGCCGCGATGACGGTCCCTCTGGGCACCGCGATTCCCATTCAGAGTCTTTCGATGAATCTGAGCACGTTCGAGGCGCCACAGAGATGTCGCCTCGTGCTCGGACTGGCGGGCAAGGAGTCGGTCGAGAACGGTTGGGACTTCTGGGTTTATCCGGCCCGCGTGTCTGCCGGGACGTCGGCGGATGTGCTGGTGACCCGCTCATTCACAGAAGCCGAGAAGAAACTGGCTGCCGGCGGCAAGGTTCTGTTTCTTCCGCCGTACCACCAACTGAGCTGGGACAGCCCGCCGGTGGGTCGGCTGCCGATCTTCTGGAACCGCCTGATGGGGCCGGGATGGGACCGGTTCCTGGGCCTTCTGTGCGACCCGAATCATCCGGCGTTGGCGCAGTTCCCGACGGACTTCCACTACGACTGGCAGTGGCAGGATGTGACGCAGCCGGCGTGCCGGGCGATGAATCTGGACCGATTGAGCCGTGATCTGGGACCGATCGTCCAGGTCATCGACGACTGGTATCGCAACTACAAACTGGGCCTGGTCTTCGAGTGCCGCGTCGGGGCGGGCAAGCTGATGGTCTGTTCGGCCGATCTGGAGTCGGAGCTTGACCGTCGGCCCGCTGCGCGCCAGTTGCGGCACAGTCTCCTGACGTACATGTCGAGCGGCCGCTTCGATCCGGCTGTGGAGGTGACACCTGCTCAGATTCGCAGTTTTCTCTTCGACAACCAGATCATGGCCAAGCTCGGCGCCAGCGCCAAGGCCGATAAGGAGGCGTTTGGCAGCCGCGCCGGCTATGCCGTCGACGGCAATCCGAACACCTGTTGGCTGGCTGGCGGCGGTCGCGACCGGCAGACGCGCCATCCGTATGAACTGACGATCGAGTTCGCCCAACCGACTGCGATGACCGGGTTGCTGTGCATGGCCAGGCAGAATCACCGGGCCCACGAAGGGGACATCCGCGAATATGCCATCGAAGTCAGTGACGATGGGGAACTGTGGGAGGAAGTGACGCGAGGCGAACTGGAATCGACGTTTGAGCCGCAGCAGGTCGGGTTCGGACGAAGCATCGAGGCGAAATTTCTGAAATTGCGTGCGTTGTCGGGCTTCGCGGACGATACGGCCTGCGCGTTGGCCGAGTTAGCGGTTCTGCGCGAGACGCCACGGGATGCGGCGGCCGGAGACGTGGAGCCCTATCGGAATGTCGAAACAGCGACCGAGGAGATTGAAGGGCCATAGGAGCGAAAATGGACAGGATCAGACATGTCGGCGTGTGTGCGCTTATCGCGATCCTGGCGGCGGCCTGCTCGCGGGCTTCGGCCAGACCTTCCTGGTCGGACTATCGCGGCAAGCCGGACGAGTGGTTTCGCAGCGAGCAGGGAATTCGCATCGTCGACAACATTCTATCGTGGCAATCGCCGCAAGGCAGTTGGCCCAAGAACGTCGATACGATGTCTCGCGCGTTCTCCGGCGATCATGACAACCTGGACGGGACGTTCGACAACGGGGCAACGGTAGACGAGTTGCGGTTTCTCGCCAGAGCTTTCCGCGCAACCGGGGATCGCCGCTGCGAGCAGGCGTTCCTCAGAGGGCTCGATCACATCCTCGAAGCCCAGTATCCAACCGGAGGCTGGCCGCAGTCCTATCCGCCCGGCAGAGGCTATCCGCGTCACATCACGTTCAACGATGGGACAATGATCCGCCTGATGGACTTTCTGCGCGAAGTGGCGACGTCGACGGACTATGGGTTCGTCGACCCCGCTCGACGCGAAGCGGTACGCACCGCCGTCAACCAGGGCGTTCAGTGCGTCCTCAAGTGCCAGGTTGTGGTCAATGGCAAACGGACCGCCTGGTGCGCGCAGCACGACGAAGTCGACTACAGGCCGCGCCCGGGCCGGACGTACGAACTGGTCTCTCTCAGCGGCGCCGAGAGCGCCGGAATTCTCCGGTTCCTCATGAATCTGGACGATCCGAGTCCGGAAGTTACCGAGGCCGTCGCCGCCGGCGTCGCGTGGTTCGAGAGCGCCAAGCTCAGCGGCATCCGGCAGACCCGGGTTGACGGCGACAAGGTCATCGTCGAAGACGTTGATGCGCAGCCTCTGTGGGCGAGGTTCTACGAGATCGAGACGAATCGCCCGATCTTCTGCGGACGCGACGGTGTCAAGAAGTACAGCCTTGCCGAGATCGAGGCGGAACGCCGCAACGGATATGCCTGGTATGGCGATTGGGGCCGACCCCTGGCCTCGGAGTATACCAAGTGGCAGAAGAACCGGCCGGCGCCGGCCGACACGAACGACGGCGCAGTTGCGGATCTGAAGATCGTTCGACTGACGTGCGAGTATGCCGAGAATCCTCTGGGTGTCGATGTGTCGAACCCGCGTCTGTCCTGGAAGCTCGAAAGCGATGCGCGGGGCCGGCGGCAGAGCGCCTATCGGATTCTCGCTTCCTCCTCAGCAGAACGCCTTGCGGCCGGTGAAGGCGACCTCTGGGACAGCGGCAAAGTCACCTTGGGCGAGACGACGCATGTTGCCTATCGCGGCCGGAAGCTGGCGTCCTCCCAACAGGTCTTCTGGAAAGTGCGGGTCTGGGACGAGCGGGGTAGCGCCACGAGGTGGAGCGAGCCGGTGTCGTGGACAATGGGCCTGCTCGACGAAACCGATTGGCGGGCGCACTGGGTTGGCTCGGCGACCGACAGTCAATCGCTTCTGCTGCGCCGTGGAATTGCTGTCAGACATGCTCTGCGTCGAGCGGTGGCGCACGTTTGCGGCCTCGGTCACTACGAGATGTCGATCAACGGCGCCAGGGTCGGCGAGGACCTGCTGGCGCCAGGCTGGTCCAAGTACGACAAGACGTGTCTGTATGACACCTACGATGTGACGCCCTTGTTGCAGGAAGGCGACAACGCGATCGGTCTGATGCTGGGCAACGGCATGTACAACGTCCGGGGTGGGCGCTACATCAAGTTCAAAGGCTCGTTCGGTCCGCTCAAAGCGATCTGCCACCTGCGGCTGGAATACGCCGATGGCGCGGTGGAAACCGTTGGTACGGACGGGCGATGGCGGACGCATCCCGGTCCGATCACGTTCTCGTGCGTCTTTGGCGGGGAGGACTATGATGCCCGCCTCGAACCTCGCGGCTGGGACCGCCCCGGTTTTGACGACTCAGGGTGGCCGGCCGCGCAGGAAGTGGATGGGCCCGGCGGAGCACTCAAAGGCCTGTCTTGTGCGGCAGCGCCGATCCGGGCGTTCGATGTGCTTGAGCCGGTTTCGGTCAAGCAACTCCGGCCGGGCGTCGCCGTGTACGACTTGGGCCAAAACGCCAGCATTATGCCTCGCCTCAAGACGACAGGTCCGGCCGGCTCGGCCGTGCGGATCACTCCGGCCGAACTGCTGAAGGACGATGGCTCCGTTGATCGGGGTTCTTGTGGCGGGGGACAGGCCTATTGGCAGTACACCTTCGCCGGCACGAGGGCCGAGACGTGGTTCCCTAAATTCTTCTATCACGGCAGCCGCTATCTCCAGGTCGAGTGCCTTCCCGCAGAAGGGCGGGATGAGCGGCCTGTCATTGAGTCGCTGGAGGGCGTGGTGGTGCATTCCTCGGCGCCGCCCGTGGGCGAATTCGCCTGTTCGAACGAGCTGTTCAATCGCATCCACACGCTCATTCGATGGGCCCAGCGCAGCAACATGGTCAGCGTGATGACCGACTGTCCGCACCGCGAGAAGCTCGGCTGGCTGGAGCAATATCACCTGAACGGCCCCTCGCTGCGGTACGAATTCGACCTGATGCGGCTGTTCGCCAAGGGCATGAACGACATGGCCGATTCGCAGCTCGACTCCGGCCTCGTCCCCGACATCGCGCCGGAATACGTCGTCTTCGACGGCGGGTTCCGCGATTCGCCCGAGTGGGGCAGCGCCTGCGTGCTGGTGCCATGGCAGCAGTACGAGTGGACGGGTGACACCGAACTGCTGCGTCGCTACTACGACAACATGGCGCGATACGTCGCCTATCTTGGGAGCAAAGCCAAGGATCATATCGTTTCGCATGGCTTAGGCGACTGGTATGACATCGGTCCCAATCCGCCGGGCTACGCGCAGTTGACGCCGATCCCTTTGACCGCGACCGCCTTCTACTTCTACGACGCGTGGATTCTCTCGGAGACGGCAACGCTGTTGGGCAAGACCGGGGACGCCGAACGTTATCGAGCGCTGGCCGCCGGAATCCGGCGTGCGTTCAATGCGGCGTTCTTCGACGAACCGGCGGGACGCTATGCCACCGGCTCGCAGTGCGCCAACGCGATCGCACTGGTGATGGGACTGGCCGAGACTGAGCACAGGCAATCCGTTCTCGACGCCATCGTCGCCGACGTGCGCCAGAGGGGCAATGCCATCACCGCAGGCGACGTGGGCTATCGCTATCTGCTGTGCGCTCTGGCGGCCGGAGGGCGTTCCGATGTGATCTTCGATCTGAACAACCAGTCCGACAAGCCTGGCTACGGATACCAGCTCAAAATGGGCGCAACCAGCCTGACCGAGGCCT
Source organism: Phycisphaerae bacterium (assembly GCA_012744475.1). Lineage (GTDB taxonomy): Bacteria > Planctomycetota > Phycisphaerae > Sedimentisphaerales > Anaerobacaceae > Anaerobaca. The sequence goes on from JAAYBV010000071.1 coordinate 30,568, forward strand.
GGGACGCCCGGCGAAGCTCTTCGCACAACCATTTCATGCTGGGCCAGATCATGGAATGGTTCTATCATGACCTGGCCGGCATCGCGAGCGACCCGGCCGGCCCCGGCTTCCGGAAGATCATCATCCATCCGCAGCCGGTTGGCGATGTGACGTGGGCGAAGGCGAACTACGACTCGCTGCACGGGAAGATCGCCGTCCAGTGGGATCGGACGGATGGCCGGTTCACGTTGAAGGCCGCTATCCCCGCCAACACGACTGCCACAGTCTTCATGCCTGTGGGAGCGGACGCAGCGGTTGCGGAGGGCGGTCGCCCGGCCGAGAGCAGTCCCGGCGTGACGTTCGTGCGTCGCGAACACGGAAGGGCGGTCTATGCTGTCCAGTCGGGGCGATACGAGTTTCACTCCAGACCGTGACTTGCAGCGAGTCGCATGCTGGAACGACGAAGATGATAACCACCAAAGGAGAGACGATCATGGAGAAGAAGGTCCTGCATATTCTGGCGTGTCTTGGGATTGTCGCGCTGCTTGCCGCGGGAGCGAGAGCCGCCGTGACGGTGTCGTCCGAGGCGACCGCTGTCAACCGCCTGGTCGTCCATGCCGATCAGGGCAAAGACACGATCTCGCCCGAGATTTACGGACACTTCGCCGAGCACCTGGGCCGGTGTGTCTACGAAGGCTTCTGGGTCGGCGAGGATTCGCCGATTCCCAACGTGCGCGGGATTCGCACGGACGTGGTCGAGGCCCTGAAGAGACTCGACATCCCGGCATTGCGCTGGCCCGGCGGGTGTTTCGCCGACGAGTATCACTGGAAGGAGGGAATCGGTCCTCGCGATCAGCGACCGTCGATGGTGAACACCCACTGGGGAATGGTCAAGGAGACCAACGCGTTCGGAACCCATGAGTTTCTCGACTTGTGCGAGCAACTTGGCTGCGAGGCCTATATTGCGGGCAACGTCGGGTCCGGCACGATCGAGGAGATGCAGGACTGGGTCGAGTACATGACGTTTGACGGCGACAGCGAGATGGCGAATCTCCGCCGCAGGAACGGCCGCGAGAAGCCGTGGCGCGTGAAGTACTTCGGCGTGGGCAACGAGAACTGGGGCTGCGGCGGGAATATGACGCCGGAATACTATGCCGATCTCTACAAGTGCTATCAAACCTACGTTCGCAGCTATTCCGGCAACGCCGTCGTGAAGGTCGCCTGTGGCCCGAGCAGCGACGACTACCGCTGGCTGACCACCGTCCTGGAACGCGCTGCCCATCACATGGACGCGATCAGCCTGCATCACTATGTTCGAGCCTCCGGCAACTGGACCGACAAGGGCAGCGCCACGCAGTTCGACGAAGGCGAGTGGTTCGTCCTGATGAAGAATACGCTGACGATCTACGATCTGCTCAAGAAGAGCACAGAAATCATGGACCGGTTCGACCGGCGCGGACGCATCGGGCTGTTCGTCGATGAGTGGGGGACGTGGTGGGACGCCGAGCCGGGCACGAACCCGGCATTCCTCTACCAGCAGAATACGATGCGCGATGCCGTCTCGGCGGGCATCTTCCTGAACGCGTTCAACGAGCATTGCGATCGCGTTCGCATGGGCAACATCGCCCAGACGAACAACGTGCTCCAGGCGATGATCCTGACCGATGGGCCCAGGATGATCGTCACGCCCACGTACCATGTGTTTGAGATGTACAAGGTCCACCAGGGCGCCACGTATCTGCCGAGCGACCTGACCTGCCGTGGGTACAGACGTGGCAATCAGGAACTGCCGTCTCTGATTGCGTCCGCCTCGCGAGCGAAGTCCGGCGCGATCCACATCACCGTCTGCAACCTCGACGCCCAGAAGCCGGCCGAGTTTGTCTGCGAGCTGCAAGGGGCCCAGGCCGGCCGTGTCTCGGGAAGGGTGCTCACCGCCCAGACTATGAACGCCCACAACACCTTCGGCGAGCCCGAAGCCGTCAAGCCGGTCGAGCTGAACGGACTGACGGTCCAGAACGGTGCGATCCGAGGGACGCTGCCCGCTCGGAGCGTGAGTGTGCTGACGGTTCAATAGAGCGATCGGAATTCATCCTGCTGATGCAACGCCACGAGGCTTGCACGGTGTCCGCCTACCCCCTACACGAGGGGCTTGCCGTCGTTGAGCTCTTCGTAGGTGGTGATGTAGCGGGCCACCATGTTGTCCAGGCTCCAGGCCTTCCTCGCTTGGTTCATGATCCGTCGCATCTGCTTTTCCCACTCCCGCGGATGGTTCTTGAAGTAACGGAGATGCTCGACGGCTTTGCTCAGGCCCCACCAGAGGCCGCCGCTGTCGTAGGTGCGGAACAGCACGCCGTTGCCGCTGTCGATCGGGGCGCCCCAGGCGCGAAGGCTGAGCTGGGAGATCTTGTCGCTGTAGCCGCCGGTGTCTCGGTTGGTTGCAGTCGCTCCGTGGATGTTGCCGACAACGTCGATCTGCCCGAACGGCTCGTATAGCGAGGCTCCGAAGACGTCGGCGGCCGCCGCGTATCCGAGCATGCTCAGATGATGATCGAACCGGCGATAGGCGATCCGGCCGCCGGAAGCACAGGCGATCCGCCCCATGATCTCGGCGTGGGTGTTGTCGCCGCCGACGGGGTCTGCTACCACCGCGATCTGCACGTCCGGATTCTGGTGGACGAATCTGCCGGCGATGTCTTCGAACAGCTCGACGCCTTTCTGCATGGGATCGAGGCGCGACGGCCAGTACAACAGGATGGCCTCCGGATCGGAAATCAGACCCATCTTCTGCTGGAACTTCAGGAGATTGAGGCGTTTGGCCGCAAGGATGTTGTCGAACGGTCCGTATCGCTTGGCCAGGCCGGGCGCATCCGGATCGGGATTCTCCGGCTGGTTCTCCGGGAACACGTCGGGAGAAATGCCGTTGGGGATCACGCACACGGAGCGATTGCGGAACTTGACTTTCGTCTCTTCCCGAACGCTCCAGGGGATGATCGGCCGGTCGAGGAAGTAGTCCTCCACGATCTCCTTGAGGAACCTCTCCCCAACGTAGCTGACCTTCGTGGCGCTCTTGATCGCCGTCGCATGAGAATCGATGCATCGTTTCTGCTGATCGACGGAGATGTAAAGCGCGTTCCAGAGCTTCTCCAGGTTGACGCCGTAGAGCATATCCAGCGGAATGTGGCCCGTGTGCGTGTTGTGGACGGTGTGCAGAATCGGGGTGCGGCGCAGGTGGGCGTATGCCGCCGCTACCCCGCCGGCCATCCAGTCGTTCGTGTGCAGAATGGCCCGGCCTTCGTACTTGCTGCGAATCTCCTTGATGTACGTGTTGACGATCTGCCTCTGGAACTCCGCGGCATTGGCCAGCGGCCATCCGTCATACGCACTGCGATAGCCTTCGAAGACCGCCGAGCTGACGAGATGAACGTTCTCCGGATTCATCTGGTGACGTTTCTGAATCCACTCCGTCTCGCTCAGTCCCGCCTCCTCACGGAAGCGCCGAGTCAAGTTCATCGTGATCAAGTGCACGGGAATGCGTCTCTCGGCCAGCCCCTTGCACAACGCCGAGATCACCTCGCCCAGTCCGCCGCTCTTGCCCGATACGTAGCGCGCGAATTGGCCCATCCCCTCCGACGGCAGGCGAGCCGTCTCGGGAGTGATGATGATCACCGGCGTCTGATGGCTTTTCTGACGGATGTTGAAGTTCCGGATGGCATGGAAAAGTTCGTCGGTGGCGTGGGTCAGCGCAAACGCGGCGGTAGCAGGCGAATCGTACGGGCTGCTCGCCGCCCATCGGAGGTTCTGCGAGGGATCGTCGCTCTGGAGATATCGCCAGTGGTCCGACGTGGTCAGATAGCGGAACCTGCGCTGGAGCTCCCCGCCAGCCAGGGTGGCCTGCGCCTCCATGTCCTCGACCCGTTTGAACAGCACGCGCTGCACCTGCGACGGCAGCAGGACCGGACCGCGGAGGCCTTCGCCCGTCTCACAGAGGCAATTCGGACAGGGGCAGTCGATCATCGGGCAATCGGTGATCTGGAACCATTCCGCGATCTCACTGGGATTGGCCGCCATGACATCGACATGTTCGGCGAATTCCTCGTGCAGTCCCCTCCAGAAGGTCTCCATCTGCTCATAGGCGAGCGTTCCCTGTTCGATCAGGGGGAAGTCGCATGCGACCACCGCGACTTTGCTTTGGGCCTGGCGAATCTGTGCGGCGTACTCTCGAGCGGTGAACGACAACGTGCCCAGACGCGAGACCAGTTCCCGGGTCAGTCGGGTGTTGCGAGGCAGCACGGCGAGCTTGCGCGCCCGCCCGTTGCGTCCCTTGGCTCGAAAGACGTGATCGCCGGCAATCGGTTCGCCGGTGCGCCCGTCGATCATCTTCGCACACGGCTCGCAGAGGACCGCGTGGTATCCCATGTCGGCCACGACGTTGGCGAACTCGTTGTTGTAGAGCAGTTCGGTGTTGGCAAACGCCGTCGGCCGGACGTCGAAGAGATCGTGGATCCTCTGGCGGTGGAGGGAAACCTGCTCTTTGAATTCCGTCTGTCGTTTGTCGGAGAAGAACGACGTCAGCGAGTGGTAGTACGTCTGCTCCAGAAGCTCGACCTGGTGGGTGTGACGACCGGCGTCGAACGACTCCGCCAGCGCGCCAAGGACTCGGGGGTCGTACTGCTCGGCCTGTTCGAGGAAGGTGCCTGACAGGCAGTAACTGATCTTGAAATCGACATGCGTCTTCACAAGCTCGGTGAACAGACGCAGGGTCGGAAGGTAACAGTGCTCGGCGCGGTGGGTGAAGGTGTTCCGGTTCTGCTCGTCCCAGAGAAACGTCGTGCCGTCCGGGTTCAGACGGAAAGGTTCATGCATTCGCAGGCAGAGGGTCACCAGCGGCATGGCGAGGCACTCCCACGTGGCCGAACATCACGCACCCGCATGGCGACGGGAACCCTGCTCTGCTGTTTCATGCCGACCATCCTTGACTGCGACACCCAAGTGCCCGCGCTGTCGATTCCACCCGCGCGGTTTGCCGTAGCGAACCACATAGGCTAATCGACGGATGTGTCTCCGGCAAGGTCCATCCACAAGGTGCCGGCGTCTTTTTCTATGGCGTCCGAGAAAATCGTGGCTCCGCCGGAGTGGTGCGGCGTCGGTGAGGAATTTGCTCTCCGGCGGCACGTGGTTCTCTCTGGAATTTGTCGGTGGAAGGACGGCCAATCGACCCGTACGTCAAGATGGGCCGCGGGCACGGTCAGCGGCCCTTGCCGATCAGATCCAATTGCTGTTCCTTGGCCCACCGGTGCCCGTGCGCCCCCAGATAGGACAGGAGCTTGTAGTGGAAGACTTTGAAGGTGTCCTCGCTCAGGATGGACGCCATGGCCTCTGCGATGATGACGCGCTTGAGCAGCTCCTTGCCCTTGCAGTTGTCGACCAGGATGCGGCGTTCCTGGATGTCGCGAAACAGCTCAGGACTGACGCCGTCGATTCCCATTTGGATGCTGATCGCCAGAAACTCATCGTCGATGTTCTTCAGTTCCTCCTCCAGGGCCAGAAAGCCTTCTTCTCGGATGATCGACGCGTACTTCCGCAGCCTGATAATCAGGTCGAAGCACTCTCTTTTCTCTTCGAGACTGCACTGAATCCGCTCGGCGAATTGCCAATCGTAGTATAGCATGTTCATCTTCTCCTTTGCGACCTTCCGTGATCGTTCAGCCGTTGCCGAACCGCTTTATGTCGAACCCCCAAGCGAGGCAAGCACTATCGGATTGGCATGATACCGTCGCATGCAGACCCTGGCAACCGGCAGCACCTCGGCGCGCATGAAAAAAGGGGCGGCCGTGATTTGACGGTCGCCCCTGGACAGGCGAGTGTGTGCCGGCTCGGACACCCGATCAGAGCGCTTTGCGTCTGCGGAGATAGCCGGTCAATCCCAACCCGATGGAACCGAGAAGCACCGCGCCGGGAGCGGGAACGGTCGTGATCTGGACATTGTCGAAGAAGGCATCTCCGGCTACGCTGGCCGAGGAGTACCGGAAGTCCTCGAACATCAGATGGATGCTGCTGCCGACCTTCGTCGGAGCGGTGAACTCATACGTGTAGGTGTGCCACTGCCCGTCGTCGACGAGGATCGGAGCGGCGCCGCTGGTCGTGTTGGTGCCATAGTACCAGAAATGGCTCCCGGGATAGCCTTGCGAGAGGCCCGCGAATCCGCCGGAACCGCCCGGGATCTGATTGGGCAGGCCAAGGTAATCGAAGGACACGGTGTACGCCTGGCCGGCTACGAGATCGAAGCCGGCGACTGTGAAGATGTCTCCGGCGCTGTTCATCGCGGTGAACGACAGAACATCGTTGCCGGCGTTCAAGGGGTCGGCCACGATGATGCCGTGGTGTGCCCCTCCGTCTTTGCCGGTCCACAGGGACAGGTCACCCTCAAAATCGTCGACGAAGACCGGATTGGCGCTGGCGCCGGCGCTGAGGACAGCCATAAGGACAATCGTACTGAGAAAGGTTCGCTTGACGGTCATGCTCATTTCAACACCCCCACAGTGTCGCGCGGCCTGTGATCTGGATAGACACAGATCCCGCGCTGCGTTTTGTAATGATTCCCACCCCTGGGACAAGCGCTCGCGATCTTGTCCTTGACCAGCCATGATTATACCTGATGCCAGAGCGCAGAAGCAGGAATAAACGACGCGCGCTGGCCCGAAATCGTCCCGTCTGTCCTCCTCTGCGAGAACCGTCGCGATTACAGGACCGAACCTCGATCTGCCCTGAGATTTTTTGCGCCCTCGTCCCTGCGGCCACGCGCCCTGCGACCAGCCTCGACCCAAACTGGGCCCGGCTGGATTCGAACCAGCGGCCAAGGGATTATGAGTCCCCTGCTCTACCGCTGAGCTACGGGCCCGAGAAGACGGGGCAGACGCCCGACTCTCGGGGCTGAGTGTACTCAGCGGCGGGCTCGTTGGCAAGGGTTTTCGATCTGTCAACGACCAGGACAACGGAGTTGACGGCCGTGTCTCGCCGCGTTATAGAAGGTCAACGAGGTGTTCGCACGATATGAACGGAATTGGCTATCGATTGTTGGTTGCTCTATCGGGAGTGTGCGGCCTGGCCCTGGTGATCGCGGGGCAGGGCTGTGCCGAGAAAGACCCGCCTCCACAGTCGTCGAGCGGCGGTACGGACGCGCTGAACGGCGTCGAGTTCGTCGAATCCTATTCCTTTCAAGGCGCCGTTCTCGAAGACAAGGACCTCAGCGGCATCGCGTGCATCTCGCCAACGCGGTGTCTGATCGGGGCCGACGAGAGCGCGGCGGTGCAGGTGGTTGAGCTGTCGCGAGAGGGCCGGACGCTGAATGTGTTAGGGTCTATCTCGCTGTTGCCCTCGGGCGAGGAGATCGACATCGAGGGAATTGCCGCCGAGGGCGACTGCTACTACATCGTCGGCTCGCACGGCGTCGCCAAGAAAAGCGGACAGCGTCAGGCGAAGCGATATACCATCTGCCGGCTGAAGGTCGACCCGACCAGCGGGATGCCACTGGGCAATGCCGTCACGCTGGCCAGTCTTACGCCGATTCTCGAAACGGACCCGATCCTGCGTCCGTATTTCGCCAAACCTCTCCAGCAGAAGGGCGTAAACATCGAGGGGCTGGCGATCCGACAGGGACATCTGTTCGTCGGCCTGCGCAATCCCAACCTGGACGGGAACGCTTTCGTCCTGGAGGTGGAAGCCGGGGCGGTGTTTTCGGGGGTCTCGCGTCCAGCATACACGCTGCACAAGCTGTCACTGGGTAGAGGGCTGGGCGTTCGTGAGATCGTCGCGGCCAGAGAGGGCTTCCTGATCATCGCGGGCAACGCCGGTTCCGAACCGTCGGATGTCTACCTGCAAGCCGAGGATTACGAGGAGCGTCGCGGCTATGACCTGTTTCGCTGGGACGGCCGCGGCAGCGCGGTCCGGAAGATCGGATCGATTCCGAATCCACCCGGCAAGGCAGAGGCCATGGCGATTCTGGAGGACGGGCCGGAGTATACGGAGGTCCTCATTCTTTTCGACGGCGCCAAACGGGGCGCACCTTCGGTCTATCGTTTTCGTTGAACCACCTCGTCACGAGTCCTCTTGTCGGAGGTCACACCATGCGCAAAGCCAGGTGCCTGTGGGGAGTATCGATACTGATCGTCGGCGTGGTTATCGTCTCGCCACTCGATGCGGCCGACGTGCTGCGGATCGAGAACGAGCTTCTGGCGGTCGAATTCGATGCGGGACAAGCGACGTTCGCGGCGATCGCGAAACCGTCCGGATCGCGGTTCATCGAGCGAGGTTTGCTGCGCGCGAGGGGAGGCAGGGCGACGCGGCACGAGGTCAGCGACACGATCTGGGGAAGTGGCGAGGCAATCGAGGTTGAACACGACGCAGGCGGCTCCGACCGATTGGCGTTGTTTCAAGGCTTGCCGTTCGCCGTCCTGACGTCTCGACTGGCCAACCCGGGCAGCGAGGCCAGGACGGTGGACCGCATTGCTGCGATGGGGCTGACGCTGGATTTGGGCAAACCCGTGGCGGACCTGCGCGCATTTGGAACCGCTGGGCTGACTGGGGTGGGCGGCGAGGCCAACCCGGGCAGCTATTCGTTCCTGGCGGTGGTCGAGCCGGACAGCCGAGCGGGTGTTGTGGCCGGCTGGGTCTCGCATGACCGGGGCAGCGGCGTATTGTTCTCCGATGTCAAGGATGGCAAACCTGTCGTCGATGGGCGGCTCGACTACGGCAAGCTGCTGATTGAGCCGGGCCGGACGGTCAAATCGGAGACGCTGGTCGTCGGGCATTTCGCCGATGCCCGTCTGGGGCTGGAAGCCTATGCCGACGCGGTCGCGAGATACTATCGCATCGCGTTGCCGCCGCAACCGACGGTGTACTGCACGTGGTACCACGCCGGAGCATCCAACGAGAAGGACATTATCAGGAACGCCGCCTTTGCGCGCGAGCACCTGGCGCCCTACGGTTTCTCCGTGATCCAGATCGACGACAAATGGCAGGACGGCGCGCCGATCGAAGGGCCGCGCAAGAACTTTACCACGCACCGTGCCGATGGACCGTACCCTTCGGGCATGGCGCCGACGGCGGCGAAGTTGGAGAGACTCGGCATGACGCCCGGCATCTGGTTCATGCCGTTCGCGGGCACGTGGGACGACCCGTTCTTCGCCGACAAGCAGGAGATGTTTGCGCAAAAGGACGGCAAGCCGTACGTCGTGCACTGGGGCGGCACGTGCTTCGACCTGACGCACCCGAAGACGCGGGCATATGTCTACGATGTGGCCCGGCGGATCGCCCACGACTGGGGCTACAAGTACTTCAAGCTCGACGGACTCTGGACCGGTATGGCGACCGGGATGTGCTACGTCAATACGGGCTACAAGGAGGATGAACTGGGCTCGACGAAACTGCACGATCCGCACGTGACGCACGTCCAGGCGTATCGCGACGGCCTGAAACTGGTGCGCGAGGCCGCCGGGCCGGATGTGTTCATTCTTGGCTGCAACGTCGCGCAGAACATGCGCGTGCTGGGGGCTTCGTTCGGCCTGGTCGATGCGATGCGGATCGGGCCTGACAACGGGCGGGACTGGTCGGCGATCTGCCGGGGGCCGTTCAGCGGCAGCAACACGTACTTCCTGCACGGCCGGGTCTGGTACAACGACCCCGACCCCATCTACGTCCGGGACAGTGTGCCTCTGGAGCACGCCCGGGCGCTCTGTTCGTGGGTGACGCTGACGGGGCAACTGAACGCCAGCAGCATCCAGTTCGAGGACCTCTCGGCCGAGCGACTGCACCTGCTCCAGCGCACAATGCCGGCCCATGGCCGAAAGCCCCGCCCGGTGGACCTGTTCGAGCAGAAGATTCCCCGCGTCTGGCTGCTGACCGACGGCGAAGACCGCCGTCGGCGGGACGTGTTCGGCCTGTTCAACTGGGATGAGAAGCAACCCGCGCGGATCGAGCACACGTTTGCGCAAATCGGCCTGGTGCCGGTCGAGTCCTACGTCGGTTTCGACTATTGGTCCAACGAGTTTGTTGAGCCGTTCAGCGGCAGCCTCAACGCGACCCTTCCGCCGGCCAGTTGCCGTATCCTCGCGGTCCGCCCGGTCGCAGCGCACCCGCAGGTCTTGAGCACCTCGCGCCACATCACACAGGGCGTTATCGATCTCGTCGCGGAGAAGTGGGAGGAGAGCACCCGCACGCTCGCCGGCACCAGCCGCATTGTAGGTGGCGACCCCTACGAGCTCCGCATCGCCGCCGGCGGCCCGGGCAGGGCTTGGCGCGTGAACGACCTCTCTGTTGCGGCCGGGGAGGATCGCCCAGGAACAACCATCAAACTGGTGGGCCAGGATGACTGGAGAGTCCGCATCCGGATCGACACGCCGCAGATTGGTGAAGTCATCTGGCGCGTGACGTTCGCACCGCCTCAATGAGGAGCCATTTGAATCGATGGCACCGCGCCCGCACCGAGTGGGGACCCGGCGCGGGCGGTTGCACCTGTTCGCATCTTCGCTGTGGCTACTGCGCGGGCTTTTCCGCAAAGCCGCGTTTGCGTCGCAGTTCGTTGTCCTGCTTGACCAGCTCGGCGAATCGTTCCTCGGTGACCCACTCGACGTGCGAATCGACGAAGAGCACGTTGCGGCCGCCTTCGTGGTTGCCGGCGCGGTCGTGGACCATGATGATCATCGGCTCGACCCAGGCACCGCCGGTGTCGACGCCACGATAGACATAGGACTCGTAGTCAGGCCGGTGCCGCATCGCCGGACAGAGCAGGCCCGAGCGGGGGTATTCGGCCCTCTCGACCAGGGTCTCCAGAGTGGGCGGCCATTTGTCGTCGTAGTCATTCGCGTAGATCAGCACGGCTTTGCCCATGCCGCTGAGGGTCGTCCCGCATTGCAGACGCAGGATCGACTGGTGCATCGCGAACAGGCCGGGCGTGAGGAAGTCGGCCGCCAGCCGGTGGAACTGCGTTCTGTCGAGGCCCACGCGGGCGCTGTTGCCGACGACCTGCGGCGTCAGCATCGCCACGGCAGTATCGAGCCTCGGATAGGCCTGCTTGAGCGCCGCGATTTCGCTGAGCTGCGTCAGGGCAGCGGCGACGACGTCCCTGATGGCGGCGGCCGAGGTGGCGTCAGCAGACTCTACATGCATTTGCAGCGTCCCGGCCGGCGGTGGATTGAGGCTGATCGTCGCCCATTGCAGACCCTGGACCAGTGCGCCGTCTCTCAGGTTGAACGCCGGACCCAGCATCGTCGGCAGCATCGCCTCGAGGACACGCCGCGAATCGGCGCTGGGGATCAGATAAATCTCAACAGGCGCTTTCACGCCTTTGGTCGCTGCCTGGCCCAACTCCGTACGCCGCAGCGAGGGTTGCGCCTTCCTGCGTTCCATAGCCCATGCGGGTGCGGCGATCAGAAGCCCGTCCTTGCGGGCGTAGGCCAACTGCCCGGCCCCCAAGTTATCCATCCAACTCTTCATGGCGGACTCGTTCAGTCTTGCCGTGGCGGGCACGGCCAGCAGCAGGTCACTCAGGTTGCACACGATGTAGAGGCGTTCTCCGCCGGCGGCAGAGAATTGCGTGAGACGTTGTTTCCACGTCTGGCCGAGGCGCTGCATGATGTCTTTGAGCTGCTGGGCCTGCGAGGCATCCATCGTGCTTGCTGCGGTGTCGATCACCATCTTGGCGATCGCGTCCACGTCGATCCGGCCGGCGTCGATGCTCACAACGGCCACGGTGTCTTCAGCGATGCACGGCGCCAGCAAGTGAGCGAGGTCTTCGGTCTGTCCCATCGAGGTCGACGTTGTCAGGCCGAGTGCGACCACCGTCAGGATTGCACAGATTCTGTTTCGAAACATGGTGTTCCTCCCGTTTTCAGATTTCGGAGAAGGGGCGGCTCGGGTCGCAGCGGCTACCGGAGCGTGATTTCGCATCGTAAGCCATCCTTCGGTCCACCGTCGGGCGGAATGGCACTTTCGAGGATGGCCTTGCCGCCCGCCAGTTCATAGTGGAAGACGCCGCCATTCAGCGGATCGGTCGGAAGCGGCACGGCGGTGATCTCGGCCAACGACCTGGGCAGCTTGCCCCCGTGATCAGCCGCGTACATCCGAATCGCCTCGATGCAGCGCAGCATCGCGATGTCCCGCGCCAGGCGGGCGTCGAGGAAGCAGATTCGCTGGATCGCCGGCAGGAAGATCAGGAACGGATTGGCCATGGCGGCACCGTCCTGCTGATGGAGCTGTGACATCTCCTGGTCGGCCTGTTTCAGGCCATTGCGTGCCTGTGTGTAAGGTATGTAGGTCCACTTGAATATGCTATCGGACACGGCTCGGAACTGCTGATGCTGGTCCAGAAGGATGACATGGAGGGGTGGCCAGGCCTCGACCGTCTCGGCCGGGTGCCCTTGTTCGATCAGTCGGGCCTTGGCGCGAGGATACAGTTTCATGGCGCCTGCGATCATCATGGTCTTGCTCAGCCACCAGCCGGGGTCCTCTTGATCGGCCTCCAGCATTGCAGCGGCGCGCCGCCAGAGATCGAGGACCTGCTCATTAGACAGCACCTTTTCTTCGAGCGTCAGCAGCTCAGGCAGCTTCGCATAGAGGCCGGCCGACTCCATCTGGATCGAGGTGCCTATGTTGATCAGCGGGTCGGGCAGGGCGGTGAGAGCCCAGTACAGATTCGGCGCGTTGGCAGTCTGAACCCATCCTTCGATCTCGCGGGCCATGCCGGCGGCGATGGCGACCCCGACGAGGTGTTGGATGATCGAGGGGCCGCCGCCGAGGTCCCGGGCCATGCTGACCCCGCTTCGCAACGTGCTCAGAGCCTGATCCAGGGCTCCGTCGCGGATCTCCAATCGCGCTTTGAGACAGAGAAGCCGGGACAACGTGCGATACTCTCCGAGTTGGGGCATCATATACGCGAAGCCCTCCTCGCGAATCGGATACTCCCACGTGCATCGTTCGCACCTGGCCGCCGTCTCCAGGTTGCGGAAGGCCAACTGGAATCTGGAAAGGGCGGTCCGGACGTCCTCGACCGGCAACGTCTCCGGCGGGCTGTTGTACCAGTGGTTCAGCGTGTCCCGATTGGTCGCCCCGTCGCCCTGATTGGCCTCCAGCATCAGCCCGACAGCGGTTTGATAGAGCAGGGCGGCATTGCCGGACCGCTGCTCCATGTACGGCGTTTCGAAGAGGTACTGCAGCGCGAATCGCGGTTCGGGCGCCGGGTCCACCTGCAACTGGATCGTGCGGATCGTCGGGGTCTTCGGCGGATCGGCCGCGTGGGCCGGCTCGCCGAACAGAGCGATCGCTATCGCTGCCACGGCCAGAAGACGACATACATTTCGCGTCATGATCGTTCTCCATCATTTCGATTCGTGTGTGTTCCGATTGGCTGCTGCCGTCATGACGGCTGCGGTCAGGTTGAGGACAGCAACTCGTCAATGTTCTCTCGGGTCAGGGGCTCGGCAGGGCTGGTCCGGATTCCATCTGAGGTCGGGATAACCTCGACACCCCGTTCCAGGATGGCACGCCGCATGCGGATGTACTGACGGAATGCCTCGGCCCGCTCCAGATCATACGGCTCGATGGAGTCGGCCGACTGGCCGACAGGGCCGGTGTTCGTCTGCTGCCGCGCCACCGTTTCAGGAGCGTACTCCGGCTCCGTTGGTGCGGGACGCGAGGCGATAGAGACGAGAAGCGCGAGGGCTAAAACGGCCGCGCTGCCTTGCCAGAGGCGGCTGCGACGGCGGGCCGAAGCGCGTCCCGCATCGAACATCACCCTGTCGCGGCTGATCGCTCCAGGGGCAATTCGCAGGCCTCCCAGCGCCGCTTCCAACTCTCTGTCCATCGGCGTCAATCCGTCGGCGTTCTGCATGATTGCTCCATCCTTTCTCTGATGGCGGTCAGGGCCGCCTTGTATCGGCTGTGGACGGTGGTCAGCGGACTGCCGACGACTTCGCCGATCTGCTTGAGCGAGAGTTGGCCCCAGATTCGCAGCAGGACGACCTCCCGCTGCTCGGCGGGCAGGGTCAACAGAACCTCCTGCGCCGTGTGGGCGTCGATCAGGTCCTCCGGACGGCTCTCGAACCAGGGCGGCTGCTCGGCAGACAACCGCGTCCGGCGGCGACTCCATGAGGCCCGACGGCGAAGGCGGGTGATCGCGCTGTTGCGGACCGTGCGAAACAGCCACGCCGGCACGTCCTCGGGCGCCGCCTTCTGCGTCATCAGCCGCACGAACGCCCCTTGGACCACGTCCTGGGCCGATTCCTTGGGCAGCCAACTTTGCGCGTACAGCACGAGCCTGTCGCAATGCGCGTCGTACCACGAAGATAGCTGCCCGGCATCCATCGTTTCGGTCATGTCCTCTATCGCATCTACTCTTATGACGCGCCGCAAGCCCGCAGTTACGAAGAAGCACGAGAATTTTCCCCCGTCGCCGCGTAAATGCGCAGAAGCGTAGGTCAGTGTGAAGTGTCAAGTGTCACGTGTGACGAGTAACGCATAGACGTATGGGTGCTGCGGCCTACGCCTCCCGTCTCCAGCCTGCGGCAAGCCGAGATACGAGAGAAGCCTGCTCCGAGCGAAGTCGAGGAGAGATACGAGATACGGCCCTTTTTCCCGTGCCCTCGCCCCATCCTCCGCCGACAATACCCCCAACGAGCCCTGGACGCAGAACCGCCCCGGCGTGCAGCGAGGACCAAGAGACGTGCGAAACCGAAGACCCGCGACAACCCGACGAGAGAAGGCCGCAAGAGGCCACTGTACCTTTCGGCACCCGTGGAGGCAGGCATGGTATCCCCAAGCCCCCACGCCAAACGCTGATGATTAACGAAAGGGCTGACCGTCAATTCCGCCTTACCCCCACAAGCTTCCTCACGGACGATCGAATCTGAATTCGAACTCTCTAACACGGATTCCGCTGAGACGTTCGGGATCGAAGCTCAGAACAAAGCCTTGGGTCGTCTGCTTATATCCAAGGTCCTTGCCGGTGAACGGGTCCTTGGGCAGTCCTTCCGGAATCGCCTCGGGCAGCTGTCCTGTCTCGTCTGCAATCTGACGGATTTGGATTGCCGCGAGAGCACAGTTCAGATAGGCAGCGTCACTGACGATGAACTGGTGATAGAATTGTATGCCTTCACCGGGGAATGCCAGGAGGGCAATGGGGTCATAGTGCATAGTAGATTCGTAGGACGTTTGCGTGAGTTCTTCGAGTCTGATTCTCTTCTTCTCATAGGCAGCGGTACTCTCGATGATACGGACCGCAGAACCCATGAACCTATCGTACTGGTTGCGGGCTTTGGCCAGCAACTCATCTGGAACGGCCAAGCCATACTGGGAGTCGAGCCGAATCCGCTGTCGCGACAGGAAATAGACCAGCAATTGCGCATCCGTCAGATCGGCCAGCTTCTTGCTCTCCTGCTCTGTGAGCTGGTCGAGGGCCCATGTGCGATCGAAAGACCGGTCACCATTATGGCGACGCCATTCCAGGAGCTCTCGATCCCGCCACTTGGCGAGCGACACTTCCGGTCGATGCGGTACACCCTTCACCGCCAGCAATTGATCGCGCAGCCAAGCCAGAAGGCCAGGTTCCGACGGCATCTTTGCGAGCACATCGAGGATTCCGCGCATGGCTCTGTAGTCCACATCACGAGAGATACAGTAGAGCAGATAGGTGTCATCGCCGATATGCCCGGCCAAGCGACGAACCGTCAGGCCGTTTTCAAGCGCGGCTCGATAGTGGCCATCGACCGCGAGGGTCCTCGCGCTGGCGACAAGCATACGGGAGAGTTCGCGAAATGGACGGGCTCTTCCTGGCGCATGCTCCCATAGGGGATCGCGGATGAGACCCCAATCGCATTCGGGTATTTGGGAGGCGAGCTGCGCCAGCTTTGTCGCCTCGACACAGTCCGCCAGGTATCTCCTGACGCGGTCATCGGGCTCGCGTTCGCTCCACATCAGGTCCATGATCCGTACCGTGCAGGGATCGACCGTGGGAAGCGATAGCGCGGCTCGGTAATAGAGCAACGCGGCGTTGTCCGGCCGTGGCGTAATCGGTTCGTCGGGCCAACGCGCCACGTCGGCGCCGTGCTCTTCGTACAGTTTCAACGCCTGACGTTCGCTGAAGCCCGTGCTTGTCTTCGGTTCTCCCGATCTTAGTTCAACGGCAATGGCGCTAGATTCGTGCCCCTGCCTGTCATAAACCGATATGAGCACTTCAACCGCATTCGGGTCCGGCGCGGTGATCCAGAGGGGTGGCTTCGGGATCTTGCCAGAATCACTATCGCGACCGGCTTGATCCACGTAGACTTGCCACCTCTGCTCGTCCTTCACACGATTTCCAGAGCGAAAATGCGCGGGCATGCAGACTGCGCCAAGGAACGCGATCTTGTCCACCCCGCCGACGTACGCGGGATAAATCTCCTCATAGGACGACTCTATGCCGTTGGGCAACACGTATTTCTCCCTGATACGCACGCCCAGCAGGTCCCGATCTTCATCCACGACGAACAAGTTCAGGGCCGCCGGTGCCTCAGCAGACACCTCCCCCATGAGACCATACATCATGCGCCCGCTATATTCGTCTCGTCGTCCTTCTTGGAGCCAGGCCTCCAGGAGAATCGGCTCGGGGTCGAGTGTTCCGTTGTCCCACCGCTCGACTGCCTCCTGCGCGCGTTGCCGCGGTTCGGCCGGCCCGCCTCGACCCTTCGCGACAGCTCTGGCATAGGGTATCTCGGGATACACCAAGCGCTCCGTCTCCGCGTCCATGGTACTGGGGCCCTTGTTCTCGCGTGCGCTGTCGCCAAACACCGTGGCTGTACACAGGATCGCCAGGATGAAGATCACTCGTATCGTCATACTTGCCTCTCCTCTTGCTTCTTTCTGCTCTCCGGTTCGCAGGCCGCACCGCACCGTTGCGGGCTCATTCATACGGACGCACCCGGCGCGAAAAGGATCGACGAAAAACCGAAAATCCTCGCTGTGTCGTCCGTGGACAGGATTCTATCACGAGCGAAGGCCGGATGCCAGCCAGACCACATAGGGGACGACTGGGGTCAACCCTTAAGATGCAAGTTCGCGTTCAGGACGGATGCATATGGGCGGGGGTGGGTCAGGCGATGCGGTGGGTGGCGATGTAGGTCCAGTCGAGTTCGAGGCCCATACCGGGGATCTGGGGGATCGGCACGCGGCCCTCGGCGTCGAATTGCGGCTCCGGCGTGAGGCGGCCTGGGAGGGTAAGGCTTTCGCTGACGGGCGAGGCTACGCGGAAGTACGGAATGAGCGATTCGTCGGTTGCCCCGATCAACTGGAGATGGGGATAGGTGTCAGGCCCGGCGCCGAGCAGGTCCATTCTGATGCCTGCCCCTTCGCACGCGCTGGCCAGTTGAAGGCAGGCGGTCAATCCGCCGAGATGCACGCCGATCCGGCAGACGTCGCACGTCCTCTTGTCGATCCAGCGCAGGCGTGACTGGTAGGAGTCCGAGTCGCTGCGCGGGGCACAGATGGGTGTCCGCAGTTCGCTCGCCAGCGCCGCATAGCGGTCGAGCCAGTCATCAGTCTCCGGCATCGGCGAGCCGTACCATGTGTAGCCGAGGTCGTCCAGCAGACGGCCCACCCGCAGGGCCTGGTCATAGGTGTACACGCCTTCGTGGTCGGCCATGCAGGGATAGTCGGGACCCACTGCCTCACGCACGGCGCTGAAGACGGCCATGTCCCTGTCGGGAAAGGCGGTTGCCCGCCCGGTTGCGTCGTCATATGTCACGTAGGGCTGTATGCAAATCGCCTGCATGCCTTGCTCGCGGCACGCAAGGGCGTACTGCGCGTAGGTGGCCGGCTCTCCAAGATTAAAACCCGTACTTGCGCAGGTCCTTACCGCCGGCCGGATCGTGCCGAGCAGAGCGTGGACCGGCCGGCCCTCGATGCGGCCGCGCAGATCCCACAGGGCCGTATCGACCGCCGCCAGCGTGGCCAGGGGCACGCCCAGTTCGTACAACTGCCGCCAGATGCTGTCGTGATCGGACAGGGGATGTCCGAGCAACGCATCGCCGATCGAATTAGCGGTCGCATCATCACTCGGGGCTGCGTACGCGGAGAAATCAGCCCAGCCCTGGACGCCGTGCGTGGTGGTGATCCGGACAGCGCAGCGTTTCTCGGATTCGCCGTCCGCTCCGCGCAGGCCGGTATCGTAGACGATCCACTCGACGCGAGAAATGCGCTCGGTGTCTGTGGCGTCCACGAGCAGAAGATGTCCGGCAAGTCCGCAACGGCCTGCCAGCCAGGTTCCGGCCATGCCGCCGGCCGCCTGCAGAAAGGTCCTGCGACCCATCCTCCTGTTGTTTCGGTGATTCATATCCCCCTCGATGGCCCGATATCCGGTGCTCTGGGTACGGCCGAATCACTTCAACCGCAGGTATAGAATACCACTTTCGTCCGGCAAATGCAACGCCGCCACCGGCCCCTTTCTTCCGGTGGGGACTGCCATGCCCGAACAGAGGAATGCAGATGTCGTATTCCCGAAATCAGGATATGACACATCGTCAATAGGCGTCTCTTCCGTGGTCCAACGGCGCAAGGGGTATTCCGCACGCATCGTGATGCCTGCCATGCCCGATAATCGTTGATCTCGGGACGAAAAAATGCTACAATCATCGCGAATAAATAGCAGGATTCCTGTTGCTCACAAGCCGATAGAGTGAGTGTGTGACATCGAATGGAACAGTCCACGGCACCGGACCTGGGAGGCTTCCGCCGCGGTGCTGTTTTCGCGTTTCAGAAACCGGATTGAGGTAGAGAGGGTACTTCTGATGAGAGTGGCATCCCCGTCTGTTTCGTTTGCATTGGCATGGGTCGTCGTTCTGGGTTTGGCGGGCATGAGTCCGCTGAGTGGGGCCGATGCGGCGGATTTCGACGGGCCGGTGATCAACGAGTTCATGGCCAGCAGCGGCAGCGCCGTTCCTCTGGGACCCGGAGAGATTCTGGATGAGGACGGCGACTCCTCCGACTGGATCGAGATCTACAATCCCGCCGGACAGAGCGTGGACCTGACCGGATGGTATCTGACCGACGACGCGGACGATCTGCGAAAGTGGCAGTTTCCGGCCGGCACGCTGCTCGGTCGCGGCGGCTATCTGCTGGTCTTCGCTTCGGGCAAGGACCGGACCGACGAAGAGCTGCACACGAGCTTCAAGCTCAGCGCCGAAGGTGAATACCTGGGCCTGATCCAGAGCGACGGCAGGACAGTCGCCCACGAATATGCCCCCAGCTATCCGGCGCAGTTCAGCGACGTCTCCTACGGGCTGGGTCCGCATGGAGGGGTCTTTGTCAGTCCGGGTTCCCTGGCGTCGTACCATATCCCCGGTCCGGCCGATCCCGCCGGCGCGTGGACGGCGGTGACGTACGATGACAGCTCGTGGCCGACCGGCGAGAGCGGATTGGGTTTCTCGCCCACGGCGCAGATCAGCAGTCGCGACGTCGGCAGCGTTTCGAACCCCGGGTCCCACTTCGTGCAAGGCGGCACGCACGTCGTGCAGGGCGACGGCGCCGACATCGGCGGGTCGCGCGACGGGTTTCACTTCGTGTACGTCCCGCTGCGTGGCGACGGCGAGCTGACGGTGAACGTCGCCGGGATGGTCACGGCCAACGCGTGGGCCAAGGCGGGTGTGATGATTCGCGAGACGCTCACGGCAGGCTCCCGCTACGGCGCGGTGATGGTGACGCACGGCAACGGTGTCGTCTTCCAGGCCCGTGCGGCCACCAACGGGACCTCGACGACCAAGGGAGGAAACGGGCACGCGGTGCCGCTGTGGCTTCGCGTCGTTCGGCGGGGCGACACGATCAGCGGATACTATTCGCTGGATGGAGTCAGTTGGGCGCAGCAAGGCTCGGAGACGGTCGTCATGGGCCCGGATGTCTACCTCGGGCTTTGTGTCACGTCGCACGGGGCCGGGACGCCGTGTACGGCGCTGTTCGACAATGTGACCTTCGGCAGCAGTGAGAACAACGCGTTACGCGAGGCGATGGTCGGCGCCAGCACGACGTTATGGACCCGATTCGAGTTCGACGCGGACGAAACGGCAGCCTTCGACTCGCTGCAACTGCGGATGCGATATGACGACGGTTTCGTCGCGTTCCTCAACGGTACGGAGGTGGCCCGAGCCAACTTCACTGGGCCTCTGCAATGGGATTCCGTGGCCGACAGCGACCGATCCGATCTGCTGATGGTCGAGAGCGTGGAATTCGACTTGTCGGCGTACAGGAATCTGCTTCGCGATGGGCGAAATGTGCTGGCCATTGCGGCGATCAACAACGACACGCTCAGCGACACCCTGCTGGTTTCCCCGGAACTGACGGCCACCGGGGACGTGCTCGTACCGCAGTACTTCAGCGTCGCGACGCCCGGCCGGCCCAACACTGCCGAGGCGGTCAATCTGGTGGCCCCGCCGCAGTTCGATCCGCCCCGAGGGCTGTACGATGGACCGTTCGCGCTGACGCTCACCTGCGATACCCCCGGCGCGGTCATCCGCTATACAACCGACGGCACCGCGCCGACGCAGTCCACCGGAATCGCGTACACCGGCCCGGTCACTATCAGCCGCACCTCCTGTCTGCGGGCGGGGGCGTTCCGCGCGGGCTGGACGCCGAGCGTCGTCCAGACGCACAGCTACCTGTTTCTCAACCAGGTTCTCCAGCAGCCCAGGAATCCGGCGGGTTTCCCCTCGACCTGGAACGGGACGGTGGCGGATTACGAGATGGACCCTGATGTGGTCAATGCGCCGGCCTACCGCAATCTGGCCCGGGCGTCGCTGCTGACGCTCCCGACGCTCTCGATCGTGACCACGACCGACAACCTGTTCGGCACGAACGGCATCTACTCGAACCCCTGGGGCGAAGGCACCGCCTGGGAACGCCCCATATCGGCCGAATGGATCGATACCGACGGCACGACGGGTTTCCAGGTCGATGCAGGCTTCCGGGTATACGGCGGCGCCTTTCGGGGTTTCAATCTGACGCGCAAGAAGTCGTTCCGCATCCTGTTCAAGCGGCAGTACGGCCCCCCCAAGCTCGATTTCGATCTGTTCAAAGGGCAGGACGCCGCCACGAGCTTCGACATGATCGTTCTGCGGGGCGGCGCCAACGACGGCTGGAATGATTGGGGCCGGCAGAGCACCCAGTACATCATCGACGAATACATGCGGCGGACGCAACTGGCGATGGGCCATCCATCGCCGCACGGAACCTTCGTCCACCTGTACCTCAACGGACTCTACTGGGGACTCTACAATGTGACGGAACGGCCGGTCGAGTCGTTCTGCGCCGCCTACTTCGGAGGCGAGAAAGAGGAGTGGGACGCGCTGAACCGAGGTGAAGCGCGCGGCGACAGCACGACCGCCACGTGGAACGCCATGCTCAGCCAGGCGAGATCGGGACTGACCGACACCGCATCCTACCAGCGGATCCAGGGCAACAATCCGGACGGCACCGACAACCCCGCCTATGACGACCTGCTCGACATGGACAATTACATTGGCTACATGCTGTGCAATTTCTGGGGTGGGACGGGAGACTGGCCCGGGCACAACTACTATGCGGCGTGTCGGAAGCCTCCGAACGCCACGGGGTTCAAATTCTTCAACTGGGACGCGGAAGGCGCGATCGTGGTCTGGTCCAGTCTCAATGCCAATGTCACG
Source organism: Phycisphaerae bacterium (assembly GCA_012744475.1). Lineage (GTDB taxonomy): Bacteria > Planctomycetota > Phycisphaerae > Sedimentisphaerales > Anaerobacaceae > Anaerobaca. Next base: position 52,239 of record JAAYBV010000071.1, read on the forward strand.
GGCGTCAGCGACGGCGCGGCCCAACCCTACGCGGCGTTGCGGGACAATCGGGAATTCCGCCTGTTGTTCGGCGACCACGTGCAGAAACACATGTTCCACGGCGGGCCGCTGACCAGCGAGGCGTCTTATGCGCGGTACAAGCAACTGGCGGATGAGGTCGAATTGGCCATCATCGCCGAGTCGGCCCGGTGGGGCGACCAGTCGAGCAGCACCCCGTATACGCTGGCCCATTGGCAGTCGACGCGCGACAACATCCTGAAGACGTACATGCCGCAACGCTCGCAGATCGTTCTGGACCAGTTGCGCAACGCGGGGCTGTATCCGACGATCGATCCACCCACGTTCGGGATTGGAGCGAACCCACAGCAGGGGGGGTACGTGGCGCTCAACCAGCATCTGTGGATGCACTCGCCGGAAGGGAAGGTCTACTATACGACCGACGGCAGCGATCCGCGTCTGCCGGCCGGAGCCTCGGCATCCGACGCTCTCGTGACCTTACTGACCGAAGACGCGCCGAAGCGCGTGCTCGTTCCCAGTGTGGCCAACGGGGGAGATCAACTGGGCAACGCGCCGGCAGCGTTCACCGTGACATACTACAAGGCCGGCGGCACCGTCGACAGCCTGACGACAGCCGAGCAGGTGATCTCCGATGCCCGCCAGCGCATCGCCACCGCCACGGAACAAGCGACGGTGATCAATTATTTCAACACCGGCGATGAAGGCCATTTCGGCAATAACCGGCCGTTCCCTGGCACGCAGATGAACGTCGACGTGGAGAACTTCGTCATTCTCGTCACGGGCAAGGTTCTGATCCCGTCGGCGGGACCGTGGACGTTCGGCGTCAACAGCGACGACGGTTTCGGCATGACGCTGAAGCGCGGGAACCGGACCTACACGATGTCCTATGCCAGCCCGCGCAGCCCCGGCGACACGCTGGAAGTGTTCAACATTGCCGAGGCGGGCCAATACGATCTGCGGCTGGTCTTCTACGAGCAAGGGGGCGGCT
>JAAYBV010000072.1 GCA_012744475.1 Phycisphaerae bacterium
ACGCGGCGTCGCTGGGTCAAGCTTTCGCTCATTGCCCAATATTCGTTACTGCAGCCCTCCGTGGAGGTCCGGGCAGTGTCTCAGTCCCGATGTTGCGGGCCAACCTCTCAGTCCCGCTACCCGTCATCGCCTTGGTGGGCCGTTACCTCACCAACTAGCTGATAGGAACTAGGCCGCTCCTGCACCGATAAATCTTTGATCACCCGCCCATCGACGGGGGATATCATTCGGTATTAATGCCCCTTTCGGAAGAGTGCAAGCACTCAGACGCTATCCCGAAGTACAGGGTACGTTACCTAGCCATTACTAACCCTTTCGCCACTAACTAGGCGTTCGATTGCTCAATTGCCTAGCTCGTTCGACTTGCATGTCTTAGCCACGCCGCCAGCGTTCGTTCTGAGCCAGGATCAAACCCTTCAGTTTGAATCGTCGAAACCGCCGAAGCGGATTTCGTCACTAAAGGCTCAACACTTCTGGTATATTCGCACCGAAAGTGCTGAAAAAAGGCTACTGCATTTTTCCCGGCCTCGTCGGGGCGAATCCCGCCGGGCCGGTGCACTTTCGCTGCTCATATGGCTTAACTGTTCACTTGTCAAAGATCACAAACTAAACGGGTGGGCAAGCAGTCAGTCAAGGTTGCCTGTCCACCAGTAGTCATGTTATTCTACGCACAAATCGGAACGCGTCAACCCCCTGTCGAGGAAAAAACGAAAAAAATCTTCACTTTTCTCAGAAGGCCGTTTTCGGCCCCCAAAACCGCATCCCCCGGCCCCCGAACAGCCTGCGATTCTACCGTTTCCCGCCCGAAATGCAACCGGATTTCGTCGATCGTATTGCGTCGTGCGTATGGCGTGCGTGAAGCGTAGTCCCTGCCCCCTGCGGCCCGGCGGCTGCGGTCCCTGCTCTTCCGCAGGGCTTTCTTGCGCGTTGCCCGCCTGCCGGGGTGGTTTCGCCCGGTCGCGCTCGGCGCGGACGATCGCTTCGAGCCGGTGGCCCGGGTGAAAATACTTCATCGCCCTGAACCGCTCTCTGGCGCGGTTGCCTTCCTCGTAGAACGGGCCGGGGATCACAACGGCGCAAATCAGAGGCGTCAGGTACGAATGGCACCTTTAGTTCACTCGTAAGGTGGGTCAAGAACCCACCCTACGGCTGCGGTGCAGGCGTCGTTCAGGCCGCGCCGGATTCTCGTCCTTGGGCGGCGCTTTTGTTTGAAGACTCCCGCGTGTTGAGGGTACGTATGGTAGAGAGATCGCTATGGACGACGTGAAAACGATAGAACGTTGCAGGGCCGGCCAGACCGAGGCGTTCGGGGAACTGGTGAGGCAATACCAGTCGCAGGCTATCCGGCACGCCTTGACACTGCTCGGCAATCTCCCCGATGCCCTGGATGTGGTCCAGGACGCTTTTGTGGCCGCGTTCCAGGCCCTGGGACGATTTGACCTGTCACGCAGGTTCTACCCGTGGTTTTACACGATCCTGCGCAATCGTTGTTATAAGGTCCTCACCTCACGCGGGCGACGGCCGGTTACGGATATCGATGATGTCCAACTCCTGGCCCCGCCGGTCGACGAGGCCCTGGGCGATGAATCTGCGGCCGTGCAGCGCGTGCTCCACGAACTGGCGCCGGAGGATCGTGAGCTGCTGGTCCTCAAGCATCTCGAAGGATTGACCTATGAGGAGTTGGCTCAGCGGTTGGGGGCCCCGGCGGGCACGGTTATGAGCCGGCTCTATCACGCCCGCCGGCGCTTTCGTGAGAAGTTCAGTACCATGCAGGACGACCGTTTGGCAGGGACAGACGAATGATGAGCGAACGATGTGAGAAAGTAAGATTGGCGGCCATGGCCGCTCTCGACGGCGAGACGCCGCCGCTGTCCGAACAGGAGATTCGCGAGCACCTGGCGGCTTGTGCCGCGTGCCGGGCTCAGGTGGAGCAACTCCAGCGAGCGCTGGCGCCTCTGAAGCGACAGAAGCTGCGGGTCGTCGCGGAGGATGTGTGGCCGGGCGTGGAAGCCGCGCTCCGCAAGCAGACCGCTCCAGCGCAGCCCCGCCGCGAGGCCTGTGTGTTCGCCGCGCTCGGCCTGTTCCTTCTCGCCTGCAAGATCGTGGGCGTCCTGCCGGAGTTGGCAGGCAACTGGCTCCCGAAGGTGTTGCCTCTGGCGGCGGCCCTCGTGCTCTTCTGTGTGCTCAAACAGAACCCGTTTCAAATCACCGGAAATCTAAAGCTGGAAGGGAATTTGCGATGAGAGAGACATCCTCCAATGAAGGTATCGTTCTCGGTCAGAAATACGCTTATGCGACGGCGGCCCTGATGGTGGGAATCGCCGGCTACATTCAACTCCTGGGAATCGAACGGGCGCTGCTGGCGATCATCTTCGCCTGCCTGGCCCTGCGGCCGAGCCCGGCGCCGCGTCTGGAGGACCGGCGGCTCTGGGCCAAGGTGGGTCTGACCCTGGGCGTGATCATGCTGGTGCTTGTCCCGACCATCGTGATCGTCAAGTTCGACGCCCTCCGCGAGGTCATTACGGCTCTACAGAAGCTCCAATAGGACGAATGCCGGGCCGGTCAGAGACAACCGGGAGTCAATCGGCGACCGTCCCCATAGACGTTCGTACTGAATGCGTGACCAGACACGAGCCGACCGTCATGCTCGTCGGCGTACGTCAGCCAGGCCGTGGTCAGTTGGCGGGGGTTGCTCAGGCAGACGGCTCTTCGGGCCTGCTCGCGTGCGGCGCCCAACGCCGGAACCAATAGCGCCATCAGCAGCGCGATCACTGCGATGACGACGAGCAACTCGATCAACGTAAAAGCGTAGCCACGCCCCCGTTTGTCACCTTGAGCGAGGCGCAGCGAAGTCGAAAGGTCTGGCCATAGCTGAGACGCGCGCTCCGTTCGCAGCCAGATCCCTCGACGCAGCCTGCCCTGAGGAATCCGAACGGGCTCGGGATGACAATCGGGGCGGTTGCTGGGCTCG
>JAAYBV010000073.1 GCA_012744475.1 Phycisphaerae bacterium
ACAGATGGAACGTTCGTTGCCAGAGCGATAGTGATGCCGGGAATGTCAACCTCGGCGTCATAGCACAAGGGTGGCTGGGACAACGTTAAACCAGTTGAGAGGCACGACATGCAGGAGAAACCTCTTGTCAGTTTTCTTCTTGTTGCATACAAGCAGGAACGCTTTGTGCGCGAGGCCGTGCAGAGCGCCCTCGCGCAAACCTACCAGCCGCTGGAGGTCGTACTGTCCGACGACTGCTCTCCCGATCGCACATTTGAGATCATGAAAGAGGAGGCAGAGGCGTACCGTGGACCACACCGGGTGATCCTGAACCAGAACGAGCAGAATGTGGGACTCGCGGAGAACTTGAATCGGGCGTGGCAGTTGACCCACGGCGAGTTCATCGTCATTCAGGCTGGAGATGACCTTTCACTGCCGTACAGGACCGAAACACTGGTCGCGGTTTGGCGAGGCCCTACGCCAGTCGACTGTGTGTTCTCCGATGTCGCCATTATCGACGCAGACGACAGACACGTTACGGATGCGAGACTTGGACAGGACCCGCACTTTGTCCCCAAAAGCCTCGAGCGGGCAATCGTCTCTGGGAGTTGCTTCATTTGGGGGTGCTCGGCCGCTTATTCGCGGACCTTGTTTACTAATTACGGCCCGTTGAATGCAAACGTGCTAGCGGAAGATCACGTGCTCCCGTTTCGTGCACTCCTTGATCGTGGAGTTGGATATTGCAGCGAAGTGCTACTGAAATACCGTTCGCACGGGGCTAACCTGTGGTATGGCAACCGGAACAAGAGGAAGCACTCGCGTGAAGAGTCGAAACGCTGGGCAGTCAGTGAAGCAGCCGTTGTCGATGAATGGATCAAAGCGTGGGATATAAGTGGTCGACCCCACGATGCTCTTCGAGAGACCCTTATACGCTCTCGGCGTCGGTGTGCGTACCACATCAGGGCGCATGACGTATGCCGGTTGATGGTACCTATTTTGGCGGCCAGAGGGCTCGCAGATGGTCTATCTCTGCGAGCCGCCGCTGATCTTGTTAAGAGACACATTCTCCGTATCGGCTAGTCTTCACCACAGGCGGAACGATCTCCTTGCTCTCTACTCTAATTATCGGCAAGGAACTGTCTCACTCATTCTGACACAGAGGGGATACAGCATTCCACAGGTCAGAGGTACTGTACGTAGGCTGACAATGAACGTCGCAATGGTTGTCCCGGCCCACAACGCTGAGGCGTGGATTCGGCGAGCTATAAATAGCGCGCTGAACCAGACTGTCCGGCCGGCAGAGCTGATCGTTGTTGACGACGGTTCAACCGATGACACTGCCAGAATGGTCAGACAGTACGGAGAGGAGGTGGTGTACGTACATCAGGAGAATGCTGGCCCGTCCGTAGCTAGGAACCGCGGCATCGATCTCGCCAGATCGGAATGGATTGCATTTTTGGATGCTGACGACGAGTGGCTACCACACAAGACAGAACGACAGCTACGCGTGCTGGAAGACAATCCCGATCTCAGATGGTGTGTGGCAGCAGTGTGTCGGAGAGGTAGGAACAGCGCGGCACCGTACTCCCCGCCATTACGGCCAGCACGAGACGGGAGCAATCAGACGCGCGTTGGTTACTTCTCGGCTGTGCTCAAGCGGGCGCAATTCATCACATCAGGCTTTATTATTCATCGATCTCTTCTGGAGGAATCGGGAGGTTTCGATCCCGAAATGCGTGGAGGGGAGGATGTGGATCTGTGGTGTCGTATTGCTTTACAGCATCCCTTGATCGGGTATTGCAGTGAACCCTGCTGGATCTACCATCAGGATAATCCAGGCTCCGCCCACCGCAGAGCAGCTGGCTGTCGCGACCTCCCAGTGAAGAGCTTCTGCCGGAATATGCGTCTGGCCATGAAGCTCGGACCAGAGGTCGCCGGTGCCTTCCGTCCATATGCCAGGAAGAAAGTGCTGGACAGTCTTCTGCGAAAAGCTGCCCGGGAGTGCCGTATCTCACGTGCTACTCTCGATGAGGCCAATCAGCTCTTTCCGCTTGAAGTGTATGAGAAGGTTCTCTTGAGGAGTGTGGCGGTTATGCCCAAGGCGATAGCCAGCAAGATAGCGGGCAGGCTCAGGGATGTAGTCGCTTTGTAGAAGGACATATGGGTAGTTCCAGACAGAAGCCAAGTGTATGCTTTGTGGCGATGAACGCGTACAGCGTCCTGTCCGGCCGGAAGGATGTCAACCATACCGGCGGGGCGGAGGTGCAGCAGTTGCAGATGGCCTCCTGGCTGGTCCGCCAGGGCTATTCGGTGAGTTTCGTGACGCTCGACCACGGTCAGCCGGACGGCGTCGATCTGGGCGGCATCCGAGTCTTCAAGGCCTATGCCAAGGACGCCGGGATACGAGGTCTGCGATTCATCTACCCTCGCTGGTCAGGCTTGTGGGGCGCCATGGCCTGCGCGAATGCCGATGTGTACTACCAGCGGACGGCTGAGTGCCAAACCGGTCAGGCTGCCCTGTGGTGTCGCCTACATCGGCGGAGGTTCATTTTTGCCGCGGCAAGTGACGCTGATTGTAGCGCATCCTTGTACGGCTTGACGTGCCGGCGAGAGAAAACGATGTACCGCCTGGGCCTGCGGCTGGCGGATGGAGTAACCGCCCAGACGGTCACCCAGCAACGCATGCTGCGGAAGAACATGGGGATCTCTGCCTGTGTCGTTCGCAACTGCGGTTCAAATCCAACTGTGTCGTCGCCCCCGGAGGCACGGGCTGCCACAGATGCGAACGCGAACCATGTGCTGTGGGTGGGTCGAATCAGCAACGCGAAGCGGCTGGAATGGCTCCTCGACGTCGCGCAGCGCTGTCCGGATATGATGTTCGACGTGGTCGGCGCCGCCAACACTCAATGCGATTACGTGTCGTCGCTGATCGCCCGTGCCGCCACTATCTCCAACGTGCGGATGTACGGAGGCGTACCGTATTCGGATATGCCCGAGTACTACCGACGCTGCAGCGTACTGTGCTGCACCTCGGCCTACGAGGGTTTTCCGAATACCTTCCTGGAGGCCTGGAGCCTGGGCATTCCGGTGGTTTCGACGTTCGATCCCGATGGGGTCATTGCGGGCAACGGCCTGGGGTGGGTGGCGCAGAATGTAGATGAACTGGTGACCTGCCTGAACAGAGTCTGCCAGTCGCCGAAGCTTCAAATGGAGGCATCGAAGGCGGCCAGGCAGTACTACGTAGCGTATCACACCCCCGACGCCTGTCTGCCCGAGTTCGAGCGATTGCTCCTGGATATTACAGGCGACGGTGTCGGGCGTCAAGGGCAGTGAAAAGAGACCATCGCATGCACACTGTTGCGGATCGAGAAAGTAGATGCACCAGCATCGACGTGCAGTTGCGGCCGTTCCCGTATCCGTATCGGGCGATGCTGGCGATTTGCAGCGATCTGGACGATACGCCGGACAGACATGTGTATTGGGAGATCATGCGGTTCCTGAACACCACGGACGAGACGTCGATGGGACCCGGTGTCAGATTGGAGGTGGGCAATTCGATTCACTTTCGCGCACAGCCTGGAATATTCTCCTACTACAGTACGGACGATGCTGGGCGCGAGATGGTGCGAACAATGATTCAGAGCGGTCACGTCGATTGTCTTCATTCCTTCGGCGAGTGCATATACACCCGCGACGAAGCAAGACAGGCGCTTGATGAATTGGAGCGCCACGATTGTCATCTGGAAGTCTGGGTAGACCACGGCGGGACTGTCACTAACTTCGGGCCCGACATTATGCAGGGACACGGCGATGAGGTCAGTCACCCAGCGTACCATGCGGATATGACAATCAACTATGGCATCAAGTATGTTTGTCGTGGACGGGGGACGAGTATTATTGGACAGGACATCGCGGCCAAGTTCGGTGGCATCTTCACGGCGAAACACCCGGTGGCATCGGGGCGCACGTTGATCAAGGAGCTTGCGAAGCAGGGCTTGGCACGCATGGGCAATCCGAAGTATGCCATGCACAAACGTAATGCGACACTCAGGCCGATCGCTCTGCGGGATGAGAGGAAAGTATATGAATTCATGCGGTGCAATCCGCATTGGGGTGGCGTGGATTCCTGCGCAACCGGCCGATCGATAGGTGACGTACTGACCGGCGAGATGCTCGCCCGTCTCGTAGAAAGAGGCGGAACTTGCGTGTTGTATACTCATCTTGGCAGAATCGATGATCGAACGGTGCCATTCAATCCGAAGGCGGCAAGCGCATTCCGTCGATTGGCGGAGGAGTCGCACGACGGACGGATTCTGGTTACCACGACGCGTCGGTTGTTGGGATATCGCCGTGCGCTTCAGGAGGTTGCTTTCACAACACGACGGGAAAAAGGCATGCTGCGGATTGATCTAACCACTCGGACGCCCATCAACTGGGTGGGCGTGCTACCTACTGAGGACCTGGCTGGGCTGACATTTTACGTCCCTGATTCGGAGGCAGTCCTTCTCGCAATAGATGGGACGCCGTGTACCGATCTCAAGCGTAATCCTGCTGATCCCACAGGGTGTTCAAGTGTCTCGCTACCATGGTCTAGACTGGAGTTTCCGAGGATATGATCGACAGCTATCACACAGGATTCGTCGTGGTGAGTTTCGCAGAAATCCTACTTGCACTCTCGTACGTTGTTCTGAAGACCCCCGTGGAGGTACCCTGAAATGTGTGGCATAACAGGGTATCTTGCGCCGGGCAATGGAAGACGCGCGGAGGAGATGCGAGCCGTCGCCCACAGTATGGCGGATGCGTTGCAGCACCGAGGGCCCGATAGCAGCGGTGTCTGGGTATGTCCAATGCAGGGATTGGCGTTGGCGCACCGGCGTTTGTCTATCATCGATCTGTCTGCCAATGGCAACCAACCCATGCAATCTCTGCATGGGCGATACGTGATCGTCTTCAATGGTGAGATCTACAACCATCGGGAACTGAGGAGCGAGTTGGTGTCTTGTGGCAAAGCGTTCCGGGGGAGTTCCGACACGGAGGTCATTCTCGCGGCATGTGAGGAATGGGGCGTGGAGGAGACCATCACACGATGTATCGGCATGTTTGCCATTGCGCTCTGGGATACAGAGAAGAAGGATCTATATCTGATACGAGACCGAATGGGAGAGAAGCCACTCTACTACGGGTGGCACAATGGCGCGTTCCTGTTTGCATCGGAACTGAAGGCGATGAGACAACATCCCAGCTTTCGGGATGACATCGATAGGGACGCTCTGGCCCTCTATTTCCGATATCGCTACATTCCCGCACCCTACTGTGTCTATCAAAACACATACAAGCTCAAACCCGGCACCATACTGAGAATATCTGCTGCTGGAAAATCCAATGGTGCGGCTCGCGCGTCGCAGGTGGAAACGACATACTGGTCGCTCCCAGAGATAGCCGAGCAAGCAGAGTCGGTGGGGTATGACGGTACGTCAGAAGAGGTTGTGGCCACACTGGAACACCTTCTGAAGCAGTCGATTGAAGGACAGATGATCGCAGACGTTCCGTTGGGTGCCTTCCTATCAGGCGGAATTGACTCCACGACCGTGGTAGCTCTCATGCAGAGTCTGAGTCCCAGGCCGATCAATACATTCTGTATAGGGTTCAACGACGGACGCTACGACGAAGCGCCTTATGCAAGAGAGATCGCCAGACATCTCGGATGTTGTCATACAGAGCTCTATATAACACCGCAGGACGCTCTTGAAGCCGTGCCGCGCATGCCGCACGTGTATGATGAGCCGTTTGCGGACGCCAGTCAAATTCCGACGTTCCTGCTCTCGAAGTTGACGAGGAAGCACGTGACTGTAAGTCTCTCGGGAGATGGCGGAGATGAACTGTTCTATGGCTATGGCATCTATGGTCTACTGTTCCGCCGATGGCGCATCGCACGGAAGATCAGAATCGGCAGCAGGCTTCTTCGTCCCGCTATACTGCAAACGGTCCGATGGATGTGCAATGCAGACCAGAAGCAGCTTGGCGTCGTGGATGCTCTCTTGACTGCCGACCACCCCATAGACGCATACAGGGCTATGGTATCCGTGAACAACGCCCCATCGGACCTTGTGCTGGGGTCGCGTGAGCCGGAGACCATATGGTCCCGGCGGACATCCTGGCCTCGTCTCTCTTGCCAAGAGAACGCCGTAATGGCTCTCGACGCACTAGCGTATCTGCCGGACGATATTCTCGTGAAGGTCGATCGGGCGGCCATGGCATGCAGCCTCGAAGCGCGCATTCCTTTCCTTGATCACCGAATCGTCGAATTCGCGATGAGATTACCGTTCTACATGAAGTTCCGCGACGGAACAACCAAATGGCCCGTGAGGCAGATATTGCACAAATACGTGCCTCGTAGACTCGTGGAACGCCCGAAGAAGGGCTTCGGCGTGCCCTTGAGCATGTGGTTTCGCAACGAACTGAGAGAGTGGATGCGCGATGTGCTCAACAGACGGAATATAAGGGACTCCGGCATTCTAAACGAGGATGCTGTACAGAGGTATGTTGATGCGCACATTGAAAGGCGGCAAGATCATGGCCAGATCTTGTGGAGCATGCTGATAATGCAATGCTGGCTTAATGATCATGGTCGGCGGCACTCTGGTGCCGAAGGCGAACTGTGCGGGCGTACTGGCATCACCGATGTCAGGGCGCCTTAGCAGAGCGCATCCGCACAACAACAGACCAGCATGAGGGTCTTGCCGTTGACCACGCTCGCGAAGAAGTCGCTGATGATAGATGTTCGTCTCAGTAATAACGATGTCCGAATGGCTGAATCGCGGACATGCGTGGTTCTCGTCGTCGATGATCTTGGATATGGGGGAGCGGAACGCCAGGTCGTCGAGTTAGCCAACAATATGGATTCTGGCCGCTTCGACGTCCATGTGTGTGCCCTCTCCGACAATGTACCCTTGAGCAGCACACTGACAGGCGCCGAACAGAGGCTGCATGTAATCAAGAAGGGCAACAGATGTGATTTTACGGTTGTACCGCGTGTCGCTCGGTTGCTGCGGGAGTTGAATGCACACGTGGTGCATGGTTTCCTTTTCAGTGCGGAGATTGCCAGCCGGCTTGCGGGGCATCTGGCAGGGACCAGGTTGATTGTCGGCTCGGAACGGAACGCCAACCGTCCTATGGCGAGAAGACATGTACTCGCCTATAGGCTAACCCAGCGATATGTGGATATCATTGTCGCCAATTCAAACGCCGGAGCAGAGTCCAATGGCCGAATATTCAAGCGACCCTTGTCCGCGTACCGGGTGGTACACAATGGGGTGGATACGAAGCGATTTCGGCCTGCCGACGGGACCGAGATTCGAAGGCGGCTGGGAATTCCGGCTTCGGTCCCGGTGGTCGGGGTCTTCGCCAACTTCAAGAAGCAGAAGAATCACCCGATGACGTTTCGGGCATTCCGACGCGTTCTCGAAGCGTTTCCGGATGCGCGGCTGCTTCTGGTCGGTGATCCGCCGGCAGACAGCCGAGGCCAGCTTGATGCCTATTACGTTGAACTCCATCGGCTGGTCGATGAGTTGAGAATTCGTGAACGATGCATGTTCGTGGGACACCAGGATACCACAGAGCATCTCTATCCCGCTTGTGACGTCACCGTACTCTCATCGTACCACGAGGGTACTCCGAATGTCCTCCTCGAATCAATGGCCTGTGGCGTACCCGTCGTGGCGACCAGGGTCTGCGACAACGAGTATATCGTCAAAGAGGGTGAGGTGGGCCATCTCGTTGATGTGAACGACGACGCAGCCATGGCCGATTGGATCGGATTGATCTTGGGCGATGGCGCCCGGCGCCGAGAAATGGGCCAGAATGCGCGACAGTGGGTGTGCGATGAGTTCTCCACGAAGCGACTGGCTGAGAAGATGGCGGATGTATACACAGAGCTCTTGGGCCGGGGGAATGGGCGGCATTCCTGAGTCAGTGTACTATGAGTACGATTCGCAAGATTGCGTCGTATGTGCTGCTGGTCAGCGCGTATGTGTTTACGTGGCTGGTGGCGGTCGTGGGGCATGCGATCCCCCGGCGGCGGTGGAAGCCGAACGGGCGGATCGCCGTCACGGGAACGATATTCAATCCTAACTGGTACCTCTCGCACATCACGCCGCTGACCCGCAGCGGGGTCAAGGAAGTCATCCTCGTGATCGACGAGCCGCTCCAGCCGATGGCCGGCGTTCGCTTTGTCTGTCCTCCGAAGTGGCTGGCGAGGCTGATCAGCCGGGCGGGAGCCAAGGCCCTCTGGCTGCTCTGCGTCGGCATTCGGTACCGACCCGACCTGTTCATGGGCTACAACCTCGTCGCCGGCGGGTGTACGGCCCTCGTGGCCGGCGCTATCCTCGGCCGGCCCGCCTGCTACCAGATGACCGGTGGCCAGCTCGTCCTCTCGACCTTCTCCTACGACGCCTTTGAGAAGGCAGGAAGATTTGAGCAACGCATCGCCGGTGTCATCGAGCGCCTTGCCGTGAGCGTGATCAAGAAGTTCGGCCTGGTGGTGGTACGAGGGAACAAGGGGAAGGCGTTCCTGACCGGGTACGGCGTCAACACGGACATCGCCATCATCACAGGTAGTACCAAGAGCGACCTGCAACCCCCGCAAGCTGACCGCCATATCGATCTCATCTTCTTGGGACGCTTGGTTCCCGTCAAACAGGTCGACCAGTTCATCGAGATCGTCCATCGCGTCTCCCATACCGTACCCGAGATCAAAGCGGCGATTGTCGGAGACGGTCCGCTGATGCCAGACCTGAAGGCAGAGGTCGAGAGGCTGAAACTTATGAAGAACGTTGAGTTCCTCGGCAAACGAGCGGACGCGGAATCTCTGCTCGGTCAGGCACGCTTGTTCGTGCTGACATCTAAATCGGAGGGGCTGTCAATCGCGATGCTTGAAGCCATGAGAATGGGCACGGTGCCGGTAGTAGCAGACATTGGTGAGCTTGGCGATTTCGTCACTGACAGTGTGAATGGTTGGCTAATCACGCCGAATTGCATAGACGAGTATGTAGTGAGGGTCACGCGAGTCCTACAAGACAAGAACCTCTGGAAAGAGCTGTCGGATCGGGCCATCGAAACGTCGCGACGGCGGTGTGATGTCACGGCGGTCTCCGAAGCTTGGCGACAGAGCTTCCAAGGCGTCATCGGATATGTGCCGGAGCTACGTGTCGGCCGACTCTGGAACGCCGAAAGTGCATCATCTACGGCGCGTACAATCGCCTTGGATAATGGCCATCGCGGGTATACGCCCAAGGACAGCTACGGCGCCGGACTTCTTTCAGACAGAAGACACGGAGTCACGTCAACAGGCGAGGCCTGTGATCGTCAATGACCATATGGTTTAGGTGCTCTTACCAGAGAGAGTAGCTTATGCAGCACGAGCTGGGCAGGCAGACGCTGAATCAATCCTCTGTGTTAGCGGCAAGTACGGGCATCAGGCAAGGCTGGACGAGCAGACTCTTCCTGACACTTCACAGCGTGGCCCACTGGCTAGGTGGACATGGCTTGAAGCCTCTTGGGCGTGTGGTCCAGGTTCTGAGCCGGTTTCTGTATGGCTCTGACATCGACGCGATGGCATGCATATCGCGCCGAGCCGTTATTCCACACACGGTTGGAATCGTGATCGGCGAGACGACGATTATCGACGAAGCTGCGGTAATCATGCCAAATGTAGTCCTCGGCGCGCGCCAGTCTGATCTGGACGGGCGCCGTCACCCTCATATCTGCAGGGGAGCGCTTGTTGGAGCAGGCGCTGTCGTACTCGGCCCTGTTACGATCGGCGAAAATGCGAAGATCGGAGCCAATTCAGTCGTGTTGGAGAATGTAGCCCCTGGGACTACAGTTGTGGGCAATCCGGCAAGACAAATCGAGCGAACATGAGAAGAGCACGGTCACTCAAGAACCTCTGGGACGACGTTCCTCTGTGCGTGAGATCGACTCTCGGGCGAGGACTCGGACTGGTACCATTAGGCCTCCTGTTGGGCAGGGAATTTCAGAACAGCCGCGCGTTCGTCCGAGAAGCCCAATGGTGGCCGGCGGGTCGGGCCAGGGAGTATCAACTGGCCCGGCTGCGCGAGATGCTCACGCTGGCCTATGAGCACACGGAGTTCTACCGGCGGGCATTCGACAGCGTCGGTTTCCGTCCGCAGGACCTCCGCACGCTGGATGATATGACGCGCCTGCCTACCATTGACAAGTCCGTGGTCGCGGAGAATCTGGCGGACATGTGCACGCGAAGTGTGGATGCGCGGGACGTCGACTACATATCGACCGGCGGCACAAGCGGAACGCCGCTCCAATTCTACATCGACGCCAGTCGTTCCTCCGTGGAGTATGCCTATCTGACGACGAGCTGGGAACGTGCCGGCTATCGCCTCGGGATGCCCATGGCGGTGCTGCGGGGACGAATGGTGAAGCCTGATCGAAACGGCCTGTGTCACGAGTACGATCCGATTCTCCGTCACCACTACTACAGTAGCTTCCACATGACCGATGACAACATGGCGCGCTACCTGCGACATGTCCGTGGCATTGGCCCCTGTGTGCTGCACGCATACCCTTCGTCCGCCCACGCGTTGGCCGGGCACATGCTGGCGGCAGGAGAACCGGCCCCGCACAATATTCGCGCTATTATCCTGGAATCGGAGACGGTATACCCGGATCAGCGTGAGACGATGGAGAAGGCATTCGGCGTGCGTGTCTTCTCTTCCTACGGGCACAGCGAAAAATGCGTGCTGGCCGCCCAGTGCGACCACAGCCAGGACTACCACGTCTGGCCCACGTACGGCTATTTCGAGTTGTTGGATGAACGGGGGACACCCATTGCCACAGCGGGCCAGGAGGGAGAAATCGTCGGCACCGGGTTTATCAACACGGTCATGCCGTTCATCCGGTACCGCACCGGCGACCATGCCACTTACGTGGGGGAGCGATGTGAGGCATGCGGTCGTCAACACACGGTGCTCCGAGACATCAAGGGACGGTGGCCGCAAGGGGGGCTGATCGCGGCGGATGGGTCGGTCGTCAGCATGACCGCCCTCAACGTCCATGACGACACGTTCAGGCACGTACGGGAATACCAGTTCCATCAGTCCTCACCTGGCAAGGCGACGTTGTGCGTCGTCCCCACCATCACGCTCGATGCGGAGGAGAAACGACGGATCGTCACGAATATGAACAAGCGGCTTCAGGGCCAGGTGGTGCTGGACCTGGAGGTGCGGACCGAGCTGGTTAAGACGGAGCGTGGAAAACAGCCGAGAGTGATTCAGAAGTGCGATTCTCCGAGCGAATCAGCGGTCGAAGCGAGGGAAACGGCGTGATCCATCTGGTTCTGAGTCTGGATTATGAGATTTTCGGCAACGGCTCGGGGGATGTCCGGCGGGACATGATCGAGCCGACGCGGCGGCTGCTGGCGCTGTGCGACGCGCACGGCGCGAAGCTGTCGATCTTTCTGGAGGTGGGCGAGTATTGGGCGATGAAACGGGCGGAGCAGGCCGGCACGCTGCGTCTGGGATACTCGCCTTCTCAGGAAATCGAGGAGCAACTGCGCGAGGCAATCCGGCGGGGGCACGATGTGCAACTGCATTTGCACCCCTGGTGGATTGGCGCGAGCTTCGAAGAGAACCGCTGGCGTCTGTGCCCGCAGTATCTGCGGATCACGGATCTGCCCCACGGCCTGGGCTCGCAGAACGACCCGCTGTCGGTCGTCGGCGTCCTGAACGCCGGCAAGAGCACGTTGGAAGCCCTGCTCCAGCCCGTGTCCCAGGAGTATAAGTGCCTGGTGTACCGGGCGGCGATGTTCTGGGGACAGCCCTCGGGCGAACTGATCGCCGGGATGAAAGAGGTCGGGCTCGTGGCGGATTCGTCCGTCGTCAACGGCCTGCATGAGACGGCCCCGGCGGCGACAGATTACCGCCATGCTCCCTCGGCGATGGGCTGTTGGTGGACCAGCGCGGACGACATCGGTCGAGCCGGCCCGGCAGGCGAGCACATCGTGGAATTCCCCGTGTGCTCCGAGATGAGGCCGTACTTGTACAACTTCAAATGGAACAAACTGCGTACGAGCCTGCAACGCAGACGCATAGAGAAGGACAACCTGCACGGCCACGGAATGATGGAGGCCAGGAAGAGCCGGGATTCGCTCGGAACGCTCCTGCGGAAGCTCGGGACGCGGCAGCCCCTGAAGTACGATTTCTGCAAGCTCAGTGCGCAGGATATGATCCGCCGGCTCCAACAGATTGTACGAGCCGACCAGAGGGAAGGGGCGGGTGACAGGGCCGTGGTGCTGCTCGGTCACAGCAAGGACTTCTGGAACGACCGCCACCTCGATGCGTTTCTGCGATTCGTGAAGGAGCGTTGCAGCGACACCGTGTGCTTCCGCACCCTGGGGGATCTGGCACGAACAGTCTGCGCAGGGTGCTGTCACAGTGCGAGTCTCGCAAATGATTCACGATCGGCGGGTCTCGATGAACAGAAGAGAATCGCGTGACCGGTTATGGGACGTGCCGCCATCATGTACGCTGTCCTTGGTCTGGCATACGACAGAACGCAGGAAGATTACGTAGAATATAGATAGACCGACGGGATGGCATTTGCATCCACCGTGGCGGATAGGGGGACAACACGCGGCCGTGCATGAGCAGTGGACATCGGGCAGTCGCCGCAAGACTGGGTGGTGAAGAGAGGTGATGGAAGCGATGGACCATTTCAAGAGGACAATTCTGGCAATCATCTTCGGGCTGTCTTCGTGCGCATTTGGTGCCAACATTTTTGTGGACAATCAATTGGCAGACGATTGCACCTCTGGCGAGTACTCGATTGCCCACAGAGACAATTCCGGGTCTGATGGCGACGCGTACAATGGTTTGCAGGAAGCCGTGAATGCGGTATCCGCTGGGGGCACCGTTTGGATCCGAGGAGGGATCTATGCTCTATCTGCCCCGATTCAGATTGTAAACAAGACGGGCACAAGTACTTCCGCGAAGATCACGCTGGCGAGCTATGACTCGGAACAGGTGACTCTCAATGGTTCTAGTATACCGTATTCTGAGTATGCTGGCGTGCTCTCTATATCTAATTCTGATTACATCATTATCTCTGATATGACAATAACTGGTTACAGTAGCGAAGGCATTAGGGCCTCAAATGCTGCCTACCTTGAGGTTGACAATGTAGTCATTACTGGGCACGGCCGCAACGGCATACACGCTATTACCTCTGATTATGTGAAAATTGCCGAATCAGTGATCTCTGGGAATGGTAGTGCTGGCGTATATCTCTGCGGTTCGTCACATGGCACGGTGACACGCAATGAGATACATAGCAACGGTTTGGGTATCACCATAACAGGGCAAGGCACGCCGGAGGTACATGCCGGACACAATGTTGTCAGCAGCAACCTTGTCTATAACCACACGAGTATCCCAGAACACTCAGACGGAATTAATTCTTCATCCGGAGCGCACCACACTACAATTGCGGGCAACATTGTTTTCGCCTGCTACGATGATGGTATTGACTGCAGCACGAGCCAAGCCGCCCAGACAGCCCTCTCCAATCTGTACCATACAATCACAAACAACATTGTCTTTGAGATTGGGGATGCGGGCGGAGATGGCGACGGCAACGGGATAAAAGTGTCCACAAACTGTGGAGGCGGAACGCTCGTGGCTGGCAACGTTGTCTTCGGCTGCGAGCGGGCCGGCTTCGACCAGGACAAGGTGCTTGGGTATCCAGCGAATCTCTTCTACGGCAATTTGGCTTTTGGCTGTACGCGATATGGATTATTTATGGATGCACCCTCCTTACCACAGGATGAGGATGCTGTTCTATATAACAATCTCGCGTATGGCAATGAGACCTTGGATTTGCGAGTATCCAACAATCTGGCTGTTCAGAAGTGCGACTACAACTTCTGGGCTGACGCAGGTTTCGTAGAAAACATGGATGAGCATTCGTTATCTGGAGACCCGTTGTTGAATGATCCGGATCTGGTTATCAACATTGTGTTTGAGTCCGGTTGGAGCATTGATCAGAAGCTGGGATATATCAGGGACCAAGTAAGACACAAGTTCCGCCTGCGGCCCGGAAGCCAAGCGACAGACAGTGGTATGGTTATCCCAGGGTACCACAACGCTAGCGCGGGAGACGAGGCTGGCGACGGGCAGGTATGGTATGGAAGTGCTCCCGACATCGGAGCATTCGAAGTTGTCCTTGCGGCTATCGCTGATGTGTCGGTTCATAGCACGAGCCGGAACTCAGTGACCATTGCCTGGACTCCGCCGGACCAGGAGGTCTACCGGAGACCGACGTACTACGACATCAGATATGCCACAGAGCTCCTGGATGAATCGAGTTGGGCTGCCGCGACCCGGGCTCAGGGCCAACCGTTGCCTGGGGATTCCGGTGGTCAGCAGTCCTTCACGTTGACTGGCTTGAGTCCTGCCATAACATACTATGTTGCCATCGAGACAAGAGACGAATTGGGGAACCGCTCGTGGTTGTCAAACGTGGTCTCAGGGACGACTACCACGAGTGGGAACCGTGCTCCAGTATTTGAGCCGATTGGTGACAAATCGGTCTTTGAAACGCAGACGCTCACCTTCACGGTGGGGGCCACGGACGCCGATGGCGACACGCTGACGTATTCGGCGAGCGGGCTTCCGACGGGCGCCAGTTTCACGCCGGCGACGCGGGTGTTCACGTGGACGCCGACGAACACACAGAGCGGCACGCACTGGGTTACGTTCGGCGTCACCGATGGCCAGATTCCCGTCACGCAGACGATTGCCATCACCGTCGCCGAGGTGGTCAACAACGCACCGGTCCTTGCGGCCATCGGCAACAAGAATGTGAATGAGGGCTCTCTGTTGAGTTTCTCGGTCAGCGGCACGGATTCCGACGGGCACAGCCTGACCTACTCCGCGACAGGCCTTCCGTCGGGCGCCAACTTCACGGGCCAGACGTTCACCTGGGTGCCGACGTACGAGCAGGCCGGCACCTATTCCGTGACGTTCAGGGTCAGCGACGGCGAGCTGACGGATTCCGAACCGATCACGATCACGGTGGCCAACGTCACGCCGGACCTCACCGCTCCGACGACGGCGGCAAGCTATCCGGCGGTGGATGCGATTCAGGTCCCGCTGAATCCGGTCATCAGCTTGACGGTTTCGGACGCCGGACAAGGCGTCGACGCCGGCACCGTGACGATTCGCGTCAACGATCAACTTGTCTATTCGGGCAACGCGGCGAGCTACCAGAGCGTCTACGGCGTCTGCAGCCGCACGGGGACGCAGGCCAGCTACCGCTACGCCTACCAGCCGGCCGAGGCGTTCCGTTTTGACGAGCAGGTATCGGTCCGCGTCACGGCATCGGACCTGGCCGGCAACGCCATGACGCCGTACAATTGTTCGTTCACCACGGAGATGCGGGTCTTCGGCGACAACCGCCCGGCCAGTTGGGCCCCGGACGACGCCGACAAGACCAGTCCGGCGACGGTTTGCGACAGCGCCGGCAATATCTGGCTCGCATACCACGCGGGCGAGGCCGGTCAGAGAGACATCTACGTCAGCAAACTGACCCTGGGCAGCGCCAATTTCGCCGGTCCCATCCAGCTGACTACCCACAGCAGCGACCAGTGCTTTCCCGCCATTGCGATCGGAACCGACGACACCCTGTACGTTGTGTGGCAGGACCGCCGACGAGGAAACTGGGACATCTACATCCGCACCTCCGGCGACGGCCTGACCTGGGCGGCGGAAACGCGAATCACCGATTCCGACGACAACCAGATTCGCCCTGCGATCGCCGTCGATTCGCAATCGCCCAATCGCGCCTGCGTCACCTGGCAGGACGACGGCGCGGGCAATCAGGACATCTACGTCGGTGTATCGAACAACGCGTTCTCGACCAAGACGATCACGCAGGTCACCACGAACGCCTCCGATCAGACGGATCCCGCGATAGCGGTCGACGCGTCGAATACCGTGTATCTGGTCTGGGCTGACGGCCGCAATGGAACGAACGATGTCTACGGCGCCGCATCCAACAGCGGTCCCTGGACGAATGTGGCTGTGGCAACCGGGGCGGGCAGCCAGTCGGCTCCCGTCGTTGCGACGGAGGCGGCCGGGACGGTCCTCCATTTTGCGTGGGTCGATGATGCGGGGACGGACGCGACGATCCGCTATGCGTCCTCAGACGGGATGCCCGGCAGCCCTTTGGCCGGGACGAACGTCGTGGATGACACCTCCGGGGCCGACCAGATGGCGCCCTCGATCGCCACAGTCGGCAGCGCCGGCGAGAGCCTGCAGGTCTTCCTGTGCTGGACGGACGAGAGAAACGTCAACGCAAACGGCCGCGACACGGACTTGTATTTCGTCGATGTGTCGGCGGGCCAGGGGACGAACGTCCTCGTGGGCGACGGCGGAACCGGGTCGGACCAGAGCGAGCCGGCGGTGGGGGTGGATCGCTACGGATATCCGTATGTGCTCTGGACGGACAGCCGCAACGTCGCGAAGTACGTCTACTACGCCGGCAGCACGTACATGGCGCCGGACCTGCTCGAATCCGAGTTGGTGACCGCCTCGACCGGCAGGACTATCGGCGTCGTGCCGCCCACCTCGCTGAACGATGTCTCCGTGGTGATTCCCGCCGGGGCGTGCCCGCACGACGTCACGATCACCATCGCGCGACTGCTCAATCCGCAGTCCATCCTGTCGTCAAACGTGCTGGCCTTCGACTTCGGGCCGAGCGGCCTTCAGTTCAACCAGCCGGTGACGGTGACCATTCCTTATCCGGCGGCCGACTACAGCGGCGGCACCCCCGTGCCGTGCTGGTACGTCTCTGAGACCGGCACACTCAGCCAGCAGGACATCACCGACGTTCAGATCCTGGACCTGAGCGATACGCTTAAGGCGTTGCGATTCCGCACGACTCACTTTACGTCGTACTATCTGCTCGAGTCTTTCGTCGATGACGACGGCGATGGTACGTGGGATGGCGACGACGGCGGCGACAGCAGCGGCGGGGGAGGAGGCGGAGGCGGCGGCTGCGCGCTTTCCCATGCATCCCGCGAAAGCGTCATCGCATTCCTCCTTCCCTACGTCGCATTAGCGTTGTATATGAGCGTTCTCCGATGGAGAGACCACAAGCGCATTCGGTTGTACAAATAACAACAGCAATTGTTGTATTTACCTTATGATGTGGTTCCATCTGGCACGGATGACTACGTCCCAGCGGAAGCAGTACACACGATCCTCCACATATCCTGTCCTGCGACTTTCGTCTGATAGCAGGGTATCTTCTGTCTGCAGCGCGACCATGGAGATGACGCAAGAGGAACGGATATGAACAGACTGACCGGGACGATTCTGTGGAATCGGACGAACGAGACTACTGTCGCTGAGGACACGAAGTTCTCTCATTCTCATCTGGAACTCGTGGCAGAACGAACAAATGTGTTCGCCTTCGACGAGGCAGGATACCACTACAATGCTGCCACAGGTGTTCTGGTGTCCATCATGGGTTACGTCACCAATATCTATGATCTGCGTGACCGCTATGGAATTGACTCTAGCCGCGACGTAGAAATCGTGGAGAGGCTGTATTCAACCGTCGCAGACAGAAGCATAATGGCTCTTCTGGACGTCATGGACGGGGTCTTCTTTGTGCTGGTTTACGACGATCCGCAAGAACGGGCCCATCTCGCGCAGTCGGAATTTGGCTGTCCTTTGCCTGTCTACTATACGAATACTCCTGAAGGACTCGTCTTTAGCACAAGTATGAAGCTCCTTCTTCAGAAAACGGGGATAAAGAGGAGATTTCACAGACCAGCTGTAAAGGACTTCATGTCCTATGGCGAGATCGTGTCCGATGAGAACACTATAGTTGAAGGAGTCAAGAAGCTTGTTACTCAACGGAACCTGATCGTCGATGTTCCATCCAGGAAGATGCGCTACGAGTCATTTCGCGGCCGGGACGGAGGCGTGACCAGAGAAGAAGCGGAAGCGCGCCTCATCTACTCCGTCGGCAACACTGTCACGAAGTTATCCAGGCAACTGAGAAGCCATGACCGCTTTCTAACGCTGACCGCAGGCTGGGACAGCAACCTGATATTGTCCTTCTTGTACGGGGACGGCGCGCCCCGCATCAACGCGGTTACAATCAATGGCGGCGGGACTACAAACGAAGTCCCTTCGGTTGAACATGTGTTGCGGTTCTACTCGTCAGACAGAGTCAAGCATCTGACTGAGACGATGGATAGCTCGCTCTTTGACTTCATGCCCAATGTGGTTTGGATCTATGAAGGGTACATGGTTCAGTGTGGGATGCTACTCCGATATGCGTTGGCAAGGCTCATTGGCGGCGCCGGCGGCAACGCGGTCTTTCTTGGATCCGGCGCCGATCCGATCTTGAACACAGAGATGGGGCCCGGAGGCAACAGGGTGTATGAGCCGTACGCTGATACTGTGAGTCTTGGCTCGCTGAGTGAAGTGAAGCGAACCGTTCGGAACATGTGCAAGAGCGGCCTAATAGGGGATTTGTACTTCGCCGTGAAGGGCGAGACAGGGGAACAGTGGATGCGGCGGAAGTCTCTGCGCGCTGGTTTCCGAGAAAGGTACAACACGCAGATAGACTACAACATGAAGATGCACGAGCTCATGCTGAACAGCTTCGGCATCCAAGGATTGTATCCCTTCATGAACAGAGATACAGCTCAGTGTGCGAGACCCCTTCGTCCGTGGAACGACAGCAAGTCCCTGTATAAAGAAAAGGCCAGAGAGTACTTGGGCCCCGACATCTCTCGTGTGCTGAAAAAGAGTGGATCTGTTGTCGATACGGAGAGTCTCTTTGACGCGAATCGACACTGGTTTGCAGAGATGACTTCCGGCGAATTCATCAGAGAGGTTCTCACGCCCCGACAGGTCAGCAGGATTCGAGCCAACCCTGCCGATTATCCGAGTTCCCTGCTCAGGGTTCTGTACCTCTGCCTCTTTGAGAGGCTCATTCTGTCTGGTGACTTTGACGACCAGTTCGGCAAGGCCCACGTGGCTGCGTCGTTGGCAGCTGTATTCGGCCAACGAACATGGAGTTGAGTGTAGCTTGTAGGTTCTTCACGCACCTTTGCATTACTGGAGATTCATTGGGCTTGAGTTCAGCTCGGGAATAGGCTGAGAGAGAAGAAGGTGGAAAAGCAAGATGGAACAGGTTACACAGCAAATAAGACATGGCGAAGTTGTTGTGAAGGAGGTCCCCTGGCCTTGGGTAGGACCTGGAATGGTCTTGGTTCGCAATCACTATTCGCTGATCAGTGCCGGGACAGAGGCATCGAAGGTCAAGACGGCTCGAAAGAGCCTGATCGGCAAGGCCAAGGAGCGTCCGCAGCAGGTCAAGCAGGTGCTGGATTCTCTCCGGACCAAGGGGCCGGTGCAGACCTACCGCGCGGTAATGAAGAAGCTCGATGCGTATTCCCCCTTGGGCTACAGTTCGGCCGGTGAAGTGATTGAGGTCGGCGCGGACGTCGAAGACATCCATGTAGGGGACCGGGTGGCTTGCGCGGGTGCCGACTACGCCAACCACGCGGAGATCGTTTGTGTGCCGCGGAATCTGTGCGTGAGACTCCCAGACAATGCGAACTTGCGAAACGCCAGCTATAGTGCGGTCGGGGCGATTGCCTTGCAGGGCATCAGGCAGGCGGATCTGAGGCTGGGGGAAAGCTGTGCCGTGATCGGGCTGGGACTGCTGGGGCAATTGACCTGTCTAATGCTGCGTGCCAGCGGAGTTCGGACTTTCGGGATCGACATTGATGCCGGTGTCGTCGAGATCGCCTCGACGCATTGCTGCGACAGGGCGTGGCCTCGTCAGACCCCGGGGTTGTCATCCATTGTCGCGAATGAGACGGGCGGACTGGGGGTCGATGCTGTGATCATCACGGCAGGGACGTCCAGTTCCGATCCGATCAACTGCTCTGGTGAACTGGCACGCCGGCGAGGCCGAGTCGTTGTAGTCGGGGCCGTGCCCACGGGATTCGATCGCGAACCACACTGGTACAAGAAAGAACTGGAACTACGGATGTCGTGCTCGTATGGTCCGGGACGGTACGATCTGGCCTATGAGAATAGGGGACTGGAGTATCCCGCCGCCTACGTTCGCTGGACCGAGAACCGCAATATGCAGGCTTTTCAAGACCTCCTGCATTCCGGACGTATCGACATCAATTATCTCACCACGCACGAATTCCCGCTCGAAGAGGCCGCCAAAGCCTACGATTTGATCCTAAATCATTCCGAACCCTTCTTGGGCATCATGCTTGCATACGATGTCACCAAGCCCTTGAGGAGAGAGCCTGTTCGTACGGGCGCATTCCGGCCCGTGGGCAAGGTGAACCTGGCCTTCATCGGCGCGGGCAGCTATGCACAAGGGAACCTGCTTCCCAACATACCCAGGCACGATACCGATGTTACCTGTAAGGCCGTGATGACTCAGTTCGGAACCACTTCTAAACGAGTGGCGGAGCGTTTTGGATTCCAGCTTTGCACTGACTCGGACGACGACATCCTGGAAGATCCGGACATCAATGCCGTTTTCATCACGACCCGTCACGATACGCACGGGCAGTACGTTAAGCGATGCCTGGAGGCCGATAAACATGTCTTCGTGGAGAAGCCCCTTTGCATCAACGTGCAAGAACTCGCCGAGATACGGGAGGTCTGCATTGCCCATCGACATCGCCAACTGGCGGTGGGTTTCAACCGGCGGTTCGCGCCGTTGGCAACGGAGTTGAAGAGTCGGCTCTCGGGAGGTCCTCTCGCGATGCTCTACCGAGTCAATGCCGGGACCATTCCAAGCGACACCTGGATTCAGGACAAGCAGATCGGCGGAGGACGCATCCTGGGCGAGGTGTGCCACTTCGTCGATTTCCTCGCCTGGATGTGTGGTTCGGTCCCGGTGGAGGTCTTCGCCCATGCGTTGCCCGATCCACAAGGCCTCAATGATACCGTGTCCATAAACTTGTCCTTTGCCGACGGTTCGGTCGGGACCGTCAGTTACTTCGCAAACGGTGCCAAGGAGCTGCCCAAGGAGTATATCGAGGTCTTCTCCTCGGGCACGACGGGGATTATCGTGGATTTCAAGGAGATGACCTTCTTTGGGAAAGGCAAGCCAATTCGCAGGCGTCTGCTCAATCAGGACAAAGGGCAGTCGCAGATGATGAAGGAATTCCTTCGCCAGCTTCGTCAAGGGGAGGGGCCGCTGATAGCCCCCGATGATATCTTCGCCGTGACCGAAGCCTGTTTCGGTGTTCTGGATTCCATTCGCACACGGAAGGCCGTAAAGATCGGATAGGCATCGGCCTTTTCTGGTGATGCCCGGCACGCTACGACGTCTGTGAAACGAAGAACCACAGTCACCCGTATTCGATTCAAGCTCTTCGTCAAGAGGCAGATCTACGTGCCCACGTTGTGGGGGTGGGTCCTGCTGGTGGCGGCCATGGTGGGGTTGTCGCTCGGTTGCCTGTATCGTGCGTATCCGTTCCTGGCCTATGAGAATGCCCTCGACGCCGAGGTGTTCATCACCGAAGGATGGGTGCCGGACCACACGCTCGAACAGAGCTTGCCAATGCTCACCGCCGGCCCGAACCGGTTGATCCTTGCCACGGGCGGGCCGATCGGCGCGGGGTCTCACTTGTCCGCGTACAAGAGCTATGCGCAAGTGGTGGCCGCGACGCTGGTGAAGCTGGGCGTCAGCGAGGAGCAGATCGTGGTCATTCCCTACCAGGCCGTGGAAAGGGGTCGGACCTATGCGGCGGCCCTCGAAGTCCGCCAGTGGCTGCAGAAGAACCCCGGCGTCAAGCGGGCCAATCTCGTCACCACCGGTCCCCATGCCCGCAGAAGCTACCTCACATTCCGGAAGGTCCTGCCGCGCACGTTCGAATTGGGGGTCTGCGTGGTCCCTCCGCAGGAATACGACCCACAGCGCTGGTGGGCCTACAGCGAAGGATTTCGAACGGTCGTTTCCGAGGCCATCGCGTACACCCATGCCCGACTGATCGGCGTACGCTGAGCCAGTGATGCTCCAACTGACCAATCCAACCGAAGTGGACGTCACCGAGGCCCTGCACGGTCTGCTGGGCTTCGTGGAGTCGTCGGACTACGCCGGCTACGATCCCTACGATGCCCTGAACAGCCCGCTGATTCGACGGATCAGCGGCAAATCGAAATGGGCTCGAATGGCCTTCACCCAGGCGCTGCGCCGCTGCCCCGTGAACCTGCGGCCGCTGCTGGGGGTCGAAAAGGGGCACAACCCCAAGGGGATCGGCCTGTTCCTGTGGGGCTACGCCAGGCTCTTCAAGCTCTATCAGCGGGAGGAAGATTTCGACAAGATACGCTATCTGCTCGATCTGCTCGACCGGCTGAAATCGGCCGATTGCTCCGGCAACGCCTGGGGCTACAACTTCGACTGGCAGTCGCGGGCCTTCTTCCGCCCGCGCGGCGTCCCCACCATCGTCAACACGTCCTTCATCGGCCATGCCCTGCTGGACTGCTACGCGTACACGGGTCTGCAACAGGCCCTGGACCTGGCCGTCCCGATCAAGGAGTTCCTCCTGAACGACCTCCATCGGATGGCCGAGGGAGATTCGTTCTGCTTCAGCTACACTCCGGTCGACACCGACGTGGTCCACAACGCCAACATGCTGGGGGCCTCGATTCTCATCCGGCTGGCGGAACACGCTTCGGATTCCGCCTGTGAGGATGCGGCGTGGTCCAGTCTGGCGTACTCCATGCGATATCAGCAGGAGGATGGGTCGTGGTACTACGGAAACGCGCGGTCCTACCGCTGGATCGATTCGTTCCACACCGGCTTCAATCTCGAAGCTCTGCGGTACTTTCTGGATGAGAGCGACTCCGCACGCTATCGCCAGGCGTATGACAAAGGGGTCCGCTACTACGCCGATCACTTCTTCCTCGACGATGGCACGCCGAAGTACTACCACGACCGGCTTTATCCGATCGACATCCACGCGTCCGCCGAGGCGATCAGTTTCTTCTCCGCGATGGGACCGGCGTGGCGCAGTCTGACGGAGCGCGTCCTGACGTGGATGCTCCGCAACATGCGCAGTCCCCGGGGCTACTTCTACTCGCGACGAACGCGGTGCTTCACCAACCGGATTCCATACATGCGCTGGGCCCAGGCGTGGGTGTTCCACGCGCTGACGCAGTACATGCTTTGTTCCATCGGTTCTGACACGACACAAGGGCAAGTGAGATGACTGAGAAGAACACGTCCTCCTCCCGCCGGGCCACGGTGGCTGCGGCGGTGGCGGGGGGCCTGATGCTGCTGTTCGGGTTGGGCTATCGCGCCGTACAAGCGAAGATGGAGGCGCCGGTCAACACGACCCCGGTCTCGCAGGAGTCGCTGGACCGCCTGCCGCTGGAGATCGGCGGCTGGGCCGGCCGCGATAGGCCGGTTGACGCCAACATCATCGAGGCCACCGACACCGATGCGCACGTGAGCCGCCAGTACGTCTCCAACACCGGCTTCGGAGCGGTCTCGCTGTGGATCGCCTCGGGTGTGCGGGCCCGCGACCTGATGCCGCACCGTCCGGAGGTCTGCTACACCGGCAGCGGCTACACGCTGGTCAAGCACGAAGCCCCCGACCTGCCGCTCGATGACGGCGGCGTGCTGCCCTGCAACGCGATGCAATTCTCACGAGGCGTTCTGAACAGCAGCAGGGTACTCGTCCTGTACTACTATCTCGTCGACGGCCAGTACTGCCGCGACGTCTCGGAGTGGCGCTACAAACTGCTGTGGACGCGAATCGGGTACATCGCCCAGGTCCAGGTCGTCGTGGGGATCGCCGAGACCGCGCCGGCGGAAGCTGCCATGCGTTCGGCGGGCGATTTCGCCGTCCGATCGGCGCCCCTGATTGCGGCGTTGTTCCACGGCCCGGAGCCGACCGCCGGCGCAAACTGACACAACAGACCTCTCGACATACAGGGGAAACGAACGTGGTGGAACGCATAATTCGACGCAGGGCGGCTGTGGCACGATCCGAAGAGGGTCTGTTGTCCGAGACCGCCGCCAGGCTGATTCCGGTCGTGGCGCTTCTGACGCTGCTGACCGGCTGGGCCTACTGGCCAACCATGGTGGACCTGTTCAAGGAGTGGCAACGGGACGACGACTACTCGGCCGGGCAGCTTGTGCCGCTGGTGGCCGTCTTCTTCGTCTGGGTCGCTCGCAAGCGCCTGGCCGGCTTGACGTTGCGGCCCTGCTGGGCGGGCGGGCTGGCCCTGCTGCTCCTGGCGCAGGCGGCCCGGGCCTATGGCGTGCTGTTCGTGTTCGAGTCGGCCGACCGCTACTCGCTCGTGCTGACCATCGTGGCGCTGGTCCTGTTGGTGGCCGGGACCGAGGTTTTCTGGCGGGTCAAATGGATTCTGCTGTTCCTGTTCCTGATGGTCCCTCTGCCCGGCCGCATCCACAACCTCATCAACGGCCCCCTCCAGAGCTTCGCCTCCACAGCCTCGGTGTTCGTCCTGGAGGCGTTCGGCGTCCGCGTCAGCCAGCAGGGCAACGTCGTCACGCTCGATGGGCGGATCCCCATGGCGGTCGCCGAGGCGTGCAGCGGCCTCCGCATGCTCACCGCCTTCATCATAGTCGCCGCCTTCATCGCCTACATGGTCAAACGCCCGACATGGCAGAAGACCGTCCTGGTGCTATCGAGCATCCCCGTCGCCGTACTGTGCAATGTGCTCCGGCTCGTCGCCACCGCGGTCCTTTTCCTGCACGCCAGCACGGAAACAGCCGAAAAATTCTTTCACGATTTCGCCGGCCTGGTGATGATGCCGGCCGCCGTCATGCTCATGTTCGGCCAGCTCTGGCTCCTGGCCGCCATCACCAAGACCGAAGAAAAGCCCAAAAAGGCGGTCATTATAGGACGACAGAAGGTCCGCGCCACGTAGGCCGGATGCTCTTAGGCTTACCTATCTTGCCATCTATAATTCACTTGATCTTGCCCATTCTTTCATGTAGAATGTATTCGGGTGTGGTTTTGTGCGCCCTCAATAGAGGCACTGAAAAGGTCAATTGAATGAGGAAGGCAGGCA
Source organism: Phycisphaerae bacterium (assembly GCA_012744475.1). Classification (GTDB taxonomy): domain Bacteria; phylum Planctomycetota; class Phycisphaerae; order Sedimentisphaerales; family Anaerobacaceae; genus Anaerobaca. Next base: position 25,116 of record JAAYBV010000073.1, read on the forward strand.
GGGTTATGGTGAAGAGAGCGATTTTGGCAGTGGTCGTGGCGTCCATGTTGGTGGTGCCGGCATTTGCAGACATGAAGGTCAGAATCCACAACGGCGTTGGGACCACCAGTGGTGGCGAATTTCGTGCTGAGGTGTTGGACAGCCCTATTGGCATCTACGACGCAGGTGATTTCATCAGCACTTTCTGCCTCGAACTCGTCGAGACCGTCTCGATTGACGGCGAGTACTGGGTAACTCTCAGCGACAGAGCGGTGCAGGGTGGGGTAGGCCCGGCGGGAGATCCGCTCGACGACCAGAGCAGGGTGATTTACAACTGCTGGCTGGATGAGCTGGAGCACACAAAGGGCAATGCGGACCTGGTCCAGAATGCCCTCTGGTATCAAGAAGGAGAAGGGGGATCATCGAACTATCTGAATAGCATCCCGGGCAGCGCCGCCGATGTCATGGTGATGAACCTGTGGACTGTGGCTGCGGGCGAGGGCTTCGCCCAAGACATGCTGGTTCGCGTCGCTCCGGTTCCCGTTCCTGGGGCGGTGTTGCTGGGTGTTCTGGGCCTGGGTGTGGCGAGCGCTCGGCTGCGAAGACGCAGTTCGAAGTAATCTGTCGCCGTAAGTCCTTTTCAGACAACGAATAACACTGAGCTTGACCCCTTCCGGCGTCCGTGCGACGGCGGAAGGGGGGCTTTGTAGAAAAAATCGTCAAAATCAGCGAACTGGCCCTTGACAAACTGGGTAAGTCGTGGTACAGTACGGCTGGTTATATAGTTCACGGAGTGAAGGGTTGATGATCTCATGGTCGAGGTGAAAAGGACAATCCTTGCGGTTGCGGCGGTCCTCGTCGTAGCCGCTGCTGTGCGCGCCGACGTCACACCGGCCTCGGCGGATGCAGCGCACAGTCTCGACCAGGCGGGCTGCCATGAAGTCCTGCTGTTCGGCTTTGCCGACCGGGCGGATCCCGTGGGCAACGTGGCCTGCCCGACGGTGCACGTGGCGGACGAAGAGACCGCCGAGTCGCCTGAGGCCATCGCCCTGAAGGACGGCCGCAGCAGCCTCGACTTCTGCCTCTACGCCCTGATCGGGCTGGGCATGTGCCGCTCGGGCCACTGGGTCCGGCGGTGCTCCTTCGGTTTCATCCCTGAATGGTACCACAGCGGTGCTCCGCAGCAGATTGGCCACAGCCATGCTGTGGGGCCCGATGCGTTTTGTCATGCGGCGGTCTGCTTCGTCCAGCCGGACGATGCGCCCGACCGCCTCATGCCCCTCTACCGCGCCGGGACCATCCCGATCCTGGTGCGCACCTCGCAGTTCATCTCCGATGTACTTGCCTCCCGGGCACCTCCGAGCTTGTCATGAGCACTGATGGCCTGCCCTGGTTTTCTACGGGCAGGGCCGTCACAGACTTCGCCCTTCCGACCGTGCGGACGGAGGGGAAATTGACTTTGACAAGCTTTCACAGGAAAAGGAGCAAGTACAATGAAGAAGTACAGTATCGCAGTCCTCATCGCCGCGCTGATCGCCCTGACCGCCGGTTCGGCTTCCGCCGACTTGATGGCTGTGGGAGCAGCGGAAGTGTCGAACTCGTGGACACAGCAGTTCAACGTCAACGACACGTGGATGTTCTTTTCTGCCGAAACCAGTTGGGCCGACAATTTCGATGCCATGACAATCAACATGACGCAGGGGGAACTGGAGGACCCGGCACTGACCGATGCCTCCCCCGCGTTCTCTACTATTGATTACACTAACGCTGACTATGACGTTGTGGCATATGGCTGGAATATGCAGGACGTCGATTTCACTCTCCATTTTGAGGGTTTCATGAATGATCCCGTAGCCTTCGATCTGAAAGTGTACGACTTCAGTGGCGGCCCCTTCGGTGGGGGTGGCTACTATGCTAGTGGCTGGGCTACGGCTAGCTGGAATGGTACCGACTGGACAATCGTGGACAATTCGATGTGGTTAGACCAATGTGGTGATCCGATAGGACTCCAGGTTCCGGTTCCGGGTGCGGTGCTGCTGGGCATGCTCGGGTTGAGCGTTGCCGGCGCCCGACTTCGTAAGAACAGATAGTTCAAGAGGCAGCCCCTTTGTGGGTGGAGGATACACTGATGAAAAGAACGATGATACTTGTAGCTCTGAGCGCCGTCCTGGCCCTCAACGCCGCAGCCCTGGCTGGTCCCGGTGGCCCTCCAGGAACAGCTTTGCAGGACGTACTGAACGATATTACCGTCAGCTCTACGGGAAGCGATCCGGGAGACACTTGGCTTCCCGGTGACCCTACTTCCACGGGCTCGATCAACAGTTCAGTGATTGTTGATAGCCCTTTGTACTATGTCGACGACGACCTGGATACTCTGTGGGAAATCGGAGGCACGGGGGCTTCGTTTCAGACCGTCATTGTCGAACTCGCGACTTTTGCGTCCGGCAACCGGTTCGGAATCTACGATCCCGTGACGATGACCAGATTCGAACTGTTCGGCGGGAGCGCCGGTAGTGGAAACAGCGTCCTGCTGAGCATCGATCCAGTTACTGGAGGTATATATCTGGGTAGCCCCGCCGTGTATCAGGGAGTGAACTTCTCGGGAAATCTGTTCGGATTCTATCTGGATTCCACGCTGACCTCTGCAGGGGCAGACAATACAGTGAACGGCGGCGGTCTGTTCTATAGCAACACGTTGCTCAATCCCGATAAACTCGACCATATGTATGCATATCAGGGCGGGTACGGCGACTACGTGAAGCTGCCGAATGCTTACAACGAGTCAGGTTACACCGTTGGCCCATGGGTCGCCAACGAGTACGTATTGGCGTTTGAAGATTTGCGTGGCGACTACTCTGACTGGGATTACACGGACTTCGTCGTGATGGTCGAGTCGGTCAATCCCGTTCCGGTTCCTGGGGCGGTGCTGCTGGGTGTGCTCGGGTTGAGCGTGGCCGGCGCGCGGCTGCGGAGGCGGCAGTCGTAAGGGAGCAAGCCTGGGAACAGGCACAGTTTTGCAGTGAATTAGTCTCTTGGCGGCCGGCAAGGTCCTTTATCGGGTCTTGCCGGCCGTTTTCTTTACGCCGGCCGGGGCCGGGCCGGCGCGCCATGCAGTCGCACTCCTATAATCAGGCCCGCTCCAGCCTCGGTGGAGCGGTTCCTGGTCTCGTCCGGCGGACGCCGCCGCCAGACCGAGCCTTCGGCCGCATGTCCCCGTGACAAAAACCTCCGCGACGCTAACGGCTGCCATGCCCGCAGTCGATAACTACAGCGTAGGTGCAAAACGGCGATAAGTCCGCAATCCTGTATCGATTGAGAGAGCCTATCATGCGTCATGCGAACCGCAGTGCGAAGGTCAACGTCAAGGTGCTGGTCATTGTGATCGTGGTCACCGTGGCCCTGGGGGTCTCGCTGGTGGTGGCCCGTCAGGTGCGCCGCAATATCCTGTCGAAGATGGACTTCGAGGCCGGGACCGCCGCCTTCGAGAAGGGCGACTGGGTCAACGCCTACAAGCACCTTCAGGAGTACCTTGGCCGCAATCCCGATGACGTCGAGATCCTCAAGAAGTACGCCCAGGCGAGGCTGTCGGTCCGCCCGCTGGAGCCGGCTCACCTCGGGGCAGCGGTCGGCGCGTACCGCCGCGTGATCCAGCTCGACCCGCTCGACACGGTCCCCTACGAGAAGCTGGCGACGATCTACGCCGCCAGGGGCGCCGCCGAGGAGTTGGTCTACATCGCCGGCAAGCGGCTGGAGCACGAGCCGAACGACGTCAAAGCGTCCCTCTGGCAGAGTCAGGCGCTGGTGGGTCTGAACCGGCTGCCGGAAGCGCGCGACACGCTCGCCGGGCTGCTCGAACGACTCGAATCCGACCCGCAGGAGCACATCGAGTACATCCGGGCCTGCGCGCAGATGAGCGGCCTGGAGATCGCCGGCGGCACGCCGGAGGCCACGACTGCCGCGCTGGGCTGGCTGAACAAGGCGGTGGATCGTTTCCCGCAATCGGCGGAGGCCCTGGCATCCCGCGCGCGCTTCTATCGCCTTGCGAACGTCCCCGGCGTCAACGGCGCCGAGCGGCAGGAACTGGCCCGAAAGGACCTGCTCGCGGCCGATGAACACGGCACCGACGACCCGAGGGTCCGCCTGTTTCTGGCGCGCGAGTGGATGGCCCACGGCGAGTATGACAAGGTCGCGGCCGAACTGGAGGCGGCCGACCGCCTGCCCGAGGCGGCCATCGCGGAACGCTACTTCGATCCCGACACGTGGGTGGTCGACCGCTACGACGTGGCCTCCGAGCTGGCGATGCGGAACGGAACTCACGCCGAAGGCGCGGCGATGACCGATGCGGTTTTCGAGAAGCTCGAATCCAAGGGGCACCGGCTCGCCATGTATCCCAACGCCGTCCGACTGTGCGTAGGCGCCGGCGGCGAGGACAACATCGCCAAGGCCGCGGCGTATCTGAAGGAGTACGAAGACGCGTTGTACGCCCGCCAGAGGGCGGGTGAGGCGAAGGCCGAGCTGGCGTTCCTCAAGGCCTTGGTCGCCCGGGCCAAGGGCGACTCCTATACGGTGATCGAGTCGCTCCAGCCGCTGGTGTCCACGGGGACCGCAGCGCCGGAATTCCTGCGACTGCTGGCGGAGGCGTTTGCGCGAACCGACCAGACCCGGCGGGCCGTCGACGCGATGCGCCGCTACCTCGCCGACCGGCCGCGTGACTTGGGCGTAGTGGTGCAGTTGACGAGAAACTACCTGAGGTTGCAGGATTGGACGGGGGCCTTCGAGACGGCCCAACAGGGCGGCCGTTTCTATCCCGACGACATCGATCTGAACGTGCTGCGGATCGAGGCGGGCACGCACATCGCCGTTCAGCAGCAAGGCTCGCCGGATCTCGCGAGGCTGCGGGAGCTTGAGGCGGAACTGGCCGGTCTGCGCAAGGACGAGAAGAATGCCCGCCGGATCGATATTCGAGTGCTCCAAGCGGTGATCGGGAATTACCTGGCCCAGAGCGAAACGGATGCGGCGGCCAGAGAACAGAAGCTCGCGGAGGTCGAGCAGCAGTTGCGCCTCGCGATGGAGGAATGCGACAGTCCTCTGCCTGCGGCGATGCAGCTCGTCCGGCTGTACTTCCAGCAGAAGCAGACGGACAAGGCGCTCCAGGAGGGCCGCGCAGTGTGTACCCGCCACGCGGAGCTGGCCGAACCGTGGCTGGCCCTGGCGGGGCTGCACGTGGCGGCCGGCGACCCGAATGCCGCCATCCGTTGTCTGGATGAGGCGGCGCAGAGCGTGGCTGGCGAGCCGGCAAAGCGGTCCATCGCCATCCGTCGCGCGCTGCTGGAACTGACGCGTGGCAATCGCGCCGGCGGCATCGCTATGCTGAACGACCTGGCGGCGCGCGACCCGCGCGACGTTCAGGTCCGCGCCATGCTCCTGGATCTCCGCGAGGTCCAGGCCGATCCGGCCCGAGCGGATGCGCTGGTCGCTGAACTCGAGAAGGCCGAGGGCGAAAGCGGCCTGTTGTGGCGTCTGTACCGCGCCGCGACGTGGCTGTCGCGAGACGACTGGCGAACGAAACAGCAGGGGATTGTCGATCTGCTCCAGTACTGCTGCGATGCCGATCCGGAGTGGACGGCGCCGCCGCTGTTGTTGGCGCAGTTGTACGAGAAGACCGGCGAGCTTCGGAAGGTGGAGGAGGTCTGCCGCCAGACGCTGGCGCGGAATCCCTCGGCGGTTGTCCTTGCCGACAAGCTGGTGACGCTGCTGGAGGCCCAGGGCCGTGCGATGGAGGCGGAGGCGGTCCGTCAGCAGGTGGATGCCGATCCTCGCGTCGTCAGCGCGTGGAACGTCAACGCCGCGATACGCGCCGGCGACATCTCGGACGCCGTCGACGAGCTGCGGCTGCGAATCGCGAACGACCCGCGCGACGTCCAGTCCCGCGTGGTCCTGGCCCGGCTGCTCCATGAGAAGATGAACGACGCCGACCAAGCCCTGAAGCTGCTGGACGAAGCGGAGGCGATCGCGTCGGCCTCGTCCACGACGGTCATGGTGCGTGCGGCCATCCTCAAGGCCCAGGGACGCGCCGAACAGGCGCAGCAGGTCGTGGATCGATACGTGGCCGGCAAGGAGGATTTCGTCGCGTACCTGATGCGCGCGAACTACCACGCCGGTCAGGAGCAGTGGTCGCAGGCGGAGGCGGACTACAGAAAGCTGACCACATTCGAGGACAAGGACCAGCAGGTGGGCGGCTACGGGCTGCTGAGCAACTTCTACGTACGCCGGGGCCGCCTGGACGACGCGATCGGCACGCTGGAAGAGGGGCTGGGCGCACACCCGAAGGACCTGACGTTGCAGCGGGCGCTGATGAAGCGGCTGCTCCAGCGAGGACAGGGGCAGGACCGCGAAAGGGCCCTGGCGATGCTCGGGGCGCTCGAAGAGGCGCTGCCGCAGGACCCCGACTTGACGAGAACCCGCGCCGTGGAACTGCTGCGGCAGGGGGACCCCCAAGGCACGTCCCTGCTGGAGAAGGTGGTGGCCCAGACACCGGCGGACGTCGGCGCCCACCTGATGCTGATCAACGCCGCGATGCAATCCGGGAAGATCGAGGCGGCGCGCACCTACTCGATTCGAGCGGTGGGCGCCAATCCCAAGGCTCCGTCGCTGCTTTCGGCGCGAGGGCGCATCGAGATCGTCCTGGGCAACGGACAGGTCGCGACGGAGATGGCGCGCCTGGCGTTGGCGGAGGACCCGAACTATGCGCCGGCTTTGGACGTGCTGTTGGACGCCGGCCTGCTGACGGAACAGGACAGCCTCCTGCAAGAGGCGATTCGATCGGCTCGCGCGATCGGCCGGGACGATCCCAACCGACTCGAGGCCATACGCCTGGTCAGCGCCAAGGCGGCGGATCGCAAGAACCCCACGCTCCTGGCGGGGGCGCAGGAGTGGATCGAATCCGAATTGGCCCAGGCTCCGTCCGATGTGCGCCTGTTGATGGCCCACGCGAATATCCTGGTGGCTTTGGGAACGCCGGAGAAAGGCATCGCCGAACTGACCGCCTATTGTCGGAGCGACGCGGGCGCAAAGGACCTTGACGCGATCGTGATGCTCGTGGATCTGCATCGTCTTGCACGCGATTTCGAGCCGGCCTATGCGTGGCTCGATCGGGCCGCGCAGGTCGCGCCGAAGAACCAGACGGTGGTGCATGCCCGATTCCTGTGCCTGGCGGCGCAGTCGCGCTGGGACGACCTGGCCGGCATCAGTGCGGCGTACATCGCCTGCGAAAACCAGGACCCGGCGATTGTGACCCGGGCGGCGGGGGTGCTGGCGTCCCTGGACACGCCGGCCCTGCGAAGCGAGGGCGTCAAGCTCTTCGAACACGCCGTGAAGACCTGGCCGACGTTGCCCGATGCCCGCCTGGGGCTCGCCTCGGCGCTCTATCGAACGGCAGACGCCGAGAAGGCCAAACAGACGTACCAGGAACTGCTCGATGCCTATCCGAACAACACGCAAGTCCTCAACGACCTGGCGTGGATCATCCAGGAGCAGGAAGGCGACTACGAGGCGGCCCTGAAGCTGGCCGACAGGGGGCTCAGTCTGGGTGGCAGCGACACAGACCGCCGGCATCTGCTCGACACCAGGGGCACAATCCTCTCGAAGATCGACCGCCTGTCCGATGCGAGGGCCGATTTCGAGGCACTGCTGAAGCTGACGGAGCCCGACACCGCGCAGAGGGCCAAGGCGCTGCTGCAACTGGGCCGGACCTGCGCGAAACTCGGCGACGTCGATTCGGCGAAGAAGCACCTGCGGGATGCGTTGGAGATCGACCGGGCGAACCCCGCGTTCACGCCCGAGGAGCGGACCGAGATCGAAGGGCTTCTCCAGTGAGGCTCTTCTCGAGTTCCGTGCAGAAACCGAATGAGTTGAAGCCGGGCGGCAGATACACCGGGCGATGCCCGATGGGGAGGCACTGACACATGAGAGTGGGCGTAGTGGGTGTCGGTTACGTCGGATTGGTGACGGCGGCGTGTCTGGCCGATTCCGGCACGGACGTGATCTGCGTCGACAGCAACGAGGAGAAGATCCGCCAGCTCCGCGAGGGCGTCATCCCGATCTATGAGCCGGGCCTGGCGGAGATCGTCAACCGGACGCGGACCACCCGCCGGCTGCAATTCACCACGTCGCTGAAAGAAGCGGTCGAGAAGTCGCTGCTGCTGTTCATCGCCGTGGGAACGCCCAGCGGCCAGGACGGTTCGGCGGACCTGTCGGCGGTGTTCAGGGTCGCCGAGGGCATCGCCGAGCACATGGACGGATACCGCATCCTCGTCGGCAAGAGCACCGTCCCGGTAGGCACGCACGCGAAGATCAGCGAGCGGGTCGCCGCGCGAACGCGCCAACCGTTCGATTACGTCAGCAATCCGGAGTTCCTCAAGGAAGGCTCCGCGATCGACGACTTCATGAAGCCCGAGCGGATCATCGTCGGCGCCCGGGACCCCAAGGTGCGGGAGATCATGCGGCACCTGTACGCGCCGTTCATGCGCCGCAAGGAGCGCATCATCTTCATGGACCCGGCCAGCGCGGAGCTGACCAAGTACGCCGCCAACTGCATGCTGGCGACCCGGATTTCGTTCATGAACGAACTGAGCGCGCTGTGCGAGGCGGTCGGCGCCGACATCGAGCTGGTGCGCGCCGGCATCGGCAGCGACGCGCGGATCGGCAACGCCTTCCTGTTCGCCGGCGCCGGCTTCGGCGGCAGTTGTTTTCCCAAGGACGTCCGCGCCCTGATCCACACAGGCCAGGAGCACGGCGTGCCGATGAACATCATCCAGGCGGTCCGGCAGGTGAACGCCGAGCAGCAGAGGCGCTTCGCGCAGAAGGTGCTCGACTACTACGTCGGCAGAGAGACCCAGACCACGCTGGCCGTGTGGGGACTGGCGTTCAAGGCGCGAACGGACGACGTCCGCGAGTCGCCGGCGATCTTCTGCGTCGAGGAATTCCTTAAGGCCGGCATGCAGGTGCAGGCCCACGATCCGGAGGCCATGGGCCCGGCGCGGCAACTCCTGGGCGAGGCCGTCATGTTCTGCCAGGACTACTACGAAGCCCTGGACGGAGCGCAGGGACTGGTGATCCTCACGGACTGGCAGCAGTTTCGCAATCCGGACTTCGAGTTCATCGCCAGGAAGCTGTCCCGTCCGGTGATCTTCGACGGGCGCAACCTCTACGATTCGGCGTACGTGCGCTCGGCCGGCATCGAATACCACTGCGTCGGCCGGCCCAACGCCTGACGCCAGCCGATTCGCCGCACCGTCCGGGATGGCTACGTGCCTTGCGGGGCCGCCGAGGAACTCTGCTCCGACGGCGACAGGGTCGAATCCGCCGCGTCGAGACGCCGCGGCTCACGGCGCTGGCCCGGCAGGGCGGGATAACCTCGCCAGCCTTCGGTCAACCCCTGAACGATGTGGAGAATCAGGACATCGTTTGTCTGCGCATCCCAGTCGCGGCGGACCACGGCGGCCGGTCCGGCCGTCCGGGTCAACGGCGACAGGGCGCCCCACAGCGCGCTTCCGACGGCGGCGACGGAGATGCCGACCTCCGGCGCGACGCGCGGCGCGGGCCAGTTGGGCATCGCCGCCCGATCCAGCAGATGGCTCAGACGCTCGGCGTCCGGGCGGACACAGGCGGCCAGGTCGGCGACGGACAAAGAATCCACCCAGACCTTGACCACCTCGAGCGTGAACAGGACGCCGAGATCGGAACTGCGGGCCTGCGGGTCCTGGAGGTGCCGGACGACGCACTGCGCCCAGGCCTTCGGTTCCAGCGCCAGATCGCGCAGAGACTGTCCGATGCGCGATCGCAACGTCTGCCGGAAGGCCTCGGCCAACTGACGGTCCCAGTCCGCCGCCAGCAGGTCGAACAGCACCTCGCGGCCCGGCGTCGCATCGGACATGCCTTGACGCAGAAGGGCCTGACGCGGGTCGAGGGTGAGCCGGTCGATCCACTGGACCATGGCGGTGACCTCGCGAATCAGATCGTTTTCGCGGGTCGGGATGCTGATGCCGCCGGCCAGCGGCTCGGGGACCTTGGGAATGCGTTCGATCAGCCGGACGCGACCGACGCGCGGTCTCAGGGCCAGCGCCGCCGCCACGCCAATCGCCACCAAGCCTGCCCCGTGGCAGCCCCATCGCAGTGAAGCATCGGTCCCGAGAGGGCTCGTCGCCCGCAGGCACAGAACCAGCCATGCCGACGCCAGGCACAACAGCCCGAACGCGCGCCACGTCCAGAACGGCGGACAAAGATGGTCGGGCGCCTCTTCGCACTTGGGCTGATCGGCGCGAACCTGAACCGGTCCGGTGAGGATCACGCTGACGCCGATGACCGCCAGCAGGGCGGCCACCCCGGATTGCAGGGCCGTGGCCACAGTCCACAGATCGGGCCAGAGCGACCACGCGACGGCGACCACGCCGCACCCCGCCAGCGCGATCGCCAGCGAGCGCATCCACAGCGGGGCACGCTTGCGGTAGGAAACGACGGGAGCCGCCTTGCCGACGTCGCATCCTTCCGGCACGACGGTCCTGCTGTGCGTGGTCCAGCCGGTGGGCTGAGTCGCCAGCACAGCCGCGGCCAGGCACAGCAGAGCCCCTCCGAGGGCGAAGACGCGTTCTTCAGAGAGCAACCCCGCCGCCAGACCGACAAAGCCCATGACCAGAAACAGCAGTCCGAATCGCCAGGCGGTCGTCCCAGCTGGGCGGCTCACGCTTGCTTGCGTCCGGGTCTGGCCGATCGGAGTGAAGCGGTCCACCCAAGCGTCTTCGGTCTTGCCGAGCCAGACTCGCATGGGTTGATACGTCTGTTCGTCCTGACGGCGAAGCACCTCGGCCGCACGGCTGCGGACTTGCTGGCGCTCGACGAGCTTCTGCCGCGTCAGCAGACATCGAAGCCGGGGTTCGGCACACTTGAGAAGATGGCTAAGGCTCGCCAGGGGCGCACGGCCGCAGATGCGTCCGACGGCGGCGCCGATCGCTTCGCAGGCATCCTTGTTACGCACCACCAACTCGTATGCGGCGGCATCCGGCTCATCGGCGTCGCTCGGGCGGGCCTGCGAGACGGCCTCGTAGATGCTCTCGATCCGTTCGACGAGCTTCTGCGCTTCTTCGTCGATATGTCGGCGACGCTCCTCGGCAAGGACCTCCTGGTACAGGCCGGCGAGGTCCTCGTGGACCAGTCGTTGCGCCGTGCGGCGGATCACCTCCGGAAGGTTCAGGTGGATCGCGCGCAGGCCGAACGATCCGCAGACGTTCAAGACACTCTCCTGCGGCGTGATGCGGCGTCTCTCGTTTTGCCGAAGGGGACCTCGGCAGGTCACCCCATGGTGAAGGAGAAACTGAGCGGCGAACTGGTCCATCTGCTCGGGCCGCTCGAACCACATGCCGCCGGCGTCACGTCCGTCGAGCAGGTAGATCTTCTGGGCGAGCAGATCGTCCTGAAGGCGGGCCGTCAGGCGGGTCCAGGCTTCGAACCAGAGATCGTCGAGTTCGCGGCCGGACGCCGCGGTCCGGCCCGTCAGCGCGACGATCGCCATGTCGTGGGCCGGATCACCTGTCCGCAGCAGCTCCATCGCGGGCAAGGCCCGGTCGACCGAGCCGGCCTCCGACAGATCGATCAGGATGTACGAGCTCATGCGGACACGGCCCGGGAGGTTCGCATCCGCCGCCGGCTCCTTCGAGTGCAGCGTGCGAATCAGCGACGCGACGGTCGCCGACAGGGACTCTTCGGACAGGCCATTCGTCTGGCTGCAGGCCGGAATGTCGAAGTCGGAAAGCCAGGTCCAGTGGCCCGCCGCGACGCGCCGTCCCGCCGGGTCCATCGACAGAAAGGCGAACGGACCCTGTACGGGCACCGTCAGGCCCCTGGCCGTTTCGGCAAACGCGGCCACCGTCTGCTCGGCGCGACACCCGACGGCGACGAACAGAATCGGCGCCGGGCCGATTCCTTTCGCTTGTGTGTCATTTCCGCTCACGAACGCTCACCAGCCTTCCATCAGCATCTCGGCTCGTTCAGAAGTTCATCACGTCGGCAACGTCCACCTCTTCCTTGAACCTCCTGAGGTCCTCGCGGCAGGCGCCGAGCACGTCCCTGGCGATCTTCTGCTCGCTTTGCGGGACCGTCTCGATGCACTGCTCGACCTGCTCGACTACGTGCTCCAGCAGCGCCAGACCCCTGCTCAAGCCTCCCTGCACCGCGTCGCAATCGGTCAAGGCGATCTCCTGGAGAATCAGATCGATCCGCGAGTTCGTGCCGCCCTGAAGCTCGGCCAGGTGAATGGAAGTGGCCGGATCGCTCAGGGAGCGCAGTTGCTGCCGCAGCCGCTCGTTCACGGTCTCGGTCATCCGGCGGAAGGAGCCCACCTTGGCGGCGCCGGCCTCGTAAATCTGTCGTTCGAGCAGGTTGCCCTGCCGGCTCGACTGGTCCCGCCATTCGGCCAGGGCGCTCTGAAAGGCGGTGTACCAGTTCTTGTCCAGCCACAGGTCGGAGAACTCGAATCCCATCCGCCGGACGTATTCGTCGGTGGCCGCGACGTACTTGCTGTAGCGGCTGATTGCCTCCAGGCAGAAACCATAGCTCAGTCGCATGAGCTGGAGCCATTCGCCGGTGTGTTGATTGCAGGCCTCGGTGACGCCCGCCTCGCGAAGGCTGACCTCCATGTTGTGCGTCAGGAGCGTCGGCACGCAAGACCCGACGACCTGCTGGGCGACGGCCACCGACAGCGGCGAGGCGTACTTGCGCGACTTGTCCAGATCGATCTTCGGCTCGGCCAGGCGCCATATCTCGCAGATGCTCCGGTAGTAGGGATGGTCGTTGATCGACTGACTTGCCGACGGCCCGTTCCGGAACAGGTCCCAGCTATGGCGCTCGATGTCGTTCAGAAAGCGCTTCATGCCCTCTGACAGTCGGGCGAGTCCTTCGGCCAGCCGATCCTCCACGACGCGGACCTCCGCCAGTTCCGTTTTCGGCTCGCGGATGGACAGGATACATGAGGTCAGGACGGGCTTGATCAGGCTCTGCCGGAAGTCTCTGGCGGCGACCGCGTCCAGCGCCTCCTCAGATTCCAGCGGCAGACACAGCGGGGTCGAGAAGAAATCCGCCTCGCGGTCGCGTCCGGCCGGACGCGGTGAGGCGGTTCCCACGTCCGTCACGGCGTCACCGTTGCCGCCGGTCTTCTCGCCCAGCGACTTGCGCTGCCATGCCAGGGCAATGACCGCGTCGAGGGACTGCTTGCGGACCCGCAAAACGCGAGCGGTGGTCTTGAGCGATTCGGTCAGGTGTTCGTGGAGCAGCGCCTCGGCCATCGGCGGCCAGCAGGCGTCGATGGTCTTGTCGATCGCCGGCACCACGTCGCTCGACGTCCAGGACAAGGCCGGCACGCGGACCGCCAGCGTTTCCATCGCGCTGCGGGCCTGCGTGAGGATGTCCGCGACCACGGCATTGATGTTGGTCGGAGCGGATGTCTGCTTGTGAGCGAGCATCGCCTCGACCGCCTCGGTCCAGGCGTCCAGGCAGGCGCCGATCTGGTTGAGCGGCTGCAACGGCTCGGCGTTGAAGAAATCCTCTTCGATCATCTCGTCCACCGCCGCGAGCAGCGCTTCGATGGGCTTGTGCGGAGCGACAAGTTTCTCCGCCTCCTTTCGCGCCAGCGGAACGAGCGAGACCTCCAGGTGACGGCGGAGACTGGCGAGCACGCTGGAGACGACCTCCGGCGATGTCCCCTTGCCGGACGGCTCCCAGGGGAAAGAGATCGTCGGTGGGACAAGCTCTTTCGCCGAAGGGGCGAATCCGGCGCTGTTGGCGATTCGCTGCTGCACCTGTCGGCGATAGTGGGGCCGCCCGTTGTTCTGGCCGGCGTTGAGGTTCTCCAGGTCGGCCAGGACGCGCGACTGAATGTTGTGTGTTCGGTGTCCCGGCACGCCGCACCAGAAACCGTAGCTCGAAAAGCACTGCCGATGGTTGTTCACCGGGTCACGCTGCGGCAGAATCTCCGCCAGTTTGTTATTGGCGTCCGAGCGCACCTGCTGGCTCAGCGGCTCGACCGTCAGCGCCCGCAGCGCGCGAGCGATCAGCCGGACCAGGTGCTTGCGGTCGCCGCTGCCCATGTCGACCTGGCCGTTGAGCAGGTAGAGGAAGTTGAACGGTCCCGTGTCCCGCCGGAAGCAGTCCTCTCCGCTGCGGTCCGTGCGGTAACGGACGCGGATGTCCGAACGCCGTTCGTCGCTGAGAAACTCGATCTGGTCCAGCGTTGCACACGCGGTCGCTTCGAGCTTCGGCCGCAGCATCGGGTCAATGCGAAAGGCATCGGGCAGCAGCAGGTGGCCGACGATCTCCGCCGGCTTCGGAAACGACTCCCGCGACCACCATCGCAGGTTGTACGCCATGTCGATGAGCATGCCGGCGCCGGTCCCGCCGCACACGCTGCTGGCGATGTGGACCACCGGCGCGCCGTCGGAGGCCAGAACGAAGGGGCCTCCGTTCTCGTCCAGAGGCTGTTGCGTGCTCGTGCGAAGGCTGCTGAACCGCGTGGCCGCCGCCTCGTGGATGATGCTCTCGCGCAGCTCGAAGAACACCAGCCGGCCGAGGCGCGGAATGCCCTGGCAGCCGTAATCGGCGAAGGTGGCGTCCTCGCGGAAGCCGCGCATCCAGTCCAGGTGCGGATGGAACTCCGGGAAGCTCGCGTTGTCCCGCACGACCTCGCCGACGTCGAGATAGTGAAACAGGTTGATGAAGTCCGACAGGATGCCCTCGGGCGGGCCGCCGTCGTCGGAGGCGTCGGTGTCGAGCTTCAGGAAGCGGATGAACGGCGGTACGGTGCCCAGCAGCTCGCGAATGTAGTGCTCGACCCACTGGCAGACGAGCACCCCGGTGCCCCCCAGACCGACGATCAACGTCGGGCGTACGATGATAGGACTGTCACTCAGTCGCATGGTCTGTTTCCTCGCGTCTTCTTCGGCGACTTTCAATTGTCATTGGCGTTCATACACCCATTTGTGACTCGACCGTCTCGACCGGGCTGGGCGGCTCACCGTTTCGGATTCGCACGCTGACCCGTATCGATCGGGCGGTTCCGTCCATCTGATAGGGCAGGTCCAGGCTGATCGACGCGGCCTGTCCCGGATTCGGGATTGGGATCGCGCCGGTCTGGCCCGACCACACCCGGCCTCGCCTGGCCAACGGCCCCGTCCAGACGCACAGCAGCCCTTTCTCCACGTGCCGGGCGCCGGCGCCGATTCGCGGCGTGATCAGCGCCCACGCCCACCGTCGCGGACAGACCGCACGCCGGAGCACGACGCCCGCCGAGGCGATTACGGCAACCAGCGGCCCAAAGCCGGCGGCCTTCGACCGGCTCATCGCGTGCGCAACGTGCAGGTCGATGTCGGTCCGCAGAGGCGTCTCCCGCAGGTCGATGACCACGGGGCTGTGGAACGATACAGGTTCGACGGTGGCGATATTCTCCGCGAGCCGGACATCCAGACCGAGCCGGCCGGGACGAGGAGCCAGCAGCTTCAGCACGAACACCGCCGCCAGCAGCACCGCCGCGCCCAGCAGCGCCCACCAGCACCACGGCGTGACCTTGGGGGTCGCGATCGTCACGAACGTGACGTCGGTCCATTCGGAGATCTGCATCCCCTCGCCAGACCCCGGCATCGCATAGGTCGCGCAGCCGACGACGGCATATCGGTGCGTCGTCGCGGGTCTGGGCCAGCCCCAGAAGCCCCGATGGCCCAGTCGGGGGAGAATCCTCACCGCGGGTTCCGCCTTGCTGCCTTCCACGCTGAACGCCTGGGTTGAGGGGCTTTTCGTTTTCAACTCCTGTATGAGCTGCGAAGACGGCGGCTGGCCGGGCGCATCGCGGTCGCGGGCCGGCCACAGGTAGACGGTCGTTGGGCCTTGGGACCACTGGCCCGTCAGTTCCGGCGCTGCGCGGAAGACGGGCCTGGCCCACAGCGCCGTCGAACCGTTGAAATCGATACGCCCTGCGGCCGACTCGATCTCAGCGCCGGTCCGATTGCCCCGAAAGGCCAGCCGCTCCAGCACCGGCGGCAGAACGCGCACGTTCGGATGCTCCCAGCGAACCAGCTCCTGGCCCTGGGACGACAGTCGGAACTGCACGCTGCCGCTGGCGGGGTCCTCCAGCGGGGCCAGCAGCTCCGGGCTTTTCAACGAGAGCGGCACGGCCTCGTCGGCGCCCGATTCGATCGCGTGAACGCTTCCTTCCTGCCAGACGGGCCGGGCCGAGGGCAACTGGAATTCGAAGGCCATCGCGGCAACCTGCGGCGCGCCGGCGCTCTCCTTGTGGACAGTGACACGGTATTCGAACGGCCATTGCCGCACGCCGGGTGTGATCCACGCCGCCGGCGCCAGGACCGGGACGACTTCGTGCGGCTGGATCGACAGCAGCACGGGCGTCGTCAGGCTGGCGACGATCTGGCCGGATTGCGGATCACGCCCGACCATCTCCACCGCATATTGACCGTTGTCGCCAACCTGGGCCTCTCGCGTCAGCGAGCCGCCGGCGAGGTCGCCCTCCACGGAGAACGCGGTTGTCCATGGCGCCTCCGGCGTCGGACGTCGCAGCACGCGCAGCGACATGCCCGGCGGCGCCGTGGTCCAGTTGACCGGGCGCACGGCGATTTGCAGACGCGTGGAAAGCTGTGTCGTCACCGCCGACAAGCCGCCGGAACCGGTCGCCCAGATTTGCGAATCGAACAGAGAACTCTGACCGGACGATGTGAGACGCTGCACGCTTAGAGCCAGTCGAGGCTCCCTGATCGCCAGATGGCCGGAGGCGCGTTCCGTTGCGGGTGCGGCCTGTTCCCTCGCAAACTCGATGCGCATCTCCACCGCCGCCCGTCCGATGTTGCGCGGAACGTACGGGGCGTATCCCTTCAGCTCGCATCGTGTGGCTCGGCCCTGGCGCGTGTCGCTGGGAGTCAGCGCCGTCCATTCGATCGAGTCGCTGACGTCCTGCACGTCGCCGAAGGGCGACGTCACCGTCACGCGGCACGATGTCTTGACCTGATCGATCCGCTCGCTGTGTTGCGAGTTGCCTGCGATGTAACCGCCGAACACGATGCGCAGCGGGATTCGGACCGGCTCCCATGTATGGCACGCCACGTCCCGGCCGGTTTCTTCTCCGATGCTCAGCTCCTCCAGCAGCAGGCGTCGGTCGCGCGCGTGGACCCGGCCGGCGTCGAGCTTGATCTCGACCGGCGTTGCCGCCGCAGGCGGCCTTGTGACCACGTACACGTGCGCCGGATACGTCTGTCCCGATTGCAGGGGCTCGGGCAGAGTCTGCTCGAGCGACGCCTGACGCTCGCCCGCGGCAGGAGTCACGCTCAGACTCACGGGTCCGTCCGCGCCGGGACGCGTCAGCTCCAGACGAACCGACGAGATATCCTGGCCGGGCTGCCATTGGGTCGTGAGGCGAACCGGCTCGCCGCAGTAGAGGGTCTCCGCCAGGCCCTGGGCCGGCGCCTCACCGGGCGGCTGATAAAGGGCCCATCGCAGCAGGCCCGTCGCGATCGGGTCGACGACCGCATAGGTCTTCACGGCCCCCTGGAGGCCTTCGATCGTCCCGTCGAGGCTGATCTCGCACCGGTCGGCGCGGGGCAACGGAACCTCGGATTCGAGAGCATACGTCGCCGCCAGCGTGCGTCCCTTGTAGCCGGTCGGCTTCGGCACGCCCACCAGGCGAACGCTGGGCGTCATCACCTGCGCCGTGTTACTGGTCAGGTCGACCGTTCGCAGTCGCACGCCGCTGAGCGTCTCGGGGAACATTTGTGCGACCCGCTCGCGGTCGGCGTCGAAGACCGGAAACGCCGAGACCGTCACCAACTGGCGGTGAAGCTCGCCCACCCATAGCGCCTCGCGCGGGTCGCTGAAGGTGCACTCGACTCGCACCGGCGCCGGTCCATAGGCCAGTTCGAAGCGGGGCAAGCGGAACGGCATGACACCGGCGGACGTCTCGACCTGCGCCTCGGCCCAGCCGGAGACTTGCATCTCGCCTTCGGGCAGTTCCATCGGCCCGGCGAGGAGATTGTCCTGATCGTCCTTTTCAAACGTCCAGCTCGTCTGGGCAAGCGGCTCGACGTGGAGCGTCCCGGACAAGGGCTTTGCGCCCGAGGTCCCTTCAGGCGCCAGACGAAACGCCACCGACTGGCCTCCGTGCAGGTTGATGGACAAAGGCTCCGACAGATCGGACACCGAGCCGAGGACCTCGCCCGATGCCCCGACAGCGTTCAGACGAACGCAGGGCGGATGCACCAGCACGTCGCTCGTCGCATCGGCCAGCGAGACGTCCGCATCGCCGATACGGTGGACCAGCTCGCCTCGAAACTCGTACAGACCGAAGGCCTCGATGGTGAAGGGATCGCTCTCGTAGAGCCGCGAAGGGGCCGTCCACTGCCCGCCGTCCAGAGGCGACGGCTCGCTCTGACCCTGAGACGCGAAGGTCAGGCGGACCGACAGAGCGCCCGCCGGATCGCTCGTGCGGATGGAAGTCCCCTTGTGACGATCGACCACGTGCGCGGCGATCTGTCCCTGTTCATACACCCACCAGGGCGATGCGGGCCGAGGTTCCAGTTGCACGACGAAGTCGGGTATGCGATAGAGGCGCGCCCCGGCCGGCGGCGAGAGCGTCCAATATCCCTCCCAGGCTCGCTCCATCGCGTCGGGCCGGCGAAGAATCGTCGCCTGCCACTGGCTGCTGGTCACGCTGTTGCTGCGAATGCCCGCGTCCGCCTCCAGCCGTGCATCGAGGGCCCAGACGCGTGTCTGTGCGTCCGCTGCGTTTGCGGGCGGCGCGATGCTCAGAGCCGCCGGCGTGCGACCGACGATCACGGTCGCCCAGTCGTATCGGCTGATCGCGGCCTTTTCAGCCAGCGCCGCGCCCAGGCCGAAGACATCCAATAGAATGTCGGGCAGCCCCACCGTGCGCGTGATGCGATAGGCCTTGCCGCCGGTCAGCGAGGCCAGCGCCGCCATCATCTGCTCTGCCGTTCGTTCCGACGACGGCGTGTCGCCGACGCCGGCCCCGGTGCGATAGGACGCTCGGTTGACGATCACAGGGTACACGCGAATGTCCTGCCGGGCGAGCCTCGTGGCCGCATTGAGCAGGGGGCCGCCGGTCCTGATGTCGCGCGCCGCATCGCGCGGATCGCCGCGACTGAGGAGGATGATCTTGCCCGGGCCGTTGCCGTGCTGCCGTCGTGCCGCCTGAATCCGCGCCAGCGCCCAGTCCAGGCCCTGATCGAGCTCGGCATAGAAGCTTCCAGTGAACGCCGGATCGCGCACCATATTGCGACAGGCGGCCTCGTTGAGGTAACTGCCGCCCCAGGCCAGCAGCGGCGCCGTTTCCTCGCTGGGCAGGCTGTACCGGACGCGGTCCGAGAAATGGCACACTCCGACGTGGAGGTTGGAGTAGAGGTATGGCAGGAACTGCATGGCGATCAGTTGCGCATCGGCGCGGAGCGTGACTCGCCGACCCCGACCGTCGTCGGCGGGGGTGTCTGCCCGGTCCATGCCACCCGAGACGTCGACGGCGATCACCACGTAGCAGGGCGGCGCGCCCGTCAGGACCGCGTCGGAGGTCTGTGCCGTTGCGGCGTCCCTCGCGAATGTGCCGACGAGCAGAGCGGCAACGAGAATGAACGAGATTCCTCTATACATAGCACTCCAGAGACGTCAAACGTCCCTCATATCTCCTGCCGGTCGGACGGCGCAGAGCCAAGCGGCGTCCTGATCGTCGCGATCCGGCCGATGATCTCCTGTTCTGTGATGCGGCGTACGGCGTCTTCGGCAAGGCCTTCGGCCCACGCGTCGAGGCCGTCGAGCACCTGCCGTTGCAGGGCCGGCGGATCCTGATCGTGGCGTCCGGCGAGGTAGAGGCACGCAGCGGCCCGCCGGACCTGATCGTTTGCGTCGAGTCCCATCCCCAGCGCCCAGCCGATGTGCTCCGACGCCTCCTGAACCTTCGCAGGCTCTGAGTCGAGCAGCCTTTCGGCCATGGCCAGACAGCGCGTCTTCTCGCACGATTCGAGAAACAGCCGCACGGGATTGCGCGGGTCCGATCGTCCCGCCAGACCCGAACCTCTGGCCGGCCAATGGTCCAGGCATCGTCCGGCGATGGCCGAAATGTCGGCGATCGCCTCTACCGGCGCATCGGCCAAAGCAGGCGTCAACGTGCTTCGCAGGCATTCCCACAGACGCGCAAATCGCCCGGGGTTTCCGTGCAGTTCGCGGAACGCCCGATTCACAAGCGAGCCGGCGCGGTTCAGCAGGTCGCGACGGTGGCTCTGGCCGCGCTGCTCAGAGCCTGCTGGTGGCGCCGGCAGCATGTGACGGGCCGCTGCCTCGAGAGCCGTCCGCATGTCGGTAGCCGCCCCCGACGCCGTCGCAGAGGGCCGCTCGCCCGTCAGGCCGAAGAACGGGGCGATCGTGTGCCAGGAGTCGGGACAGAGCGTCAGCACGTCCGCCAGAAGCGCCTCGACTCTCTCGGGCAGGGCCGGCTCGCTCGACCACTGGGCCAGCGCGGTTCGCAGCCGGAACTGCGCCTGATGCGCGTCGAGCTGGTCCCGCAGGCGGGACCAGTCTTCCACATGTCCGCTCGGATCGTTGAGATGGCACTGCGCCAGGGCCGCGTACGCCGAGTCGGGGACCGGGGCGGTCCAATCGGCCGGCCATGTGCGGCGAAGCTGTCGCAGAGGCTCGCGGATTCTCTTTCGCACGTCCAGTCGCCTCAGGCGACCCAAGTGCCGCTCGGCTCGAAAGGAAAGCTCCTCCAGCAGACCGACAAACTCGGCGCCGGCCTGCGGTCCCAGCCGGGACTTGTGCTCGGCGAGCCGGTGTTTGAGGTCCTCGATCTGCCGTTCGGCGGCGGTGAGATTCGTGAGTTTGCAGACCCGCTCCAGTTCGCTGACGAGTCGCGCGCAAGTTCGCTGGAGCTGGAGCTGCCGGAAGTCCTTCTCGTCGTCTTTGATCCGGAGCAGCTCGGCCTCTACCTGCGCCAGCAGCTCGTCCCGACGGACCTGGTGGTCCACCGCGACGAGGATCTTGCGCTGCACCTCCAGACGCGAGCGCGCCAGCTCGAAGCTGCCGGCGGCCACCAGACCCTCGATCTCGGCCAGCTCCTCCAGGGCGGACTGCTCGGCTCGCCGTCCGGGATGGTCCTGCGACAGGAGGGAGGAAGGAATCTGATTGCCCAACAGCAGTGTCGCCGCTTCGGCATAGCGATCGTGCGCGCACACGGGCAGGTCGTCACCCCAGAGCAGCAGTTCACACGACGCTTCGCGCGCCGGGGTCTGTTCGGCGGCCTGTGTCGGATCGAGTGACATCGCTTGCGCCGCCAGACGTGACGTCAGATGATTGAGAGACCGCCAGGTTGGATCGCCGAGAATGGACGACTCCTCAGGTCCATGCATGGACGCACGGTCCGCGTGGGACGCCGCTCCCAGCCAGTGGCGCCTGGCCTCTTCGGGAAGTTGGAGGAAGTACTCGGTGAGTTGTCCATCGACGGCCTGCGTGAGGTTGTCCACCTCGATGGCCACGTTGATCACGTTGAGAAGATTGAAGCACGCGGCCGGAAGCCCCGTCACCGGAGCCGGCCTGCCGGAACTCGTGTCCGACGGGATCGCCGATTTCGCCAGGTCCTGCACGCCGTCCAATCGTCCCAGCCGGATGCACAGCGCGCCGCGATTGTTGTAGGCCAGAAGACGCAGGTGAGACTCCCGGCACCGCGCCTGGAGAAAGGCATCGTAGTAGCTTACGGCGGTCTCGAAACGCTCGCTCAGCTCGTTGAGCCAGGCGGCGCTCCACAGGAAGCGAGCACGAATGTTCGGCACGGCCCAATGCCATTGGCACAGCGACTCGACCCGCGTGCGAAGCGCGTCGATGCCCTCGGCGCGGACGCCCCGCCGGTACATCGACCGCAGCCGGACGAGCAGTTCGGCGGCCAGCGCCTCCAGACACGTTGAGCCGATCGCACGCTCCAGCGGCTGTTCCGTCGCGCCGTCAGAGCTCTTGGCCGGATCGTGTCGATCGAGCCGGCCATCGAAGACCATCTGCGCCAGAGAGATCGGCATCACCTTGGCGTCATGATTGTCGATACGGACTCTCAGCATAGAACTCTCGTCCACTCGAGACTCAAACGCTCGGATTCCTACGCTCTTCTCCACCCCATCCGTGGCGCCGCGTCGCACGTGTCTCGGCGCAACACGCGACGATCGTCTCGGCTTCCCGGCGGCAGTTCCAGGCAAGCGTCCCGACGAGCGCGCCCGATCTCCCCGGGGAGATCGCTGCTCGGCGCGCACGATATTATGCCCGACCGGACGCTCTTTGTCCAATGGCAATTCTCCGGATGCAGACCTCGGCGTCGGTTCATCGGACCTCGGATCGGCCGGATCGCCGCTCATGTGAACGTAGGGAATTTCGCGAAATGGAAATCTGTGAAGAACGAGGAGTGATCTGCGACCGAAGCCGATCGATGGATGGCGCCTCGAGAGTGGCTGCTATGCGTGGTTGGCTACCAGCAGAATCCCGTCGCAGATTCCCTTGAGCCAGTTGACTTCCTCCGACTCGCCGACGAGGGGACCGCCGTTGTGGAAGAGCATCGAGTCCCACAGGGTATCGGGCAGCTGGAAATCTTTCGTCAACGTCGTCACGGTGTTCATGGCCGAAAAGAGCGCCACAAGCACCTTGGTCTCCGCCGGCAGCTTCTCATATGTCACGCGTATGAAACGTTCGACGTTGCTGCCGCTCTGCCGGTCAGACGTATCCTTGTCGTGTGATGGCCCCGTCATTCCCTCGGGGGTAGACCCGTCCATAGATCGTCCTTTCGCCCCATCACAGTGCTGCCTCATGGCTGACGTCAGCGCTTCGAACCGGTCCGCGACGCCGGCAGGCTCGTTGTCGTCCGGACGACCTCGGCGCTGCCGCGCGGTCGTCCTTGCTCCGAAACGAACCTTCGGAGCCCATCTCCACCCGGCGATCCGCTGTCGCCTTTTCCCCAAGATCGGCATTCAGTCTATGATCGCCGGTGGACTCGTCAATTGTGGAGACTACGTATTTTGCCCCGCGACAATCCGCGGGCGCACAACCCGGAAAACTGGAGATCGCAGGTTGCCTTTTCGGAAAAGCAGGCCGATGCGAGCGGCTCGAAGGCGGTTCAGCGGCCGATGGGCTCCATGATGTACTTGATGAGGTCCCGTCGGCTGATGATGCCGACAAGCTCCCCATCGGCCAGAATGGGGACCCTGCGCAGATGGTTGTTGATCAGACACTCGCAAATGGCAATGATGTCGTCGTCCTCGTCGAAGCTGATGACGTCGTCGGTCATGTAGTCTCGTGCCGTGCCGCTGGGCGCGTCCTGGCCGCACAGAACGCCGATCAGGTCCTTCTCGGTGACGATGCCGACCAGTCGGCCCGACGGTTCGACCACCGGCAGGCCGGTGATGTCGTTCTCGATCAGCAGCTCCACGACTCTCGCGACAGGGGTGTCGGGCTGGACGCTCACGACGTCGGTTGACATGATGTCTTTCGTCTCGTGCATATCGAAACCTTTCGGTTGGCGTAGAGCCGAGCAGGTTCTTCCCTACGCGGGAGCCTTCTCCGTGAGCCATTGCTCTTTGATGTGTTGGATGACGTCCTTGCGGCTGATGATGCCGACCAGCCGACCGTGGTTGAGGATGGGAACGCGCCGGAAGTGGCTGGCTGCCAATCCGTCCGCGACGGTCCCAATCTCCGTCTCCTGGTCGAACGCCACCACCGCCCTGGTCATGTAGTCCTCGACCTTCCCGGGCCGGTCTTCCACCTCATAGAGCAGCTTCAGGACGTCCTTCTCCGTGACCACGCCCACCAGCATCCGATCCTTGTCGATGACAGGCAGGCCCGTCACGTTGTTCTCCACCATCATCCGGATCGCCCGATAGATGTCCGCGTCCTTGGATACGGCCACGACCTCGGTCGTCATGATGTCCTTTGCCTTGAGCATGTGGCAAACCTCCCATGGCCTACAGGCCCCATAATCGTACTTCCTCCCTCCGTCGTGTTTATCGGCTGGCGGGAGGCCTCAGATGAGGATTTCCTGGGGTTTTGGGCTATCTGGACGGCGTTTCGGGGGCCCCGCTCCGGTTGGGGGTGTCTGTGAAAATATCCTGGCAGCCGTGTGGCAGCGGCAAGCGCAGGCTTGCCGATGGTGATACGCATGCCGTCGAAGCCATCGGCAAACTCCGCCTTGCTCCGTTTGCCGCTGCCACACATGGCG
>JAAYBV010000074.1 GCA_012744475.1 Phycisphaerae bacterium
ACAGAGGCCGACATGCAGGGCCTGCTGACCATGCTCTTCATGACCTATCTGAGCGGCGGCAATCCCCCGCTGTTCATGGACTTCCGCAAGGTCTGGGAAGCGTGGGAGATCCAGGAACTGGCGGCCAGGCTGGGCCTCAAGAAGCTCGACAAGACTGCCGACTGGTACACCAAGGGTCTGGTGGACGGCGACAACTCCGGCAGCGCCGCCTTCGACTGGGCGGCGACGCCTGGGGCCACGGTCAAGCAGATCATGGAACGCGTGACGATGCCGCTGGCCGATCCCGACTACTTCCCCGGCGGCGGCAACTCGGTGACATTCCTGACGCCGGCGGGCATCGACGGCATCGCCGCCCGTATGGCGTACAGCAGCGTCACGGGGCTGTTCAGCCTGATCTGGGACGAGGCGCACACGACCGAAGTGCCGGAAGAGTTGGGCAAGGCCATGTGCGACCTGACGAATCCGACCTGGCCGCATACCTTCGTCGTACCGAAGTACGCCAGCATGGTCGAGTACAAGCAGTACCCGCCGGCCAATCACTTCCACATGACGTGGAACCTGCCCGTAGCCCGACTGCAGCACTGGATGGACCTGACGGGCGTGCTGAGCGTCACCCCGTGGGCGGCCCGGCCCTCGTTCATCGAGGGCTTCGATCGCCCCAGCCCGTTGATCCACCTGATCAACGGGGGCGAGAGCGTCTACAAGACCCTCACCGCCAAACGCTGAACTTATCGTATCGCACAAACAGGAACTGAGGGGAGTCCGAACGCCGGGCTCCCTTCTTTCACGCGCGGTGAAGACATCCCGCCAGCCTCTGACTTCGTCTCGGCGCATCCTCGGTCAGAATCGGAGGTTTGGCGTTCGCGGAACGAGGGAAACCCGCTATAATACGAGCAGATTCGGGCATCATGACAGACCAACGGGAGTCAAGAACCAGTGGCAAAGTCCGCTCGAAACCTCTGGTGGATCGCTGGCGCTGTCGCCGCCAGCATTGTGGTCTACGTGGCTTTTCGTCTGGCTTTCCGGGCAGCGCTGGAGCCGCAGGCCATATTGAAGTCGCTTGCCCAAACGACCTCGAACCACAAGCTGGTCATCGAATACCCGCTCGACGAAACCCTGTTCCCGCCCGAGATTTGCGCCCCGTTGTTTCGCTGGAAGGACGAAGATGCTCGCTCCAACATATGGCTGGTCTCGATCGAGTTTCGCGACGGCGCAGACCGCATCGACGAGATCGCGCAGCAACCTGAATGGCGACCGACAACCGCAATTTGGGACCAGATCAAGCGCCGGTCCCTCGATGCGCCGGCGGTCGTGACGGTCGCCGGACTCCATCGC
Source organism: Phycisphaerae bacterium (assembly GCA_012744475.1). GTDB lineage: Bacteria > Planctomycetota > Phycisphaerae > Sedimentisphaerales > Anaerobacaceae > Anaerobaca. The sequence goes on from JAAYBV010000074.1 coordinate 1,336, forward strand.
CGCAGTCCGTCGGAGGTCCTGTCCGCAGGACGCGTGACAATCTGCACCTCATCGGACCCCGTCGGGGCGCCGCTGTTCTACCGCGAGGTGAATCTTCCCTTTGTCGAGGCCGTCAAGGACCCGTCCAACATTCGCTGGCGCTTCGGTGCGATCTCGTCGAGCGAGCCTCCGCCGATCATCCTGGAGAATCTGCCCGTGTGCGGCAACTGCCACTCGTTCTCCGCCGACGCGACCGTGCTGGGAATGGACGTCGACTATGCCAACAACAAAGGCTCGTATGCCATCGCGGCCGTCGGCGAGTCCATGCTCCTCGACGCCGGCACGATCATCACCTGGAGCGACTACAAACGAGACGAGGGGGATCCGACCTTTGGCCTGCTCTCGCAGGTGTCGCCCGACGGGCGGTACGTGGTCAGCACGGTCAAGGACGAATCCGTCTTCGTGCCCAAGCCGGGACTGGAGTTCTCCCAGTTGTTCTTCCCGGTCAAAGGGATCTTGTGCATCTACGACCGCCAGACCGGCGAGTTTCGCGCGCTGCCGGGAGCCGACGATCCGAACCTGGTCCAAAGCAACCCGACCTGGAGCCCGGATGGAAAGGAGATCGTCTTTGCGGCCACTGAGGCGTACAAACTGCGACGGGCCGGCAGCGAACGCAAGGTGCTGCTGGGTCCTGAGGATTGTCGCGAGTTCCTGGTAGAGGGCAAGCCGTTCAAGTTTGACCTCTATCGGCTGCCCTTCAATGAAGGCCGAGGCGGCAAGGCACAGCCCGTGGTCGGAGCCTCCTTCAACGGCAGGAGCAACTTCTTCCCGCGGTTTTCCCCGGACGGCAAATGGATCGTCTTCTGCCAGGCGGAAAACTACATGCTTCTCCAGCCGGACAGCGAAATGTACATCATTCCCTCGCAGGGTGGCCAGCCCAGGAGGCTGCGCGCCAACACCAAACGCATGAACTCCTGGCACAGCTTCTCGCCCAACGGCAACTGGCTCGTCTTCTCAGGCAAGCCTGATTCGGCGTACACCCGGCTGTACCTGACCCACATCGACGAGAACGGCCAAAGCACGCCGCCGGTCGTTCTGGATCGTCTGACGGCCCCGGACCGCGCCGCCAACATACCGGAGTTCGTCAACGCCAGCCCAACCGCGATCCGGCGCATACGCGAACAGTTCGTGGATGATCTTTCCTATGCCCGAGCCGCGTGGGAGTTCCTGAAATCGAACGATTACCAGGGCGCCGAACGACAGGCCCGCAAGGCCCTGGAGCTGAATCCGAAGAGCGCCGACGGCCACCATTTTCTTGGATTGGCTTTGTTTGGAGCCAGGCAACACGACGAGGCCATCCGGCATCTGTCGGAAGCAGCGAAGCTACAGCCCGACGTCGCTGACATACAGACCGAGTTGGGAGTTGTCCTGGTCGCCAGACGGATGCTGGACGAGGGCGTTCGTCATCTGCGCAGGGCGCTGGAACTCGACCCGAACAACGCCGAGGCGTACTTCAATCTCGGCGCTGTGTCGCTCAGCCAAGGCCAGACGCAGGAGGCTCTCAGGTGCTGGTTGCGTGCGGCTGAACTCAAGCCCAAGGATCATGAGGTCCACTACAATCTGGCCACAACGTTGGAGGAACAAGGCGACGCCGACCGGGCCATCGAATACTATCGCAAGGCCGTGGAACTCAAACCCGATCATTTCGAGACGCAAGCCCGTCTGGGCACCGCCCTTTGCGTCAAAGGGGCCGTCGGGGAGGGCCTGGCGCATCTGTCCCAAGCAGTCGCCCTCGAGCCCAACGACGTCGCCGTCCGCTACAATCTCGCCATCACCCTGGTCCGAGTCAGGCAATACGGCCAGGCCATCGCGCACTTGCGTCAGATCCTGCAATCCGACCCTCGCAACCTCGACGCGATCCTGTGCCTGGCCGACAGTTGCGTCGAAACCGGCCGGCTCGACGAGGCCCTGCTTCACCTGGACGAAGCGTTCCAGATCGCCAGCTCCGCAGGCAACCAAGCCCTGGCCGGCCGGATCGCCAAACGGATCGAAATCCTCAAGGAACGTCGACGCATCTCGAACAGCGGCCAGTAGCAGTCACACGCAGGGCGCAGCGCAAAAGACAGTACTCCACCAAACACTGAGGGGGGCGCCAGCAAAACTCTCCTTCTTCTTGCGCGCGTACAAGGCCGTATTTGCCCCCGGACCCAGCCCTCTTTCCAGGCGAGAGGAGGCCCCTGCCCCTCTGCCTCAAGAACCAGAAATCGCGTTGCCCAAAAAGGTTGACATAGCGTGGCAGATGGGGGTATTATGGTTGGCAGCGACCGCGGAAACACAGCAGATGAGATTTTTGCAGATACCTCGACGCAGGTTCGTCTGTATACACAGGAGAACTGTGCTCTGGGAAGACTCAGGAGAGGAAACCCGATGAAGACGTACAAATGTGTAACTGCCAGGCTGTTCCATCTGCTGCTCGCCCTGACCCTCGCTCCGATCCACCATTCGCCCGCCCGGGCCCAGGAGCCCGACCTGGTGCCCTCTCTCATCTGGAACGTCACCGCCACAAGCAACAGAACTCCGCCAGACGATGATCTCGGCCCCGAGAACATCGTCAATCGCTCCGGCCTGAACGGCAGCAACCAGCACTCCAACTCGCTCGGCGACATGTGGCTCGCCATGCAGAGCGACGAGCCCATCTATGTCCAGTTCGAGTTCGAAGACGTTTACCAACTCGAGGAAATGTGGGTGTGGAACTACAATGAGGGCTGGTTCCTTGAACGTGGCGTCAAGGATGCCACGATCGAGTACTCTCAGGACGGGATCGACTGGACGGTTTTCGGGAGTATCGAATGTGCCATGGCCACCGGCGACGACGATTACATCGCCAATACCATCGTTTCGCTGGAAGGCATCCCGGCCCGCTACGTCCGCCTTACCCTCCTGAGCTCCCACGGAATCTATGGAATCCATCCGATCATAGGGCTCAGCGAGGTTCAATTCTGGACGCTTGCAGAGCCCACCTATCAGATCTACAACATCACCGCCACGAGCAATCTGCCCTCGGAAGAGGGTCATGAACCCGAAAACACAGTCAACGACTCCGGCATGAACGCCACCGGCGAGCACTCGGCGTATTGGAGCGATATGTGGCTCGCCGACCCGAACGACGGCGTTGCGTACATCCAGTTCGAACTCGACGGTCTCTACGAGTTGGAGCAGATGTGGGTCTGGAACTGCGGCGCGTGGGGTTTCCAGGCCAAAGACGTCACGATTGACTACTCTGAGGATGGAATCGACTGGGTCATCTTTGGCGACGTCCAGATCGCCCAAGTCATAGACAGGCCCAGATTCCTTGTGAGTACGGTCGTCTCGCTGAACGGCATTGCCGCTCGGTACGTTCGACTCACCATACACAACGTGTGGGAAGACGAAGACTATGTCAGCATCATCATTGGCCCTGGGGGAGAACCCCTGGACATCGAGCTCGTCGGGCTCAGCGAGGTCCGCTTCTTCACCAAGCAACCCCTGGCGGGTACGCCTGCCTCCTACGTCCTTGTCCTGGACAGTTTCGAACAGTACACGGACGATGAAGATCTCGGTGAAGCAATCTTCCAGACGTGGACCGACGACGTTTGGTACGGCGGCAACGCCCGGGTCGGACACTGGTATACCCCGTTCGCCGAGACCGAAATCATCCACACCGGTTTGCAGGCAATGCCGTTCTTCTACGACAACACAAACTGGCCCTATAGCGCCCAGACGTACAGAGACCTCGAAGGGCCGCTGCAGAATTGGCGTGTCGAGGGCGCCGAGGCCTTGATGCTCTACTTCCACGGCAGCACGGATCAGGACCACGACGTCGAGACCGATTGGCTGTACGTGGTCGTCGAGGACGGCGCCGGCGGGGTTGCCATGGTATATCACCCCGATTCCCAGGCGCTGCGGAGCGGGGATTGGCAGCAGTGGTCGATCGACCTCGATGAATTCGCCGGCGTGGACCTGAGCCACGTCGTGCGTTTGACCCTGGGCGTCGGCAATCACAGCGACCTGCGCCCCGGCGGAAACAGCGTCATATATGTCGACGATATCGGCCTCGGCGCCGCGCCGCCCGAAGGCGTCGAGGATTGACCGCACCTGAGCAAACCGGGGTACCATGCCCCGCTTTTCCGTTCGGGATTCCTGCGGGGCTTCGGGGTCGGCTGCGAGAGGCTGGCGGTGGGAGTGCGGACGATGGCGATTGAACGCACGCAAGGCAACCGGAAGGATTCCGCCGGCAGCGCCTTCACCCTGATCGAGCTGCTGGTGGTGATTGCGGTGATCGCGCTGCTGATGGCGCTTCTGGTGCCGGCGCTGGGCAGGGCTCGGGAACAGGCCCGCCGCACCGTCTGTCTGGGCAATCTGCGACAACTGACCGCCGCCTGGATCGCCTATGCCGATCAGAACGACGGAAAACTCGTCAACGGCCACGCCCTTGGCGGCGGTCAAAAGGGCAACTACGTCTATAGGGAGAGTTGGATGGGTCGAGCCTTCCACTGGCCGCCCGACCGCGCGACCCTCATCGCCGACCCTTATAAGGGCGCGCTCTGGCCCTATATCAGGGACATCGATGTCTATCGCTGCGCCAGCGGCCGGAAGGGACATCTGGCTACCTACCAGGTGGTCACCAGCGCCAATGCGGCGAACGTAGGGAATGCAGAAGAGGGGACCATATTGCGCAAGACTCTTGTAGACCTCGAAGGCATCGGCATACGCATCGGGCGGACCGTCCTGCACCTGACGCGGATCACGGATATCGTCAATCCCGGCAGGCGCGCGGTCTTCATCGACGCAGGCCAGATCGACCCCTGCTTCAGGGTCCCTTATCTCTACCCCAAATGGGACTGCGCCAGTCCTCCGCCCATCCATCACCAAGGTGGTGCCACGTTGTCCATGGCCGACGGCCACGGCGAATACTGGCGTTGGAAAGGCGCTGAAACCCTGGCCGTACCGCGCAAAGAAATCGAAGCGTACAACGGCCTCAGCAACGAGTGGCTGACCAACGCGTCCGGCCTGTACGGGGCCTATGAGCCCCAGACCGAGGACGGCCGCTACGACCTGCAGAAAGTGCAAAGAGCCGTCTGGGGCCGCCTTGGGTATGCGCCCCCGCGGAAGCGGAGGGCTCCCTGACGCAGTGGGAGTGCGGATTATGGCAACTGGACGCACGGAAGACAACCGGAAGGATTCCGCCGGCAGCGCCTTCACGCTGATCGAGCTGCTCGTGGTGATCGCGGTGATCGCGCTGCTGATGGCGCTTCTGGTTCCGGTGCTGGGCAGGGCTCGAGAGCACGCCCGCCGCGCCGTCTGCCTGAGCAACCTGCGCCAGCTGACCGCCGCCTGGATCGCCTATGCCGATCAGAACGGCGGCAAACTCGTCAACGGTTCCCCCTTCAGTGAGCAATTGCATTATAAGTGGAACCCATGGACACACCGGCGCACAGCACAAGGCTGGTTGGGGCGGGCTTTCGAGGCGGCGAATCGTGAGGCCCTGATAGCAGACCCCAACAAGGGCTCGCTCTGGCCCTACCTTCAGGACGTCGACGTCTATCGCTGTGCGAGCGGCCTGCCCGGACACCTGGCCACCTACGGAGTGGTCGCCAGCGCCAATTGCGCTGCTATCGAGGGAACTGCAGCCGAGTACTCGCCGCAAGAACTCACACAGATCGGCACACGCGTCGGCCGGACCGTGCTGTACCTGACGCGGATAACGGATATCGTCAGTCCCGGCCCAGCCGAACGCGCCGTCTTCATCGATGCAGGCCAGATCGGCGACTGCACCGGCTTCGCAGTCCATTACCTCTACCCCAAGTGGCACTATGCCAGTCCTCCCCCGATCCAGCACAGTGGCGGCGCGACCCTCTCGATGGCAGACGGTCACGCCGAATACTGGAAATGGCAAGGCGACGAGACTCTGACCTTCCCGCGTATGCAGATCCCCCTTAAGAACGGTAGCTTCGCGGAACTGCTTGCCGATTCCAAAAATGACGGCCGCATGCCCCAGACCGAGAACGGTCGCTACGATCTGCAGAGGGCCCAAAGAACCATCTGGGGCCGCCTCGGGTACACGCCCCCGAGGAAGCGGAGGGCTCCCTGACGCAGTGGGAGTGCGGACGATGGCAATTGAACGCACGGAAGATGATCGGAAGGCTTGCCGTAGGAGCGCCTTCACGCTGATCGAGTTGCTGGTGGTGATCGCGGTGATCGCCTTGCTGATGGCACTTCTGGTGCCGGCGCTCGGCAGGGCTCGGGAGCACGCCCGCCGCGCCGTCTGCCTGAGCAACCTGCGACAACTGACCGCCGCCTGGATCGCCTATGCCGATCAGAACGACGGAAAACTCGTCAACGGGTGCGCGTTCAGTCACCGATTGCGGCACAAGGAAACCCCCTGGTCGAACCGCCGCGAAGCGGAAGGATGGTTGGGGCGAGCCTTCTGGTGGCCGGCGGACCGTGAGAGCCTGATGGCGGACCCCAACAAGGGCGCGCTCTGGCCCTACCTTCAGGACGTCGACGTCTATCGCTGTGCGAGCGGCCTGCCCGGACACCTGGCCACCTATGAAGTGGTCGCCGGCGCCAACGGCGCCAATCTGGAAGGGACCGCAACCGACCACTCCCCGGAGGCAACAGCCATCGGCGTACGCATCGGCCGGACGGTCGTGCACCTTACGCGGATCACGGATATCGTCAGTCCCGGCCCAGCCGAACGCACCGTCTTCATCGACGCCGGCCAGATGGGCGACTCCACCGGCTTTGCAGTCCACTACCTCTACCCGAAGTGGTGGGTGAACAGTCCTCCCCCAATCCACCACAGTGGCGGCGCTACCCTCTCGATGGCGGACGGTCACGCCGAATACTGGAAATGGAAAGGCGATGAGACTCTGGCCCTACCCCGTACGCAACTCCTCCTTGAGAAGGGGTTCTTCGTGGAACTGCTCGTCGACTCGGATGGTTATGGCCGTATGCCACGGACGGAAGACGGCCGCTACGACTTGCAGAGAGCCCAAAGAGCCATCTGGGGCCGCCTCGGGTACACGCCCCCGAGGAAGCGGCGCGCTCCGTAGCGCAGAGCCCTCCCAACGGCAGTCTCGAACGAAGTGACGACGCCCTTCGACACCGGCCGGGACACCCGCAGGGTCCCCGCCGCTTCGATCGCTACCGCTTCATCACCAGGTCGCCGAAAGGGGCGAGCAGGTCGTACTTGTCTTGCCAGGTGGTGTACATGACGCCGATCGCGCCGGGCGTTTGGTCCAGCGCGTCGAGCCAGCCTTTGGGGTTCTCCAGCGTGTCCCCGTCGTAGTAGGCGCCCGCCAGCGTGCGAAAGCCCAGCGACGAGAAGAACGGCAGGCTTTCGCTTCGCCTGTCGTAATACCAGCAGACGATGATCAGGTCCTTGGGGACAAGCTTCCACGAGCCGGAGAAATCGCCTTCGACGAGATAGTAGTCGCCGTGCGCGTTGTGATGCGGATCGAGCATGTCCGACCAGATGAGCACCTCGGCCTTCGGATTGACGCTCCTGATAATGGCGACCTGTCTGGTGATGCAATCGCCCAGGATCTGGGCCATGCTCAGACCTCGATCCTTGCACGCCCGGCAGCTTCCTCCAGCTCGAATCTCGTCCATGCTGAGCAGGTACTTGGAAGGCCCCAGGTGCCGATGGATCAGCTCGGCCTGCCTGCCCCAGATTTCGTACGGCTTCGGCTCCGACATGCAGATCGTGACCTGGCCGTCGTAGATCGCGATCCCGTGGTAGTAGCTGACGCTCAGTCGTTGCCCACCCCGGATCCGGCCGCCGGGGAGAATCTCGATACTCGGCGACTCATGATCGAACTGGAAGTTCAGTCGGTCGTCCTTGATCGGCGCGAAGTCTTTGCCTTCTTCGTAGATCTGGCCGCTCTTCGCATCGCGGACGGTGACCGGCGTGCCGGGCCGCCTCAGGACGTTGAGAAGTCCGACCTCCTCCAGCTCCAAATCGTCGATCCAGAACCGCCCGGCCTTGCCGCCCCAGGCGCCGGCATAGATCCTGACGATCTCATAGTCGAGACTGTTGAAACCCATCACAACGTGACGCCAATCGGTCGTGGATGGGATACGCGGATCGAACGGCGCCAGTTCTCGACCGTCCGCCGTCAACACCTGTATGCGAAACCCACCGGCCGAATCGAGGCCTTCGGTTTTGACATGGCAACTGAGTCGGTAGCATCGGTGCGGCCGAACCGCCACCTCCTGCATCACACGGGCATGACCGTGTTCGTATCGGCCGAAGTCCTGAAAACGAAGCGACGCTTTGCCCTCCTTGAAGACCTCCCGATCCACGAACGAAACGTCTCCCGGCCGGTCGTGAAACCCATAGCCAGCCAACTGATGGCCATCATATTGTTCGAATCCGGCATTGGCGATCTGGGCTCGCGCATCCGGATCCAGCCGCGCCCGGTTGCCTTCCACCAGGAACGGAACATCGCGAGCAGGAATCCCCGCCGCGAGATTGCGGTCGTACGCCAGGACGGAGCCACCATAGCCGACACTGAAGATGTTGGGGACGATTTCGACGCCATGTTGTCTGCAAATGTCTCTGACGCTCGCAAGTCGGTCGAGGTTTTCGGCAGGCTGCCTGTCGAGCCAATCCAGACCAGCGGACAAAACCATGCCGTTCAGACCATGGGCCGATGCCGTCTTCACGATCCGCTCGACATCGGCTACATCCTGATCCGTTCGCAGCAATCGTGACACGAAGACCCAGCGGTGCGGATACGTCTTCGCCAGGCACAGCGGACTGGACGCGCAGACCAGAAGGAGCAAGAGCAATCGTCGTTTCATCGCGATCATGGGCGGACTCCTTGGGACAGCGATCTCTTCAGAAACCATGATACCACAGGCGAGACGATACGCCAGCGCCTGTCCCCAAGGGACCGTCTGGGTTTCCGGCTTGACTGGGGACCGAGTATGTCGGACACTGAGGCCGTCAAAGGCGGCTCCGGCCGGCCGGATTCGCGAAGAAATCCAATTCTCAGATCGATGCAGCTACGAAGATGGAGGCCTCGCCATGTCCATGAATCGACGCACCTTCCTGAAGAGTTCACTGGCCACCGGGCTGGCTGTCAGCTTTCCCCACGTGGTGGCTGCTCAACAAGGCAGAACGTATCGCACGGCTTTGATCGGGTGCGGCTGGTGGGGCACCAACATTTTGCGTGAAGCGGCCGCTTCCGGACGCTGCAAGATCGCAGCGCTGGTGGACGTGGATCGCCGCCAGCTCGCCAAATGCACCGAAGAGGTCGCGAAATGGACCAGCGATACGCCGAAGCACTATGAGGACTATCGCGAGATGCTGGCTGCCGAGAAGCCCGACATCGCCATCGTCGCGACGCCGGACCATTGGCACGCCCTGCCGACCATCGCGGCGGTCCAGGCGGGCGCCCACGTCTACGTCGAAAAGCCCATCGGCCACACGGTCATGGAGGGCCGCGCAATGGTCAAGGCCGCCCGCGCCGCCGGCCGCGTCGTGCAGGTGGGCACGCACCGGCGCATCTCGCCACACAACGTCTCGGGCAGACAGTTCCTCCGCGAGGGCCGCGCCGGGAAGATCGGAATGGTCAAGTGCTTCGTGCTCTCCGGCGGGGGCGGGCCGGAGCAGCCCCGCAAGAACGTCGAGCCGCCGAAGGAGTTGAACTGGGACTTGTGGTGCGGCCCCGCCCCGCTGCGGCCGTTCAACGGCGGCGCACATCCGCGCGGGTTCCGCAGCTACCTCGACTTCGCCAACGGGACGCTCGGCGACTGGGGCGTCCACTGGCTCGACCAAGTCCTTTGGATCATGGAAGAGAAGTGGCCCAAGACCGTCCATTCCACCGGCGGCCGGCCGATCAAGGGCGCGCCCATTCTAACGGCGGAACACCAGACGACCAATGCGCCGGACCACCAGGTGGCGACGTATCAGTTCGAGGACTTCACGCTGACGTGGGAGCACCGCCAGTTCGCCGGCAACCCGACGGACAAGACCGAAAGTGTCGGCTGCTACTTCTACGGCACCAAAGGGACGTTTCACATGGGCTGGCAGAGAGGCTGGACGTTCTATCCAAGCGGCCGGGGCGAGCAGGAGGTCCATGAGGAACCGCAACTGAACCTGCCCGATCAGCAGAACATCAAGGGACTGTGGACCGATTTCCTCAGCGCGATCGAGACGGGCAGCCGCCCGGTGTGCGACATCCAGACGATCCACTACTCGACGAACCTGAGCCTGTTGGGGATGCTGTCGTACAAACTCGGACGCAGCGTCACCTGGGACGGGGAAAAGGAAATCTGCGTCGGCGACCCCGACGCCAACAGACTGCTCCGCCGCGATTACCGAGCCCCCTGGGTCTATCCAAAGGCCTGAACGTCGCTGGATTCCGCATGCGTCACGCAGGAACGCGACGGCAATCCGTGTGGGTGTGCGCGCCAGAAGCGGCAGGTGGACAAGAACCGGCGGCAGACTGGCGGGACTACCAGCCCTTTTTGGCGAAGAGAACGGGGATCGTCTGGAGGAGGATGTAGATGTTCAGCAGGAGGGAGCGGTTCTGGATGTAGATGTAGTCGTACTTGACCTTGTGGGCGGGTTTGAGGTCGTAGAAGCTGCGAACCTGGGCGAGGCCCGTCAGGCCGGGCTTGACGACGAGACGCACACCCTGCAAGGCCCTGTGCCTCTGGACGAAGAAGGGCCGCTCCGGCCGGGGTCCGACGAGACTCATGTCGCCCCGCAGGATGTTGTACAATTGGGGTAGCTCGTCCATCCGCGTCCGACGCAGGATGCGGCCGACCGCCGTCACCCGGTGGTCGTCCTTCGAGGCCAGGACCGGACCAAGGTGCTTTTCCGCGCCGTCGATCATCGTCCGGAACTTGTACAGATTGAAGAGTCTGCCGCCCTTGCCCACCCGCTCCTGGCTGTAGAGGACCGGGCCGCGTGAGGTCAGCTTGATCGCCAGGGCCGCGACGAGCATCAGCGGCAGAGCGCACAGGAGAATGCACAGAGAACCGGCAAGATCCAGCAGCCGGATCAGCAATTCCACGCTCTTGGCCGGCTGGGCGATGGAATAAGTCGACGGGTCAAAAGACGGGGCTTCTTCGTGTCGATAGGCCACGCGCGTATGGGGGCGCAGTTCGATCACACCGACCTGGGCCGGCTCGCGGTCAACCCGCATCCCTCTGCCCACCTCGTGGAGATTCACCTCGCGAAGATGCAATCCTTGCTCCATGGTTTCCCCAAGCTGGCCGCCACGAAAGCCAAGCGGTCCCCTTTGCGTCCTTTCGCAGCCCACGCTCGTTCGGAGGCTGCCCGTCGGCTGCCAGCACGACCGTACGGACCCCATATCGGTCAGAAAGTCCAAGAATTCTACGGATTACATCGGCCGGAACAAGACAAAAGCATTAGTCCAATATCCGGCGAAATCAACCAGCACTGTCAACACCTGGGGATCAGAATACAGCGCCCCGGCACACATGACGGAACGACAATAAGATCCACCCCCAAACAAGAAAACCGGCGGCTCCGAACGGACCCGCCGGTTTATGCATCTTCTCTATTCTCCGGCCGAGGCCGGTATTCAACCGCGTCTGGGCTGCGCCTTCAAGCCCGGATTACAGGGCCCTGCGCCGTCGCAGCCAGCCAACCAGACCCGCCCCGAGGCTGCCAAGCAGCACCGCACCCGGAGCCGGAATCGCCGGCGTCGCCTCTCGCGTCGTCAGATTGTCCATCGCGAACTGCGTGCCACCGTTCGGACGGTTCTCGAAGGCGGGCTCGCCACCGGACGATGCAAACCTGACCTCGTCGACCGTCCAGTTGAACTCCTTCCACTCGGACCCACCGGTGTCCACGTTGAATTCCGTGCTGCCCACCGACTCGCCACCGAGGAAACCCTCAACCTCGATCAGCAGGCCATCGTTCCAGGCGGCGGTAAAATACGCGCCGATGAAATCGAAGGCGCCGGCAGCCGAGAATTTGCCCGGATCGCCCCAGCCACTAAAGGCCATGTGCTCGCCTGAGACCACCCCGTTGTAATACCCGGAATCGGTCCCGTGGCGCTGATACCAGACTACGTTGAAATTCTCCCAATTGAGCCCTGCGTACCCGTCCGCAATCTCAACATTGCCGTCACCGACGATCAGATCATCAAATGTCGTCACACCCGCCAGACTTGTTCCTGCCAGTGTCAGACTCACTGCCAGTATCGCCAATGCTCTCTTCATTTCGACCACCCTCTCTGGGAACTCATCCCACTCCAGAACCTGCCGTTTGTGTTCTCCTCCTCACGCCTATCCCCCGTCCCATCCCTGGATACACCTGCCGGACCAGCCAGACAATGAACTCACGTGGAGTCATTCCCGGCGACCCAGCATTGACACGTAGTATACGCGTTTGCGGGCGCAAAGTCAAGACTTTCTGCTGTCGCATGGCCAGTACGCCCTCGGCCGTGGGTCCGCTATTGGACTTAAACTCATTTGTTTCAAGAACTTATAGAAATCTCGCCCTCTGACGAATTTGAACGGAGAAATAGGATGTCTTCGCGTATTAGGGTGTCTTATTGCAGAGACAGAGAGAGCTTTGGGGTGTATGTGTACTTAGAGCGTATTACGACCTCTACGTAATATACGATGGCGCAACCGTGATAGGCGGGATGGGAAATTATCACAGCCTGGCAGCGGTTTTCGCGAGAGAAACCAGAGAGAAGGCGTCTGACCGTCCCCCTTGGTTAGTGTCAGTCTAAGGGTTGGGATTTCCAGCTTCAACGGGTTGCATTTGTGAGTTTCCTGTCTTCTGTTCGGTTTCAACGATGCTGTGGTCTTCGCCTTACGTGGAGTAGACTTGTCTAGGGGTATGGTCGCTGCAGGCAGCGGCAACCCTGTGATCAGCGGTTGCCGCAGGCGGCAAGTCAATAGTCAGAGTAACACCCTGGTCGACAGCACTGCCTTTGATGCCAAGGCAATTGTAGTATGCCAGAATCCGCTGTTCGCAGATTGTCCGGTCGAAATCACGTTCCACAAGCTGCCGGCCGGCACAGCCCATGCGCTGCCTCAGTTCCCGATCAAGGCGTAGAACTGCAAGGACCTTCGTCAGTGCATCGCTGTCTCCGGGAGGAACAAGCACACCGTTGTGGTCATCGATGATCGAGTCAATACCGGGAACAGCGCTGCCGACGAGAGGCCGCGAGGCAGCGGCCCCTTCCAGCAACGAGTAAGGCATGCCCTCATGCCAACTCGGCAGAACGACGACATCACACGCCGCGTAGTACATGCGAATATCCCGTACGTAGCCAAACGCCCTGATGCTTGGCACAACACGTCCGGCCGCGCTGGCAACGTCGGCATTCGTACAGCCTGCAATGAGCAGCACATCCCCGTTCTTCTCTCCACCCATCTTCTGCCAAGTGTCGAGAACTGTGTGGAATCCCTTTCTGCGAAAGGGCCGGCCAACATAGAGGGCCACATATGCATCCTGCGAAATCCCGAGTTGCTCTCTGACTTGTCTCCTGCGGTGCGAGGCAAATTGATCGGGAGAGAATTCCTCCAGACAGATACCATAAGAAGAACCCCGTCCCAATACCTGACACTTTCGTGCCCGGACGACTCCGTCGCGAATCATGCAGTCACGAATCGAGTGGGACACAGTGATGACGTGCGTCGCAAACCGACAATTCAACGAGTCGAGCATCCATAGCACGACACGCAACAGACCGCCGTATCCCAGATATGGCGTGCCATGGACATGGTAGATACGAATGGGAACACGCGCAATCACTGCCGCCAGCAACGGGATGAAAGCAGCTCGCGTCTGGTGCGCATGTATCGCAGCCGGCCTGGATCGACCGAAGGCCCGGACCATCTGAACGAGTCGCGTCAGAACGCGGAAGAGGTTCAGGGAGAGATCGAACTCGGCGAAGCGCTTCGGACATTTGATTTCAGCGACAAAATCAGCCATCCCCCTGCGATTCTCGACCCACAATTCGGCCGGGATGTGATGATCGTTCAGGGATTTGACGATTGGTTCGACAAACCGTTTCGCGCTGACGGGGTGGTGGATCAGATGGATGATCATGCAAGGTAGCCGTGCTTGGAGCGTGCCAATAACTTGCCTATCGAGAGCAGAAAGCCACCGAACAGGGGTAAGGACCGCTGGACCAGCGATTCCCGCAACAAGATGCTCGAAACGGCAATATAGCCTTCTCGTCGGCCTCTGATCTGGGCAGGGTGAATCCTGTACTTGAGTAACGGCTCGGGAAGGTTGGCAAACTGGAGCGTCCTGTCTCGCGACAGGCGTATCCAGAGATCGACATCTTCACAGAATACACTGTCTCTGTAACCAGCGTGTGCGATAACAGTCTGCCGCCGAAACATGACGGTCGGATGACAGATCACGAAGCGAAAAGGCAGCCGTTTTCGGATGGCCGCATCGGTTGTCGGCAGAACCACAATCTCAGGCATATCCTTCTCGCCGTTCAACGTTTCAAAGGCCGTGCCCAAGACCATCACTTCCGGATGGGTGTCCAGGTAGGCTGCTTGCCGCTCCAAACGCTCAGGTTTGGCGACGTCGTCGGCGTCCATCCGCGCGATGTAATGGGCCTGAGTCTGAATCAGCCCGAAGTTCAGATTGAAGGTCAGCTGCTTCAGGGGCGTTCGGAACGCCCGTATACGAGGATCAGTGTACGATTGGATCGCCTCCCAGGTCCTGTCGGTGGAGCCGTTCTCGACGATGATGAAGTCGAAATCCCGATAGGTTTGATTCAGGATGCTCTCGATGGCCTCCCGAACGAAGGCCTCCGAGTTGTGAGCGCACATCAGCACTGCAACCGTTGGGCTCATACTGGCAAGATCGAATGCTCGGCGATGTAGTTGAAGAGCGCCGCAAATCTGTGATCGTACAGGTGCTCGCGCTGTGTACGGTCGTAGGCCGCCCGGGCCATTCGCCTGTACGGCTGTGGATTCTCTATGCTGTCGTGGATGAGCCTAATCAAGTCAGACGGCGTTTCCCAGAAGAGAATCTCCCGGCCCGGCTCATAGTAGCGATGCAGTCTATCATTCGGCTGCGTCGCGACAACGCAACCCATTGAGGCGTTTTCGAAGATCCTTGCCTTGATCTGACGTGTCCTCCCGTCGTAAGCCGTCGGGTCATCAATCGCCAACCAGGAGCTTTGGTACGCTGTAATCATGGCCTGCTCATTCAGCGTCCGGACCCTCGTATCATGCAAGAAGACCTTCTCGCCAAACTCGCTTCGCAGACGCCTGACGAGGGCCGCTCTCGGACCGTACATTCGCCCGACAAAGCAAGCTGCATAGCACCGCGACTCCAGAAAGGGACAATCGTCGACACCGGCCCATTGCGACGCGACGGCCTTGGCACCGAGGGCTTCGTAGCGAGGCAGGTTTGGCTCATATGTGGTGACATTCAGACCGAAACGCCTCGCGGCGTGCACGGAGAACCGATCGAAGAGCATATCGTCGTCGGTGTGCCAGTTGACAAGGTAGAATCCTTCCTGCGACAGCTGAAAGTAGCCGCTGGGAATGTCCTCCATGCTCTGAAAAGAGGAAAAGACAATACTGCGTAGGTCCCCGTTCTTGAGGCGTTTTATCTCTGCCGTCATTGTGCGTCTGTTTTCGACTGGCACGAAATAGACAACCTGCGCGCGTCTTCTGAACGCCCCCATGAATCGCGTATATAGCAGAGCATCACCGACAAAACGAGATCTGTAATCCCATCTGGGAGCAACCACGATGAGCTGCGACAGGAGATCTCCGGATCCCGAAAAGACTTCGGTCTTTGGTGGCAAGAGGGGGTTGAGTACCTGGCCGACCTTGTTGCGAATCCTGTTTCCTACAGACGCGATGTTCATGCTGTTAGCTGGCCCAGCAAGGCGGCATGTCTGCCGACGCATGATCTGACAAATACGCAATCAGTTGCGACTGATAGGCTCTGTGATCCAACGTGTTCGGTATTCTTATGTGAAGACACTCAACTCTGCCGAACGTATCTTGAAACACTTCTCTGATCTGGGCGAACACTCCATTTAAGGAGAACGTACTCAGGCCGCTGTAGCGGTACAGGATCGACATAGACTGGTACCACTCTTGAAACATGATGTTTGCGCATCTTTCTGCAAGGTCTTCCGCGTCGATGGTCTCGACCATGATTTGAGACGACGTACTCTGGACTTTGGATAGATAGCATACTCTATGAAGTGGGCCGTTCTGGGCAATGCAATTTGACCCGAAGATCGTCACAGGAGAGACACTGACAAATCTCGTCGCGATGAATCGAATCACCATACTCAAGAGTCTGTCCATCCTCGGGTCGTAGCGTCGCAACGGGGCCGTCATGCAACTGAACAATCTCGCACACCGATTCAACGCTTCGATTCGGCGAAGCGACTTTGTCACCTTGGGATCTTCAATCTTCAATACATGGAGATGATATGGATAAAGGGAGAAATCCAAGGGAAAGGTCGAGAGACATCCCTGACTCACAATGACCATATCGTCACCGAAGAGCTTTCCTCCATCACCTATGACAGCCGAAGCCAACACGGTTTTGCCGACCCCTCCAAAGGCCGGAAACAGGTAGTTTCTCCCTCGATACTCCAGCGCTGCAGAGTGAATCAGAGAATATCCCCTCTTCAGCAGCACCACCTCCACCAAGAACTTGAGGGGTATGACATACCTGTTGCAGTATACGGTCAGCGGCGCATCAATCAGATTTAGGCACAGTTTTTCGTCCGCGATGTTGAGATAGTTGTCAGCATAACATGTCTCAGACGTGACTGTACCGTTCTCGAGCGATGGGCACTCGCAGTAGTCATGTATGAATATGTCGATGGAAGCATCCGCAGCTCGATCGACTTCAAAGTGCCGGAAATGCCTCATAGCAATATCGGCTTTCGACTTGATCGTCGTCTCCATCCTAATTCTAACGAGACCATGTATATTGAAGTCTTTTACAATCATCATTCAATTCCAATCTCAGGGGGAGTATCTCGTCTGGCCGAGACATAGATGCATGAGGGATCATAGCGGCACGATTGCTGCCAGTACTCCTTTTCGACAGCGAAGCCTACCCTGAGAAGCACGTCCTTCAGATTGGCATACGTCCAGTGCCACATGTGATCGTCGGGCTCCCGCCCCAGGCTCCTGATTCGCGCCGCTAGTCCCTTGCACAATCCAGGAATCCCTTCCTGGCGCAACTTCGTGCGGGCCCGATATATGGTTGAAGCAATGCGGTGCTGAACAGCAGTATCGCCCTGTTTTGAGCCAAGAGCGCCCGCCACGCGCAGTCCTATGAGTAATCGGCCTCCAGGCTTCAGTACTCTGCGTGCTTCCTTGAGCACGATCCACGGATCATAGAAGTGATCCAACACCGATCTCATGTGAACCCAGTCAAACGAACCCTCGGCCAGGGGAAGACTCTCGCCGCAACCCGCCAAGAAGTTCAAGGGCTTGTGAAGGCAAGGATAGGCTTTGAGCAGATTCCTACGCAACGCCATGTCACTGAGAATATTGAGGTAGGGATCGACCGACACATATAGCGACACAGCGTCTGTGAGGAAATGGCGGAGTTTCCCTATGTTCCCGCCGACGTCCAAGACCTTTCCAGCTATCACGAATTGCTCAGTATATATGGTGGCCACACCAGAAATCTCACGGGCGTACGTATCATAGTTGTCAACATTAGATAGGTCGCGGTAGGTGTCCTCGTAAAGGTCCTGCTTGTCATCCCATTCAGACCAACCTGCCGGGCAGCAGTAGCTTGGCCGATGAATGCGAAAATCATAAATAGACTCCTTGCCGCTACCGGTGTCGATAGCATACGTGCCATACGTGCTCGCGCAGAGCTCGCAGACAAAACTATCTGTCCGCGATTGCAGGTGCGCTTTGCACAAGGGACATCGGAGCACTGCAACTGCTTCTGCGTCCAGTGTAACGAACATTCAGCCACTCCTTCTCACCACGTTCGACAGTATTCCGTCCTGCCCGGCTCAAGGTGAATCACTCGAAAGGCCTCTTCGAATCCAGAAGTGGCCGCCGCGAACGTTGCCCATGTGCAATAGCAACCTGTGGGCAAGTCGTATCGGCCACCGGGAACCCTCCGAGTACTCGACGGCGTCCAAACCTGCATCGCGGATGATGTCTAACCACGCCTTCCTGGAGCGAAAGCAGACTCCGACGCCGGCGGTGTTGGCCCCCCATCGTCGGATCAGCGAGGACAGTCTTCTGGAAGACGTCAGGTGGTAGATGATGTGGCTGGGCAGGTTGTCGATCACCAGACCATCGTACATGTGCTCGAAAATCGATATCCTGCCGTTTGGATGCAGGAGCGATCCGGCACCGTGTAGGAGACGCCTGACATTCTCTGTCGTGGAAGCGTAGGACTCGCCCACCAGATGGTGCAGGACCCAGTTCATAAAGATGATATCGAACCGCTCGCCCGCGAAGAGCGTTTCCAGGTTCTCCGCAGAGCCACAGACAATGGTTTTCCGATCTGGCCAGTCCTTGTTTTTACGCAGGAGAATCTCGGCATTGTCCAATACGGTTCCTCTTGAGTTCGAATATGTCGCCAGTACGCGGTCGGCAAACAGCCCGTTGCCCCCACCGATATCGAGGAACGAGAACGGCCTGCCGGAGAAATCCCGGTCGATGCAGGCCCGCAGAGCCGCCCATTTGCGTTCGCCGACGTATTCCTTGTCGAAGTTGGCAAGCTGGCTGTCGGCAAGCCGTCTTACCTGCATCGTTTCAGACTGTGCGGTGGAACTCACCGGAAACACCTTCTCTACATGGCAAACAGCCGCTGTCCAGCGCCGCATGGACCGGCAGAAGGGCGACGCCAAGCGCATCAGGCGGCATATCTGGCCCGATATGCGCAGGTCCGCAATACTCCGACGAGACGCGTGCTGCCGATCAGTTTTGCCAGGGGGAAGAACGCCACGGCCGGAGCAGGAAGAAACATGAGGGTCAGAAAATGATTGTATGAGTGGGCCGCAACCAAGGTCCAGGCGGCCAGGCTGTACACAAGCAGGCAGAACAGCGATCGGGCGGACTGAACGTACAGGTACTGACAGGTCACACCCACGCCGAACATGAACACGAGCATCCATCCCAAGCCCAGACACCAATGAGGCTGTGACAGGAAACCCGATGGGGATGTTCGCACAACCTTTGGCCTCTTTGGAAGGACCTGTGCATCCCTGAAATCGCTGCGCCATTTGAAGGGAAGCAGCCCATCCAGCAGTCCGCGCCATTCCGAGCTCCCGCCGGAAAACCCGGAAACCTGAACCTGTTTCTCCATGTTCATCAGGGGCCATGACATGTAACTCACAACCCCCTCGAATGCATATGCAATTCCGAATTCCCTGTTGCCAGGCCTACGAATGTAATGGATACCTGCGTGAAACAACATCAGCAGGAAGCATAAAACCGAGAGAACGAGAATTGTCCTTCTCCTGGAGTTCTGTGATGAACTGTTCTTTGGGGAAGAAAACGCACAAAGCGGATTCACACCACTCAGGGCAACGCCGGTGAACAACATACAGCCAAAAAGAAAGAGACCCTGTGTTTTTCCGGCAAAGAGAGAAGCAAAGGCAGTAACACCGATTGCCACCCAGAGAACTCTTCTATTTGAGCGGTTCGACCGAATGTTCGAGACGAAACCAGCAACGATCAGCGCACCCAATGCAGAATTCGTCAGTCGCAGCAGGCCCAATTGCCCGAAGCCAGACGCCTCCTGCGCTTTGTTCACCTCACCGATATCATACCCGGACGCAAAAGCGAGGATCGGCAGAGCACCGTAGAGGCGACAGGCGAGAAAGACCTGCACAAGCACGAGAACGATCACAACGATCATGCAAGTCCAATATGTGCCTGGGGTAACCCGAAACACTGTCAGAGAGCCAGAGCCCCGGGACTTCCTGCACAGACACGACGAGACGTGGAGACAGCCCAGATAGAAGGCCAAGTAGGCCAGAATCCATAGATGCAGCGGCTGGTATGTGATGTCAAACCTTCCCTCCCTCGATATCGGATAGCCGAGGTACCAAAGGAGATAGGGCAGATTCGCCTGCAACGCACCTATCAGAAGGAGCATCTCCGGCCGTACGAGGAATCTCCACCCGAGCTTTCTCATCGATGTAGTCTCTCGCGCCCACCGTCCGTAGGGCAGGTCAGGTGCCACGACACTCTCTTGAGCCTTCACTGGCACCGTTGCCTCAATCCTACAATACCTGTGTAGAAACGACTACCGGCCAACGAGAGAATCCAAGCCACGGCCGGCTTGAGGTTTCGCGGATAGCAGCCGAAGGACCGGCGGAAGTAGCCTCGCCCGCCTCGGACGTCTCGCAACTTGCAGAGGTTGTGTCCGATGTTGTAGAGGAGTTGGGCGTGGATCCTCGGGTGTCTCTTGAATTCGACGCCGTGCTTGTCCAGCATCATCCGGTTACCCATGAGGAGTTTGTGAGGATTCCGACTCGTTCGCGCCGGGCCATTCTCTTCACAATGCCATATGAACAAAGGAACATCGACGTAGATGAAGTGATACTTCCGGGACAGGCGAATCCACAACTCCCAATCCTGAAAGGCTGGCAGTGCTTCATCAAATACATCGTCCTCAAGACATTCCTTCTTCACGAGTGCGGCGCAAACCGAGACGTAGTTGTGGTGCAACTCGTCAATGTATATGTCCCCGGAAACGCCGCATGTCAGGTGTGGCCTCGCCCCACCTCCTCGGGTGATCAGAAAATTCGAGTAGACTACTCCCACTTGGGCCGGCGACGCCTCCAAGACAGAAACCGTATTCTCCAACCGTTGCGGAAGATACTCGTCATCGCTGTCGAGGAATGCGATGAAACGTCCCCGGGCCGCCCGGATTCCCGTATTCCGGGCCGTGTTGCCCCCCTTGTTCGTATCGTGCCTGGTGTACCTGATCCTGCTGTCTCTGAAGCAGTGGACAACGCGTTCCGTATCATCCGTCGAGCCGTCATCGACCACGATGATCTCGAAGTCCGGGTACGTCTGGGCCAGCACACTGCGGATCGCCCGGCCGAGCACGCCCGCCCGATTGTACGTCGGTATGATCACCGTCACCAGACCAGGTTGATATCGCCCAGTCATCTCGCAAGCACTGTGAACAGGCAGACTATCATTGGCATGAATCGGCAGATTCTATCAACGACCCGTGAAGAAATGCATGTGAGCGTCTACAGGCTCCCTCCAGTCGCGGGTCCACCAAGTCGTACGAGATGGGTCTCTCGATGCGCTGTTCCACCTCTTCCTCCGAGCAGATTAGCCGGTCTGAAAGTCCCAGCGTCTTTAGAACATCCTCTATGCGTGTCAGCCCTCTTTGGATCGGAAGCGCCACGAAGTTCTTGCGATTGATGATGGAGAAACACACCCCGTGGAACGAGTTGGTGCATACAAAATCAGCGTGGCACATCAGACTCAACCATTGACGTGGGCCGGCCGACCATATGACGTGCGCCTCTTCAAACGGCATGCCAATAGAGACGATGGGCATTTTCAAGGCGCGTCCGGCAGCACGCACCCCATATCTGATGAGGTCGCTATTCCCCGGGCAGTAGACAACGATGTACGGTTCGGAGACAATCCTCGGCGCAGTGATCGGTCCGTATTCCGTAAGGAAACAGGGGTCAAGCACATGTTCGGCTTGGCAACCCGTTAGTTCGCGTACCATCTGCTGACTCTTGACATCACGCACAGAGAGACGTTGGAACTTGCTTAGCAGACCTGCAATGGCCTGTCGGTGAGTGCCCAGATCATCTGCGTAGCCAAACGTCGCGGCGTAGCTGACTCGACGAATGTGGACATCATCGACAAAATCAAGGAAGAAGGCTGGATCAAAGCCTCTGAAAGACGCCACATTCCAGACCTGATCGCTTCCGCAGACTACACAGTCGACGTCTGGCGGCGAGGTCCTCAGGTCCTGCGGTGTCCAATACCGGCGCTGGGACAGCGGCAGGAATTGCTTTCTGAATTGGTGATATCTCCATCGGGCCAACATGGAAGGAAGCATGCGCCTTGGATGTCGCGACCAACGCCCATAGACTCGTCGAGCCGCCACAGGGCGGTAGTCAATCATCTGCACGGAATGCCCCATCGCCTCAATCGCCTTCGCGAGGCCGTATGCTTGAAGCACGGCACCGTGATTGTTGGCCTGATGGAATGTGAGAATGCCAACTTTTGCCATTAGGCCTACCTACTTCCTTATGAATAGCTCCCTATTCTTCCTCGGCGGCACTTCAACTCCGCCATTAGGGTAACCCCCTACGGCACCCACAACGATCTGAAAATCCGTGGGAATATCAAGAAGCTTGCGCAGTTCAGTCTCATGGCGGTCTTTCCTGTAGCTCCACGTGAGAGGCGTCAGCGATAGTCCCAACGTATGTGCGACGAGGACGCAATTCTGGATTCCGAGAGCCACGTCAATACAAGGCATAAACAGCTCTGTCGGCATCGCGTACAGTCTTGCATCCGCACAGAAGACCAGAAACAGCGGGGCATAGATGTCGGTGAAACAGGCTGCACCAGCGTGGAGTTCAGTGCATTTCCTGACAATATACGGGTTGTTAGTAGCATATACTCTTGCCGGCTGCCGGTGGCAACTTGTGGGAGCCCAATCTACTACCTCGGCTATCTTCTCGACCAACGCATCGGGCACGGGCTTTTCCAGATAGCGGCGTATGCAACGGCGCGTCTTGATCGCATCGAGAAGCTGCTCATGGTTGCATGTCGTCCTGATGTACTCGCTTGTAAGACCCGGCAAATCACTTGCTTGATACTGCTCGTACTGCCTGATCTTCCTCACGCTCCATTGAATGGACGGATCGCCCATCGCCTCGGGCGACCGGATATGAGCCAAGGCATCTCTGGCCATCCCATAGGCCCACGTGCCGTGACCTTTGGAGAAATCCCCCCTGTGCAGCCCCTTGTCGACCATGTGGGCATACTGCCTAAGCTTGCCCATCCAATAGGAGTCGTCAAGCTCGTCGGGACTTCTCAGAAGGGCGACCATGTCCTCACTGTGCGATATGGATTGGCGGTACAGCCAGAAGGCGAGCACACGTCTGACGTATCGATTCATCAAGAACGGACGGACGATGATCTTCGCCAGTTTCCTCACATATCGAGTCACACATGCCTCCCGGAAATCCCAACTGCTTCT
Source organism: Phycisphaerae bacterium (assembly GCA_012744475.1). GTDB lineage: Bacteria > Planctomycetota > Phycisphaerae > Sedimentisphaerales > Anaerobacaceae > Anaerobaca. The sequence goes on from JAAYBV010000074.1 coordinate 24,527, forward strand.
GCGGGACGGGTTGGTTATGCGGCAGAACCTTGCCTAAACGACCCCATGCCGGCGAAGAGCTATTGGCAACAGCCGGCAAGGGATTGGAGAGCTCTCTTCTCTCACAGAAGGGCTCCGTTCACGCCACCATACTTGCCTTCTCGGTCCAACCTCTCATAGTGCTCTATGTCGCGAAACTTGAGAACCCTTGCCGGGTTTCCACCAACGATCGCGCATCTGGGAACATCCTTTGTGACCACAGCCCCCATGCCAACGATAGCTCCCTCATGAATTTGCACACCTGGGATGATACAGACGTTCATTCCGATCCATACGTTCTTGTCTATGCGTACAGACTTCTTGACGTATCTACAATCATATGGGAGTGCCTCTCCGGAGTAATCGTGATTGATGGTGTAGATGGTCAGATTCCGGCTGAAATGCGCGTTGTCCCCGATGTACAACCCCCCTTCAGCCCGGAGGTACGCATTGCCATTGATATGAACGTTGTTACCCAACTCCAGATTCTCCGGGCTTGTGCAGATGATGGTCCCGTTAAGGCGAACGCCTTTGCCTTTTGCTCTGACTCTGGATAACAATCGCTTGTTCAAGTAGGATATCCTCTTCTTCTGCAGGTATTCTCCCACGAGGGCAATTCGGACGTATACGAGAGCGATTGCGTCCAGCCCGAAACAAGCCAAGAATCTGATTACCTTCTTCATATCTGTGGGCACTCCGCGTGGAAGGCCACATCTGGAAGCCGTACGACAGCAGGTCGCGCTGGCATCAAGGGGGTAGCCTATGCTCTTGACGTAACTGCGCCCGCCCTTGGACGGAGATGGTGTTTGAGAAGTGCTTTTCCATAGGACATCCATTCAGGAAAGACATAAGTCGCGATCATGACATATGCCGATCCAAAGACAAGCAATGCCACACCAAAGCTCGCAATCGGCCAATCCAGCGGCAGGAGGAAACGGATGCACGACAGAAGGCCGGCCACGAGACCAACAAGGAATATACTGAGCAATTGCCTCACGGGAAGGACAGAAGTATACCTACACGTAAACCCCATCGCTATCAAGCGCAGATTGTATGGAACAGACCACAGGTATATGGTCAGAACTAGTGCAACCGCAGCACCGATGTAGCCAAACCATGTTACAAACAGATAGCAGAGGACCGAATTCAGGACCAGGCTTCCCGCGCTTCGCCACATGATGGAGGAAGTCATCCCCAGAGCCATGAGCGCAGAACCGAAGAACACAATGCGGACCGGGAGAATAAAGAGAAATATCCGGAACGGAAGAACACTGCCGCTATACTTTGCTGAGAAGAGAATAAGTATGAAGTCCCGCGCGTGAAGAAAAAGGAACACGCTGATCGGAAGAAGGATCATTCCTGAACGGATGGCGGCTTTCCGAAACAGTTCTAGAGCCTCTGTGTAGGAGCCATTGCGGCACGCGACAGTCATGTCAGCGAGAATAACGGCGGCAATAGAGCCCGTGATCACACCCACAAGTGGTATTTCCACCGCTCCGTTCGCGTATACGGCAAATTCCTCAGGGGAGCACAGCAAAGAGACAATCATCTTGTCAAGTTGTAGGGTGACGGTTCCGAGCATCGTAGACAAACCTAACGGAACGCTGTACTTGATCATGGACAGCATCATTGTGAGGCGAAGCCCAGATGCGCCTTTCGATACAGACGAAAAGGCCATTGTGAGGGCGATGGGCAACATGACGCCCGCCCATACTACCTGAGAGATGACAGGTGCCAGATGGTTGCGCCAAACCAAGGAACTGCCAATCACCAGAACGCCCAGGAGCAGCCGAGAAGTGACATTGTAGACGGAAAGCAAGGTGGTCCTTCCCTTGACCACCATAACGGCGCTGACGATGCTGGCTGGCATGACAAACAAGGGATACGGGATGAGCCAACGCAACGAAGAAGAGAGGGCGGGGTTGTCGAATCGAAGAGCCAAGAGGTTATTGCCTCCAAAGAAGAGAAACAGGGTAAAGACGGAGGCAAGCAGTGTCAGGAGTGCGATGTTGTCGAGGAGGACTCCCCTCTCGCGATTGCTCGATAGAGGAAGAAAGTAATAGAGCGCCATAGGCAAGGCAAGCGTGAGAAGAGGTTCGGCGAACTGATATGCCAGCATGGTCTGGCGATACGTAGCGTAATCACTCTTGGTCAGAACCCGGGCCAACACCATGGTAGAGAGCAGTCCCACAACGGCCGTCAGTGCGCCGCCGAGAGAAAGAGCGATGACTTTGGATGCTCGCGAGGTATTCACAGATTGTTGATTGCGAGGAAAGTACTGGGCGACATACGGATCGAGTCCACGGACCTTGGGGGATCCACGCGCCTTCTGCTAGTCATGCCGCCGCGCACCGACTTGCCCGCCAGATCGCGGCTCAAATGCTCTGAATCGAACAGCATGTCACTGGAGAGTCTTCTCACTCTCTATCACCGGATATCTTGATCGACGCAAGACTCGGCAAGCCGGGCAGAGCATATGCCTGCGTGTCTCTCCGAACTACCGTCTCCAATACAGATCCGCCAAGGAAACACGTTCTTCCGTCCAAGATCAGCCGCATTCCGCACGAGATACCGACTCGAGCAATTCGTTCCACTTCCTGATAACTGAACCCTGGCAGAAACGTGTGCCCACTTTGCTGGCTTCCCTACCCAATGTCTGACGAAGTTGCACATCACCGGCCAGACAGGCAATTCGCTCGGTCAAACCTATGAGATCTCGTGGTTCGACAAGGAATCCATTGGAGCCGTCCTGGATCAGTTCGGAGAGCCCTTCATTGCAGTTGAACGCGATGCATGCAATGCCAGCAGCCATGGCCTCAGCCAAGGCATTGGGAAACCCCTCACGCAATGAGGGCAATACGAAGATAGACGCTCTTTGGAGGTAGAAGCCAATATCCTTGACAACACCGGGAAAGGCAACCTGATCACCGACGCCCATTTGACCGGCCAGGTCCTTGAGCTCTTGAGCCAGGGGACCATCGCCAAGGATGGCCAAACGCCAGCCATTTCGATTCAGATTGGCAAAAGCCTCAATCAAATACGACTGGCCTTTTTGGGGCACAAGGCGTCCCACGTTCAAGATGAGCGGCTCTTTCGGACACTCGTGAAGGGGGACAACGGATACGGGATTATGGATCAGAGCAATTCGCTTATGCCTGAGGTGACGTTCATAGTAGTTGCGCGCATAAGACGTCTGGACAACAATCGCATCGGCGAATCGATAGACGATATTCCGGATGAGACGTCTAATACCATGATAGCGAGAAGGATCGTTCCGGTCCGAGACCACAACAGGTATTCGCAGAAACATCTTCGCTAGGATAACCACCTGGTCAAATCTGTATTCGTAGAAGGACACAATGACGTCCGGTCGGATTCCCTTGAGAAGCCGGCGTAGTCGAAAGAGTCCCCCAAGATAAGCAAAGAGCTTTGCGAAGAAGGATGTGTGTAGTCGCACGGTGTCCACATAGTGTATCGGGACACCGTCGGGGATGGGGTAGAATGGCTGATGGAGGACATGGAAAACGAGATGGACCTTGTGATTCCGCGACAGATGGTCCGCCATGATGGACATGACCCGTTCGGCGCCGCCGGCATCGAACTTCGGGATCACCAGCGCGATTCTCATGGCCACACCCTGCCTGGCACCGGTTTCAGAAACCGACTAGTCTCAGTAGCGGAAGAACCTTTTGACTCGCTGAATACTGAGGGCAACCCCTCCAACACTCTCGCCGCTCTTTGTGCCCACGTATATCGCAACAGGAATTCGTCTCGGGCCGTGTTGCCCAGTCTGGTCCGAAGATCGAGATCATCCCGGAGGGATAGGAGAGCCCTTTCCCAGGCTCGGATATCGGTAGATGGAACCAATAGTGCGTTGACATTGTGCGTGAGGACCTCTCGAAGAACAGGGAGGTCGGACGATATGATCGCTTTGCCGGCCGCCATGTATTCGAACACTTTCAACGGTGACATCCACTGTCCTATGTCGGGTCCGCTATCCCCGCCACCGCCGAAGACCGCAACTCTTTGTTGGTACGGAGCCAGTAGCACGTCAGCAGCAAATCGATATCGGTCAGCCTCTGCTGGACTCTTGAAACCATGCAGGAACAGGTTGTCTATCGATGGGATACGTGCTCTACAGGCCTGGATATCTTCATCCGTACCTCCGACAACGTGAAAATCCGCCCAACGGCACCGTGGCGCCAATTGTTCGACAACCTCTATTCCTTTGCCCGCATAGAGATGTCCCACGTAACCAACGCGCAGTCTGCAACCCTGATTTGGCAGGTCCGCGGGCTTCGCGTTCAACGGCATAGGGTCTGCACCATTGGGAACTACCTGCAGTCTATCGGCCAAGGATGCGAAACAATCAAGATAATGGGTCTTCAACGAGTGCGTAATCACAACCAGCTTGCGAAAGCCGGGGGCGGAGACTAGTCGTTGGAACATCCAACTCGATAGTAGGCTGCCGCAATTGGCGGGCGCATGCGATTCATAGACAACTGGCAGCCCCATCAAGCCCGCCATCGAACAACCGATGAGACTCCTCCCATATACAAGCTGCGCCTGAAGTGACTTCGCCTTCTTCGCTGCACCGTACCCGTACATGCAGTGCTTACCCTTGATAGGTGGTGCAGGCAGATCCATGAGTTCGAAACAATTCTCCACATCGTAGAAGGAGAAGACATCGTCAACGCCGCGCTCCATACCCTTCCCGCGCTGTGCAATCAGAGTAACCTGATGACCGCCCTTCGCAAAGGCCTGGCACATCCGCATGACTTGGATGCTGTTGGCGCTGCGCGAGGGTATAGTCGAACTCGAGAGATAGATGAGTCTCATGGCAGGGGCGTCTTCTGGGCCTTCAGGTTGATCTCGAGGGAGGCGAGTAGTGTCAGGGCGTCGGCATGGTTGGCCTGCCGGTTCTGGTGGCGGTTCCAGATCGCGTCGATATTGATCCAATCGACGATCCGGCGTTTCTTGAGATCCTGAATGCTCTCGTAGACCACGGTCTTCAGGTCCGCTCGCTCGCGAAGGCCGCGATCAAAATCAATGTAGTTCGTGTTCGGCGACGTCCTCCAATCAACCCAGGGGAAGGAGCGCCTTGCAGCGGCGCGCAGTCGAAGCCCTTGGCGGCGAAGGCACCTTCGCCATCGGGGAGCGCTCAGGGGCAGGCCGAAGCTGTTCTTCGTCGGCAGCGAAAACAGCTTCGGATACGCCGTCTTGAGAATCTCCTTGTAGAGATGCTGTCCCTGGCGATAGCGGCGCCGCACACTGAGGACGAAGCTCACCCAATCCGGATGAAGGAACGGCGCGTAGCAGACATAACCCCTCGGCACCACAATAGCCTTAATGTAGCAGCCCTGGCGAACCGCAAAATCGAGTTGTTCATCGTAGCAGAGTATACTAGGATCGGCCAGTGGTACCTGGGGCAGACTGTCGAGCGCAGAGAAGCCTGGCGGAGTCAACTCTGTCGAACGGCAACATCGTCCACGTGCCACAAAGCAAGACATCGCCTGGCTCCAACTTGTGCTGTCCTGCTTGCACAGATGAGAGCCCGCAAGCGGATCGCCCATGAAGCCGCTCCAATACACAGATTCGTGGCCAAACCGGACTCGCATCTGGTGAAACAGGTACGGCTCGAACAACGCGATGGGGTGCTCGCACTCGCCCGCGAAGCGAACGAGCGATTCCGTATCCCACGGCACATCGGACAGGTCGATCTGCGTATGGGCAACACCCGCTTCTTTGGCGACCATCCGCCCGATGTCGAAATCCCACGTGCCCGGCACTCCGAACGTCACAGCCTGCATCCGGGAAGAATCGACGTAGGGAAGCAGGCCGCCCAGGATGGCGCGGGAATCCATCCCTCCGCTGATCGGTATTACGTGCATCGAAGCGTTCGCATGGGAATCCAGCAAGGCCCTGTACACAGCAGACAGCCGGCTCACGCCTTCGCAGACCAACTCCTTCAAGAGCATACAGTGCACTGCCGGTCTTCCGTCGTGGTTGGGCGGCTCCACGCAAACCGGCAGCTCCATCCGGTCTCCTGTGACATAACCATAGTACAGAAACCGGCAGATGGAACGAACACCTTCGAACGTCACAGCCTCGCCGGCAAGGTCGCGCTCTACCATTTCTGTGCGATGATGAAGAATAGATATTGGACATCGTTGCCCCTCTTGGGAGCATTTAGGATCTCACGGACACCATACGCCCCCTTGCCCCATGTGACAATCAAGTAGGGCATCATGGCGATGTCCGCTCCGAATGGGTCCAATTGGTTGACAGACGACACTCCGTGCCCGGAACTGTGCTCCAAGATGCAGAGGCCTCCCCTCTTCAGGCAGCTCATCCAGGCATCGAGGCATTTCTCCGGATCGTAGCTGTGATCGAATGCGTTGGAGTAGATGAAGTCGGCTGCACCCACCCACTCCGGCTTGACGTCATGGAAATCCCACTGAATCGTGTCAGGGAACTGACTTGCCGTGTCGGATATCTCCGTCCCGAGAACCTCACAATTCAGATACTCCCTGAACCACGCCTGCTCCAGACCGCGTCGGGTCCCGTGGCATAACCCGAATCGCGGAAGGCCTATGACGCGCTCGATGTAGCGGGATAGGAAGGCGATGTTCTCCTCAATGGCCCATACCCGCTCAGTCTTGCGCTTGTTGCCCTCGATCTGAATCTGCCGGTATCTCTCGTAATCCAACGTGCCGTCTTCGTTCAGGTACGAGTAGAGCCCGTATCCAACTTCTCGCTGCCGGCACAGATCGATCTTGCGGATATCATAGCCAAGTCGGGCAAGCACTCTCTTGCCACTTGCCGACCATGTTCTATGCATATTGACCGCGCCCTCCTACGCTATTTCTTGGCGTCTTCATCGCTGCAAACCTTCTTCAGGCCAGATAGGACAGCTTGCCGCGCCAGACTGAACAACGTGATGCCGATCCATCGTCCCGCCATGGGAACGGGTTCATGCATAGGCAGTCGCCCTTCCCATCGATCAGGACACCGAGCACCTATGGCAAGCAAATAGACGGCGGAGTTCCTGTGCGGACTTTGTGCTTCGTAGATGACAGTCAGGCCATTCTCGTCACAAAGCCTTCGCAGGCACGTCGGTGTGAATCGCCAGTAGTCTTTCCAGTCGTCCGATTCATGCTGGACCTGTGCAAACGGCACGATAACGATAATCACGTCTCTGGACAATTCGCAGAGATTCGCAAAGGCCTTGCGCACTTCGAAGAGGTGCTCGAGCGTGGTGTGGTTGAAGACCACATCGAATCGGCACTTCAGCTCGCCCGGCACCTTGTCCGTCAAATCGAGCGTGTATTCGCCCGGTAATCCCTGAAAGCCTCGGTAGCCTCGGTAGTTCGTATATGAGTAACTGCTGGCGTTCGTGAAGTAGTCCTTGTAGTAGCCACCCTCCTTGTCGCGGTCGTCCCAGGCGGAAACGTTGACGACATCACCGTGGAAGAGCGGCGCAAGCGTGGCTAGCTCTCGGTTCGACCAGTGACGCGCCAGTCTATACATTCTGTCCGTAAACACGGTTGTGGCTCCGCTTTCGGTATCGGCCCATCTCTTGGGTGCTCTATCAATAGTGTGGTGCCAAGAACATCTCACGATCTGGCACCAGCGCACCTTGTCAACTGTGACGGATTTGCTGGAAGAGTAATGACCGCAGGTAATACGTCATGAGAGCTATCCACAAGGCATAATACAGAAGGTAAGCCAATGCCGCCCCGGTGATACCGAAAGACTGAACGGCGGGAAGCAGGACGACGAGATAAAGAATCGTGGCCGCTGTCTGCGATTTGAAGGAATTGCGCGGCAATCCGATGGCAAGCATCGCCGGCTGAAACGCGAAGGCCCACAAGGCCACCACCAGCGCCAGCAGATACAGGACGGCTGTAACGTAGGCATGCGAATACGCCGCCCCCACCGTCCAGGCGATCAGTCGCGGTCCGAGCAGGATAAAACCTACCCAACCGACGGTCGCCACGCCGCCAACCAACAGCGTAGTACGTCTGACCAGCGAGATGAACGCCTTCCTGCGGTCTGCCGCCCAGAGGCGCGCCAGCTCCGGGTAAATCGATTGGTGGAGCGGATCGAGCAATCTCGGCAGAACCTGCGAGAATTGTTTGGCAACCTTGAACAGGCCCAGAGCTGCCGGTGTCATCAGAGCGGCGATGATCAACTCATCCGCCTCACGAGACACCATGCGGATCGTGGAATTGACGTTCGTCGTCCAGACGTAATCCACGATGCCAGGGAACCTGCTTCGAATATCGCGTATGGGCTGATGGATTATGCCGGTGACCTCTTGCTTACGCAGAACCCCAAGCGAGGCGACGAGCTGATACAGCTCGCCGATGACCCCGGTAATCAGATAGATCAGGACAAAACCATAGAGGGCCTGCCTCGTCGCGAGGCACCAAGCCACACCTGCCAGCCGGGCGACCGCGCCAAGAACCGCCGTGTAGCTGAGCAGGTCGAATCGATCGAACAGCCGCAGGACGCCGATGGGTGTGCCGCTGAGGCTGAAAAGGATCAGCATACTGTATAGGACCATCAGTGGCCGGACCGATGGGTCCCAGCCGAGCAGGCCGATCACCGGACCGGCAAGAGCCATCGCAAGGGCCGTCCCTACGATGGCGCTGGCAACATCAAGAGCAAAGCCGAACTTGATGAGCTGCCGCAGGGCCGGCCGATCCTCGGCATGCAAGGCCTCGCTGCCGAACTTGATGATTGCCTGCCAGGCGTTGAACGTCACCAGCTTGCCGATGGTCAATTCATAGACCAGAACCAATGCGAGAACGCCGTAGTCCTGGGGTCCGAGGACGCGGGCAGTCAGCACGGTGGCGATCAGGCCCAGGACAGCCGCGATGGCGTTGGCCGACAGCAGCTTGCCGGCGTTGATGAACAGGCGTCGGAAGACGTCATCGTTGAACCACGACAGGACCCGACGATGACTACAAACGACCCAATTGACTAACGCTTCCACTGATTCTCGATTCCAGAACGGTCCCTCGCCCGGTGGGCTGCGTGCTTGATCCTACAGCGTCTCGCTTGTTCCTCTTGGCCTCCTCAGAGGACAACGACCACCGTGTTGCCGGGCTCGGCCTCCCCGGCCTCGTTGACGGTGATGATGCGGTACCCGAACTCCCTGCTGCGTGGTTGGTCGGTCAGCGTCACCGGCATTTCGACGGCGGTTCCGACGTCTTGCCACGGCCCGGCGGGCCGCTCGCGCCGCATGACGCGGTAGGTTCAGTCTGCCTCGGCCCCTGTTACGCTGATATCAAGAGCGGCCGGAAGAGGTGCGAGACGATTGTCCCGCGCAGCCTGAAGACGCTGGAGTTCATGGAGGCCCTTGTAGAGGATGCGTTCGAGGTGACTCTCATACCGGGCCACATTGTTGAGGCGGTCCCACCGCCAAGCGGCCTCGCTCAGAACGCCACCCAATGTGTGGGGACGAGGCTTTGGAGGACCCCAGCAACCGAGTCAATTCATCCAACGGATCCCCCTCACGCGCGACCGCTAACATCTCGTTAAGCATTTCCTGTTCGATCCGGCCCGCCCGCCGCAACCGCCAAGCGCCCGCGACGATACGATGGGCCAGCATGTTCTCCAACTCGCCGTCGGGGTCAAGCCGCTCGATCATCGTGTCCCGGAAGCTCTCGAATTCCTCACGGCTTTCGCCGCCTAGGACGATGTCGCTGGCCAGCAGGCCATGCTTGATGGAGTTCCGAGAGGCCTTGGCCTTGCCGGCGGGAGTGATCGGGCCGGTGGATTCCTCGGCGTTACGTCGATTGGCGGCCGTTTGTTTGTCCGTTGTCTTTAGCTTCTGCTTCGCCATATTACCAAATGGGTTCGTTTCGTAGAAGCAAGTGAAGCCATCGACGCCATGCGTCGTGCAGAGTAGCTGCTGTCACGTTCAGTGTGCAAAGCCGTGTTCGCCAACTGTTTTGTGTTGATTGGTACGCACGAATCGCCTACTGCGCCTCGGTCCGGATGGACTCCGTCCCCGTCGGTGGCGCCGGGCCGTTGGCGACGACGGCACTACCGTGGTCAAGACCCGAGGCGGGCATCACCACCCATCCCCTCAGGCACCACCCGCCGGCCCATGCCTTCGATCCGAGCTACCTGGCCCCCGAACCCACCTCAGCAGGCGGCTTGCGTTCCCTGGAAGGCGAAGACTTCGGCGTCTCCTGCTCCAGGCAAATCGCATAACCGCCACCGACGTGTCGTTCGGCGGTCCGCGGCAGTGTCTGCTCCCGGCTGCGAATCTTGACGGCCGCAGCGTATTCACGGGCGAAGGCCACAAAGATGCCGAATATGAAGGCGACGATTCCGGCCAGCACACCTTTCTTGACCGTTCCCCGACCGACCGGCAATTCCGGAACGATCGCCGCATCGAGCACCTGGAGCGTGGGCATGCTCTTGGCCTCTTCGATCTTGGCCAGCTCGCACTCGTGGACGAGCAACTCGTAGAGCTTCTCCTGGACCAGCGCCTCGTGCGCGGGGATGCTGTCGATCCGGCTGAGCTTGGTCTCCACCTCCTTGAGACGACCCTCCAGAAAGACCCGCTTGCTGGTCGCCTCACCCGCCGAGAGCCTCTTGTTCTGGCGGTCCAGTTCCGCGATATAGGCATCAGCCATCGCGGCGGCCCGATTGGGATCGAAGTCGGTGACAGCGATCCTCACGACTCCCTCATCGGAGGTCTTGATGGTGGTGCTCTTCGCCAGGCGGCTGCGGGCTCTCGTACGATTGTCCACGCCCTCGTAGGCTTCCATCAGATCAAACTTTTCGATCAAGGCGTCGGTGACTGCGCGGCTCGTCAAGATGTCGACATAGATGCTGGCGATGTTGCCGCCGTCCAGGATGTTGCGGAACATCGAACTGCCCAGTCCACCGAGGGCGCCGGCGACCGTCGACTGTTTTTGCAGCAGCTGCATCGGTGGGACGATCGTCGCATTGGCCTGATAGCGGCGGGGTTTCGTCAACATGGAGGCCACCGTGGCCGCCATGGCGACCATCGATAGAACGACGATCATCCGCCGATGCCGCCAGATCACGAGCAGGTAGTCGAACAAGTCGATCTCGTCCGCGCCGGCCGGCGCCGGCCCCTGCGGCGACAACGGGCTGCTATGTCTTTCCTGCTGCTGAACCAATGTCCACGCCCTTTCTTGCTGGCGGCTATATGGCGAATACCACTCCGGCGGCGACGGCGATCTGGAAGACGATCTGGGTGATGTCCTTCGTGGTCTTCAGCCAGAAGTAGCGATCCAGCTTCCTCGGCACGACGATGGTGTCGCCCGGGTCAAGCTCGGTGTTCTTGAGGCCGCCGAAGGACCATTGATTGAACTCATTGTCCCAGAACACGAGTTTGCCCCGATTCTGCTGCCGGCTGATCACGGAGCCGTCGGCCTTGATGATGCTCAGTTGTTTGGCGTCGGCGTCTTTGGTCATTCCGCCCACGCGGCGGAGATAGTAACTGACCGTGCCGTCGGTCTCGTACAACAGAGACGTCTCGTTGAAGACCTCGCCGACGACGTGAATGACTCCCGGCATGCGAGGAATGACCAGCAGATCGCCGTCTTCAAGTTCGAGGTCGTATTTCGTTGCCTTGAACTGCTCCAGCGGCGTCAGCTTCACGACGACTCGGCCGGTGATCTCGCTGGTGCGAAGCCTGGCGAGCAGCTCCTTCTTTGCGCCGAGCGCCGCCTGCTGACCTTTGACGGTCTCGGCGTCGAGGGCACTGCCCAAGGCCTGTTCGGCGCCGCCGAACATGGACTCCTCAAGCTGTCGGATCAACTGACCCAGTCGTTTTCGTTGAACCTCTTTGGCGCTTTCGCGGGTGAAGACAGCACCTTTGAGATAGGCCTGCTCGGTGTAGCCGCCGGCTCGTTCGAGGAGCGAACTGAGGGTCTCGGCCCGACGAATGGGATAGCGGCCGGGGAATCGCACCTCCCCCTGGATCTCGACCACTCGGTTGAAATCCAGCTCCGGAATCGGCCGCACCACCAGGGTGTCACGGTCTCGCAGGAGAATATTATGCTCGGGATCGCCCGCCATGGCCTTGTCCAGATCGACATCGAGCTTCTCCGTATCCACGCCGTCCTGGGTGATGTGCCGGCGAGTGACCTCCGCCGAGCGGCAATAGGCATCCTTCTTCAGCCCCCCCGCCACATCGATCAGGTCGGTCACACGCATGTTCGGAACCAGCCGGTACTCATTCGGGTCAAACACCATGCCGGAGATCGCAGCGCTCTGATAGTTTCGCTCATCCCACTGGAAGAGGCGAATCGTGTCATACTGGGCCAACTCGAGGTTCGCCGCCTCATCGCCGGCCAGCACTCTGGCCGGGTTGAACGGAATGAATGTCACGTGCAGATCGGGAGGAACGAGCCGCTCGATCTCGCCATAGTCGATGTTCGGCTGAGGCAGAAAGACATCGTACGAGTTGAGGATATCGCCCAGACGCATGCCCGGCTTCCACTCGTACTTGCCCGGCCGCTCGACGTGTCCCTCCACAGAGATGATGTCCCGTTCGCGGGCCGCCACAGGAAAGAGCTTGACGACATCTCCATCGTGAACCGCCGTATCCAGCGGTCCCCGCCGACCCGCGCCGGCCTGCCTGTCAGCCAGGTCGAAATCCACCACGATCCTCTTGCGGTGATCCTCTATGCGTTCGACCTGCACGCGCTGGAGCCATCCGGCAAAGGTGGCTCCGCCGGCCAGGTCGAGCACCTCGCCTAACGTCATGGGCCCGGCCATCTCATAGATCGCCGGGCGTTTGACGTTGCCGGCCACACCGACCACCGGGCCGATCACCGGGATAAAGATCGTATCACCGTCCTGGAGCCGGACGTCACCGCTGCGGTCGCCGCCCAGAAGGAAATCGTACAGATCGACCGTCATCGGCTCGGCGCCGTTGCGCCGCAACTGGATGTTCCTGAGACTGCCGCTCTTGGAGGGTCCTCCAGCCGCGACCAAGGCATTGATCACGGTCGCCAGCGAACTGATCGTGTAGCTGCCGGGCTTCGAGGCTTCGCCCACCACGAAGACACGGATGACGCGCAGACGATCCATCGCAACGGACATCTTGAAATCGGAGTACTTGCGCGACACCTCGTGCTGAAGGTAGTCTTCCATCTCGCTGAACTTCATGCCCCAAACCCGCAGGGCCCCCACCTGGGGCACGACGACCTGACCGTTGCGATCGACCTGCAAGAGAAACTGGGCGTCGACGCGTCCCCAGAGCGTCAGAATGAAGCTGTCTCCGGGCCCGATCACGTAATCCGGCCCCACCGGCACATCGGTCACCGGCGCGAAGGTCAATACGGGTGCGGCGAAGACATCGTATCCGAACTGCTTCAGCTGCGTGGATACGTTTGGGTCGATCTCACCTGCGATCAACCGCTCCATGGCCGAGGGCTCTTCTTCGGCCACAAGAACCGGCGGTTCCGCAGGCAGATTGACGTCGTTCGGCTCCAGCACGGGGCTCTGCTCTGCGGGGGCGGGCCTGAGCCCCCCATAGACCAGCCGCGGGTCAACCCTGTTTGGATCGGACAATTCCGCCGTCTTGGGGGCCAGTGCGCTGGTGCGTGGGCGCGTGATCGGCGGGGAAGTCGGGGTGTTCGTACGCGGACGAGTGGCTTCCCTGGAAGCAGCGGTCCCTCCCGCCGACGCCCCGAGCGCCGAGACGGCCAGCACCAGCGAAAAGACCAGGCAGGCCGCGCCCGATAGAACACCCGCCCATGCCCGTCGATGGAGACGGCGCACGATGGCAAACCTCCGAACCGCTCGATCCTCCGATCGGCCCTGGGAAACGGACTCACCGGACTCCATTCCAAACTCCTCTTGTGTCACAGCCCGACGACCTGACCTTCCTCACCTGCCGGGACGGCTGTCGTCAGTGACCAGCCCCTGAAACGCCCGTCCGCAGATGTATCGTGCCGAACCGGCCGACCGTGTCGCGAACGGACGATGGCACGAAGCCACGGGCGGCGGCCAAGGCCCTGGCAATCTTGTCGCCGCGACAGGACGGCGCGCAATACAACCGAAACAACGTTAACTCAACTGTGTTTATCGGACAGCACGCCCGGAAATCTTTACTCGTTCAGAGAATTCCGGCCGGGTCCGTCTGCACATTGAACTTGACCAGCCTGCCGGGATGCCTTATCCTCGCGCCCGTCGTGAGAAGGATTCGCGCGAAGATCCTGTATTGACTGAGGCCATGCGAAGGATTGCGGCGTCTCTGATTCTGGTTTTTCTACTGCCTGCTCCGGGCCAGGCTCTGGTATCGACCAATGTTCCCCTCGATCACTGGAGTTATCAGGCCGTCGATAAACTGGCGAATTACGGCCTGATCGACAGCGCCATGCTGACCGTCAAACCCATTTCCCGAGTCGAAATGGCCAGGCACATCGAGCGGGCGACGCAAAGCCTGTCGCAGATGAAAGATCCTCCACAGGTGCTTTCGAGCATTGTCGACAGGCTTACGGAAGAGTTCAAAGGCGATCTGATCCTGATCGGCGCTCTCGACGGCGCGTACAGCGAGTCGTTCGTCAAGCCCGTCGAAGACCCCTATGTCAAATTCCTTCATGCCGACCGCGACGCCGGCCTGGAGAACGTCCGCGGCGATACGTTCGAGTCCGGCTCCAATTACCGGGCGGGGTTCGCTTCGCGCATCAAGCTCTGGGAACGCGCCGCATTCTATCTGCACCCGGAATTCCGCACCGCCTCAGACGACGGCGACAACGACGTTCGGCTGATCGAAGGATACGGCAAGGTGCAGGGCGGACCGCTGGAAGTGCAGGTCGGAAAGGACTCGCTCTGGTGGGGTCCGGGCTATCGTGGCTCGATGCTCATGAGCAACAACGCCCGGCCCCTGACCATGGTCAAAGTAACGAACCCGCAACCAATCCAGTTGCCGTGGCTTCTGCGCAGTCTGGGGCCTTTTCGAGCGCAGTGGTTCCTCAGCGAGCTGGAAGAGGATCGGGTCATTCCGGAGGCCATGCTGTCCGGCATCCGAGTCAGTTTCAAGCCCCTGGCCGTCTGGGAGGTGGGATTTTCTCGCGTGTTCATGTTCGGCGGACGGGGCATGCCCAGCGTGGACCTGTTCGACTACGCCGAGCTGGCCTTGGCCATGAGCAACCAGGAAAAGGACAACCAGATTGCCGGCTTCGACACCTCCGTGCTGTTTCCTCTGGCCGATATCCCCTACTGCGGGGCCCTTCCGCTGCGGTCGGTCAAGCTGTACATCGACGCGGCCGGGGAAGATGAGGCCGGTGGCATTCCAAGCAACTGGGGCATGCTGGGGGGCGTTCAGTTCAACGACCTGCTGAAGACGGGGCGAACCGACCTGCGCGTCGAATACGCCGACAATCACGTTTCCGGCAAACCCAACGTCTTCTACAATCACAGCCTCTATCAGTCGGGATACACCTACAGAGGCCGGGTGATGGGTCACTACATGGGAACCGATTCACGCGACGTGTTCGCGCAACTGTCCCACTACCTGACCGACGACATCGTGATCCACCTGTCGTTCGACCGGCTGACGCACAATCTGTCGGTTCCCGACCATCCGAGGGTAGACATCTATCAGTGCGATCTGACCACGTTCTCGTGGCCCAACTGGCAGATCGCCGCCGGCTATCGGTATGAAGACGGCAAGGGGGAAGGATACGAAGATAACCACATCTTCCAGGTGCGATTGATTCGCGACTTCTAAGACAACCGCCCGACTCATTCGGCCGCCCTGGCGACGTCTCCTTCGCATGCGACATCGCCAAAAACGTGGGAGTCCGACGGCTCAGCCGGTGATGGCTTTCCAACTCTGATTCAGTTCTTCCAGCAATCCGATGACTTCCTGGATCATCTGCGGATCGCGTTTGGCGTTCGCCTGGCCCAGACGCCGCCCCATGAACAGGTAGAGCTTACGCAGATTCTCGGCGATCTCGCCCCCCGCCTCTGTATCCAGTACGGCGTTGAGTTCGTTGAGGATATCCTGCGCGCGGTTGATGTACTGCCCTTTGGCCGCGTAGTTCTTGGCCTCCAGCTCCCGAATGGCCAGTTTGAGGAACTTGATCGCCCCGTCGTAGAGTAGGACGATCAGGCGGCCCCTGCTTTGCGTGCCAACGGTGGCTTCCTTGTATGCACCGATTCCGTTCATGGTAATGCCCTCGTCAAAGACATCGTCCTCCGAGTCCCTGGAAGCGATTCTTCCCGGCGCCAAGAAACCGAGAAGGCAGACAGATCACACAGACACGTTCATAGATAGGGAGATGACTGACGCAATCTCCATCAGCCATCTCCCTCTATTCGCTGCGTGATCTCGATGCCGAGGCGATTAGCCCAGCAGCGTCAGGGCCATCTGCGGAATCGAGTTGGCCTGCGCCAGCATCGCGGTACCGGCCTGCGAGAGCACCTGGTTCCGCGTCAGAGTCGCCATTTCCGTGGCCACGTCCACGTCCGAGATACGCGATTCGGCGGCCGAGAGGTTCTCCGCCTGAATGTTGAGCACCTCGCCGGTGGACTCCAGACGATTGATCATGTAGCCGAACTTGGCTCGCGCGGTGTCCTTCACGTTGATCGCGCTGTCGAGCGTCGTCAGAGCGGCGCGAGCGCTTTCGGCCTGCGAGATCGAGAGGCCCGCGATGCCCAGGCCGGAGGCATCCATCTTGCTGCCCGCGATGTCGATCTTGTCCGTCTCACCACCGAAGTGCACCGAAACCGTGGCCGAGTTGTTGAGCATCTTGATGCCGTTGAAGTCGGTCGAGGTCGCAATGCGCGTGATCTCGCTGGCCATCTCGCTGAACTCGTTGTCCATGATGACCCGCTGAGCCGACGAGTACGAGCCCGTGGCGGCCTGCTCGGCGAGCTGTTGCATACGCACCATCAGGTCGTCGATGGTCTGTAGGGCACCTTCCATGGTTTGCAGCAGGCTCACGCCGTCCTGGGCGTTTCGCGAACCCTGCTGCAGCACCGCGATATCGGCACGCATCAACTCGCGGACGGCCATACCGGCGGCGTCATCGCTGGCACTGTTGATGCGAAGACCGGACGACAGCCTCTCGACCGACGAGGCCAAGGCGTCGTAACTCTGCCCCAGGTAGCGGGCAGCGTTCGCGGCCATGAGATTGTTCTTGATTGCTAGCATGTTTCCGTCTCCTTAAACAAAGACCCCAATTTGGCCCCTACTCGTTTGCTCAATTGACAGCGTATCCGCTCACAATTTCGCGGCATTCAATGGTCATTATCGCCAAAAGACCCAGGGACTTGAGTCTGCCGGGCGTCGCGAAAAGCCACAAAAAAGAAGGGCCCTCTAAAACCTTCGCTAGCCGGGCTGATATGGCCCGCCTGGCCGTGGCCCCCATGATAATTCTGGGTATAGAAAAAATCGGAATCCTCGGAAAACGGGCGTTGCGGTGCGCTCTACAGACACCTTCCGTTTCGCTCCCGCAGGTCGGGGAACTGAGCCTCCGGCGCAACAGACCAGGGCCGTTTTTTCATGCAAATCGTGTCAAATGCCGATAATCTCTTTGTTGTGGCCGCCCGAAACCACTCCATCGGTCCATCAGCCGGTGGCCCACGGCCGTTCGCGGAGTCTCCGAAACCAACGCCGCCCTCGGCCTGGAGGGCGAGAGTGCCCTGACTGAGATCGCGCATGACGGAAAAGACCACCCCAACATGGGAAAAGACACTGCTGGTGTTCAACTGCCACGAGCCGTGGGTCCACCAGCTTGGAGCACTCGGCTATCGATTGGACGTGATCGTCAATCTGAAGGGCAAGTACAACCTTGGCTGGGACGAACGCATGCGTCCGCTCCCCGCCAACGCGCGTCTCATCACCTTGCCGGAGGCGATCCAGTCTCCGACAGACTACCATTGCATCATCACCCACAATGTGACAGACCTCATGGATGTCCGCAGCCGGTCCGAGCCGAGAATCCTCGTGCTTCACCACACTCTTGAAGGTCGCGTGCAAGAGGAGCATCCAAGCTGTGACCCTCACGCTTTCGTAGACCGGCTTCACCGATATGTCGAGCTGACGGGTGCCCACGTCGTGGCGACGTCGATGTACAAGGGTGAATCGTGGGGGTTCACCGAAGACATCGTCCACTTCGGCATCGACGTGAACGACTATCTGCCCTACTCTGGAGAGAAGGCCTGCGGCGTGCGCGTCTGCAATTTCATCAATTCCCGCCGACGGATTCTCTGCTGGGACTTTCACGAGAAGGCCTTCGCGGGCATTCCCGTTACCCTCGTGGGTCACAATCCGGACATTCCAGGCGTCCAGGCCGCTCGCGACTGGACCGACCTGAAGAGGACGCTGCAGTCCCATCGATTCTACATCCACACCGCCGCTCCACACCTCGAGGCCGGACACAATATGGCCAGCGCCGAGGCCATGGCCACCGGGCTGCCGGTGCTCGGGAACCGTCACCCCACCTCACCCATCCGCCACGGGATCAGTGGATTCCTCAGCGACGATCCCGGCGAATTGCAGCGCTATGCGAGGATTCTGTTGGAGGACAGAGAATTGGCGGCCCTGATGGGACAACAGGCCCGCAAGACCATTGCCGAGCGGTTCTCGCTGACCCGATTCCGAACCTCTTTCACGCGTTCGATTGAGATCTCGCGGCGCAAGTGGCGCGCCCGCCAAATCGCCTCTGAAGCGCCCACGACGCACCCGTGGCCCCCCGTGGCCGTCGGCCGGTAGACCCCAGAGGCCCAGGCAAGGCTACACCAGCATGTCGATGCGGTCCTGCGCGTCTTGGGCCTGGAGTTCGTCACGTCCGGCTCGGTTCTGCTGGAATCCCATCTGTGCAGACCAGTTCATTGCGGAGGCGTTCTGAGAGCGGTATCCCTGCTGGTCTGAATGAGATTGATGCTGCTGCGCCCAGGCGTCCTGCTGTGACTGTTCCCTGCCGACGCCCCTGTCGGGCTGATCAGAAACGACGACCTCAAGCCGCCGGACCTGAACGCCGGCATCCTGCAAACCCCTCAGCACCTGGGGCAGCGCCTGCTCGATCTCCCGGCGCGTTTCATCCCGGCTGACCTCCAGGAATCCGCGGATTTGATCGCCCTGTTCGCTGAGACGCACCAGAACGCTACCGAGTTCCGGCGGGTCCAGCCGGATCTGCACCTGCTTGTCCGCGCGAGCCAGGGAGGCATGAACTGAGCTGAGAATCTGTTCTCCGACGTCCTGGACCGGGCTTCTTGTCGTCGTTGCGGCGCCAAGACTGGCCGAGCCGGGCGCCTGCGCCGACATTCGAGCGGAAGCATCCGCGGTCTGGTTCTCGACAGCAGCGGTCAACTCCGCCTGAGGTTGCGCCAGGTTCTTGAAGCCCGGGACAAGTGCCTGCTTGTCCTGTTCCGGCGTCGCCACAACCTGGACGCCACCCTGAGAAGCCGTCCTGTGGTCCTGCTGTGAAGAGGACTGTCCGTCCTCCCGAGGCATGTCGTCCGAAGTGCGCTCGGGCGTCTGCGATCCGCGGGATGCGATCGCGGCCTTGTCGAGGCCAGACTCCTTCGGGCCTTCTGAAGCAATCTGAACCTCAGATCGGGTTTGTCCCTGCGGCTTGGCCGCCGCTTCACCGGTGGCCGCCACAGGTGTATCGGTGACCTCCGCATTCGAACCGGCAGCCTTCGCTTGCGCATCCGCCACTTCGCCGGTCTGTTCCTTCACGACCACGGTCGTCGCATCTGCCCCGACCGTTCTGGTTCCTTCGAAAACTGCCGGATGCCCTGACTGGACCCCGGCATTATCGGACGCATTGTCCGTCGGCTGGTCTGAGACCGACACTCTTGCCGACACCTCCACACTGCCCTTGGCCACGGAAGCCACGACCTCGGACTGGAGAGAGTGTTGGCGTCCCTCGTCCGTCTGCGTCACGGCACCGGCCTGGACCTGGCTGAATGCCCCGCCGTCACCGGTGCCGGCTTGTGCAACCATATTCAGCGATTGACGCGTGGATGCAAGGGAAACGTCGGTGGTCACCTCGGCTTCCATGCCCATGACGACCTCGACTTCGCCGGTGGTTGAGACACCTGCAACACCATCGGCGTCCGACGGCAATGCCGCGAGGGTCGCTTCGCTGTGCCGCGCGACCTCGCCTGTCGGCGACGCCACCTCCAGCGGAACCGTCTCTTCTTCCGCTGGTGCGGTGGCATCATCATCAAGAGATTTCTGTCGTGGGCCGTCGCCGGACGCACAGAACTCCTTCGGATCGGTCTGGCGCTCTGCCACCTCCGGCTCTTCCAGATGCTTCGGCTTTTCAATATCGGAAACCTGTTCGTTATTGGACCTTATCTCCTCTCGGAGTCTTGCCAGCGGGGCCGTCTCGGCGAAGAGCGGATGGGCCCCCTTGCTCTTTGGCTGGAACGCATGGGAGCAACTGGCCCCCGCCTCACCGCCTGTGCCAACGAACAGCTTGCTGATCACCGTCGCTACATCGCTCATGCACTGGTTCCTAAACGACAACAGATGAACATGATCCCACCGTAGCAAGCGGTGTGCCAGCAGCAACTTCGATGCGACAGTGTCGGTTTAAGGCCTTTACGGACAAGACTTTGCGCCTCGCATTCCGATGCAGCGGCGATGCAATTGCCGCATTGACCGGTCATTCGCCGGAGGAATGTTCCGCAACCGGGAGGTCTTTTCCGCCCCTCGACGCGACGACCCGGGCCGCCTCATGCGCCGCGATGCGCGTCAAATTACCCAACCGTGTGTATAGAATCCTGACACCCCAGAAAAGAGCCCCAAAGACGCCGACAGCCCCGATTCTCCTTCCTCGCGGGTCTTCCGCAACGCCCGCAACGACCTTCCGCACAGACGCCCACGGCCTGGCACGGTTATTGCACACCATGTTCCCGTCAAAGAATGTTCGTTCGTGAACAGAAGGGTGCAAACGATGACGCAGTCGAACAATATCGTGGACCTGCTGGAAGCCGGGATCAAAGCGGAAGGGCTCCGACAGAGGACGATCGCCAGCAACATGGCCAATATCGAGACGCCGAGGTACCGGCGAATCGATGTCAAATTCGACGAGTTGCTGGCCAAGGCCCTGCAGTCGTCGCGTGCGGTCGATCTCGACAAGGTCGAACCGGAGATCTACGAACCCCGGAACACCTCGATCCGCGATAACGGAAACGACGTCAGCATGGAGGCCGAGGTCGGAAGCCTCGTGAAGAACTCCCTGCGTCACACCGCCTATGTCAGGCTCATGCAGAAGAAGTTCACTCAGATCGAGGCGGCCATTCGCGTCGGCGGCTGAAAGAAACGCCGTCACCCGGCCGCAGGCACAACGCTCCGAGTGAATTGAGAAAGGATTCGTCACTATGCGAGTAGACAGCACGTTCGGTCCTGTCGATATCGCCGTCTCGGGCATGCGGGCCCAGAACACGCAGATGGAGCTCATCTCGTCGAACATCGCCAATGCTCGGACGATCGACAACGGACAGGGCCAGCCGTACCGCCGGCTCGAGGCGTTCTTTCGCACCGAGAATCAGGACGAAGAAGGCATCGGCGGCGTCGGGATCGACAGCATCGCCCAGGACATGAGCGCCCTGGAGAAGATCTTCGATCCGGGCAACCCCAAGGCGGACGCGGGGGGCTATGTCAGCATGCCGAACGTCCAGTTGCCGATCGAAATGATGAACCTTTCAACCGCCACGCGGGCGTATCAGGCCAACGCGGCCATTCTGAAACGCTATCAGAAGATGGTCGAAACCACCCTGGAATTACTCCGGTAACAGAAGGATAGCCAAATGATCGATTTCAATCCGAATGTGAATTCCCTCTTGCCGAACACCAGGCCCTCCCTGCCGCCGACCGAGGGTCCCGGCGGGGCCAAAACCGACTTTTCGCAGGCAGTCAAGGCCCTCGACAAGTACGTCTCGCAGGTGGACGATCTCCAGCAAACCTCCGATGCCTCCATCCAGGACCTGCTGACCGGCAAGAACAACGACATCACGGCGGTCGTTTCCAGCGTCGCCAAGGCGGACGTCAGCTTCAAAGTCCTGGTCGGCGTGCGAAACAAACTCATCGAGGCCTACAAGCAAACGATGAGCATGCCGCTGTAGGCCCGGCGAATCTCGGGCGCCGTGGTGGCGCCCTGCGACGCGTCTTGAGAACGCGCGGTAGCGCGGGTTCAGAGGCTCGATGGAACTTCTTCACAAGATAGCCTTGGTCTGGCAGAAGATCAGCCTGATACAAAGGGCTTTGTTGGCCGCCGTGCTGGTGGCCTCGGCCATCATCGGGTCGCTTCTGGTCCATTGGGCGCGTCGACCCGACATGCGGATGCTGTACCAGGAGCTGACACCGGGCGAGGCCGCCCGGATCACCGACAAGATCGCGGAGAAGGAAATTGTCTACCAACTGCGGGACGGGGGCACGACGATCTACGTCCCCCAGGAGCACGTCTATCAGCTTCGGCTGGACCTGGCCAAGGAAGGACTGCCGGCCGGGGAGCAGAGCGGCTACAAGCTCTTCGACGACGAGAAGATCGGCGTAAGCCCCTTTGTCCAGAACGTCAATCTCAGCCGGGCCTTGCAGGACGAGCTGGCCAAGAGCATCCAGATGATCGACGGCGTCGCCCACGCCAGGGTCCATATCGTCAATCCCGAGCAGAATCTGTTCGCCTCGGAAGAAGGCCGGACCTCCGCCTCCGTCGTTCTGCGTCTGAAGCCCGGTTACCGGCTCAGCGGCGTCAACATCGCCGCCATCACGCACATGGTTTCCGGAAGCGTCAAGGGCCTCAAGTCCGAAGACGTCACCGTCATCGACAGCCAGGGCAATCTCCTTTCCAGTCAGAGCGATCCAACACTGGCCACCGGCGCCGGCACCGTCCACGACTACAAAGAGCGCGTCGAACAGGGCCTCGTCAAGAAGGCCGAAGACATGCTCACGATGGTCCTGGGACCGGGCCGCGCCACGGTGCGCGTCAGCGCCGTGGTCGATATGAACAGCGTCAGCACCGTCACGGAGATCTATGATCCGTCGGCCAAGGTGGCCACCAAGGAGGAGATCACCAACAACTCGGAAACCGGCGCCGGCAACGCCGGACAACAGGCCGCCGCCGGCAGCACCAAGAAGGACGAGTCCATCGTCACCGAGTATCAGGTCGGAAAGACCGTCAAGCAGCAGATCATCCTCCCGGGAGAGATCCGCTCGCTCTCCGTGGCCGCCTTCGTGGATCTGTACGTACGCGATGCAAACGACGCCACCACGGCCGCCCAACCCGCTCTGATCATGGAGGTGGCCGAGGTCGAGCAGATCATCCGCACGGCCCTGGGCCTGAAGGAGAACGATTCACTCAAGGTCGTCAACGCACGATTCCGCCAGCCGACTGCGTCCCTGATCGAGGACGAACCGACGGCCTGGCCACGCTATCTGGCGCTGGCCCGCCATCTGTCGCTGGGGATCATGGCGGTCTGCGCCCTGATCGTCTTGCGAATCTTCAGCCGCGCCAGAAGCAAAGCGGTCGCCGCCGGCCAGACCCGGCAGCTGGCCGAGGGCGGGAGCACCGGAGGCGGTCTGCTGCCCCAGGGCAGTCCCGTGGCCGAGCCTGTCTTGCTGCGCCGCCAGATCACCCATGCCCTGAGAAACAACCCGGACCAAGTCCGAGAGATGTTCCTGAACTGGATCGAAGAGAAGGAGTGACGAAAGACGTGGCACTGACCGGAAAACAAAAGGCCGCCCTGCTCCTGACCAGTCTCGATGCGGCCACCGCCGCGGAGCTGCTCAAGGGCGTGGATCCCCGGATGGTTCGGGAGCTGGCCGTCGAGCTGAGCTACCTCGACGCCTCCGGCCACCGGAATGCCAAGCAGGCCGCCGAGGTCGCCCGGCAATTCTGCCAATCGCTGGGAAGTGAATCGGGATTTCAGTTCAAGAACTTCCTGCGCGAGGTCCTCAAGAACACAGTAGGCGAGGACAAGGCCAAGCAGGTGCAGCAGGAGATCCAGGATCTGCTTCAGAAGCGCGATCCATTCATGACCATCCGTTCGGCGGACCAACGGAAACTGGCGACCGTCATGGAGACCGAGCATCCGCAGGCGGTCGCGGTAGTCCTGTCGGAACTGCCTCCGAAGAAAGGCTCGGAAATCCTCGGGCTGCTGGGCGAGGGACTGCGGGTCAGCGCGATCAGCCGCATGACCGCCATCGGCTCGGTGACTCCCGAGGCCAAGGCGAGAATCGCCCAGATGGTGCGCAAGCGTCTGGAAGCCCTGGGCTCGACCCAGCAGATTGCCGGCGCCGTGCAGGCCCATCCGGAGGAATCGCTTCGCAAGGTGGCGGTCCTCGTGCGGAACCTGGACAAGGAGGTCCGCGACGGCGTCCTCGAGGCCATCCAGCAGAAGGACAGCGAGGCCGGCGAAAAGGTGATGAATCTCATGGTCACATGGGACGACATCCCCCAGATCGGCGGCCGCTCCCTCCAGCAGGCCTTGCGCGGCGTCGACGAACGACAACTGGCGCTGGCCCTGCACGAGGTCCCTGAGGAGATTGCCCAGGCAATCAAGTCCAATATCTCCGAACGTGCGGCGGCCATGGTGAGCGAAGAAGCGTCCCTGATGTCGGCGCCGAAGAAGGAAGACATTCGCCAGGCGCGCGACAAGATCGTCGAGGGGTTGCGGGAGCTCAACCGCAACGGTGAACTGACTTTCGTGGAAGAGTAGGATCATGTCCGAGGCACTGACGCTCAATCTGCCCCGACCTGTCGCAGGCCTTCGCGTCGTCGAAGAGCCGGGGCGGGCGGTCTTGCCCCCGGACCCGTCGATGAACGCCGAGGCCCAATCGCAAATACCCCTCGCCGCGCCGACCGACGTACTTCGCGAAGCGGAGGCGCTCCAACAGCAGAAGAAGAGCCTCGCACAACTGGGTGAGACCATCAACACCCTGGCTGCCAGGCTGAACGACCTGCATCAGCAGACCGTCGAGCGCCATCGGGCCGACATCGCCAGGCTGGCGGTCGAGATCGCCAGGAAGATCCTGACGCGCAAGATCGACCAGGGTGAATACGACATCCAGACGATCATCGAGGAGGCGCTGAAGTGCGCCCCGGCCCGCCAGAACCTCGTGGTGCGCGTGAACCCGGAGGATCTGGCGACCTGCCAGCAGTTCCAGCGGGAAAACCCCGGCACGCAGTTTGCGGAACTGGATCTGGTCGCCGACTGGGGCATCGCGCGCGCCGACTGTCTGGTAGAGACCCCGAAGGGCATCGTCAAGTCGTTCGTCGAGGAGCACCTCGCGCGGATTGGCGAAGCCCTGGAGAAAGCGCAGTAGTCTATGATCGACTCCAATTGCCCGACCATCGATTTCGACAAGTACCGCTCGGCCCTGGAGACGGTGGACCTGGTGGATTGCCAGGGCTACGTCGTACGCGTTTCCGGCTCGACCATCGAGTCGGCCGGTCCGTCTGTCGGCCTCGGGGAGTTGTGCGGAATCCACATCGGCACCGACCGGCGGGTCCTGGCCGAGGTGGTCGGCTTCCGTCACGACCACGTGATTCTGCTGCCGCTGGAACACATCGAGGGCGTCTGCCCCGGCGACGTCGTGACGGCCCGGACCACGCCCCGTCACATCATGCTCAGTCCGAAGGTCCTCGGACGCGTTCTGAACGGCCTGGGCGAGCCGATCGACAACAAAGGGCCTCTGCTCGGAGACGAGAAGAGGCCGCTGGACGTCAGCAGCCCGCCGCCGTTGAGCCGCGAGAAAATCACCAGGCCGCTGGCGTTGGGCATCCGTTCGATCGACGGTATTCTGACCTGTGGCCAGGGCCAGCGCGTCGGAATCTTCGCCGGCAGCGGCGTCGGCAAGAGCGTCCTGCTGGGTGACATCGCCAACGGCAGCGACGCCGCGGTCAACGTCGTCGCCCTGATCGGCGAGCGTGGCCGCGAAGTACGTGAGTTTCTGGAAGAAAACCTTGGTCCCGAGGGTCTGGCTCGCAGCGTGGTCGTAGTGGCCACGTCGGATGCGCCGCCCATTCAGCGGGTCAAGGCCGCCTTCGTGGCGGTGACCGTTGCGGAGTACTTCCGGGACAAGGCCAAGAACGTCCTGTTCATGATGGATTCGTTGACCCGGTTTGCCCAGGCGCAGCGAGAGATCGGTCTGGCCGCCGGAGAACCTCCTGCGACGAAGGGGTATTGCCCGAGTGTCTTCAGCCTGATGCCCCGGCTGATCGAACGTCTGGGCTGCGCCGGCATCGGCAGCATCACCGGTATCCTGACGGTGCTGGTGGAAAATGACGATTTGACCGATCCGGTGGCCGACAGCGCGCGAAGCCTGCTGGACGGGCACATCGTCCTGTCGCGAAAGCTGGCCAGTCGCGGCCACTATCCGGCGGTGGACATCTCGCAGAGTGTCAGCCGGCTGATGCCGGCGGTGGTCAGCGACGAACATCGCACGGCCGCCCAAAAACTGCGGGAGATCCATGCGACGTACGCCGATGCGGAAGACTTGATCAACATCGGAGCCTTCTCGCGGGGAAGCAACCGGCGCATCGACGGCGCAATCAGTCTGATCGACCGCATCAACGAGTTCCTCGTGCAACCGGTGCGTCAGAGGACCCCCTTCGAGGAGACCGTTCAGCGGCTGACGGAAATCCAGCGCGTCTGGGACCAGTTGCTCAGTCTCGACAAGGCTCGGACGTAAGGCGGATACGGCTATGAGACGATTCGCATGGCGCCTCCAGAGAGTATTGGACATCCGGACCAAGGAAGAGCAGCTCAAACGCATGGAGCTGTTTCGCCTGACCGAAACCCTGGCCATCAAGCGAAGCGAGCTGCTCACGCGCCAGCGCATCCTGCGGGAGATCATGGCGGAGATCACGCAGGATCGGTCGCCCGGACGTCTGGGGACCCAGGAGTTCTTCCTGAGGAACGCCGACCGGGACGATCGGATCATCCGAACGCTGAAAGACGAGATCCGCGACCTGGAGGTCCGGCAGAAGGAGAAGACCGCCGAGGTTCTGGCGGCCAAGAGATTCAAGGAAGGCCTGGAGAAACTGCGGGCCGAAGCCAAGGCACGCTTCCTCGAAGAGCAGGAGAGACTCGAACAGAAAGAGATGGATGACCGAACGACCATCAGCTTCGCACGAAGACAGTCCGATGCTCTGATGCCGCATGCGGTCTCGTCGCACGCGCATCCCGTGGATACCAGTTGGGAGCATACACCGTGAGCAAGAAACTTCTGATAATCACTGTGGCCGCGGGATTGGTCAGCTTCCTCGGGGCCTTCGGCACCGCCTGGCTCACCAAGCCGGCCGCCGTCCAGGGCGCGGCGCCGGAGGAACCGGCTTCCGCCGCCAGCCAGGTCCCGTCGCCGGCAAAGACCGCACCGACGGTCCTGGCGACCGCGCTGACCCCGGCCGACGACAGCACCAATACCCGCGCGATGACGGAGGAGCAGCTCAAGGAACTGATCTTCGAGGTGCGCGAGAAGATCGAGGAATACAACACGAAGATCCAGAGTCTCGACAAGGAAAGGCAGCGTCTGGCCATCGCCCAGCAGACCCTCCAGAAGGATGTCGCGGAACTGAACAACCTGCGGGTGGACCTGGCGGCCACCGTTGCGAATCTCCGGAACGAACGGGACATGCTCCAGAAGACACGCGTGGAAGTCGACCAGGCGGAGAAGGCGAACCTGCTGGCCATCGCGGCCGCCTACGACAAGATGGACCCCGCGCGCGCCAGCGAAATTCTCAGCAACATGGCCATGACGCAATCGACGAGCGGCGGAGCCGCACGCAACACCAACATCGACGACGCCGTCAAGATCCTCTTCTTCATGCAGGATCGAACCAAGGCGAAGGTGCTGGCCGAACTGGCGACGAGCGAGCCGGCCCTGGCCGCCTTGTTGTGTCAGAAACTCAAACAGGTTCAGGAAGGAAAATAATCGCATGGATGCCGCAACCATATTGGGCATTGTCTTCGGGTGTGCCGTCATCATCTGGGCCATGGCGCTCGGCGGGAGCCTGCTGATCTTCTGGGATGTGCCATCCGTCGCCATCACGGTCGGCGGCATGCTGGCCTCTACGTTCATCCAATTCTCGCTGCCCCAGTGTTTGAGCATCTTCTCGGTCGTCAAGAAGACGTTCGTTGCGAAGATCCCGACGCCCGGAGAATTGACCACCAAGATGGTTGACTTCGCGACCATCAATCGTCGCGACGGCACGCTGGCCTTGGAGCCGGAAATCGGCAAGCTCAACGATCACTTCTTCGCCAAGGCCCTGCAACTGGTCGTCGACGGCCAGGACGCCGATGGCATCCGCGACTTCCTCTCGATGGAGATTCAATACATGCAGGACCGTCACGCGGTGGGCAAGAAGATCCTGGAATACATGGGTGCGGCCGCCCCCGCGTTCGGAATGGTTGGAACCCTCATCGGTCTGGTCCAGATGCTGCGAAACCTCTCCTCGCCCGACCAGATCGGGGCCGGCATGGCGGTAGCCTTGATCACCACGTTCTACGGCGCCATCCTAGCCAACCTGATCTTTTTGCCGCTGGCAGGCAAGCTCGGGCTCTATTCGAAGGCAGAGACCACCTCCAAGGAAATGATCGTCGAGGGGGTCTGCG
This sequence comes from Phycisphaerae bacterium, assembly GCA_012744475.1. Taxonomy (GTDB): domain Bacteria; phylum Planctomycetota; class Phycisphaerae; order Sedimentisphaerales; family Anaerobacaceae; genus Anaerobaca. Next base: position 53,126 of record JAAYBV010000074.1, read on the forward strand.
CGATCGCCAACGGCGACAACCCGACGATTGTCCGCGAGAAGCTCCAGGTGTTCGTCTCCCAGCGCAAACGCGCAGAGAAGAAGGCGTAGGCTCGCCATGGGCAGACCGAAGAAAGAAGCAGAACCCGAGGAGGCCGCCGGCGCTCCGCTGTGGATGGTCACGTTCAGCGATTGCATGAACCTGCTGCTGACGTTCTTCGTCTTGCTGGTGACCTTCTCCGCGTTCGGCCCGAGACAGGAGCAGAGAATCCTGAATTTCGGCAGCGCGATGCGCTCGGTCTTCGGAACGCCTGAAGACATGGGAGGCACCCTGGACAAGAGCGCCATCGTGGAAAGCCAGCGCGTGGTGGACACGGAACAGCCCGAGTACGGCAGTGAAAAACCCACCGACAGCACCACTTTGCGCAGCGGGTCACTGAACGAGGATCTCCAGCTCGCCGATTATCGCAGTCACAAGGTGTTCCTGATCCCGTCACGCAAGGTCTTTCTGGGCCGAGGCAAAGCTCTGTCACCCGATGGACGGTATTTTCTGGCGATGGCAGCCGCCTTTCTCAGACAAGTGCCCGGCAGCGTGGTCATCAGCGAGAATGGTCCCATCAGACACACCGGCGACGCCGATCTTGGCTTGTCCCGAGCCTTGACCGTGCTTGAGCATCTCGTCTCCGCCGAAGGCCTAGGCCACGAGAGGCTTAGCATCGCCGCAGAAAGCATTGCCCCCCCTGAAGACACGGGCGGCTCCGCTCTGGTGTATCACCGACAGGAGCGGATGCTCGAGATCGTTCTGCTGGAAGGGAGCGTGCAACAGTGAGCAAGAAGAGGGCAGAGGAAACCGCTCCGGGGGTTCCCATATGGATCATCACCTTCTCGGACATGACGACGAACCTGCTGACGTTCTTCGTACTCCTGCTGAGCATGGGGCACGTCCGCGACGAGACACTCTTCGATGACGGGCAACGGGTCTCCGTGCTGTTTCTGGAATCAGTCAAAACAGGATTCGGGTTCCGGAACATTTCGGATTTTGAACACCCCATCGTCAAGTACTCCGTGGATGAACCTGAGCAGGCGCAAGGCATCACCAAAGACGTCCGCGAGGAGCAAACCCGGCGGCTCTTCGATAACCTTCGGCGATCCATGCAGACCATGCCCTCGCAACTGAAGGGTGACCGGGTAGAGTTCCTGGTCGCCAATGTGCGCTTCGCGCCGAACCAGACCGTGTTGGATGAGGCCGGCAAGCAATGGCTGTTGCGCTTTTGTCTGAATGTCCGCGAGAGTCTCGATCCCGCCGCTGCGATGTTGTATGTCGTCGGGGTGAGCGACAGGGGAGCCAGCGACTCTCCATCCCGCCTGCTGGCGGCCCGTCGATCCCAAGCCGTGGCTGTCTTCATGCGTCAGGCGTTGGGAGCGGCAACGACCGGCCGAGGCACAAACACTGCCGCTGGCGGTTCCCCTTGGAGGGTATTCTGGTGGGGCGCCGGTCCCGGCGCAAAATGGGGCGGACAGGATGCTCTGAGCCCCGGGCAATCCCAGATCCTGATCGCCGCCATGAAGACGACCGGCTGACCGCCGCGGTCGTATAGTTTCTCTGCGCGCTGACCATTCTTCAGCCGTCCCGATAGACCTCCGGACTCTGGCGCTGCCGAAAAGCCCGCCCTCAACATGCACCAGGGTCCCGGCACGCCGTTTGCATATCCGCCTATGACGCGGCACCCCGACCGTCATTGGGACGCGTCAGGCCGCCGTCGGCAGGAACGCTCCTTCGTGAATGACGCCGACGAGAACGATTTCGAGGTCCATGTGAACGATCTGAAGAAAAGGAAGACACTGGTGATGTTTGCCGTGGTCGTCGTCGCCGGAGGGCTGATCGGCCTTGCCGCCCGCGCGACCGATCAGGAGAAAACGGCCCCTGTCCCGCCGGCGCAGAGAACCCTGTTCGATGATCTCAGCTTCGCCCAGGCGGGTCCCGAGGCGTCAGGCAATCTCGGCAACAAGGAGCTGTTCTTCAAGATGATGCTCTCGGTCCTGCTCGTCGTGGGCCTGGGCGTCGGCGCCCTGTACCTGTCCAAGAGGGTGCTTCCCAACCTCACCAAGGCGTGCGGCAAAGAGATTCGCGTCGTCGAGACCACCTATCTCGGACCGCGCAAGGCGCTGCACCTGGTGGAGATCGGCAACCAGAGGCTGCTGATCGGCAGCACCAACGAGAGCATTGCCGCCCTGGCCCATGTCGGGGACACCTGGCTGGACCTGCCCAGGCAGGACATCGACAATCCGGTGAGTGCATAGATGATGGCGATTCGAACCACCTTGACGGCGCTGCTGCTGGTCCTTGGGGCAGCGGTCACGACGTCGCACGGGCAGATGGCCGGCCCGATCGCGCCGCTGCCATTGCCCGGGGCGCCGTCCGACTCGACCACCGTTCCGCCATCGAACAACGTGCCGAGCCTGAACGACCTGGCGACCGTCCTCGACAAGGCCACCGCCAAAGAGGCGCAGGGCCGCGACTGGTCCACGCCCGTCAAGCTCGTCATCATCTTCAGCGGCCTGGCGATTCTGCCGAGCCTGCTGATGATGATGACGTCTTTCACCCGGATCGTGATCGTGTTGTCCTTCGCGCGGCGGGCCTTGAGCACCCAGAGCATACCCCCGACGGTGGCGGTCATCGGCCTGGCGCTGTTTCTGACGCTGTACACGATGGCCCCGACGTATGCCAAGGTCAACACGGAAGCCATCCAGCCCTACCTCGCCGACAAGATCGACTTCACGAAGGCCACCGACACTGCGGCCGGGTGCATCAAAGAGTTCATGCTGCGTCAGAGCCGGCGCAACGACCTGGCGCTCTTTGTCCAGATGGCCAAGGTCGCCCCACCGACCACGCCCATGGGCATCCCGCTGCACATCGTCATCCCGGCCTTCATCATCAGCGAATTCCGCACCGCCTTCGAGATCGGTTGCCTCCTGTTCATCCCCTTTCTGCTGATCGATATGGTCATCGCCAGCGTGCTGCTCAGCGCGGGCATGATGATGCTGCCGCCCGTGATGATTTCGCTGCCGTTCAAGCTGATCCTGTTCATCCTGGTCGACGGCTGGGGGCTGCTGGCCAAGAGCCTCAGCCTCGGGTTCCAATGATGACCGGCCCCGGCCGCAACGGCGCACCCTGACAAAGAGGACTGGAATCTATGGATAGCAGCTACGTGCTCTACCTCGGAAGACATACGCTGGAGACCGCCTTGCTCCTGTCGGCGCCGATCCTGATCACCTGCATGGCCGTGGGCGTCATCGTCACCCTGCTTCAGGCGGTCACGTCCATTCGCGACATGACGCTGACCATCGTGCCGAAGCTGCTGGCCGTCTGCGCTGCCAGCCTGCTGTTCGGCAGTTGGATGCTCCAGATCGCCTTGCGGTTCACCGCCGAAATCTTCGCCCAGATTCAGCATATCAAGTACTGACGGCGGAGGCCCCGATGCTCGAAATCCTGCTCGGCTTCACCCTGGTCCTGACGCGCATCTCCGCTTTCTTCCTGATCCTTCCCGTCTTCGGGTGGCAGGCGATCCCGATGCAGATCAAGGTGGCCGCGACCGTGGTTCTCTCGGTCTTCTTCGCCGCCGTCGCGCCGCTCGGCATCGACGTAGCCGAGATCTCCACGCTCAAGGCGATGCTGTTGCTGGCCGGCGAAGCCACCTACGGCCTGGCCCTCGGAGTGATCGTCAGTTCGCTGTTTTCCGTGGTCAAGCTCAGCGGCCAGATTGTCGAGCGCGAGATGGGGCTGACGATGGCCGAGATTCTGGACCCGTTGACCGGAGAGAACGGCCAGCCGCTCGGCGGTCTGCTGGAGATGATCTTCGTCCTGTTGTTCCTCAGCGCCAACGGCCACCATCTGTTCCTGCTGATCCTCTCGAAGAGCTACACCGCCTTCCCGGCCGGCACGATCCCGACGATCCAGATGCTGACCGGAGGGGTGCTCACGGCCGGCTCGGCCATGCTGATCGCGGCGCTGCGTCTGGCCGCTCCCATGTTGGCGGCGTTCATGGTCCTCATGGTGGCGTTGGCCCTGCTGGCGCGGCTGGTTCCCGAGATGAACATTCTCTTCATCAGTATGCCGGTGCGCATCGGTCTGGGGCTGATTATGGCCGCGACGTTTCTGCCCTTCCTCAATGGGTATGTGACGGAGATGGCCGGTTGGATGGCGAAGCTGCTGCCGCTTTAGAAGGATGATTGATTATGGATGATTGACGATGGCAGAAGCGGGACGTTCTCCCAACCATCAATCATCAATGATCCATAGTCATTTTCGACGATGGCCGACAAACCTGCTGCCGAAAGGACAGAGCAACCGACCCCGCGAAAGCTGGGGAAGGCCCGCGAAAAAGGGCAGGTCCCGCAGAGCCAGGACCTCGGCTCGGCCGTTACGCTTCTGGTGTTGTTTCTGAGTGTCGCGCTGCTGGGGCCCGGCCTGTTGGGCTGGGCCAAAGGTCAGGTCGAAGCGAGCGTGTCCGGGCAGATCGGCCCCATGGCCGACGCCGACACGTTTGCGGCGTACCTGAACGCCAATATCGTGGACGCGGTTGTCGTCATGCTGCCCATCCTGGCCGCCATCAGTGTGGCCGGAATCGCCGCGAGCATCGCCATCGGGGGCGTGACGTTCAGTGCCGAGGCCGTGGGATTCAAGTGGGATGCCATCAATCCCGTCTCCGTCATCCAGAGACTCGGCAACGTGCGATCGCTGGTCCGCCTGATCAGCTCGATCGCCAAGCTGCTCATCGTCGGTCTGATCGTCTGGCTCTACCTGCGGGACAAGCTGGAGACCATGGCCGCCCTCCGTTGGGCCTGGTCTTCGCAGTTGATCGGCGCCATCGCGTCGATGACCTTCGGCCTCGGGATCCGGGTGGGCATCGCCATCATCATCCTCGGGCTGGCCGACGCCCTCTATCAGAAGTGGCAGTACATTCAAGAGCTGAAGATGACCCGGCAGGAGGTCAAACAGGAGCGCAAAGACAGCGAAGGCTCGCCGGAAATCAAGGGCCGAATCCGCCGCATTCAGATTCAGATGTCGATGAAACGCCTGATTCGCGAGGTGCCCAAAGCCAGCGTCATCCTGGTGAACCCGACGCACGTGGCGGTCGCGCTGCGGTATGAAGCCAAGACCATGGATGCGCCCGTCCTGCTGGCCAAGGGCGCCGACCACGTGGCGCAGAAGATCATCGCCATCGGGCGATCGTACGGGATTCCAATCGTCCGACGGCCGGAAGTCGCCCGCGCCATCTACGCCTCCGTCCAGCCGGGACAGCGCATACCGGAATCGCTCTACATGGCGGTGGCGGAAGTTCTGGCGATGATCTACCGCCTGCGGCAAAGCCGCAAGGCGAAGGCCCGAAGGTAGTACCAGCGGGCCGACGAGACCGGCCTTCTTCCCGGCAGACGCCTACTCATAGGACAGCAATCCCGACATCTGGCTTTGCAGCAGTGTCAGAGTCCTCTCGAGCCGTGCATACTTCGCAACCAGACGCGCCTCCACGCGCGACAGGCGGTCTTCCTCTGTCGCGATGCGGTCCTCCAGGTTCTCAATCTGCGACTCCACCGACTCCTGGTCCAGTGTGAGCCATCCGTTCGTGGGCTTCAGGAATCCTTCGAGCACCTCCTTCATCGCCCCGGTGAATCCCTGCTTGACGCGGACCGTGGCGTTGAAGGTGCCGTCCTGGCTGAGATCGACGCTGAGCGTCAGGCCATTCTCCGCGTACAGCGGCGCCCCATTGTCATCAAACGTTCGGTCTCCGGTGACAATGTTGCCGGCGAATATCGCATCGCGATAGGCGGATTCACCTTCCGGCTTGATCTTGGCGCTGGTGATGGCTCCTCCGGAAACCGTCACCTGCACGCTATATGTCCCGCCTCTGGTATTCCTGCTCGAAGCGCTGTAGAACTGAACCACGTTGCTGTCGGAGCTGCCCGTCTTGTCGGCCCCGATCAGAGAAAGCACACCCATGTAGTCCTTCGCGATCGCTTCGTCGAATGCAGTCGAATCCAGCGAGAGCAGACCGTCGCGGTCGAGTTCGAGACCGATTTGTCCCGGCATGAGGAAGCTGTCGACGTCCATAACGAAGCCGCTGGTTCGCTGAACCAGGGACGTCCGCAGATTGTTGGCAATGCTCGTGACGGTCGAGTCGCTCATCAGGAGGCCCGCGATCCCCTGTGTGCTGTCGTATCCGGTGTTTGCCGTGATGAACGCCACCACGTCATTGTAGGCGTCCACCCACGACTGGAGCTTGTCCTTGACCGATTCGGTGTCGCGGGTCAGGCTCACTTGCACGGTCCCGGCGTCGTGCAGATGCAGCGTCACGCCGGAAATGGCGTCGTCAACCGTGTTCGAACTGCGACTGATCCATTCATCGGCGCCCGGCGGAAAGCCATCCACCTTGATCTGAGAATCCTGGGCGGATTGCGTCTCGACGAAATCCGACCCGGCAAAGCCCGCCAGACTGGCCGTCACACTGCCCCCCTGCGTGGACTGGCTGATCGCCGGCAGGTCCAGCGTAGTGGACCCCGATCCGGGATTGTACGCCAAGCCGAGCGTCATCAGACTGACGCCGCTGGTTTGGCTGGTCAACCGGATCTGACCGTTGACCAGCGTCGCCTTGGCCGTGCCTGAGAAGGCGTCATTGATCTCCCCGAGGAGATGATCCAGGGTCGTGTTCTCGTTGACGTTCAGCGTGTGGTTGACCACCGTGCCGTCGTGCATCGTGCCCGAGATGGTGATGGACTCGTCGCCCGTCAGCACGCCGCTGAATTGATCGAGCTTCTGGATCTTGTCGGTCACAGCGGCATTTTCCGTGCCCACGGTGAGGGAGGAGGTCGCCTGCCACACCTCCGTGTTGCTGGTGTTGATCCTGATCTCGTAGTCCGAGCCGGCGTCGTTGCCGTTCAGTACGAGATGATACGCGTCATTATAGGACAGCAAATTCGCGGTCACGCCCGGGTTACTCGCGTCGTTGTTGATCAGCCCCACGAGCTCCTCCAGCGTCGTGTCCTCTGTGGTGGTGATGACCATCTCTTCGTTGTTGTACGAGAAGATGAACGTGCCGGCCCCAACGAGGCTTTCAGCATATTCCAGGCCGCTGGTGTGCACCCAGCGTTCCGCATTCGCCAGCCGGTTCACGACGACGGAATGGCTGCCCTCATAGGCCGTGTTGGACGATTCGGCCGAAAGGATATCCTCATCGCTGGTCTTGGTTCCGAAGGAACGGAGTTTCTTGGCGTCGGAAAGACCTTCGGCCGCCTCTTGCAGGGCCTCCAACTTCGTTTCCAGCGTGTTCAAGGCCTCCCGGCGATCGTCCCAAGTCTCTTTTCGTTCGACGTACTTGTCGCGCCGTTGCCCTTCAATCGCGACCAATTGCTTGACCAGTGTCTCGGTGTCAATGCCCGTTGACAGGCCGGAAAGCCGCAATTCGCCCATGATTATCGACCCTTCATTGGCCGCCGACCCGGCGGCGCACAGAAATCCCCAGGGCTGTCGGAACTATCGACCCCGAGAGTGTTATCGTTCCGTCATGCGTAGTCCTGAAGCCTTTCATCCATTTTTTCTCAGGTCCCAACAGGCGAGAGAGTCGTCCGTTGCGGCGCCTTCGCTCCAGGCTTCGTCGCGCCCAGGTTGAGTCGCTCGGCGTGCTCCTGACACCAGGAGGCCAGGTCAACCGGCTTGGTGGACTCGAAGGCATCTTTCACGAACCGACGGGCGGCGGCCGTGCCATGACGACGAATCTCACGATCCAGATGCAGGCGAGCCTGCCCATTCATCCGCAGGGCGAAAAAGGCCAAGCCGCGCAAAAGGTCATAGCCGACTACGCGATCGGCCACGGTCGCATCGAGAACCTCCACATTGTTGAGGATATTGACGCAACTGACGAAGAAACCCCGGTTGAACAGCGAGACCGCGATGTCCAGATACTCAGGGACAACCCGGTCATCCAGAGGCTGACTCTCCCAGGCGAGGATCTGGGCCCTGAAACGCGTCAGGAAATCGCCGCAGGTGCATTGACGCAATGCACGTCCGATATCCATGCCGGGTTCCGACTTCAGGCGCTCCCGGATGCGCGACAGCCGGCCGTCACAGTATTGCCGGTACCGCGTTCGTCGATTGCGCGGATCGAGTGTCGACACTACCCGCGTGTAGTTCATCGCGTGCAGACGGATCAGGGTCAGGCTCTCGGGCACGTTCTTCACAAAGACGGGCTGACCGGCCTGGGCATACAGAGCCAGTTTCGCCGACCAGAACGAATCGGCGGCAAAGGGGTTCTCGTCGTAGAGACCGATCTGGGCGAAAAGGGCCTTGCGGATGATCGCGGTCCCGTGGCTCAGGCTGTGACGCCAGGTCCGGAATCGGGCCATGATTTCATCGTCCGTCAACGGCAGTTGACTGCATTCGCTGTGTTCCGGACCGCGGTACGCTTCGAGAAACGTGCGGTAGTTCGAGCCCACCATAGCCAGCCGGTCGTCCCGGCTGATCTCGTCGTACAGAGTCTCCAGCTTGGTGGAGCACATCAGGTCATCGGCGTCGTGAATCACGATGAAATCTGCGCGGGCGCGTTCGATGGCGTAATTGCGCCGGACGTACGGTCCTGCCTGGTCGTGGAAGAAATGGACATGGATGCGTGCGTCGCGCCGGGCATATTCCTCGATGATCCGGCGGGTGTTGTCCGTGCTGGCGTCGTCGAGCAGGAACAGCTCCCACTGGCTCAGCGTTTGGGACAGAATGCTGTCCAGGCACTCGGGGAGAAAGTCAGCGGCATTCCGGCACGCCGTGATCACCGTAACTTTGGGCGACTCGCCCGCCACGACGGCGGTTCGGGTCTGCTCCAACGACAACGTCGTGCACGCTGTGCCCCCGACTTGCAGCGTGACGGCGTCCGCATGCTCGGCGCCCCACTGCTGCACGTCGATCTGCACGCCTGGCGTGAAGGCCTCCTCGCGAAACTGCCTGGCGGCCGGGGTGTCGTGATGGGCCATCTCCCTGCGCAGGTAGATCTGACACCGCTCTTTGTGCCCCAGCCCATAGAGCGCTAGCGCGCGGACCAGATCGACATTGGCGAGGCGATGCGGCAGTTCCAGGTCCATGCCCTCCAACGCGGACAGGGCCTGCACGCAACTGACGTACTGCTGCATTCGGAAACACTCTGTGGCACGCTGAAGGAAGCGAACCACGATCCCTTCGTCCACCGGCTCGCGTTCCCATTCGGCGATCTGCGCGCCGAAGCGTGGGAGGAAGTCGGCGCAGGTGCATTCGCGCAGCGCCCGGGCGACATCCATCGAGGGGTCGCGCGCCACCGCGTTGACCACCTCCTGGAGCCGGCTGAGGCAGTACTGTGAATACCGCGTTCGTCGGCTGCGCGGGTCCATCGCCGGCAGTTGCCCCACCTGCGATTCGCTGTGCACCCGCCGCAGAGTAAGAGACTCCGGAATATTGCACAACCGGATACGCTCCGTGCGGCGGGCGTATTCGGCCACCTTGGCCAGCCAGAACGAGTCGGCGCCGAAGGGATTTTCGTCATACAGCCCGATCTCCTCGAACAGCGTTCGCCGGACGATCGCCGAGCCATGCCACACGAAATCCCACATGGACCGGGCGTCATACGCCTCCAGAATCTCCTCGTGAGTCTCCGGCAGCGTCATGGCTTCAGTGGATTCGAGGCCGGTGAAATCATCCAGGAACTTCCGATAGAACGAACCGACGACCGCCAGACGCTCGTCGCCGCCGATTGCATCGCAAAGACGCCGAAGCTTGTCGGGACACATGATGTCGTCGGCATCCTGAATCGAGACAAACGGCGCACGGGCCTGTCGGATGGCGAAGTTGCGACGGATGTACGGCCCGCTGCTTTCGTCGAAGTAGAAGGGCCGGATCCGCGCATCGCGGGCGGCATACGCCTCCATGATCCCGCGCGTACCGTCGGTGCTACCATCGTCAAGAATCAGCAATTCCCATTCCGACAGGGTCTGCTGCAGGATGCTGTCCAGACATTCCGGCAGGTGCTTTTCCCCATTGCGGCACGCCAACACCACGCTGACCGCCGGCACGGATGCACGCGGCGCGGGCGCAGTGGATTCAGCCACCGCCGGCGTACTGGCCCGCGCCTCGAGGCGCTGCTTCAGTTCGGGCACAAGAGCCGGACCGACATGTAACATCACATCGTTGGAATCCGTCCCGCCCGTGAGGATCTGGCAGTGCTTGCACCGATGGGGCATATCGTCCCGGCCGTCTTTGATGGCCTGCCGCAAATCCCGGAGTCTTCTGCCATTCCACACACCTTCGAGGGGCTCCGTCAGCGCATTGCCCATCGGAAGGTCCAGAAGATGGCAGCAGGAGACGACGTCGCCGTTGAGGAGTATGCGAACCCGCTGCCAGGGTCGAACACACCGTCTGTGGCCTTCCGTCAGTTGCTGCGAGGCCACATAGGGTGGGCGGCTCAGATCGAAGTTGTTGGGGATGTCCAGAACCAGTCCGAGTTGATCGGCCTTGGCCCTGGCCAAATCGAAGTTCGCATTCGCCCGCTCCCGGTGGAGGAGCAACGAGTCGTCCAGCGCCGAGGGGCTGTATATGTGGACGAAGTTCACCGCCACACTGTCGAAGGCATATCGGCCGGCCATCTCGATCACGTCGGGCAGTTCGGCGATGTTCTGGTGCATCGCAACGAAGGTCAGTTCGCAACGGAGGTCGGGCTTGTCCCGCCGGATGTCGGCCAGAATCTCCAGGTTACGGCAGAGGCGGTCGAAACTCAGACGCGTACGGATGGATTCGTAGGTCTGCCGGGTGGATCCGTCTACGGAAACACGAACCGTGTTGAAGAACTTCCGAATCGTCTCCGCCCGTCGCCCGGCCAGCGTGGACAGATTCGTCGTCATGCCAAGAGACACACCGAAGCGATTCGCGTACTCGCAGAGATCGTAGAACTGCGGATGCAACAGGACTTCGCCGCCGATCAGGTGAACATCCATGGCGGTCGGCAACCACTCGTCGGCCAGCCGCTTGAACTGCTCCAAGTCCACGATCTCGCCGTCCATCCCGTAGCTGCACATGACACACCCCCCGTTGCAGCGTGTGATCACGTTGAACTCCACGATCGTGGGGCGGTGGGAACAGACGGCGGGTTTGTCGCGTCTGGCCTGGGTGAAGGCGAGGGTGTTGCTGAGGGTCTTCGCCTCGAAATCGAGCGCCCGGGCCTTGCTCTCCTCTCCGGCCTTGCGAAACAGCTCGGCGAGTTTGACCGCAATGGCATGCTTGCCCGAGGCCCCTCGAGGCATGGATCGATACTTGCGTTCCAGTTCCGTCAGCTTCTGAACGCACGGGTCTTCCGACGCACGATCCCGGCCTGACCCATCTGTCGATGGCACCACCGGGCTTGGCGGCTCCGTCCTGCGTGGCGGAGGAGGATTCACCCGCGCCACATCGCGTCCGCATCTGCCCCCATGCGAGGGCACGGACACGATCTCGGCCCTGTGCGACGAAGCCAAGCGGTCTCGTATGCGTTCCATGCTCTGTCGCTGAGCCGGATCGAGTTGGACATGGGAGTTCCCAAGCAGTCGCGCATAGGTGCCGCCCACGCGATCGTACCGGCCCGTCTTCATATAGCACTCGGCCAGCAGCGTACAACTGGCAACGTAACATTCCACGATATCGGCATAGCCTTTGAACTCGCTTCGCGCGCGATCCAGCCGCTCCAAGGCAATCGACTCCTCCAGCGGCTCAAGGCACGCTTCGAGAGGAACGCACGCGTCGCCGGGCTGGCCCAGCATCGCCTGCGCCGAACCCAGGACGCAACGGGCCTCAATGCAGTCTGGACGGAGCCGCAGCGCCATCCGTGCCCGTTCGCTTGCCAATTGAGGGTCGCGCTCCCGGAAGAACAGGCTGCTCCGGAGAGACCATCGGAAGCACTCTTCCGGCGTACCGGTGTCTCTCCAGTACAACCCCTCCAGGAACTCGCGGAATCCCCATACATGACGCTCCTGGTCCTCCTGGAGATGGACCGCGAGCAAGGCTTGACTGACCGCGAAGCGGTCTTCCATGGCGAACCGATCCACAAGACCGACCCGCAACTCCGCCGGTCCCCGGTAATGGCAGAGCACATCCGGGCAGTACAGAATACGACGCCGAGCGCCACGCAGATCGGCATACGCCCGATGCGAGAGGTGGATCGCCCCGTGATCGAACGGCACGGCGGGGAACCCGCCGAGGCAGAAGAAGGTCTCTCTGTCAAAGACACACAACTCGTCGATGTCCCACGCGGCCGCCAACTGGTCCGGCCCCAGATCGAATCGGAGGGGAGTGGAGAGACGGTCCTTGCAGAGGATCCGGCCTCGCAGGCCGCAGATGTCCTTCTCCTGGAAATGCTGCTGTACACGTGCGACGAAGTTACGGTCCGGCGTCACGTGCTCTCCCAGGAACGCAAGGCAGCGGCCCTGCGCCCGGTCGGCTGCCGCATTCCGGTATCGACACTGGCTCACTCCACCCCTCGTGCCGAGGATGGAAAGACGAAAGCCGACGTGTCCGGCCCGACGCATCAGGTCCTCCCCCAAAGGCGCTGGAACCAGTGCGATGACCTCGAAGTCCTTCTCAGTCTGTGCGTCGAAGGAAGCGATCACATCGGCCCACGACGCCGCATCCCCCGCGAGAGACACGATAACCGACACGCCCGTCGGTCCTTTGGCGCCACTGTCCAGAAGACACGTGACCGGCTCCGTTTGTCCGCCGTCCGGATGAAAGAGGGCCCTTTCGATGAGGCTCAAACGCTGGGCTCGCGGCTGGAGACCGTTGCCGCGATCGAGCCAGTCCGCGCGGAACTGTACTGCCACAGGGGTCCCATGAATGTCACATTCCCGGTCCAGGCATTCCCGACTCTCGCAAGGGTACCCGAGTGCGAAATAGGCCAGACCCTTGATCAGCTCATAGCTTCGCACGTTCCGCGCGATGCCCTCCACCAGTTGCTCCACGATCCGGCTCGTCCAAAGGCATTGAACGAACTGCCCCTTCGTGAAGTGACTGTAAATCCGTCCGAGGAAACCCTGGATGATCGGACCGGTCAAAGGCGCGTTTTCCCATTCAGGGAAGAGCCGTGCGTTCTGCTTGATGAAGTCGCCACAGACGGTGCGACGCAGGGCCGCCTTGATATCGGCACGAGGGTCGGCATGGAGCGTTCGAATCAGTTCCGACAGTTTCTGGCGGCGGTGCTCCTTGAAGTGGGCTCGTCGACTGCGCGGATCGAACGCCGGCAGGCTGCCCGTTTGAGAGCTGACGTGCATCCGTCGCAGGGTCAGCACCTCCGGCAGATTCATCACGCGAACCGCCTCGCTTCGGCACGCATACTCCGCGACCTTGGCCAGCCAGAAGGAGTCCGAGGCGAAGGGATTCTCGTCATAGGGCCCGATGTCCTCAAAGAGGCGCTTGCGGATGATGGCCGAGCCATGCCAGCAGAAATCACAGACGGCCGCGTTCCGGTATTCCTCCAGGATCTGCTCGTGCGTCGTCTTCAGGACGACCGTGTCGCTGTGTTCCGCCCCCTGGTACTCATCGAGAAACATGCGGTAGAACGAGCCGACCACGCCAAGACGGTCGTCCTGGGTGATGGCCAGCCACAACCGCTCCAGCTTCTCGGGGCACATGAGGTCGTCGGCATCCTGGATCACGACGAAAGGAGCGCCGGCGCGTTCGATGGCGAAATTGCGGCGAATGTAGGGTCCGGCGCTCTGGTCGAAGTAGAAGGGCCGGATGCGCGCGTCGCGAGCGGCATACTCCTCCATGATCCGCCGCGTCCCGTCGGTGCTGCCATCGTCGAGCAGGAACAGCTCCCACTCCGACAGGGTCTGCTTCAAGACGCTGTCCAAACACTCCGGCAGGTGTCGCTCCCCATCGCGGCACGCCAGCACCACGGTGACTCGTGGCCGACGTCCGGCGTCGGTTTGCGATCCGCGTCCGGCCGTCGGCTCTGCCCGCAGAAGGCGATCGCGTACCCTCTGTCGGCGAGGGCGGGAGGGTGGATGAAGCAGGCTTCCGCTGGCCGCTGTATCCTCCGCGACATGCAGCGAGGAGTCGGATACCTCGCTCTCCGGCGGCGCGCCGCTCGGAGAGTCCGCTGCGGTCTCGACCAGGAATCGGTGGAACGGGGTATTCAACTGCCGGTTGATGGACTCCAGCGTCCCCAACCTCATGGCGTACTGCGTCTCGAGCGATTTGGTTCCGCAGTACGCCTTCATCGCATCATGGGTAGGCTTCTGGTAGGGCGCATCGGCCATCGCGCTCCAGAGCCGCTCGTACTCCAACTGCTCTTCCCAAGTGCCGCAGGCATGGAGCGCCACCACGCTGGGGTCCGCGACAACCTTGAACCCGGCCCGCTCCAGCGCTGCTTTGGTCGCCTCGTCCACCTTCCCCTGATCGTTCACCTGGAACCCGCCGATCCGGCGCAGGGCCTCGGCCCGGTAGACCTTGATGCTCTGTCGCACGCGGCTGGTCCAGTCCTCCCACAGATGGCAGTAGTAGATCCCCAGTTCCTCCGGATAAGGATACTCCAGCACCTTCTTTCGCATGTAGGCGATGGCTTTGGGATGGAGGAGAAAATCGTCATCGACCTTGAAGAAGTACGGTGTCTCACAATCTTCGAGGCATTGGGCGGTGGCCGCGAAGAAGTCCATATCTCGCAGCACCACGGTCTTCTCGTGCCGGTCCCAGGAATCCGTCAGCGATCGGACGCTGTAGTCGAACGTGCTTCGACCGTTGGTAAACGAGAAGATGCTGAAGCGCGGGTCCGTCGTGCTAACCTGTTGTACGTCGATGCGCAACCGAGGGAGAAGGTGGGTCCGGAAGACCTCATTCTTCAGGTCCCTCTGGCCTTGTTCGTAGGCCATGCGCCACAGTTGTCTGCCGCGCATCGTCTTGGCAAGCAGCCAAGCGGCGTCGCGCGCGATGCACACGATGGGCACTTCACGTTTGGCCGCCAGGACGGCAAACCACAGGTCGCGGAAATTGGGGTTCGGAAAGTCACGGCTCTGGGGGCGAATCGTGCTGGTGTGGAACACCAGCGTCCCCACGCCTCCGGCGTGCACCACACGGTCCTGACGACAGGCAGTCTCGAAATGGTACATGTTCCGATCCACGACGAAATCGGCGAACGGCGGACGGAAATCTATCCCGTGGACCACGACGACGGCGCGACGCTGATGCTCCTCGATCTTGGCGATCATCGTGTCGGCATAATCAGGCGGATACTTGATGTCGTCGTCCATCAAGAGCACATACCCGTGGTCGTCCGGCATCAGCAAGTCCCAGGCCCCGCTGGCATACAGCTCGCCCTTCGGACTGGCTTCGATTCGCGAGACCTTGGCGAAACGATACAGGTCCTCCGGGACCGTTTCGTACTCGTTCAGCAAAATGCGGATATCGTCGACCTGGTCTTCGATATCCACGAGGAGACGGCGCAAATCGTCGGCGCGATCCGGAATCGAGACGATCAGGGCCAACCGCTTCTCACCGAGGCCTGGTCTCGTCGCCCCGCCGCGTTTCGAGGGCTGAACCGTTTGGGCCGGAGCGGATCGCTTCTGTCGATCGACGGGCGAATGCCCCAGAGGATTTTCGCCCTGCGGCAGCCGATCGCGCAGCCGATCGCACACCCGCTGGATGTTGTCACGCTGCTCCTGCGGAATCTCGAAAAGAGATGTCTCCAGCAGCCGCGTGTAGATGGCCAGAACCCGATCGTAACGACCCTGTTGCATGTAACATTGGGCCATTGAGACGCAAGTGGTCGCAAAATCCTCCGCCAGTCGAACACTCTTCGCGTTTCGGGAGCCGGGTTTACGGCGTGCTCGAGTCAGCAGTCGCTCGAGTATCGGCAGGGCTTCCTCCCACTTGGCCACCGCCAGCTCCATTCGGTCGAGGGCCATCAGCCGTCGCGCCTCCTTCGCGAGCCAGGCCTGGCGATACTCCCGGTACGCCGTGCTGCCGAACACCGGTTCTCGCGGCGGCGATTCGGCCAGCCGCCCATCGCGGGTCAGGATCCACTCGGCCCCGGAGGCGTAGGCCGAATCATCGACCTTTCCGGCCAGGGCACGGTTGCGCGAAGCCTCGGCGCCGTTCCAAGCCCCACGCCGGCCTCCGGTGACGTGTCCATAGTCGTGGTCCTGATGGACCGCCGTGATGAACTCGGTGCCGTCCACAACCGGAACGCCGGCCCGGTGCGGGGCCATGACCAGCCAGTTGTCCCAGGCGATTCGCCCGATGGCAAACGGCGGAATCTCAGGGTACATCCCCTTGGGAAACACGAAGTAGTCCAGGCCGCACTCACCGTGGAGCATCGCCCGTTCCTGCATCTGGGCTTCCAGCATACTCTGCCAGTCGGGCCGGTCGAAGTCGATCTCGTCGAGCACCGTCAGGTCCCAGCGCTGGCCGATGAGAAGGGACTTCGCAAGACGCGACTGGACCTCCTGCACGCCCTTCACGAAGCTCGCAAAGAGAATGATGTCCGCATTCACGTAAGCGACGATCCGATGCGAAGCGCGCTTCTGGGCCTCCTCGAAGAGTTTGTTGACCAGAGGAGTCCCGAATTCGTTGCGATCGACCTGCGGAATGTGACGGGCGCCGACCTCTTCGGCCATCTCGCGAATTCCCGGCTCATCGCCGAACAAGAGGATCTCCGGCGTTGGGTCGAGCCGGGCCCAGCTTCGGATCGCGTTCTTCTGAATCACGGCGATGTGCCCGACGAAGGCCTTCGGCATCGTAAAAATCGTCAGTCCCCGATCATTCTGCGGCTGAGGTCTCGGCGCCTGTGCCTCGCCGCCGGGCCCAACGCGTGAGACAAGATCCTCAAACAGTCGGCGGCAGCGTGGATGGTCGGGACTCCGTACGATACGACCGAGGATATCTCTGGCCTGCGTGAGTTGCCCGCACCGGGCAAAGCACACCGCCAGGCCGTAGGCGAAGCCCCAGTCGCCCGGATGCTTTTTCATCAGATCGACCAGACTCTCTGCCGCCTCGGAGATTCGATTCTGCTGGTAATGCCGCAAGATACGCTGCATGACATCGCCCGGCGACGCAGAGGCAGGAATACAGGCCAGGGGATGATAGAAGACGGTGCCCCGCTCATCGGGCCGCGCGCCCGGCTGACAACAACGCGCCAGGCACCCCTTCCTCCAGGTGAAATGGACGTGCTTGGCGTCCTCGTCGTGATGCAGCTCGATACCATGACGGTTCACAAAATCGAGCAACGGGATCACTTCCGCAAAGCCCACAAACGAACCGCCTCTGTGGTAGGGAGCATAGTGCCCCTCGAAGCACTGCAGTTCGTCAATCTGGCCAACCACGCGGCTATTCAGAAACATCTGAGCCTGGTCGAACGTCAGCCGCTCTTCGCTGAACCAGACATCGTCCACAATCACCAAGCTGCCGTCCGGCAAGGCAGGCAGCGCCTTTGTGAGCACATGCTCCATGATCGGAACACCCGGCAGATCGTGGGCATCAACGAAGAAGATCACCCTGTCCTGCGGCGTCCACAGCGCGGTGAAGTCGGTATCGAGGATGTCCTGCTCCAGTAGGGTCACTCGCGAGAGATCGACGGGAAGGAGGCGCATCGTCTCATGCAACTCGGCGAAACTGCGGTCCACGGCGTAGATCTTCGCGTGTGGAGCCGACGTGATCCACGTTCGCAGCGACAACCCTTCCAGCGTTCCCAGTTCGACGATCACCGTGGGATCGAAGGCCCGAGCCTGGGACGCCAGAGCGGCCAGGGTCTCTGCAGACTGATCGCGGTGATACAGGCGGTTCTGCCTCGAGGCCAGGGTCTCGATCCAGCGGCCGAAGTGGGCCGTGTCCTGCGCGGATCCGGGCAACGGAACACTGGCACATGAATCCAGTTGCTCCATCAGGGCGCGCGTGAGCTCCTTCTGGACGAACGGGCTGAATCTGTGGTTCCGCAGCATGAGCTGGAAGAGAAAATTGTCCGGCTGCATACTGCCCCGCCTCTCTTCAATCCGGCGCTGCCATGTAGGTTCGCCGTGGACGAGCGACGCGAGCGTCAAACGGGCATCCGGATAGATCCAGCGGTCGGGCTCGCGCTGTGGCGCCGCGGGCCTGCCGTCACGGTAGTACCAGTACCCTGTCACGTCGACACCAACATCGACCACGCACGGCCGTACCGCCGGGCGCTCTCGCCTGCGAATCGAGCCATACTCGTGACGGCCGATTCGTCGGAGCAGCTCGGGCAAATCCAAGGGACGATCGGACACGGCATCGCGGTAGTCCAGGTTGAAATAGGCGTCCGATATGTAGAATCGCGGCGACTCAGATTTCACATCGGCAAAAAGCGTCACCGCATGAGATAGCACGGAGCCGGAGGAATCCGCATAGCCGAAATGCGTCGCCGGTATGCCGAACAAGTTGAGAACCATCGCATGAAACACGGCCGTGCCGTCCCACCACACACCGCCGTGTCGTCCCGAAAAGACTCGATACGCCGAAACCACATCCTTGGGGTGAATCTTCTTCGTCTCGTCCGTCACCACGAGCGTATGAGACGTCCAATCACGGAGAATGTCCACCGCCCCATGAACGTCTCCGCGTCGAAGAGCCTCATCGAGACCCGGACATTCGCGCCGGATGAGGTCCTTGAGTTCTTCCGGCGTGGTCGGACCCTCGCCGGCGCATCCGGACGTGGGCGAGGGCGCGACGCCCTGTCCGACGGGCGAAACGGCCTTGCGCGCCTTGCTCCTGAGCTTCGGCAATCGCGGGCTGCTCGGATCGTATCGCTCGGCTTGCCGAACGAAGTACGCCCATCTCTCGGACGGCCCCTCGACCTTGAACACGCTGTCGGCCGCCCAGGCGTAGTTGCCGGCGATGGCCTGCTCAACCGTGACCTTGCTGTGGCGCAGGATCTCGTTCTCACGAAACAGAGCCGGCATGACCCGCTCCCGCCCCGCCAGCAAGCCATCGTAGATTTCACCACAGCGCGTGTGGGACTGCGGATGCCGGCCGTAATAGCTGACGCTGAAGGGCTGATAAAGGATTGCCCCTGCATTGGCCAGACGAATCCAGAACTCGAACTCCCCGATCTCATAGCGCCAGGGGTGTTCGTGCAGGCCGGCCCGTTCGAGGGATTCGCGGCAGAAGAACGACGAACAGAAGGGAGGCACCAGCGTCTGACACACATAGGCCTCGATCGAAAACGGGTGAGGCGGTACTCGTGGCCCCGATTTGTTCCCGTTCTCATCGACATAGCAGACATTTCCGTAGAACGCGGCGATGTGCGGATGGGCGACAAATACTCGCGAAGCCCGCTCCAGCGCGTCCGGAAACAACTCCTCATCGGACAGGCACAAGCCGATGTACCTTCCACGACAGCGCTTCATCGCCCGGAAGAAGCCTTCTTCGGCGCTCGCGTCGGGAGCCGACACGAACTGAATGCGCGAGTCCCCGAATTCCGCGACGATCCGGGCGGTGCCATCCGTGGACCCGCCGTCCTGGATCACGTATTCGAAATCCGTGAACGTCTGATGAAGAACGCTCGCGATGGAACGCCGGAACATGGCTTCCCGACTGCCGACGTTCTTGATCACGGAGACGATGGAAAAGGTCGGTGCTCTTTCGTCAACTCCCATGGTTCATGGCCTCACAACACTCCGATTCGGACCGGACCTCCTCCACAACAGTCAGTTTGCGTAGAACACGACATGCGCGGCGAGGCTCTCAAACCGGAAGGGCACGAGCAGAAGCCGGCTGAGCGTCTCCTTCACCTGCCGCTGTTTTTCCGGGGGAACGTAAAACAGGAAGAACCCGCCACCGCCGGCGCCGCACAGCTTGCCGCCCACGGCCCCGGCTCGAAGGGCCACGTCGTAGATCGCGTCGATTTCACTCGTGGAGATCAGACGGGTCAATCCCCGCTTGAGCATCCAGGACTCGTGCAGGAGCCGGCCGAACTCGTGGTAGTGATGCACCGGCCCGCACAAGATGTTCATGGCCTCGCCCACCATCTCCCGCATCCGCCGGAGTTCCGCCAATCGCTCGGACGTGCTCCGGATCTGCTCCCCGGCGATTTCCGACGCATAGCGGGAGAACCCCGTGAAGTAGAACAGGAGGTTCTCCTGAAGAAACTCCAGCTTTTCCTGCGGCAGAATCACCGGCTGAACGAAGATCCCATCGCTCCGGCCGCCGAACTCGATGTGATTGAATCCTCCGAACGCGGCGGCCGCCTGATCCTGGGACCCGACGTTCTCTCCGATAATGTCCTGCTCGACGTGGATCGCGTCGTGGGCCAGCCGGCGCTTCGTCACCATCTCGCCCTTGAGCGCGTACAGCGCCTGGAGCAGGCCGACGGTGAAGGAGGAACTGGACCCGATGCCGGACATCGCGGGAATGTCGCTGGTGTGGACGATCTCCACCCCCTGCTCGATCCCGCAGTAGCGCAGGCATTCCCGGATCGACGGATGCTCGATCTCCGCGATGGAATTGGTCAGCTCGCTCCTGGAGTAACGCAGGCGGTACCTGTAATCGAAGAACGGAGGCAGGTGCCGGCACGTGATGTAGCAGTACTTGTTGATTGTCGTGCTGAGGACCTCCCCGCCATGCTCCCGGAAGTACACGGGGTAATCCGTGCCGCCGCCGAAGAACGAGATCCGAAATGGCGTCCGCGTGATGACCATGCCATGCTCCTGGACGAGTCGCTGGCCCCGGCCCCCTCCAACGAGGCCGGCATCCATGGCCCGCAGCTCGGCCATCGCTTCGCTCCGGGCCGGCCCTGGCAGTGTCCTGCGCTCGCGCGGCGAGACGCGTATGGAAGTATGGCTGACGATCATAGCGTGCTCCTGTACCAGTCGATGGTCTTGCGCAGACCCGCTTCCATGGATGTGGCCGCCTCGAAACCGAGGACCTGCCGGGCCTTCGACGGGTCGATCAACCGCTTGGGGATCATGGTCGGCTTGCTCGCGTCGTACTCGATCCGCGCGCCGGCGTAGCCGTCGAGCCGGAGGATCAGATCCAGGATATCGTGCAGGCAGTGGCCCCGGCCGCCGGCCAGGTTGACGGGCTCGAAGCCGTCGATCTTCTCCATCGCCAGCAACATACCCTCCACGAGATCGTCGACGTAAATGAAGTCCTTGATGTCTCTGCCGTCGCCCCAGACGCGGATGGGATCGTGGCGCTCCACGACCCGGCGGATCAGCGCCGGCAGCACGTGCGAGGTCTCCCAGTCGAACTTGTCGCCCGGGCCGTAGGCGTTGGCGGGTCGCACCACGACGGTCTGCATGGGCTTCTTGATCTTCGTGGCGTACATCTCGCACATGATCTCGGTGAACCGCTTCATCCAGGCCACGATGAAGTACTTTTCGAAGAACTCGTTCGTGACGTCGGTCTCCTTCACCGGATCGTCCGAGACGGGGTACACCGTGTTGCTGCTGATGAACAGTGTCTTGCGGACGCTCGCCGCGTACGCCGCCTCCAGCATCCGGGCGTTCATGATCAGGTTTGGCGTCAGGTGCACCAGGGGCGTCTTTTCCATGACGGCGGCCCCCGACGTGTTCGCCGCACAGAGGAACACGTACTCCGCGTCCCGGCACGCCCGCGCACAATCCTCCGCGTGCGTCAGATCCGCGCGGATGTACTCGACGCAATCGTCCCGCACCACGGCATCCTTCTTGTACAGGGTGCCGCGGACCTGCGCTCCCTCGCGGACGAGCCGCTGCACCAGCCGCGCGCCGATGAAGCCGGCGGCCCCCGTCACCAACACTTTCCTGCCTTGAAACATAACGCCCTTTCGCGATCGCAACTACCGCTACCCCTGGGCCACAAACCGGCCGATCTCGTCCCTCTGTGAGACGATCGGCTGCTTCACCGGCCACCAGATCTTGAAGCGCGGATCGTTCCAGAGGATCGTGAACTGGCCCCGCGGGTTGTAGTACGTGGACTGCTTGTAATGGAAGATGGCCCGCTCGCTTAGGACCAGGTGCCCGTTGCCGTGTTTCGGCGGAATCAGGACCTGGAGCCGGTTCGACTCCGACAGCGTGAACGCCTCCCACCGGCCGTAATCCTTCGAACCCTCGTCGCCGTTGAGGACGACCAGGTAGAACTTGCCGTACAGACACGACACCAGCTTCCACGTCTCGGCGTCGCCGTGCAGGCCGCGCAGGACGTGTTGGCTGGACACCGAGATGTCGTCCTGGACGAAATGCACGTCCATGCCTTGGCTCCGATAGAGTTGCTCGTTGTAGGTTTCCACGTAGGTGCCGCGGAAATCCTCGAACACCGTCGGCGGCTCGACGAGCAGAACCCCGGGCAGCGTTGTCGTGCGAACCTGCATCTACACTCCCGCTTCCGCAAAGTAGTTTTTGCGACTGAGGTACTCGCTTTCGTGCGTCAGGAACCATTCCCACGTGTTCCGCAGCCCTTCGAGCAGCGAGGTTTGCGGATCGTACCCGAGCATCTCCCGTGCCAGCGAGATATCCATCACCCGGCGGGGAAAGCCCGACGACTTCGTCGCATCGAACCGGTAATTGAAGGCAGTGACGCTGTTCAGCGTCTCCACCAACTCTCGAATCGTGTACCCGCGCCCGCTGCCGAGGTTGACGTAGCGTCCCTTCGTCCCATGATGGAGTGCGAGGATGACTCCTTCGGCGACATCCCGGCTGTAGGCGAAATCGCGGACCGCCGAGCCATCGCCCCAGACCAGCAGCGGGTCCTCGCCTCGCCGGATCCGCGACATCAGCGACGGGATCACCATCGCGTTGTCCGGATCGAAGTTGTCGCCCGGACCGTAGACGTTGCACGGCCGGACAACGGCGAAATTCTCCAGGCCGTACTGGATGCGGTACGCCTGGATCTGCATCTCGGCCATGCGCTTGGCCCAGCCGGGGAACATGTCCATCGGCGGGCCGTCGTCGCCGTCCGCTTCCCGGAACACCTCAGCGCTCGGATAGGCCCCGATGGAACTCGTGTACACGACCTTGCGCACACGGTTCACCCGGCACGCTTCGAGCATGTTGGTGTTCATCATCAACAGCGGCACGAAGAAGCTGGCTGGCCGGCTCTTGGTCACGTCGATGGAGCCTTTGATCCCCGCCACGTGGAAGACGTAGTCCATGCCCTGGGCGACGTCCTTGCAGAAGCGAAAGTCCGCCAGATCCCCCTGCACGTGCTCGGCCCGCTCATCCACCACGATCCGGTCGAGGGAGACGACGCGGACGTTCGCGCCCGCATCGCACAGGATCTCCACGATCTGCCGTCCGATCAGGCCGGTGCCGCCGGTGACCAGGGCCGTCCGGCCCCGCAGGGTCTTCATCACATCATGCGAAAGCGACATCTGTCACTCCCCGGAACTCGGTCTATTCCACAATGAAATACGAAACCCGCGAAGCCCAACGGTATCGTTTGAGCGCGACGTTGTTGAGCCCGAACACTTCCATGAGCGCGGCGGTCTCGCCGGGCGAATCGGGGTCGTTGAGCTCATCGAAACCCAGGACGCTTCCCTTGACGAGCCTGGGCCGGATGGCCTCCAGGCAGGCCTTGGTCGGCTCGTACAGGTCGAAATCGAAATAGGCCATCGCCACGATCGTTTCCGGGCAGCGTTTGAAGTAATCATGGATCCCCTGGCAGGCGTCCCCCACGACGAAATCGTGCTTGCGGATGTGGCCGAGCGGGTTGTCCCGTTCCTGGCACTCCAGGACCGCACGGAGGTGTTCGAGGTAGTCGTCGGTGACCGAGACATTGCCGTTGTGGATCATCTCGGAGCCGCCGTCCACCGCGCTGACCTTGGGGAAGCCTTTGAACGTGTCGAACCCGATGATCTTCTTGTGGCGGTTGAACGGCTCGTACATCCCGCGAAACGCCGTGAACAGCGCCATGTTCTGGCCCCAGCGGGTGCCGAAGTCCATCACGACGCCCTGGACGTCGATCGCCTGGCGGTATAAAAAATCCATGAAGAGGATGCGCGACAAGTTCTTCGCATTCAGGTACAGGCCCAGATTTGTAAGGATCTGGTCGTCCGGAATCGGCGACTCCCGAAAGAGTCGGACCAGCTTGTTTCGGGCCTGGTTCTCTTCCTCACTCCCGTAGTTCATGCCTCCCAGGGTGACCTGGCGTCGTGTTTTCGGCGTAGGGGTTACCTCACCAGCCATTGTTCCTTCTCCTGTGCGCGGGTTTGTTTCTGCCGCCATGTGGTGATGGCCGCCGCGATGTTTTGGGAATCGATCCCGTAGTGACTGCGAATCACGTCGCGGCCGCCGTACTTGTAACAGTGTGTGTATCCGAGAGCGATGTCGATCCCGATCCGCCGGACCGGCATCGAAAGCCCGTGATCGCAGAGAACCTCCAGGACGGCGCTGCCCAGGCCGCCCGGGAGGAAATGCTCCTCGACGGTGAGCAGCCCCCGGGCCCCTTCGATCTGCTTGAGGAATGCCGGGACGTTGATCGGGAGAGTGTGCAGATCGATCAGCCCGACGTCGTCGGCATCCAGGGATTCGATGACCTCCCTGACGACGTGCACCATGGGGCCCGAGGAGACGACATATCGCTCTCCTTCGAGGATCTTCGCCACGCCCTCCTCAAAGTCGGTGTCCGGCTCATACAGGTCGGGGTGCGGGTCCTTGTCCAGCCGAATGTACGTGGCACCCCGCCCGTTACAGGCGATATCCGCCATGGCGCGGGCCATGGTGTTGTCGGTCACATTCACGATTCTGATATTCGGAAAGGCCCTCATGACCGCGAGATCCTCGATCAGATGGTGCGTGGGGCCGTCGCTGCAATAACTGAATCCCGTTCCCATGCCGACGATGGCGATCGGAATGCCCATGATGGCGTTGGAGACGCGAATCTGCTCGAGACACCGCAAGGTGATGAATGGTGAAATGGCGTAGGCAAACGCCTTCTTCCCCGTCAGCGCCAGGCCCGAGGCGATCTGAATCGCATTCTGCTCGGCGATGCCGACGTTCACGAATTGGCCCGGCAGATCGGTCCGGAACTTGTCCAGCGCCGGTGCGCTCATGTCGGCAGCCACAATGACGACATCCCGATCCTCCCGGGCCAGGTCATAGAGTCTTTCGAAAAACGCGTCGCGCTGCGTCATGTTATTGGACATGGCTCGCTCCTTTCTCGAGGGCCAGCAGGCATTCCTCGGCGGCCTCGCCGCGCGGGGCGCAGCCGTGCCAGAGAGGATCGTAACAGATGCAGTCAACGCCGCATCCCTTGATCGTATCGGCGATGATGGCGGTCGGCTGCGGGTGCGGCCTCGATTTCAGCGAGTGGAGCACGGGCAGCAGCGCGTCGAACGAGTGTCCGTCCACGCGCACGACGTGGAAACCGAAGGACCTCCATTTCTCGTCGAGCGGCTCCAATGCGACCAGCTTCTCCGTGAAATCCGTCACGCACAGGTAGTTGCGATCGACGATCGCCACGAGGTTGTTCAGCCGGTTGTGCGCAGCGAACATCGCGGTCTCCCAGATGGATCCCTCATAGCACTCGCCGTCGCCGATCAGGCAGTAAACCGTCTGAAGGGTGCGGTTCATCTGAAACCCCAGGGCCAGCCCGGCGGCCAGCCCAAATCCCTGCCCCAGCGATCCGGCGGTGATCTCCACGCCGGGCACATCCTTCTGCAGGTGCACGGCGAACCGCCCGTTCAATCGCGCGAACCGCTCCAGCAGGCTCGCATCGAAGTATCCGAGGTCCGCCAGGATCGTGTACAGCGCCGGACTGGCCTGCCCTTTGCTGAGAATGAACCGGTCCCGCTGCTCCCACTGCGGGTTCCGCGGATCGTGACGCAGGATGTTCCCATAATAGAGCGCGACCAGGATCTCCATGCACGACAACGACGACGTGACATGGCCCTTGCCGGCCGCAATGCACATCTCGAGCATTCGCTTGCGCAGGGCGAATGCCTTGGACGTGAGCCGTTCTCTTCTGTCTTCCATAAATACCCTTTCCCAATCACCCGCCGCATCATCTCCCGGCAAGATCTTCAGCCACTCCTGCCGGCGGCAAGCCGCAGGTCAGAATGGTCCCTTGAACTTCTTCTCGTAGGAATAGAACTCCTCGCCCGTCAGATCGATTTCCGCCCGGTCGAGCTTCTTCTCCACGGCCCGGATGATGTCGATCGCGTTGGCGTAGTAGGCGTTCTCCAGCGGCCGCGTGCAGGGGCAATGCGCCTCGGCGAAGCCCAGCCGCGTCACGGGCGACCGCAGGGCGCCCATGCACTGCTCGTAGATCCCGGTGGCCACTTCGGCCCCGAACCCGCAGTGGACCCAGTCGTAATCCGCCACGATCGCGTGCCCGGTCTTGCGGACGGAGGCCGCGACGGTGTCGCCGTCGTAGGGCGCGATGGACCGAATGTCCACGACTTCCAGGCTCACGCCGTGCTTCTCCAGCACCTCGGCGGCCTTGAGGGCTTCGACCACCATCCAGGAAACCGCGACCACGGTGGCATCCGTCCCCTCGCGCACGACCCGGCAGCCCGAGAGCGCGTTTGGATCGATCTCGTCCGGAACCTCGCCGGGGACGTCGTACAGCCAGCGATGCTCGATGCAGACCACGGGGTTGTCGTCGCGGATGGCGGCGATCATCATGTCGCGGGCGTCGCGGGCCCGCGCGGGCATCACGACCTTGAGTCCGGGCACGTGGGCGAACCAGGAATGCAGCGTCTTGCTGTGCTGCCACGACTGGCCCCACCCCCGCCCGACGACGGCGCGAATCACGATGGGCACCTTGAACCCGCCGGCCCCGTAGCTGAAGCTGGCGAGCATGTTCGTGATCTGGTTCATGGCCAGGATCATGAAATCGACGCGCATGTGCACGTGGATCGGCCGCAGCCCGTTCAACGCGGCGCCGAGCCCGAACCCGGTCATGGCGTCCTCCGACAGCGGCGTGCTGAAGCACCGGTCGGGCCCGAACTCCTCGACCAGCCCCCGGCTGCTCCCGAAGATCCGTTTGTGGTCGGCCACGTCGATCCCGTAGATGAACACGCGGGGATCGCGTCGCATCTCCGCAGCGATGGCCCGGTTCAGCGCGTCGCGCACCGTCATCACCGTACTCATGCGAACACCCCCCCGCATAGAGCGGAAACCTCCGGGAACGGAGCCTCCCGCGCCTTCTCCAGGCTTCGTTGCACCTGCCGCTCGATCCGGGCCTCCGCGTCCCGGATCTGCTCCTCCAGGATCATCGACGCGAGCCGGGTGCGCTGCAAACGCAGCGGATCCACGGACTGCCACGCCTCGAACTCGCCCCGGGGCCGGTAGCCGGCGTTGAAGTCCTCGAACACGCCGACGTGCTCCAGGTAGCGGTAGTATTTCAGGTGGAGAAAGCACGGCCGCTCGTCCTTCCTCATCGCCCGCAAGGCGTCCTGCGCCAGCCCGTGGAGGGCGTGCACGTCCGTGGAGTCGCTGGCGAACACCGTGCAATCGTACTGCCCGACGATTGCGGCGATATCGCGGTAGCCGTGACGTTCCGCGGCCGGCGTATGCACGGCAAATCCATTGTCCTGGCACACGAACAGAACCGGCAGCTTTCTGAGGCACGCCATGTTGAGGCTTTCCCAAAAGGCCCCTTCGTCGATGGCGCCGTCGCCGAAGAAGGCGGCGACCACCCGGCCGTTGCCGGCGACCTTGTTCGCGAACGCCGCGCCGACCGCCACGGGGATGTGGCTCGCCACGATAGCCGACGTGCAGATCAGTCCGGCCTGCGGCGCGAACAGGTGCATCGAGCCGGCCTTGCCGCCGGAGCAGCCGGAGGCCCTGCCGTACATCTCGGCGAAGAACCGGTCGGTCTCGCCGGTCTTGGCCAGGTAGACGCCGTGGCTGCGATAGGTGCCGAGCACTTGGTCGTCCGGCTTGAGGGCGTGGCAGATTCCGACGACGATGGCCTCTTCGCCCATGGACATGTGCATGGGCGTCTTCATCTCGTCTTCCGGGTAGTGCTTCTGGATCAGCAGCTCGGCCGCCCGGATCAGGTACATCTTGCGATAGAGATCGAGTTGCAGGGCCGCATCGCCATCCGGACCGCATTCGTGCAGCTGCACCGCAGGCACAGCATGCGGCCGAACGGACGACAGGCCCGGGCGCGAGTGACGATTGACTATTGTGGCATCCTTCATGGACATTCCTTATCGCGCCAGGCAGCGACAGCCCCGGCTCAGTTTCTCCCGCCAGTAGGCCAGCAGGTCTTGCATCGTTTTCTCGAAGGGAATCTCGGGCTCCCAGCCGGTCTGTTGTCGGAACTTCGTCGTATCCGGCACCTGCAGATCGGCATCCAGGGGCCTCAGTCGGGCCGCGTCCGTCTCCACCTGAATGTCCCGCCGCGTCGAGAGCGAAATCAGGTGTCCAAGCATTTCTCCGACGGTACAGTGATAGGTTCCCCCGATGTTGTAGTACGCGCCGGGGATGGGATCGACGGTGACCAGCAGGTAATACGCCCTGACGGCGTCGCGCACGTCGGACCACGTTCGCAGGGACTGGAGGTTGCCCGTCTTCACCACCGGCGGGATCTGCCCCTGTTCGATCATGACGATCTGCTTGGCGAAGGACGATTCGGCAAACACATCGCCGCGTCGCGGTCCTGTATGCGTGAACATTCGCGTGGTCATCACCTTCATCCCGTAGGCCTCGGCGTAGAACCGCCCGACGAGGTCCGTGCCCGCCTTGGAGATGGCGTAGGGCGAGGCCGGATGGAAGGCACATTCCTCGCCGATGGGAAGCCTCTCCCGGCTGACCCGCCCGAAGACCTCGGAGGAAGCGCACACATGGATCACCGGGTCGATGTCACGACAGTGACGGATCGCTTCGAGAAGGCGCGTCGTGCCCAGGATGTTCGTATCCAGCGTGACGACGGGAGAGGTGAAGCTGGTCGTCGGATAGCTCTGGGCGGCCAGGTGAAACACATAGTCCGGCCGGCTCTTCTCGACCGCCGCCTGCAGCGAGATGTAGTCGCAGAGGTCCCCATCCAGAAACATGAGGCGATCGCCCCGGTTGGCCCGGTCCAGCAGGTGTTCGACGTTGTCGAGCGGACTGCGCCAGCGGCACATGCCGTAGATATCCCAGTCCGTGTTCGCCAGCAGGAAATCCGTCAGGTGCGAACCGACCATGCCGGTCACGCCCGTGATCAGTGCTCGTTTCTTGCGACCGCTCACCATCTCCGACCCTCCGCTGCAATGAACTCCTCGGCATCGGCGTACGATTCGGGTGTCCCGATATCCGTGAAAGGACTCTCGCCGACCACGGCGAAGAGCCCTCGTCCGACCAGGGCCGGGAAGACATCGTTCTCCAGAGACACAGCGCGTCCGGTCGGAATCGTCTCGGCCGCCCGGCGCTCGATCAGATAGACCCCCGCGTTGACCAGCCCGGTCCTGCAATCCGAGGACTTCTCCGCAAAAGACTCCACGGCGCCTTCAGGACCGATGCGCACCGAGCCATATCGCCGGCAGTCATCCGCTCCGACCAGCCAGAGCGTGGCCGCGGCGCCGGTGCGCATATGGGTCCGCAGTAGAGCGTCCCGATCGAACCGACAGTAGGAATCGCCGTTGAGAACCAGGAAACGGTCGCCGCGTACATGGTCGAGACCCCGGCGTACGGCCCCTCCGGTGCCGAGCGGAAACGGATCACGAGAGTAGCACAGTTCCATGTTCCAGCGGTGTCCATCACCGAAATGAGCCTCCACGTGATCGGCGAGATGGCCCGTACATAGAACCACGCGTCGGGTCCCCTGATCGTACAGCATGGCGAGAAGCCATTCCACGAATGGGCGTCCGGCCACCTGTGCCATGGGTTTGGGCCGGTCGTCGACCACGCTGCGAAGCCGCGTGCCCTTGCCCCCGGCCAGAATCATGGCATCCAGTGCATCGCCGTCGCCGTGTACGAATCGTGTATCGCGTGCCATCAGACCGCCTCCCCATTCGACGGGCCTGCCGCGCGATTCGTGGTCGCCTCCACGCACAGATGCCAGCCGAGGCTTCTCTCCAATCGACGGAACACCGGGTCGGGAAGAAGCCGGAAGTACCACACCTTACGGTACTCGTGGCGTTTGTACTCGGGAATGCGGTAGGCGAAAATGTGGTCGACAAATGTCTTCTGCACTGCAAGCCCCTGCAGCAGCTCCCGCACGGTCCGGCGGGAGTAGCTGTACGTCACCGGGCAGCCCGTCTGAGCCTCGGAGTGGCGGGCGATCAGCTCATCGAGCTTCCAGAAGGCTCCTTTCCCGAACTTCAGCAGGATCCAGAGCACCTTCCAGGAATGGCGATGGTAGACCATCATCTTGAACACGCTCTGCGGTCCCATGTACCTGCGAATCTCGCGGATGGCGTCCTGCGGGTGCGGCGTGTGATGAATGACGCCGAAGGAGTAAACCAAGTCGTATTCCTCAACCGGGACGGCCTCGCTGAGCCGCTCGACATCGGCCTGATAGAACCGGATGCGATCGGCCAGACCGAAGACCGATGCGCGTTCCTTGGCCACCGCCAGCGACGCATCGGAAAGGTCCACGGCCGTGACGCGGGCGCCCGCCCGCGCAAAGCCCATCGTGTCCGTCCCGATGCCGCAACCGATCTCCAGCACCTTCTTGCCCGCCCACCGATCGAACTGGGCGAAGGCCGGGATGTGCGGCTCCACGAAATACTTGCGGGCTTCCACCTCGTCGAAATACGCCCGCGTCCCGACCGGCTTAGGCGAGTGCCGGATGTTGCACGGACGTGCGTTCCAGTACCGGCGTACGTCCTCGACGGTCCTGGTAGAGAATGTCTGTGCGACTGTCATGTGCGATTCCCCCTGTAGGTGCGGTCACCATCCCGAACGCACGGTAGGTGAATTTCTTCAGCGTGGCGTTCCGATAGATGCGCCAGCAATCGATCAACAGCGGCGCCGCGCCTGACTTTTCCTCCAATCGGGCGACGTCCAGATCGTTGTACTGCGGCCAGTTCGTCAGCATCACCACCACGCCGGCCCCTGAGACGGCGTCGTACGGATCTTCACAGTAGACCCCTCGTCCCTGGAGCGCCTCGCGGACGCTTCCCAGTGCCTTGGGGTCGTGCATGCGGACCACGTAGCCAGCCTTGAGGAGCTGCGCCGCGAGCATCACCGACTGCGACTCTTCGATGATGTGCGTGCCCGGCTTGTAAGAAAGGCCCAGCAGCGCCACGGTCGATCCGGGCAGGGCGTGCTCGCTGACCATCGTGAACAGCCGGTTGACCACTTCGCCGTTGACCTTCACCACGCGCGGACTGAGGTTGGCGTCGGCCCCGGCGTCCTCGGCACAACGCTGAAACGCCAGGTTGTCGCGAGGAAAACACGGACCGCCGAATCCCAGCCCGCCCTTGAGGTACCGACGGCCCACGCGCGTGTCGGCCCCGACCGCCGTGGTCACCACGTCGACGTCCGCGCCCGGAATCCGCTCGCAGATCAACGCCAGCTCGTTGGCGAAGCTGATCTTCATGGTCACGTAGCAGTTGAGGCTCAGCTTGGTGATCTCCGCGTTGGTCAGGTTCATGACCGCATAGTACGGATCGTTCTCCACCACGGACGAGTACAGCTCCCGGCACAGTTGCGCCGACCGCTCGTCGGAGGCGCCGATGAGCAGCATGTCCGGATGGAGGAAGTCGTGAATCACCGACCCCAGCGCGACGAACTCGGGATTGTAGACGAACCCGAAGTCCCGCCCGCACACCTTGCCCGTCAGCTTCTCCAGGATGGGCACAAAGACGTGTTCACACGTCGTCGGCATGACCGTGGAAACCAGGGCCACAACGTGGAACGTCTTCTTGGCCTTCAGGCCCCCGGCGATGCGATCGAGAACCGCTTCGACGTACGCGTTGGAGAAGCGGCCGTTCGCGTCGCTCGGGGTCGGCACCGTAACCAGGGTAATGTCGCTGTGCTGCACGGCATACCCGTAGTCCGGGGTGAACTCCATGCGCGCTCGGCACCCGTCCAGCAGCGCCGGCAGTCCCGTCTCGTCGACGGGACACCGTCCGCTGACAAGTGCTTCCATGTGCTCGGCGCTGGAATCCACGCCAATGACGTGATGTCCCTTGCCGGCAAAGCACGCCGCCGAGCAAAGGCCCAGCTTTCCGAGACCGACACAAGATAGGTTCATCGAGAACGCTCCTTACTTGGCGACTTTGATACGTGCCCTGTCGCCGAAGGTCGCCGGCGACGGAGATCCTGTCCGGGCCTTTCGCCCATAGGCGACGATGGCCCTCTTGACCTGTCTGAGCTGTCTGAGCTTCGCCTGTACGTCGCCTCGTTCGGCTCGCAGGGCGAGGGCCAGCTCTTCGTATAACCGTGCCAGATGCGCTCTTTGCGATTCGGTCAGCGTTCCGGCGCGCTGCCGGTCGTGGATCACTCCGGCCACCAGCGTCTCGGCGCGGGCCGCCAGCCGCTCGACTCGATCGAGCTGGCCTTCGCGCACATCGTCGATCTGCTGCCGCAGCAGGCGGCTCAATTCCTCCAGACGCTCTGCCATCCGGTCGGGTGCACGCTTCGTGTGGTCGTCGCTGATGCTCATGGGCTATCGTGCTCCCGCCAGGCTGTGGTCCACTTCTTCCAGCAGGTTCGTCGCATCTTCATTCGTCGGCTCCAGCGCCAGCAGATTGAGCAGCATTTCCCGCGACTGGTCCGGACGGCCGTCCTTGAGGTACAACGCCGCCAGCGCGAACATCACCGAGGCGTCTCCCGGGTGCATGTGCAGGTAGACCTCCAGGTAGTAGATCACTTTGGCGAAGGAACCCATCTCACAGGAGACCTGGAACAGTCCGAGCAGTGCGGTGATGTTGTCGCTGTCCAGTTCGAGCGACTTCATGTAAAGATCGAAGGCCGGCGCGTATTCTCGGCGCTGCTGTGCGACCATGGCCAGACCGGTGTAGGCCTTGGCGCAGTTGGGATCCAGCCGGCAGGCGACGCGAAACGCAATCTCGGCGTCCTCGCACTGGCCCCTCTGAAGGGCGGCCGCCCCCAGACCCACATACGGTCCCGGCTCATCCGGTCCGATAGATGCCGCTTTCTCGTAGCAGCGCTGGGCTTGCACGTAGTTGCCTACCGACGTGTAGCAGTCGCCCAGCTCCCGCAGCACTTCATAGTGCTGGGTTCTCTTGCGTTTTTCGACCTCGTTCATTGGCGCCGTATCCATGTCTGCGTTTCCCCAGTTTCCTGCCACCCTTGCGCTGAGACCATCGGCGTGCGTGCAGGTATCGGAAGATGACCTTGAAGTCCCCTCTCGGCTTGTTCGAGCAATCCAATGGCGTCTGTGAAGTTGCGTTTCCGGCGGCACACCTTGGCCTCCAGCAGGAGGGTCTCCACGGTCGATCGCACCTGATTGACCTGGCGACTGAGCCGGGAGGCCTGTGCGTGATGGCCTGCGCGGAAATGGGCGCCGGCCGCTAAAGACGTCATCCACAACTCATTACGATGGCGTGCGGCCAGATACTCATAGGCCCGGGCCGCCAGCGGCCAATTGCCGTCCGCCTCCGCCTGCCACGCCTGCCGCAACAACTCGTCGAACTGAAAAGGCAGCTCTTCGGGCTGCGGACGCCGCACCCGGATGCCGCAGGCCGCCAGCGAGGCTTCCACCGACAAGCCAGGGTAAGCCCGCCTGGCCTGCCGCAGATCGCCCTCTTTCAACACGGCGCCCCATAGTCCTGCACCACCGCCCTCCAGCAGAAGCGCTTCCCGATCAGACGCGCTGTGAATCAACACGTAGAGCGGATCCTCCACCCACATCTCCTCGATCGGCAGAGTGCCGGGCGCAATCGCCACATAAGCCCCCTCGATCCGTTGCAGCGCTGCATCCACCTTCTGCTGCGCCGAACTCTGCGGATCGACGGGAACCAGAACCACGTTCGGCATCTCGCTGTTCAGCCGCCCGATGTCATGAGACGACAGCGGAATATAGAGCCGATAGGGATAGAACGTGTACCGCCAGAGGCGTCCGCATGTTTCTGCGATGCGCTGGTTCAGCCCATCGACGAGCAGGATGATCGCCAGCTCCTCCAGCTTGTCCCATGGCTTCGGGGGGTGCGTGGTCCGGATGGCCAGCACGTTTCGCAGATACTCCTGGGGGTCCTTGCGGCGCTGGATCGAGATGCGGTCCGACTCCTCGATCGGACTGTAGAACTCCCCCGTGATCGTGGGCAGGTGCTGAAAGTCCGAGAAGAACGCCAGGCGGCGCGTCATGTCCCAATCGATCAGGATGTTCAGATTCTCGTTATAGAGACCCGTCCGGTCCAGCAGATCGCGGCGATGCATCAGGGACACGTGCAAAGCATGGTTGAAGTAGAGCATCAGAAAACGGTCGAAATCCCGGCTGATCTCCACGTGCTTGCTCAGGATCTCCCGGTCGCCGTTGGACAGCACGCGGCAGTAGGTCTTGTACAGGTCGCTGTAGGCCACCTGACAATCGGTCGGCCCCTCCAGCGCCTCGACCAACACCCGTACATGGTTCGGATAGTAGATATCGTCATCATCGAGATAGGCGACGTACTTGCCGCGAGCGCGAGCCAGCGCCTCGTTGAGCGAATGAGGCTTGCCCCGGTTCTCGCGCCGATCGATGAAGAAGATTCGCGGATCGTCGAAGGATGCAACAATGTCACGCACGTCGTGGCCACCGTCGTTGACCACGAAGATTTCCAGGTTCCGATAGGTCTGCCGCACGGCGCTGGCCAGAGCGTAGGGCAGATAGCGGCGCCGATTGTACGTGGGCAGCAACACACTGACCAGAGGACCGCTTCGATCGCGGCCGTCCGGAGCGGAGGGTTGCGACAGATTCTCCTGACGATCTGTGGACATTGGACGAGTGTTCAATCTCACGTATGGCGCCACTATTACAGGGTGAACGGGCTGGCGGGGACTTCCACACCTGGTCGAGGGCCACGCGGCGTCGGAACGTCGCAGATCCCGCCGGAACGACACGAACCGACGCCGAGACGCCGGGCGTCAATCTCGCTTTCGAGCTGATTCAAAATGCCGCCCACCTGGTGCAGTTGCCTGCGAATCGGATAGCGTTCTTCCACGAACCGCCGATAGCCCGCCGGATCGTACTCGCCGCCGAGCGCACATTCGCAGAACTCCTCGGCGATGCGGAACAGACTCAGCGCCGGGAACAGACGGTCGGCGCCGGCGAAGTGGTGCACGATGGGCTTCAGCCCGCAGGCCATGCCCGTCAGCAGCGACTCGATCTGGCTCTCGCCGATGCCGCCGGAGACGATGAAGTGCTTGTCGCCAAGCCACGCGTTCTGGTCGCCCGCATAGGGCTCGAACGACACCACACCGGCCAGGCCGAGCGTCTGGACCATGTGATGCGTGTACTGTTCGAGCATGGGATTCTCGAAATCGCCACAGAAGAACAGCCGATAACTTCCGTCGAGGTAGTGCAGCTTCTGCATGCACTGGAGGAGAAAAGCCGGATTCGATTCCATCGACAGCCGGCCCATGCACGCGAGGTTCCTGCCGCGACCGCGCCGCTGGAACGCGTATCGCGTCGTGTCGATTCCGTGGGGCACGACCGCCAGGCGCGTCCGATTCCGAATGTCGGGCACCCACCTCAGCAGCGTCTCCTCGACAGCCGAGCTGCCAATCTGAATCACGATGTCCACATTCTCCCATCGAACCCGCCGCACCCAGTCGTCGCGGACGTCCGAGCAGCGCAGACTGACGATGGTCTTGCCCGGCGCCGGCGATTGCAGCGCCTCGGCCACGATCGGACCACCGCCGTCGAACCAGGCGATGTCACACCACTGCATCAGACGCGACAGCTCCTCGGGCGTGCGGCCCATGCAGAACTCCGTCTGGAACCGCTCCTGGACGAATGCCCATGCCTCTGCCAGAGTGCCGTCCACGCTCTGCCCAACCCGGAACAACGCGATTTTCGGACGTTTGCTCTGAATCACGCTCAGAATCGGATTGAGCACGTCCTGTTCGGGCCATCGGTGACGCGACCGCAGCAGGACCTCGACGGCCGGACCTTTCTGGCCCTGATCGAGCAACATCGTGGCGACGCGGTTGAGCACCTCGATATTGAGGATGTCCATCCGCTCCATCGTCTCAAGCAGGGAGGCGGCCTCACCGGCCATGCCCGCCGCAAGATAGGCCTCGACGAGATTCCAGACGATCTCCCCGCTGTCCGGGCGCAGCGCATGCGCCTTGACCAGATGCGCAACGGCATCCTCGGAGCGCCCCAGGCAATGGAGGATCGCCCCGGCATCGTTCAGGGCCTGGGCATCCTGCGGAGCCGCCCGCAAGTGCTCGCGGATGCAGCTCCATGCGGCTTCGTATTTCCCGGCCTCGGCCAGTTCCAGCCCACGCTGGTGGGCATTCACAACTGTGTGTGCGGTCATATGTGTGCTCCTTTTGGACAACGGAGTAGAACGCGACTCTTGGCCGATGTGTGCAAACGGCGTGCCGGTGTGCTAAAACGGGGTTTATTTGCCGCAAGGCCCATCGGGACGGATCGTCTGGATAGAAATCAGACATCGACGTCTGCAAAACGACCGTGAACCCCCCTCCGGCCGGCCCGGGTCAACTGATGTAGTCCAGCAACGACAGGCTCATCAGCTTCGCGGCGACCGACAGCGACATCTGGTAGAGAATCTCACGTCGCGAAAGGTCGATGGAAATCTGGGCAATATCGGCTTCCTGGAGCCGCGTGGTCTCGTCCTGCGTGTCAAACTGCATGCTGTCGAGAGTGTCCTTCAGGGCGGTGAGGAACCCGACCTTCGATCCCGTGGAGACGTCGGACTGGATCAGGAGGCTTCGCACTTCCTCCACCGCCTGGACGCACTGATCCACGTAGCTGAGCAACTGCTGGGGGGAAACCTCGCGGTCGTTCTTCAGGATGTCTCGCAGGCTCATCAGGGTGCCGAAAACATCGTAGGTTCCAG
Organism: Phycisphaerae bacterium; assembly: GCA_012744475.1. Classification (GTDB taxonomy): domain Bacteria; phylum Planctomycetota; class Phycisphaerae; order Sedimentisphaerales; family Anaerobacaceae; genus Anaerobaca. The sequence continues at coordinate 89,970 of JAAYBV010000074.1, forward strand.
GAACGCGGACCAGTTCGACGCCGGTGCCGGTAATCTGCGTGGTATCGACATAGAGAACGCATCCCGTGCGCGAATCCGTCACCGCCTGGTTGGTTGCCCCGCCTGCGGGCACCGTGACGAACGTGGCGCCGTCGTCGATGGAGACTCGGTAGTTGCTTCCATCATGCTCGACCATCAGCCAGACATCTCCGCGCACGTTCGAGGTGCCGGTTCCGTTCCGGGCCCCGGTGCCGCCGAGGAAGATCGGGGCCTCGCGTTGGTTGGCTTGAAAAATGTCGTCGCCGACGCGAAACGCCTCGATTTCCACCGCCGGGGCCACGTCGATCCGCCGGGATTCCTCGCCCCCTTGATAGGTCACGCCGACGATCTGCCCGCCGGAGTACTCTACCGCGTAGGGTGGAGCGCTGGTGTTGTTTCCGGAAAACAGGTACTGGTTCGCGTGCTTGGTGTTAGCCAGCGAGACCAGTTGTTCCAGCGTGCTGTTGAGTTTCTCGGCGATTCGCTCCTGTCCTTCGTTGTCGTAAACGCCGCCGACGATCTCGGTCAGGACCGTTCGGCTGTCGGCCAGTTCGGACGCCATGTTCTCGATGACGGTTGAGGAAATCTCGAGCGTGCCGATCAGGTTCTGGATGTTCTCGATGTAGCCAGCCAACGAACGATCCTGCGTGTTCAGGCCGAGAATCCGATAGGCCTCCGAGGGGCTGTCGGAGGCCCGATTGACCCGGTTGCCCGTGGAGGCCTGCTCCTGCAACGTGGTGATCGCCCGGGTATGGAGAGACAGGGCGTAACTGACATTGTCGCATATGCTGGCTAATGAACCGCTCATGGTTGCCTCACAGTCGTTTTCTACAGACTGCCCAACAGGCTTACCGGCCGCTCAGTCCTTCGGCCCGAGGTCTCCTGGCGTCAAACCATGTCCATCAGCGACATCAGCACCGTCTGCTGCGTCGTGAGGAACTTGGCCATCGCCTGGAACATCGTCTCAAAGACGATCAATTGGGCCGCCTCATCGTTGATATTGACACCGCTGATCTCGCTCTGCTGCTTCTTCAGGTCCTGAATGACCGCCTCAATGTTGTCCTGTCTCGACTGCCGCAGCGCCACCTGCTGTCCGATATTGGCCATCGTCCGCTGGTAGTACTCGTTGGCGGTCATGCCCCCGAGGCTCTCCACCGACGCGTCATGAACGCGGGCCATCCGCAGCGCCGCCTCATTGTCGCTCAGGTCCGCGCTCAGGGCCGTGGCAATCCGGTCCGGGTGGTTGGCTATATCGGCGCAAACGCTCATCTCCGAGGCGCTGGCGCCGGAGAAGAACACGTTCATGCCCGCCGCCGCCAGAAAACCTGAGGTGTCCGTCGTCTGAAAGACGTCGACGTCGAAGGTGTCTCCGTTGTTGAGATCGCCCGTGCTCAGCGCGATCTTGATCCCGTTGGCCATCTCGATCACGTCGCCGGCGGCGTAACCGTCGCCGACGCTCAGCGTGGCAATCACATCCCCGCCGGAATTCGTGACCGTCAGACGAACGACCCCGTTTCCGACGGCGCCGGTGCCGCTGACCGTGAAACGGAGCGTCTCATTGGACTCTCCATCATACGTGCCCGAAACGGAGATCGTCGGCGGAACCGCCGCGGTCAGATTGCTGGCCGTCGGTCGCGGCAGCACGGCCGGAATGAAGTCGAACTCGTACCCGAGATCGGACACAATGTGGAGCTTCGACGAGTCTGAGGATCCGTTTAGACCCGGGATGGCGTTGATCTTGGCGGCAATCGAATCCAGTGTGTCGGGCAAGGCGCCGGACACATCCACAGTCACGGCGTGTCGCCGGATCTCGCCGGTGTCCGTGTTGGTGACGCGAATGTAAAAGGTCCCGTCGGTGATCGGCGGTTCGACCTCGCTCAGTTGGTCGCTGTTCATCGCCCAGCCGTCCATCTCCGTGAACGCCCCGTCCAGCCCGACCCCCTGAACATGGCATGTGTTGATCTGGACCACAATGCTCTTGGCCAGCGTGTCGAGTTTCTTCTGAAGCTCCGGCAGCAGTTCGTTCTTGAGCGAGAGCAGTCCCCCGAGACGCCCTCCTTCCACAAGCAGGCCGTAGCCCTCGGTTCCCGCGGCTTGTAGGGCCAGCGATCCGTTGTTCTGCATCGTGACGGAGACCTCCAGGGTAATCGCCCCCGTGACCACCGGAAGCCCGTCGATGGAAACGTCGACCCCGCCGTACTCTCGGGTCTGCGTTTCAATGCCCGTCAATGCCGCCAGTTCGGCGATCAACTGATCCCGACTGTCGCGCAGGTTGTTCGCTTGCCCTCCGTTGATCTCCACGCCCTGAATCTTGTTGTTCAGCTCGGCAATCTGTGCCGTCAACGCGTTGATGGAATCGGCGACGTTCTGCGCCTCGAGCACTACCTGGTCTTCGAGACTGGTCAGCGAGTCGCCCAACCGCCGGAATTCCGTCGTCAGGATCTGGGCGGAGCTGATGACCTCGTTGCGCCAGGTTTGCTCGAGCGGGTTGGCCGCCAAGCCGCGCAACGCATCGAAGAACGTGTCGAGCGTCTCGTTCAATCCGCCGCTGGCGCCGAATTCTCCGAACGTCGTTTCCACGGAGCTCAGCGTGGACAGTTCCTGAGAGATCTGCGCGTTGGAGGAGGTCTGGCTGACGATCTCCCGCTCCAGGAGGCTGTCGATCATGCGCGTGACGCCGACGATGTCCACGCCCGCGCCGACCGCCGCCGCCCCGGTCTGTGTCGCTTTCGACGGACGCAGCTCAATGCGTTGACGATGGTAGCCGTCGGTCGACGCGTTGGCGACGTTGTTGCCGATCACGTCCATCGCCGCGTACGCCGCACTCAGACCGCTCAATCCAATCGAGAAGCTCTGCATAGGCCGATCCTCAACCGCCGTCCGGCAAGAGACCGCGCCGGCGGCCATGACATTCCCTTGTGCCGCTAATAGTGCAGATTGACCAGGCTCACATTCGCCTGACGATGCACCGTCCCCCGAGCGTTGTACGTGGCTTTACCCTGGGCGTCCTGCCCGAAGAACACCCGCATCAACGAGCGATTGAAGCGGGCGCAATCCGCTACCAGCGCGGTGGTCAGCACATATTCCCGTTTCAGTTGAGCGACCAGGTCCTTCAGACGGGTTTGCCGATCCTCTACCGCCCGACGCCGCGGATCGACGAGCAGACGCCGCAACGCCGACAGCGTCATCGAGCCCGGCTCGCATCCCAACTCGTCGGCCAGTTCCTTGCGGATGGCCTGGCGCCGCTGGATCGCCGCCAGGCGCGACTCCGCCTCCTCCTGAAGATCACGGAGAAGCGCTTCCAGAGCCTTGTCGTCTCGCTTGATGATCAGACTGCGCAGAACATCCAGTTGAGACAACGTGCTCTGTGTGCTGCGGATATCCTCATCCAGGGCCGCCAACAGGGCGTCCACCTTGATTTCTGCCACGCTCGATATCATCGTCAGAGTTCCTCGTTCACCGATCCACCGCCGGCGTCAACCCCGTCCATCGTCTGGAAATGCTGGTACAGGTCTTGCCACAACCCGAACCCTCCTTTGTTCGCCACATCCTGGGCCAGATACGACCAAAACATGCCGTGCACCTGGTCGGCGGCGACGTCGTCGTCGAAGCCGGAATCCTCAATGGAGTTCTTGACCTCCTCGAACAACTTGGTCAGGAGAACCGATTCGAAATCCTTGGCCAGTTGCTTCTTCTCCTCGTCGGAGGCTCTGCGGATCGCCTCCGCATCCATCCCCTCGATCGGGTCGGATGCGGCGGACGCGACCTGGCGAAGAGCCGCCGGCGGCACCGCCAGAGGCAGTGCGATCGATTCGATGCCGTCCATCTCGGTTTCCTTACATGATCACCAGCTTGGCCTGCAAGGCGCCCGCCTCTTTCAACGCGTTGAAGATCGCAATCAGATCGCGAGGCGACGCCCCGATGGCGTTCAGCGTCTTGGCCAGCTCGGACACCGTCACCGCCCGTTCGACCGGAATCAGGTAGGCGTTCTGCTCCTCCACGCCGACCATCGTCTCCGGGACCACCTCGGTGGAACCCGCCTCGGAGAAGGGCGCCGTCGGCTGTGAGACCTGGGCGGTTTCCTTGACCTTCACCACCAGACTGCCTTGGGAGATCGCCACCGACGAGATACCGACGTTTTCGCCGACCACGATCGTGCCGGTGCGCTCGTTGATCACCACCGTCGCGGGCATGTCCACCGTGACCTCTTTCTGCATGATCTCGTCGAGGAACGCAATGACGTCCTTCTGCGCGACCTCGGCGGGGACCATCACCCGGATGCTGGCGGCGTCCAGAACCACGGCGCTGTCGGCATACGATTGATTGATGATCTCGCTGATGCGCTGGGCCGTCGAGAAATCGTTGTTGCGCAGGCTGAACGTGATGAAGCGCCGGCCGGCCACCTGCTCGATGAAGCTGGCCAGTTCCGATTTCTCCACGATCGCCCCGTCGGCGACGCGCCCGACCGTCTGATGGTTCTTCGACATCGACGCCTGCTTGCCCGCGACGGACCAGCCGCCGAGCGAGATGCCTCCCTGCGCAACCGCATAGACCTGACCGTCCAGGCCTTTCAGCGGAGTCGGCAGAAGCATGGCTCCTTGCAGGCTCTTGGCGTCGCCCAGCGCCGAGACGTCCACGTCGACGCGCATTCCCTCCCGATCGAAAGGCCCGAGTTCGGCGGTCACCATCACCACCGCGATGTTGCCACCGGTCAATTCGTTCGGCATCAGCACCAATCCGGACTCTCGCAGGATGTTCGTCAGCATCTGTCGCGACAGAAGGCCCGAGTCGCCGGTGCCCGCCAGACCGATCACGAGCCCCACGCCCGTCAGCGGGTTGCCGCGCACGCCCTGGATCTCGACGATGTCCTTGATGCGTTCGGCGCGAACCGGAACGCAGGCCATCGCAAGCAGCACAAGCAGTACGCCGATGCCTCTGCTCCTGATGATCCGGAGGAGACGTTCCGATCCGGCGACCGGAACGGCCGGGCTAGAAGCGCTCATGAATTCCATCGTTGGGTTTCTCCAAAGAAGCCGCAGGAATCTCCGCCCCCGCCCTCACCAGGGCCACAGGACGTCGAACACCCGGCCGAGCCATCCCGTTCTCGTATAGGGGGCCGCCACCCCGCCGTTCTGCGTGACGATGCGGAAGTTCGCCACCTGCGCGCTCTTGACCGTGTTGTCGAACGCAATGTCGCTGGGTCGAACGATGCCGCTGACTTCGATCGTCTGCACGTCGCCCGCGATGTTCCGGTCACGCGTCCCGATCACCACCAGGTTCCCGTTGGGCAGGATGTCCACAACCACCGCACTGACCCGGTCTTCGAAGCTCCGCTCGTCCTTGTAGTCCGCTTTGCTCTTCAGCTCGTTTTCCGACGCGGCGTTCATCGTAAAGCCCGGGATGCTGGGCAGAAGGTGGTCGATGTTCAGATCGCCGTTGAACGCGCTGGACCGTTCCGTCTCTTTCTGGAGGTCCCGCTTGGCCTTGTTGTCCACCTTGCTGTCTTCGACGATCGTGATCGTCAGCACGTCGCCGATGTTGCGCGCCACGTCGTCGGCGTACACTGTCTTCATGTTCGTGTCGCGCTTGGCCCAGATCGAGCCGGCCTGAAGCGTCTCGGCGGCGCCGAGTGCCAGGGCCATTGCCAGCCATAGTGTCGTCTTCCTCATTCGTCTTCCTTCCACATTGGGGTCGGGCCTGCGAGAAGTGTCCGCGATCCGTCCCCGGTCTTAGAGCGCCGGTTCCACCGAACCGTCGGGCATGATCTTGCAAACGATGATCCTCGACGAGTCGGCGTTTCGCACCTTGACGAGTTCGCCCATCCGACCGTCCTGGAGCGAAGTGCCCATGGCGGTGACCAGGATGCCGGGACGCTCGATGCGGATGAGCACCGTTTCGTTGCGTCGCACCTGCACCCCCGTCGGCGCGGCGCTGAGCATGCTGTCACGAATCTCGGCTCCGGCGGCGACGGTGCGCGTGGCCACCAGTCCGTACGGGGGCTTCCACCCGGACGGCTCCGGGTGGTCCGACACAACCGCTTGGATTGTCACGTTGTCCGGCGTCAGGGCCGTCCCCTCGGCGATCTGCGCCGTCGCGACGACACGATGCGTCCGGTACTTCAGACGGAACGAGACGTCGCGCGTCCCCACGTCCCGGCCGTCCGCCGTCACCTGCACGCGTACGGTCACGTGGCCGCGAACCGCGCCGCGAACCAACTCGGGTTTCAACTGCACATCCTGCGGCCGTTCCGAGAGAACGAGGTCTTTCGGCCGCGCGACCGCGATGATCTCACACACCGAATGCGAGCCGCCCAACTGCTGGACGAACTGCCGTCCGATCTCGACGAAGTCTTCCACCTCGATGATCTGTTGCTGGCGGCGCACGGTCACGGAATCGGCGCCGGTCAGACGCACCTGATCGGCCCCAATCCCGCAGGTGGCCAGACGACTGAGGATGGTGGGACGATCCAGAACCAGTTTCTGGCCCGGCGCCGAGAAGCGACCCAGAAGCACCTGGCGGGCCTTGGCGACGAGCGGCGCCGATCCGCGGATCACGCTGATCTGTTCGAGGTTCAACTGGTTGTCTTCCACCGTCACCTCGCGGGGCAGGTGGACTTGCAGACGCATTTCGTCGGGCGCATCGTCGGCCGCCGCCGTCACGGCGCTCGTAACAACGCCGAGCGGCAGGAGGCCCGCCGCCATCCCAACCAGAATGAATACCCCACGCTTCATCGCCGGCTCCCGTTAGAAGATGTTGTTGGTGTTGCGCAGCATTTCGTCACCGGCCTTGATGGCGCGCGAGTTGATTTCGTACGCGCGCTGGGCCGTAATCAGGTTCACCAGCTCGTTGACCATGTGCACGTTCGATTTCTCCAGAAAGCCGGACTGAATCGATCCGAAGCCGTCCTGCGCGGGAATGCCGACCACGGCCTCGCCGCTGGCGTCCGTCGGGGCGTACAGGTTGTCGCCCTGGCTTTGCAGGCCCGACGGATTGGAGAAACGGACCAGTTGGATCTGGCCGATCACGGAGCGGACGCCCGCCTGATCGGTGACGTTGATGCCTCCGTCGGCGCCGATGTCCACCGAGGCGGCCTCGGTGGGGATCGTCAGGGCCGGCTCGATCATGTAGCCGGTCATGGTGACCACCTGCCCGTTGGCGTTGGTCTGCAACGAGCCGTCGCGCGTGTAGCGGATGTCCCCGTTGGGCATCACGACCTGGAGGAAACCCTCGCCGCGAATGGCGATGTCCATGTTCCGGCCCGTGTTGCGGAACTCCCCCAGACTGAAGATCTTCAGCGTCGAGGCCACGCGGACGCCGCTGCCGATCTCCAGACCGGTCGGCGCATTGATGCCCGGGGCCACTTCCGTGCCCGCCTCCTTCTGCCGGGCGTACAGCAGGTCTTGAAACTCGACCTGGCTCTGCTTGAATCCGGTGGTGTTGACGTTCGCCAGGTTGTTGGCGATCACATCCACCAGCGTCTGCTGGGCCATCATGCCCGTGGAGGCTGTGGAGAAAGCTCGTATCATGGGCGACTCTCCTTATCTGCACAGCGAATCGGCGGCGCGGCCTTATCCCATGGCCACGCCCATCACGCTGTTCGTCGCATCCTTCTTGGTGTTCACCAGCTTCATGTTCGATTCATACATCCGCGAGACCATGATCATGCTGACCACCTCGTCGATGATCTGCACGTTGGACGCTTCCTGGTACCCCTGCTTGACCACCACCTCCTCGACGTCCTTGGGCGGCACATCCTGCGGGGCCCGGTAGCAGCAGAACCCGGCCGCTTCGAGCTGGTCTTCCTTTCCCGCAAAATCCACGATCCGGAACTGCCCGATCGAGCCGCCGCCCGCGTTGATCTGCCCGGTCTGACCGACGGTGATCTGAGAAACGTCGATCCCCGCCGGAACGGCCAACGGACCGAAGGCGCCGGCCACCGCGCGTCCCTCCGAATCCACGATCTGCCCATTCTGATTGGCGCGAAACACGCCGTGCCGGGTATACAGCGGTCCGTCCGGAGTCTCGATGACGAAGAACCCTTTTCCATAGAGCGCCACGTCGAGCGTCCGCCCCGTCTCGACCAGATTGCCCTGCGAGAAATCCAGAGCGCTCGCGGCCGCATTCTGCTGATCGTCCAGCATGCTCGAGAACGAACTGCACCGGCGCTTGTATCCGCTGGTGCTGACGTTGGCCAGATTGTGCGCGATGATGTCGAACTCTCGCGTCAACGCCCTCAGGCTTGCACTGACCTGGCTTGTGACATCGGCCATGCTACGCTCCCTGCTCCACGACCGTGCCGTCCGACGCGACCGTCGCCGGTTCGGTCGTCACGTCGTCCGTCTCGTCCTGGACGCCGGCCCTGGAGGCAATCCCATTCGTCATGCGCACCAATTCGTCCACTTCGGATTCGTTCAGTCCCGACAACTCGACCGCAATGGAAACCCCTGTGCCGGCGACGCGACTGTGCCGCACCACGCCTACGTCCTCCATGACGCAGGTCTCGTCGGCGGCCAGTTCGTTCCCGCCCCCGCCGACCCCGGCCGGACGGAACATCACCAGGACTCTCTCCCCGGGACGGAAAGGCGTTGGAAGCTCGATCCGCAGTCCGGGGCCGGCCAATTCCGTGACCGTCCCGGAAACAAACTCCGGCGCGCCGGGCCCACGATCGACATCGACGCGATCGGAACCCGCCGCGGCCGCCTGCGACTGTCCCTTCCTGGCGAAAGGAAAGCGGGCCACCAGGGCCGGCATCCTCACCGCCACGCGAGGAAAACGCCGACGGTTGACGAACCGCACGCTGTCGGTGTGGTTGAGCACCAGCCGCGTTCGATCGCACGTCACCGCGGTCGTGTCAAATTCCCAGACGTATACGCCAAACGCGTATCGCGCGCACCAGAGGTCGCCGGCGCGCGTCTCCACGGGCTCCTCCAACTCCACCGCCAGCTCGAGATCGTCGTTGCGCACCACCTCGGCCCGGACCGGAACGCCGGCAGGACGACGCCGACGACGGGTCACCTCCACGATCTTGCCGACCGGGATGTCACGGCTGCTCGGCCGGCGAGAGCCAGCCATTCCTCCGAGCGACCGCACGGCCCGGAAGCCCAGCCGCTCCCGAAGATAGGCCACTTCCGTCTTGAGCCGCTCATTCTCCTCGACCGTTCGCGTGCGCGCGCACTCCGCCAGAAGCTTGGCGGCGCCGCGATCGAAGGCGTCGACCGTCGTGAAGATGTCATGGCTGTGTCCCAGGCCGCTTCGCATGACGATCGCCAGCAGGATCTGACGATCACGGCCGTTGAGCCCCCGTTGCACGGCATTCTCCGCGAACAGCTCCCGCGTCAGGTCTCGACTCCGCGTCCGACGACGGTGGCTGATCCACCACAACAGAAAGACCAGAACCGCCAGGATCACCGACGCCGCCAGAACGAATTCGTACCGTGACGCATACGAGGGCGAATCACCGCTCATCCGGCGCGCCGCCGACCACCGCTCGATCGGCGTCAGCACGCCAATCGCCGCCCGGCTGGTATCCCATAGCACGTCACTGACGATCATCTTATTTCCTCATCGGCCCATCACGGCGACCGGTCCTACCGAATCAGGTTCGTCAACTCCTGGAGAATCTGATTGGCCACCGTGATCGTTCGTGCGTTCGCCTGGAATCCGTTCTGAGCCTGGATCAGCGTCACGAATTCGGTCGCCACGTCGGCGTTGGACTTCTCCAGCGCCCCGCCATGGATGGAACCGGCCCCGGCGGTGTTCGCCTGCGTGATCACCGGCGCCCCCGAGTTCGCCGACGGAACGTAGTAACCATCGCCTGCGCCTTCCAGGCCGGCAGCGTTCTTGAACAGGGCCACCGCCATCGTCGCCAGATCCTTCTTGATCCCGTTGCTGAAGCTGCCGATCAGCACGCCTTCGTTGTCGATCGACACCGCCGACAAGCTGCCGGCCTCGTAGCCGTCCTGCTCGCGCGCCACCGCCGTCGAGTTGCCTGCGAACTGGGTCAGACCGTCAAACGATCCGACGGTGCCCAGCTTCAGTTGGATCGTCTGCGAATGGTCGACGTCGTGGGCAAACGTTACGGTGAACTCCATGTTCGTGCCATCGGGCACCCCGTTGAAGGCGCCGGTCTGAGAATCGAAGGTAATGCCTTCGATGCGCCGGCTGTCCAGATCGATGGACGCGATGTTCCCGGTCATGGACGTCAGGATCATGTCCCAGGTGTTGACGGTGTCGGTCCGCACGAAGGCGGCGGACATGACGTGCTTGCCGCCCTGCGAGTCGTACATGGCGATGTTGACCCCCTTGACTTCGTCGCCGCCCACCGTCTTCAATTCGAAGTACCCGGGCAGGTCCAGTGCGCCGTCGCCGCTGTAGGACATGGTGATGTCCGATCGACTGTAACCGGTGGCGTTGTCGGTGATGCGGATGTATCCGTTGGCCAGCGAGGCGGTCGCGCCGCTGAGCACGTTGGTGTTCAAGTGGGTGATCAGATCGTCCAGCGTGGTGTCGGCGCCGACCGTGAAGTCCAGGGCGGCTCCGCTGAACGCCGTTCCGTCGGGATCGTACCCTTCAAAGCTGATCGTCCCCGTCTGAGCGGCGCCCAGTTCGCCGCCGGCGCCCGAACCACCTGAGAACTGATCGAGTTGATCGATCTGTGTCGTGGCGGTCGCATCGGCGTCGCCGACCGTGAACTTCGAGGAAGCCATCAGCAACTGCGCCGTGGTGGTGCCGGTTGCATCGGCGCTGAGGTTGCCGCTGACGACGATCTCCGTAGTCTGACGGGCCGCCAGGGCCACGTCGTAGGGGACCCGGACGTTGCTGCTGCCGGGAATCTGGAATCCATCGGCCTCCCCCACCAGTCCCAGCCGCTGCACACGGTACCCCGTGGACGGATCGACCAGATATCCAGCCTCATCGACGCCGAACGTGCCGGCCCGCGTATAGAGGGACTGTTGGCCGTCGCTGACCACGAAGTACCCCGCCCCTTCAATCGCCACGTCCAGCGAATTGCCCGTGTTCACGATGTTGCCCTGAGCCATGTTCGCGGAAATGCCCGCGACGCCCACGCCGCTTCCCATCTGCTGCGGATTCGTTCCGCCGATCCGATCCGTGGGTTGCGACGCCTGCTGGAGGGTCTCCCCGAGCAACTCGCTGAACGTGATCGTGCTCGCCTTGAACGCCGTGGTGTTGACGTTGGCCAGGTTGTTGCCAGCCACGTCCAGCATCTTCTGATGGGCCTGGAGTCCCGTCACCCCAGATGACAACGCATAACTCATCGCACTGCTCTCCTACTACTGATAATGCCGATTGGCCCGTTATTCTCGTACTGAAAGCACATCCGCCAGACTGACCTGATGATCGCCGACGATCAACTCGATCGCACCGTCGTCGAGAACCACCTCCTCCACTTCTCCCGTCTGGGTCTCCTGCGTCCCATCGTCGGCCGTCGTCGCAAACGACACGTCCTTGCCGATCAGCGAACTGGCGTATCCCTGCTGGAGGGACGTCAGCACCTGGCTGAAGGAATTGTTCATGCTCTCCAGTTGCTGGAGCTGCGAGAACTGCGCCAGTTGTGCCGCCATGTCCTGATTGTCCATCGGTTCCAGCGGGTTCTGATTCTGCAACTGCGTAACCAGCAGCGTCATGAAGTTCATCTGCAAGTCGCTGGCCGACGTGACGGTACCCGTGGTACTCATGTGCGTTCCCTTCGATACAAACCATTGCGTTCCCCGGCCGCTCCGTTTCTGCGTGACACGCATCCACGTCGGCCGACGGTCCGTGGCCAAGGTTTGCAATTGTCGTGCCACAGACGCCCCGCGCGTCCGTTCGCCGGCGTGCGCGGGGATCGTACCTCGCGTCCAAACAGGCACTTAGGCGTCGGGAATGTTTTCTTGCAGGCGAGAACCGGTCGGGCCGGGACGCGGCGGAAGGCGACGAATCTTCCTGCAATCCAGAGAATCCTGCCTGCGGCGCAGCGCCGGAAAAAAATACGGATGGATGATTTCTATTCGCCGATCCCGCGAGAATTTCCGCGTCCCATAAGAATTATCGGATGAGTCCTATATGGGCGCGCGATCGCACCGCGTCGGCAGCCCGGCCGAAACGTGTCCTATAAAACACGGAGATCACCCCTGCCGCGCGCGGCTCGTTCCTGACGTGACATAGATACCCGTCCAATAAAAATTAAAGTTGTCGGAAATCGGCAGTCGATGGGGTCGGTATCGTGCAGGAACGGATGCAACACGACACCAGAAACGACTCAGTGACATCGGGGTGGTATGAGCTTACTTCGAAGAATCGCGGTCATCAGCAGAGACTCTCACATTCACAGCCTGGCCCAGGAAGTGGCCCACGAGGTGTTCGTCGCGGACGACCTGTCCGAGGCCGGTGACATGATCGAAACGGTAACGCCCGATCTGACGTTGTTCGACGGGACGGTCCCTCCGAGTCACATCCGCTGCTTCCTGGACCGCATCGGTCTTCGGATCCATCCGGTGCCGGTGACCGTCGTGGCGATGATGAACCCCTCGTCCTTCTCCGAGATGGAATACGAACGGGCCGGCGTTTCCCACTATCTCGTCGGCATGGAGGATTGCCGGCGTCTGCACGAGATCGCCGCCGGCATCCGAGGGGCGGCGCGGCCCGGCGAGCCTGCCGACGGCGTCCGACACGAAGACTACTTCCTCAACGAGTACGCCGAGACCATCGCGATGGTCGGAAAGAGTCCCGCGGTGCGCGAGGTCCTGCGAATGATCGAACTGGTCGCGGACAGCCAGTGCAACCCCGTGCTCATCCTGGGCGAAACCGGCACGGGCAAGGAGGTCGCCGCCAGCGCGATCCATGTACGCCGGCATCCCCAGGAACCTTTCGTCGCGATCAACTGCGCGGCGCTGACCGCCACACTGCTCGAAAGCGAGCTGTTCGGACACGTCAAAGGGGCGTTCACCGGCGCCGACCGCGACAAGACGGGCCTGCTCGAACAAGCCGGCGCCGGCACGCTGTTTCTCGATGAGATCAGCGAGATGCCGCTCGAACTCCAGGCCAAGCTCCTCCGCGTGCTTCAGGAGCGGACCTTCCGCAAGGTCGGAGGTGTCAAGGACCTGACCTGCCATGCCACAATCATCGCATCGAGCAACCGCAACCTGAAGAAGGACGTCCGAGAAAACCGTTTTCGTCAGGACCTGTACTATCGTCTCAACATCTGCCCGATCGTGCTGGCGCCGCTGAGGTCACCGCAGCGACGCGAAGACATTCGCCTTCTGGCCCAGTACTTCCTGGCCCGCTCGAACATCCGTGGAACGCTAAGCAACAAGGTGACTGCGATCACGCAGATGGCCCTCGAATCGCTGTGCCGGCATGAATGGCCCGGAAACGTGCGCGAACTGCGCAACGTGATCGAACGGGCGATCCTGCTGGAGAAGACGGACAAAATCGGCCTTAACAGCATTGTTATCGAGCCTGCGGACGGCGAAGAGCCTTCGCCCGGCCTGTTGGGCGAACGGGCCCGCGACTTCTCGCTGGAGAAGGCCGAACGCGAACTGATCGCCCGCGCCCTGCACGAGACGGGCTGGCAGAAGACCCAGGCGGCCTCTCTTCTGGGCATCACACGTGCGACGCTGTACGCCAAGGTCAAGCAATACAACATCCAGAAGCAGACCCGCCAGGCGAGCGAGGTTTGCCTTGCCGCCTCCGAGCCGGCCGAGTCGGACGTGGTTGCGGTTGGTTAGCCGCCGCATCCGGCGCCGGCCCGTCCGGCCTGCCGCATTTGTCCCCGCTACGATCCGACATCACACACTCCCTCTGAAACGCCTCCGCTGGGTCACCGCAACGCCGCTGTCAGAAAATCGGGCGGTCCGTATAGAATCCTGACATCGGCCGGAAACGATGCACCATAGAAGAAAGGCCCTTTCCTCGGCTCCTCCGCCCTCTACGGGCCGTTCGACCGCTGCCGCCTCCTCGCGACCGCCTCCCTGGCACGCCTGTTGCTATGGTCTCGATATGGTCGTGGGCCATGCTCTGCGAACGCCGAAGACGGTTCGGAGCGCCGCCCGCACTGAGAGAGCTGAACGTTATGCCGATGAAACGGCCACAACTCAATCGCAAGAAGAAGACGCAGGCATCTGATGGTCCATCCGGACCGCTCCACGAGGAGCTCTTTGCGACCCCGGTCAACCAGCCGGAGTACGGCGACATCTTCGCCTCCTTCCTCGACCTCGCCTCAGAGGCCGGGCCCTCCGAGTTTGGCGATCCCCTGGAAAGCCCGCCGACGACGGCGCTGCGTCTGCCTCGTCCACGATTCACCAACGTGCAGAAAGGGCTGTTCGCCGGAATCGTCTTCGTTGCGGCGCTGGTGACCTATGCGGTGCTCCGGATCGTGCCGTCGGCGTCACAGGAACAGGTTCCTGTCCAGCCGGATGCGGCGCAGAACCAGCACACGTCGTTTCAACCGTCCTACACGGACCCACCGGCGCAGTCGCCGCTCCAGTCTCGTGAACCAAACCCACCGGCGCCTGAACCGGCCGCGACTCCCCCAAGGGCGGAGATCAACCTGCCGACGGTCGAACCGTTGTCTCTGCAGATCGCCAACAAGCTCTATCTGGGCGCCGACTATGAGAGCGCCCTGGCGACGTGCGACAAACTCTACCGGCGTCTTCCTCCCACCGAGGAGCAGCAACCGTTGCGGGACTTCCTGCTGCTTCGCATGGCCTTGTGCAGCCGCAACGCCGGCAACGCGCAGCAAGCCGACAACATGCTCCGAACCGTCTCGCTCAGCCGTTTCCCCGTGCTTCGTGCCCTGGCGCGATACCATCAGAGCACGACGCTGATGGAACGCGAGCGCTACCTGGAGGCGGCCACGCGAGCGTATCAGACCATCGCGCTGGTCGAGGTGGTGGACTACGACCAGAAATGGGTGCGGGCGGTCCAGCGCCAATGCTCCTTCCTGATCTCCGAGGCGTTGACCCGAAGCCTGCTGTCCCTGCGCGACGCCGACGGCGACCTGCCGGCGGAGCTGTGGATGCGGCACCCGGACATCGACCCCTTCGTCAACCTCGACGAAGCCCAACTGAAGGTCTTCCTGACCTCGGGGTCCGAGAAACTCGACGAAGCCCTGCTGGGGCCGCAGATCCGACCGACCGGGGAAAAAGGCCATTGGTCGGTCATCTGCAACGGCGCCCCGATCGAGGAACTGCTGTCGCGGTTCGCCACGAACACGGGCTACAATATCCAGTGGCCGGAGAGCAGCCGGGTGGCTCTGGAGGAGGAGACGCTCCGCCGGCGGCCGGCCTACCTCTATCTGCGATCCGCGACGACGCAGCAGGTGATGACGATTGCGGCCGGCAGCGTCGGTTTGCTGGCCCGAATGGATACGAAGGGCAGTGTCCGCATCGTCGATCCATCCTCTTATATCTCATTGGCGGAACACACCGAACTGCTCGCCGAGGAGTCCGTCTCGCTCTGGCAACGGTTCCTCCTGACCGCCGAAGATGACACCCGGGTCTCCAGCAGCCATTTCGCCCTGGGGCTGCTCTACGCCGCACGCGATCGGACCGACGAGGCGATCGCCGAGTACCGGCTGATCGCCAATCGATTCCCGAAAGACGCGCTGGCGCCTCACGCCCTGCTGTGTTCAGGCCGGCTCAAGGTGGCGCTGCGCGACTACGCGGGTGCCCAAGGCGACCTGAAGCAACTGGTGGACCTCTATCCTGAAACCGATCTGGCGGACCGCGCCTGCCTGTATCTGGCCGATGCAACCCTAAAGGCCGGGCTGTACGAGGAGGCGACGAATCTGTACCGCAGGGTGTACAACATGGGCCTATCGCGCGACACGCAGACGGAATCGGCGCTGGGGGCCGGACAGGGCTTCTACGAGACCGAGCGGTATGAAGATGCGGCCAAGTGGCTGAGCCGCTACGTCACGCTGGCCCAGAACCAGAACCGTCGGGAGTTCCACGCCGCTTGTCTGCTCCTTGGCAAGACCTATCTGGCGCTCGAAAGACCGCAGGAGGCCCACGCCGTGCTGAACCTCGCGCTCAAGGGCGATCTGTCGCAGCAGCAACACATCGATACTGTCGTCGCTCTGGTTCGCGCCTACATGCAGCAGGGACTCTACGTCGAGGCCTTGAATACGCTCGCGGGCGCCAACGCCTGGCAACTGTCGCAGCAGGAGGCCGTCGAGCTGCTGCTGATTCGCGCAAGGATTCTGCGATCCATCGGCCTCCAGAACAAGGCGATCGCGATCCTCGGAGAGAAAGGGCAGTTCCTTCCCAGCTCCGAGCTTCGAGGCAAGGTGGCGCTGGAACTGGCAAGCTGTTGCGTCGACGCCGGCGATCTGGAGCGGGCCCGCAAGACGCTGAGCGAAACGCTCACCCTGGTCGAGCCCGGGCCGCTGGCCCAGCAGATCGGCTGCGAGCTGGCGCGCATTTGCCTTCGTGTGGGCCAGAGCGGCCAGGCAGTTTCGGTCTGCTTGCAGTTGCTCGAACACACGGACGATTCCGCAGAGAAGAGACAGATACAGACGCTGCTGGCGGAGGCATACCGTCAACAAGAACAATACGACCGGGCGGTCTCGGTGCTGCTGGAGGCCCCGACGGCTTCTTCGAGTTCCGGCGGCGCGCTGCCCAATCCGGGGGTGGGAATATGACCACAGACCGACACGTGCCTCTCGATTGCGGATGGCGGACCGGCACGCTGGCCGCAGCGATCCTCTGCCTGGTCGTGGGATTGCCGCTGGACCCGATCTGGGGACAGGCAATGCCAAAGCCGCCAGCGAACCGCCGCACGGCGAAAGCGCCGGCCCGGCAGAACACCAACCGGCAGACCACGCCGGAGAACAGCGTGACTCCGGAGTATTCCTCGCCGGACGCCGATTACGCGGTAACCGGTCTTCTGAGCCGCACAACGGCGCGAAGCGAGGAAGTCGACGCCAATCTCCCCTGGAGCACCGGCCTGACGCGTCGCCTCTGGGAGAGTCGCATGGCGGCCCCCGATCCGAACGAAGACGCCGAGACGCGGGCCGCCCTGGACGACCTGATCCGTCGCATTCGCACCGTGCGATTCGAAGACAGCTCCCTGGAGCCGGTATTCTCGGCGCCCGCGGAGCCGGCGGTCCCGACCAGTCCGATACCGGTTGTCAGCGCCACACCGACGCCGCAGACGCCGCCGGCCGAGCCCGTCGCCGTTCCTTCAAAGCTGTCCGAACCGCCTAACGCGCTGGCGCCCAAGACCATGAAGAAACTCGAAGACGTGTTGCAGGACCCCAACCAGATCGGCGATCCGCTCGAGATGGCGGAACTGCTGTTCCTCAGCGGACACCGACCCGAGGCCGCTGTCTTCTACGAGCGGGCGCTGGCTCGGATCGCGCCCCATGACTCGTCGAAACAGGACGACCGGGCCTGGATCCTGTTCCAGTTGGCCAACTGCCTGCGCGAGACCGACATGGCCCGCGCCAAGGACCTGTACATGAAGCTCGTGTCGGAGCATCCGGGTTCGGCCTGGACGGAATTGGCCAAGGCGCACGGCCGATTGATCACCTGGTACCAGAGCGCCAAGCCGCAACAACTCATGCCAGGGAAACCGGAATGATGGATGCATTCTACGCGCTGACAGGAGACTCCCAGAGTGAGTGACATCGATATCGAAAGCAACCACAGGATCCCGGCCCAGTACGACAGCGTCAACGTGCTGATCGTCGAGGACGACCCGGAGACGGCAAGACTCATGCTCGCGACTCTCGCCCGCAAGGGCGTCCGCGCGCAACTGGCCGGCAACGCCAAAGCCGCCCTGGCCGCGCTCGACAAGAACCGCTGCGACCTGGTCTTTCTCAGCACGTCTCTGGGATACGCCCCCGACCGGTTGGACGGCTTCGAACTGCTGGCGACTATTCGCGCCGCCGCGCCGGAGAGACCGATCGTCATGCTCGCCGGACCGCAGGAACCGTCCGGCGCTGGGAATCGTCCGGCCGACGACTATCACCTGCTGCGCCTCGGAACGCAGACCGCGGTCCGGGCCATCCAGGCCGGCTGTCGCGATTTCCTGCTCAAGCCTCTGTCGCAACAGACGATCGAAGGTGTTCTCGAAACCATGCTGCCCAACCGGCGCGTCGCCACCGCCGCGTCGGCCTGCGAAGGGGACCGCTGCCTCTATCAGATCGTCGGATGCAGCGCCCGGCTCGTGCAGACCATCACGCTGGCCGAACGCATCGCGCCGACTTCCGTGCCCGTCCTCATCAACGGCGAGAGCGGTACCGGCAAAGAGCTGATCAGCATGCTGATCCATCACAACAGCAAGCGGGCCCTGGGACCGTTCGTCCACGTCAACTGCGCCGCCCTCAGTGACACGCTGCTCGAAAGCGAGCTGTTCGGACACGAGAAAGGCGCCTTCACGGGAGCGTACACCCAACGCAAGGGCCGCTTCGAAAGGGCCCACGGCGGCACGCTGCTGCTCGACGAGATCACCGAGACGCCGCCTCAGTTTCAGGCCAAGCTGCTGCGCATCCTCGAGCAGCAGGAATTCGAGCGGGTCGGCGGCAGCGAGAACATCAAGATCAACGTCCGCATCATCAGCACGACCAATCGCGATCTGTTGAGCGAGGTGCAGATGGGGCGTTTCCGCCCGGACCTCTACTATCGGCTCAGCGCCGCGCGGATCGTGGTCCCGCCCTTGCGGGAGCGCCGCGAGGACCTGACCGAACTGGTGTGGCACTTCGTCAATCTGTACGCCCGTGAAGCGCAGCGGCGCATCGCCCGTCTGGACCCGGCGATGATGGAGATCTTCGCGGAGTACCCCTGGCCCGGCAACATCCGCCAGCTCCGCAACGTCGTGCTCACCAGCCTGATTCTGGGGACCGGGCCGACCCTGTCGCTGGCCGACGTCTCGTGGTTGTTCGACGAGCTTCAGCCTCTGCCCCAGTGCGACCGGCCGGGGCGCGGAATCGCCACCGCCGCCGTGACCGCCGATCCAGCCGCCGGGGTCGGCGGAATCCCTCTGGCCGATCTCGAACGTCAGGCGATCCTCGAAACCCTTCGCCAGACCTCAGGCAACCAGACCAAGGCCGCCAAGGTCCTCGGAATCAGCGATCGTACGCTCCGTGAGAAAATGCGCCGCTACCGTCAACAGGAATGTCTCCAACCGGTCTCCTGAACGCCTTGCCACAGGACACGAACGTAAAGAAGGATTCGCAACCCATGGCTGAACCCGAAAAGAAGAAGAATGAGAAGGCTTCCGAGTCAGAGGCCCAGGACAAGAAGGGCAAGTCCTCGAAACTGATGCCGTGCCTGATCCCGGTGGTCACGGTCGCGCTCTGCGCCGGCGGCGGCTTCGTCGTCGGGCGGCTCTTCGGCACGCGGGGCCAGGCCCAGAACGTCGCGGCCGCCGAGGCGCCGGACCAGACAGCACCGGCATTGCCCCCGATCAACGCGGCCGCCACCGGCTCGAGCTGGTACTACGACCTGGAACCCGTCGTCGCCAATCTCAACGAGCCCGGTGTGGCACGCTACGTGCGTATCGCCTTGACGCTCGAAGTCGGAGACAAACTGTCCGAAAAGGACGGGGCCCCCTTCCTCGAGCAGCGCAAGCCCCTCTTGAAGAACTGGCTGACGTTGTTCGTGGCCAACCTGACGCTGGAGGACATTCGAGGCGAGAGGAACCTGCGCAGCGTGCAGAGCCAGATTGCCGACACGTTCAACCAGGGACTGTTTCCCAACGCCCCGCCGTGCATCGAGCGAGTCCTGTTCAAGGAGTTGTCGATCCAATGACCGCTTCGTCCGGCGTCCATCTGAACCGCGCGCGACTGCACCGCCTGCTGGCGGCGGTCGGCTCGACCCCTGTTCCGGCGGAGGTGACCTCCGAGGCAGCGCTCTACGACTGGCGGGACCCTCACTACTTCGACGAGGACCAGCGCAACCGTCTGGCTGCCATCATGAGCCAGGTCGCCGCGGTGCTGTCCGAACGATGCGTCCATTTCTTCAACAGCGAGTTCGAGGTCGTCCCCGCGTCGATTACCCAGCACTTCGCCGCGGATGCGGCTCGTCACGCGAAGGCCGAGCAGAGTTTCGCCGTGACGTTCGGCCCGGCCCAGAAGCCGCCTTGCGGGTTCCTGGTGATCGGCGCCGCCGTGGCCCTGGACTGGGTCACGCGTCTGCTGGGCGATTCCGAATCCGACCAGGACCCGAATCGGTCTCTCTCTTCGTTGGAGGAGTCCCTTCTTTCGGATCTGGCCGGCGCGATGACCGAAGCATTTCTCGATTCGCTTCGCCCGCATCAGGACCTCAAAGCGGCGGGCCAGGTGAGCCGCGAGGCGGCCCCGGTGTCTTTCGAACCGACCGACCCGATCTGCCGGATCGTCTTTCGGATCCGAAGAGCCGAGGCCGAGACCGCTTCCGAGGCGACCTTCATCGTGGGCGGCCCGACGCTGGCCCCGGTCCTGGGCAAATCCATCCCGGCCAAGCCGAACGTGAAACAGGACGAACTGTCGCGTCTGCTCATGGAGCACGTGCACCGGATGCCCGTGACGATCTGTGCCCGGCTGGCCTCGATGCGTTTGTCGTTCGAGGAGGTCCTCGATCTGGCGCCCGGCGACGTCCTTCTGCTCGACAAGGGCCTGGACGAGCCGGTCGACCTGATCCTCCACAACGAAACCGTCTTCCGCGGCCGCCCCGCCCAGAAGGACGGGCAGTATGCGGTGTTGATTACCGAACGCGCCACAGACTCCCATCCCGACGCATCTCAGGGTCGCGACGCCAGGTAAGCATAAGAAAGGAAATGCGGCTATGCCTGAAACGGCCGAAGCAGAAATCCAGAACGAGTCCCAACAAGACCCGGGACAGGTCCCGACCGACGGAAAGACGCAGGCCCAGCCGGTGGAGTTTCCCGAAGCCACGGAGGGACAGGCCACCGCTTCCGGCGGGCAACTCGACATCCTGCTGGACATGGACGTGCCCGTGACTGTGGCCTTGGGCACCACGCAGGTTCCCGTCCGGCGCCTGCTCCAGCTCGGACCGGGCGCGGTGATCCAGCTCGAGAAGTCCATCGACGCGCCGGTCGATCTGTACCTGAAGGATTCGAAGTTCGCCGAGGCCGAAGTGGTCGTGGTGGACAATCGGTTCGCCGTGCGGATCAAGACGATCACGGGCACCGCCGCCGCGACAAGCTGACCGGACAGCAGAAAAGACACCGGGACTCAGAGGAACTGAATTCTATCTATGGCATCTGATCGCTCCAAAACGCCGCATTCAGCCACAGGCGACCCCGCAGGATATCGGGACCTGATGAATGTCCCTCTGGCCGCCCACAGCAACATCATCATGGCCTTCGGACTGGTGGCGGTATTGGCCACCCTGATCGTTCCGCTGCCCACCACGGTGCTCGACCTGCTCCTGGCGTGCAGCATTTCTCTGGCCATCGCCGTACTCATCGTGACGCTCTCGTCCACCGAGGCTTTGGAACTGTCCACGTTCCCCTCCCTGCTGCTGTTCACCACGCTGTTCCGCCTCTCGCTGAACGTCGCCTCCACGCGTCTGATCCTGCTGCAGGGCGACGCCGGCAAGATCATCCAGACCTTCGGCGGCTTCGTCGCCGGCGGCAGCTTCGTCGTCGGCATGGTCGTCTTCCTGATCCTCGTCATCATTCAGTTCATCGTCATCACCAAGGGCGCCGAGCGCATCAGCGAAGTGTCGGCGCGATTCACCCTGGACGCCATGCCCGGCAAGCAGATGGCCATCGACGCCGACCTCAACGCCGGCGTCATCACCGAGAGCCAGGCCAACGAGCGGCGCGCCAAGATCGTCAAGGAGAGCGAATTCTACGGGGCCATGGACGGAGCCAGCAAATTCATCCGCGGCGACGCCAAGGCCGGCCTGGTCATCACCGCCGTGAACATCGTCGGCGGCATCGCCATGGGCTACTCCCGCGGCATGGGCATCACCGACGCGATCCGGACCTACTCGATCCTCTCGATCGGCGACGGTCTGGTCAGCCAGATTCCCTCACTGGTCATCTCGGTCAGCTCGGGCTTCCTTGTCACGAAGATCTCCTCCAGCCACAGCGTCGGCGAGGACATCTCCAGGCAGTTCCTCAAGGCCGGCCAGCCTCTTCTGGCGGCGGCCTGCATCATCGGCGCGATGGCCTTCGTTCCCGGCATGCCCAAGATCCAGTTCCTGCTCCTGGGCGGCACCCTCGCTCTGGTCGGGCGGACCGCCTCCCGGGCCGAGAAGAAGCCGCTGTCGGCGCCGGAAATACCCGCCAAGAAGACCGAGAAGGAACCGGTCGAGGAACTGCTGGACATGGATCGGATTTCCGTCCACGTCGGCGTGCGTCTGATCACGCTGGTGGACCCGAGAAGAAGCAACACGATCTTCGAGCGGATCGGCGCCCTGCGCCGGCAGTTCGCCCAGCATCTGGGGATCGTCATCCCCCTGGTGCGCCTGCGCGACGATCTGAACCTCGAACCGAACGCCTACGAGATCCGCCTCTCGGAGATCCCAGTGGCCAAGGGCCGGCTGGAGCCGGAGATGTTCCTGGCCATGGACCCCGGCGGCGTCCGCGAAAAGGTCGAGGGCATCAAGACAACCGAACCGGTTTACGGACTGCCCGCCATCTGGGTCTCGGCCGGCAAGAAGGAAACCGCCGAACTGAACGGCTACACCGTCATCGATCCGGAGTCGGTCTTCATCACCCATCTGTCCGAGACGCTCAAGAGACACGCCGACGAGCTGCTGACCCGCGAAGACGTGCAACTGCTCGTGGACCGTCTCCGCAAAAACCAGCCGTCGCTCGTCGGAGAGATCGTCGGCGCCGACAGCGACGTCTCCATCGCCCTGCTCCAGCGGGTCCTGAAGAACCTGCTCAAGGGCGGCATTCCCGTGCGGGAACTGACGGCGATTCTCGAATCCCTCGCGGAGAACGCCTCGAAGACCAAGAACGCTAACACGCTGACCGAGGTCGTTCGCAAGTCGCTGAGCCGGACCATCACCGAACAATACCGCAACGCGGCTGGCAAAATCGCGGCCATCACGTTCGATCCGTCCTTCGAGCATCAGTTGACCGGCAGTCTGAGCCAGGAAGGCGGCGAGCTGACACTGAACCTTCCGGCCGACGTCGCCATGGAGCTGAACCGGATGATGGCCGACGCGTGGCGATCCGGAATGGATCAGGGCAGCGAGAAGCTCGTGTTGCTCTGCGATGCGCGACTGCGAGCCCCGCTGGCGCGGATGCTGGCGCGGACGCTGCCGATGCTGCCGGTGGTGGCCTATGACGAGATCGTGCTCGGCACCGAGGTCGAATCGATCGAAACCATCCTGCCCGAGGAGAAGGCCGCACCGGCCTATGCCCATGCGTAACGACAAGACCCACAAGACAAAAGGCAATGGTGTGCGGTGCACACTCGACGGAGGAAACGACTGACTTATGCTGCTTCAGACACGACCCATCGCATTCACCGCCGCGGTGATCGCCTTCTTCATCCTGAGCATCGTCGGGTGCGTGGTGAGCCTGTCACCCGAGACCTGCTGCAAGCGCGCCGTGCTCGGCGCGGTCGTGACGTACTTGGTCGCCTCCGTGGCCATGCGCGCCGTGGACGCCATTGTGACCGCAGCGATGATTGCCAGCCAGATAAGCAAGGATCAGACCGGTGACCGCAAGAACTGACGATCTTCTCGAAACGACCGACGAGACCACCTCCGGGCAGACCGCCGAGAGGAGCGACCACCTCAAGGCAGTCGCCCTGCGCGCCTACTCGGGACACAAGACCCGCTCGATCGCGGAACACGAGATCGTCGAGCTGCTGCCGATGGTCCGCCAGATCGCGCATCGCGCCGCCAGCTATCTGCGTCCTCCGCTGTCGTTCGACGACCTGGTCTCGGCCGGCACGGTGGGCCTGCTGAAGGCCGCCCGCGATTTCGACGCCTCGCATCAGGCGGAGTTCAGGACCTACGCTTACATCCGAATCAAGGGCGCCGTGCTCGACGAGCTGCGCAGGGCTTCGCCTCTGCCCTCCAACGTCAATCGACAGGTGCGCCACGCACTGCGCGTCAGCCAGAGCATCGCCCAGCGGACCGGCAGCGCCCCTACCGACGAGCAACTGGCCGATGAGCTGGGCATCTCCGTCGACGAGGTAGGAACGCTCTTCGAGAGCGCGCGGGCCCAACACTTCGTCTCCATCGACGGGTCCGGCGAGGAACAACCGGCCCTCGGAGAGATTCTGGCGTCGGCCGACACCGCTGCTCCCGACAGTCGGATGGAAAAAGACGAAATGCTCAAGAAGCTGACGGCGGCCATGCAGGAGCTCGACCGGCGCCGGCTTCAGATTATCGTGCTCTATTACCACAAGCACCTGACCATGAAGCAGATCGCCGATCTGCTCGAGATCACCGAATCCCGTGTCAGCCAGTTGCACGCCAGTGCGCTGGTGATTCTCTCGGCCAAATTGGGGGAATACCGCGATGACGGATAGTGATTACAGTGCCATCCGGCCAGTCGAGGGCCTGCAGACGATCCAGGGACTGACGCCGATCCAGAGGCAGGGGGAAGGCAAACGCCGCCAGGATGCGAAGTCAGAATCCCACTCCGAGCCCGAGACCGAGCCGGAAGAGGCCAAGGAGCCCAAGGCGAACCCGCCCAATCAGGACGACCCGCACTCGATCGATTATTGTGCTTGACGCAGTTGGCTCCGGGTGGAATAAACAGCAAGGAAGAGAAACGCCGATGCCGAAACTAACAAGACGTGTTCTCAAAGCCAGCCAGGTGCAGTGGCACGGTTCGTTCCGACTGGATCTGCACCCGAAGGCCGCTCCGAAGACGGGCGCCTCATGCGGCGCAGCGCCGACGCGGATTCGCATTGCCGAGAACCATCCGCAGTACGCCCTCGTGGAGGTGACCTGTTCCTGCGGCAAGACCACGTTGGTCCGATGTGAATATGCCCGACCGGACGGGGCCCCCGCGTCGGCCGCCACGGTGGCTTCATGAGACGTTGCCTTGCGAGGAGATATCCGATGTGCAGGATCAGACAAATCGTTTCACTGTTCGCGGTATCGTGCCTGGGCGCCACCTTCTGTGGCTGCAACCCTCCGCAGCGACCGATCCGCCCGATGACCACCGAGAACGCACCCAACCCCCAGACAGGCGGATCGAGTGCGAAACGCTTCCAGGATACCCCGCTCGAAGGACGGACCGCCGTCGAGTCGGCCATCGAATTGTCGGAGAAGTATGCCCGCCTCTCGGACCAGACCGTCGCGCTGCGCGAGGAGAACAAGCGTCTGACCGCCGACAACGAGGCCCTCTTGCAGCAGATCGCGGCCCTGGAGGCCAAGCTCAAGCAGACGCAGAAGGAGTTGGGCGAAGCCAATGAGCTTCTCATCGAGATGCTCACCGAGCTGAACACATGGAAGAGCAACATCCTTGGTTTTCGAGGGGAGATGCGCGACGCCGCCAAGGCGCAGTTAGAGGCGCTGCTGAAGGTGCTGGAGATTCTCGGGGGGGAAGCGGACGCCGCCAACCTCGAACGTCTTCACGCCGCGACGCTGAGCGGCAAGCCCCAGGGCGACCCCAACGTCAGCAGCACGCCGGTGAGGGAGGAACCGAATGTACCGTAGCCCAATCGAATCGGGCCGCCGAAGCTCCGGGGCCGTCGGACACCGGGCCGTGTTGCTCGTTGCCGCAGTGGTCGTAGCCGTCTTGCAGGGCGGCTGCGAATCGCCTCAGAACGGCAACGGCATGGCCGGCTCGTTCTACCTGAACCCCTACAAAGACCTCGCCAACCTCGGCCGCATCGCACTGGTCGAACTGGACAACAATTCCGGCCACCCCCAGATCTCCGCCGACCTGACCGAGGCGCTCTTCGTCGCCCTCCAGAAGAAGCAGGTCTTTGGCCTGACCTTCGTTCATCAGGACAATCCCGACTGGAGAGGTCTCCAGCAGAACCTCGATTCGCTCCAGGCGCTGCGACAATTGCTGGCCATGCGCGAGACCCTCAAGTGCAACGGCCTTCTCGTCGGGACCGTCACCGAGTATACGCCCTACCCGCACATGTCGCTCGGCCTGCGCCTGAAGCTGCTCGATCTGACCGACGGGCAACTGATCTGGGGCCTCGAACAGGTCTGGGACAGCTCCGACCGCGACATTCAGAAGCGAATCAAGCACTACTTCAAGGACGACTTGCGGACCGGCTTTGCGTCGCTGCGCGAAGAGCTGGTGGTCGTCAGTCCGCTGAAATTCGGCAAGTTTGTCGCCTACGAGGTGGCCGAGACGTTCGAGCGCCCGGAGCAATAGCAGCCGGTCCGCCACGAGTGGCGAGGCCCCTATTATGGGCCGGTTTTTTTTGCAGGAAGGCCCTTAAGATTCCGGCAGATCATACGAAAACAAACATGGAAACACGGATACTAAGGAACGTGAAATGATAAACAACATTGACATCAATCGAGTCGGCCCCCTCATGGGACAGGCATCCTTCCCAACTCCCGACCCCGTCAATACGCCGCGAGGCAGCCAGGCCGACGCCTCGCTGCACGTGAGCTTCGAGGACCTGATCAATCAAGCCAAGAATTCCGCCGAGGCCGAGGCCGTTGCCGTCGAAGAGGCTCGCCAGCTACTCGCCTCAGGTCAACTGACCAGCCTTGAGAACGTGCAGGCGGCCGCGATGAACATCCTAAACTTCGGAATCTAAAGACCTTATAGAAAACCAGATCGAGTCGTGGGGCCTGCCAAGGATGGCGCAAAGGCCCCCGTTTTTTTTTGCGCTGCCCGAGGCCGGCACGCCCCGCGCAGAAACGGAGCGGTCAACTCTTAAAGGCTTGTGGAAAAAACGCTTACGTTGTCAGACGTAGCAGTCGAGGATGGTTCCGACCGGCAAGCTGCCGGGTTGCGGAGCTGGAGCCGGAAAGGCCAGGGGGCACGAATCGTCGTAGGATCGGACGTGGACGTCGACATGGACAGGACCGGACGCTTCGCTGTGGCCGACCAGCAGACGCCGGGAAAAGGGCGTCGAAGCAGCCTCAACATCAAAAACACCCAACGATTTGTATCCGATCCAGCCGTTCATTACTTCTGCCCCCAGTAGCACTTATCGTACCACAATTATGGGCTCGATTCAAGTGGATTCTACGGGCCTCAGGTCCGAGAAGTTTTTTGCAGATCGCTTGTTACCGATCCTGCCCTGGCGGCCTCTTTATTATTAGACCGGTGCATTCAGCACGCGAGCAGGAAATCGCAATCCGGCTCAAAATAAACCGCCCCGCCGGACGACTATATAGAGGCAGGAAACTCTAAATAACGTTTGTGACAGAGGTTATCGGATGCACATCATCGCCCAATGCCCCCGCTGCGGCTACCACTGGTGGCTGGACGGCAGCGCCGCCGACCGCCGGCTGCGATGCCGAAAGTGCTTCCGCCTATTGAAGGTCCCCGACCTGACCGAGGTCCCCGAGGCTACCGCCATCGTCAACCAGGCTAAAAGCGAGCTGTACGTCGACGATGCCGGCAAGACCTATGGCTGACCCCACGCCCAGCGCGGTCTGATCCACCTCGCAGAACCTGGGTGGCTTGCGGCAGCACGCTTCCCTCTCCCGGCCGAACCACGGACATCCAATGCAGCGCTCGTCCATCTCCAACTTCAGGATTCTTCACCGTCTGACCGCCATCCCCGCGATAGCACCTCCCAGCATCGCCCCCTCGCGTTGTAATCCCATGAGCCCCCCGTCAATTCTCCGTTAGATTCACCAACCACGTATCGCTTCTGGTTTCTGTCGGGCTGAAGAGCATTGGGCGATCCGCAGAATGGACGGTCTCTCTGTCGCCAGCAAGGCACGCGATTTCGTCACAAACGTGCAACACCGTCCTTTTGTAGAGGCCGATGGTTCGTTCCGCTCATCCGGGCGGGTGCCGGGCCGGAACTGTTTGACAAGTCAACGGAGTTTTGAGTTTCAAGTTTCAAGTTGTGAGTTCAGCGCTTCCGAGGGACGAGATACGAGATACCAGATACGCGCGACGACTGGAATGGAGGCCGTGCCGCGCGAGCCAAGGCCGGAAATCCAATCGGCATGGGCAGGATTTTCTGTCAACCGATCCGCGAGGGCAATCGTCGTAGCACAGTATCGAAGAAGGGACACCAACGGGCTATGCCGGAGAAGCTCGCGCGGGCCCCGTCGGCCAGGCGGCCTGGTGTAGCCGCGAACCGTAGTCCACGATGGAAGGAGATAAGAAATGCGTTGTGGGAACGTCGTACGTCTTCCAATTGCTATGATCGTCATCGCCTGCTGTCTGGCGGAATCGTCCGCGTTACGTGCCGCGTCCGGCGGGCGGAGCGACCCGGCCCCTCTTCTCTATCCCCACGAGCTCGACAAGCGGCCGGCCTTGCCGTCTCCGTATCTGGCGGAAGACGGAACGGAGATCGTGACAGCCGTTCTGAAGAACGGCAAGTACGTGTGCATCCCTGTCACCGTCGAGAATGGAAAGCCTCTGCACTACAGCTACAGAGTCCCGTTCGCCTACGGCAAGGACCAGCAGCTTCACGTGAATCGTGATGACTTCCCGACACTGGCCCAAACCGGACTCCACGCGGAAGCGGAACTGGATGCCACCAGGATGATCACGGGGTTTCCCGTGGATCTGATCACCTACATCGGTCGGCCCGGGCAGTTTTCCGGAGCGGGGTTCCTGGCCGACGATGAGACGATCCTCTCGGTTCTCAAAGGCGACAACAAACTCGTCAGGAAACTGGGGCTGACCCATCCCCAGATGGCCAGGCCGCTCTATCACGTCTGGAATATGATCCTTCAGGACATCGAACACGGCACGTTCAGAAGGTTCTCCAGCATCCCGCGTTTCTTCTACAACGACCAGGAGATCGCGCTGCGCGCCGAATCGACGAAGGGTTGGCAGATCTCCATCTTCCAGGATGAGATCCAGGGAATGTTCGACATCAGTGTCCGACGCACGCTTACGGCGGCCGAGGATTCGTTCCTGCGCCGTACGTATCGCGGCCTTTCGGGCACGCAGATGACCGAACTGCAAGAGAAGCTTACCCACTTGCGCTTCAGCGAAATGCTCCCCTACTACGTCATGGGCTACGGCTTCTACGAGGGCCATACCGGTTTCCGGGCCGACCCGATCACCATCGCGTGCATCTTCGGACTGCGGAGCATCGAGGAGATCGAGAACGCCT
The DNA here is from genome assembly GCA_012744475.1 of Phycisphaerae bacterium. Lineage (GTDB taxonomy): Bacteria > Planctomycetota > Phycisphaerae > Sedimentisphaerales > Anaerobacaceae > Anaerobaca. Next base: position 119,140 of record JAAYBV010000074.1, read on the forward strand.
TTCCCGGCCGCTTGTACGAGACTCTCACCCGCCATTTCACCGACACGGGCCGGGCCGACAGCAGGCCATGAAACACGATCGAGCCGTACGGCAAATCTTCCTCGCCGAACATCTCCGAAGAAGCACAGCACGCAGCGGAAGCGCCAGCAAAAAGGCCTCGCAGGTGTGCAAGCCGTACCTCGTTCCGCGACCAAAGGCCCTTCGATGCCGATGGCCATCGGATCGAAGGGGGGTAACAGGGAAGGAGGAATAGTGATTGCGTCGGTCAGGGCAAGAGCTGCGCCGTCTGAGGGGCCCGGACGGGGACAGTCCGGGCCTGAACGCCGACGAGTTGAAATCCGCCCTGGGCGCCGTTGCCGGCGAGACCTCGGATGCGGACGGCCGCAAGCCTGGCGCTGGCGGGCACCTGGGCGAAGTCGTAGGTGATGAGGGTCACGCCGGACGCCTGAGACACCTCTCCTTCCGGCGCGAGAATGAACAGATCGTTGGTGTCACTGACCGCGGCCACCTCGGGCAGGTCCTCGATGTCGGTGCCCGTCACGAGCAGATCGGGCCCGGCCGCGTCGTACAGCGTGGATCCGAACCCAAGCTGGACCCAATGGTTCTCCGGCAGGACCAGCGCGACGCTGTCACCATGCGGCCGTCGGACCAGCACGGTGGGCGCATCGGCGCGCGCCGCAGGCGTCCCGGCCTCGCTCAGATCGACGCAGGTCCAGCCATTGCCCTCCGGATTGCTGCTGCCGACTACAGCGGACGGATACGCGAACTCCTCCTGAACCTCGGCGATAGGCGTGGTCGCTGGCGCCGCCGGGTCGGCGTGACGCAAGCCCGAAGACAAGGCCCCGACGGCAACAAACATCGGTACCGCGACGACGACGGCAGCGGCGGTCAGGCCGGCCTTCGACGCCGCGGCAGCCAGCGCCGCAGTGCGAAGGCCGGTCCTCATCGCATTTTGGCCGATCAGCACCCCCGCCGCCGCAGATCGACCCGTACAAGCAGTAATGGCCCCGAACACGGTCAGGCCCGAAACGAGGTGCATCCGGCCGAATCCATTGCGGGCAAGCTGTCGGCGAAGCGATTTCTTGGCTCGGAAGAACAGCAGCCGGGCCCGAAGCTGGGATCCCCCCATGACCTCGGCAATCTCGACATACGACAAGTCGTCGAAGCAGCGCAGGGTCAGAACGCTTCGGTAGTTCAGCTTCAGCGATGCCATGGCGCGAACAACCGCCTGTACGACCTCCTGATGAATGAGCTTGTCGCAGGCGGAGGCACCGGCTTCGGAAAGCCGCTCGGCCAGTGCGGCATCGTCGAGCGATTCGATGGATTGGCGTACCAGACTGTGACGCCTCTGGCGGATGTGGTACCTGATCTTGTTCAGGGCCGTTTTGTGGAGCCAGGCCCAGAAGGCCGGCGGGCTTTCGATTCTCAACTCGGGCAGATGTCGGATCATCTCCAGCAGGGTGTCCTGGCACAGGTCCTGCGCCAGGTGGAAATCGAGCGTCATGCGGTAAATGTAGGTCTGAACCCGCTTCTGGGCGAGCCTGGAGAGGCGAGAGATGCTGTCCTGGCAGCCGCTCTGGGCCCCGCGGATGAGGTTCAGCTCCAATTGTGCGACGTTCGGTTTCATCGGCTTTGCTGTGTCCAACGCCCCTGGCGAAGAGATGTTTCGCAGATTCCCCGTTGGGGGATCACGTTTGGGCCCTGCGCCGCGCGACGCATACGGGCCCGCCGTGATCCCCGCAGGTATGGACGGGCGTTTCGAGGGCCCGTTACAGAATCGCGAAAAATTTCCGCCAGCCAGTTCCGCCCAAGGGAATCCTCCCGTCCTCGCCCCCCTGTGGCCCCGCCGGCCCGGGTCTCTCGCCGGGATGGCAAATCGAGACCGTACCAGGGCATAAGTGCCTTGCCACCAGCACCTTACAGATTCAGAACAGCGCCGGCGACAGTCCGCAGCAGGCTCGCAAGACCCCGCCCTGAGCGAAGCCGAAGGGACCTATTTCCCCACCCGGGGCGCATCGAACCACGTGTCTTGAAGCGTCGACGACATCGCTATCCACTGATGCAGCAACCGCGCGCTCAGTCAGGTGCGCGACTCCGGAAAACGTAACTCGCTGCCCACACGGTGATTGCGGACGGCAGTGCCATTCGTGTCAGGTGCTTCTTCGGGGTCTTCTCCCAGGAACGGGATACAGGGGCTCCTATGGCTCGGGATTCTCCTCGGCCGCATAACCCAGCCTGCCCCAAGTGGCTTTTTGCAGCCTCTGCAAATCGTAGAGGCCGTCTTCGGTTTGGGGTATATACTCCTGCATGGCAGGCGATGTCGTGATGACGATCTTTGCGGCCTGCAATTCGCGAGACGTCTCCCGGCCCTTCCACTTCCAATGCTCGACGTGTCCGTCCGCCATGGAGAAGGTGGTGCCCGCGCCATGTCGCATCGGCGCGGGGGGACTGCTGAGACACCAACCGGGAGAGAAGTAATGAACGCAGTAGTCGACGCTGCTTGGATAGTGGCCTATGTCCAGGAAGACCGCGCGGGCGGCCGGACCCGGACTGACGATGTCTGTCAGTCTGGTCAGTTTCAGGACGGTGCGGCCGACACGCACTCCGACTTCCGCCACCTCCACGTCGGCGGTGTTCGGGACATACGTTCCCGCCATGTGGGGTGTGTCATTGTTGGCAGCGACCACGGGGACGTACGTGACCAGGTTATTCTTGTACCCCCGCGGGCAGCGGTAGACGTCAACATCCCGCACGTACGGCCACAGGGCCCCCCTGTTAGGGTCCTCGAACGCGCTTGCGCGGCTATTGAAGGCGCGGCCCACCCATCCTTGCAGCCCTCTCCTCCATCCATCGTGCCCTCTTCTCCTATAGGCGAAGGAGCTCCCGTAAACGAGTCTACCGTTGTACTGGTCGGCGTAGGCGATCCAGGCGGTGGTGAGCTGCTTGAGATTGCTCAGACAGACGATGCGCTGGGCCCGTTCCCTTGCCAGACGCATCGCCGGAACGAAGATTGCAAGCAGCACGGCGATCAACGCGATCACCACCAACAGCTCGATCAGCGTGAAGGCGCGAGGATCGATCGAGGGCGACGGATGATGGACGGTTCGCCGATAGGGTTGCCCTGGCCGGGACAGGTCCGGCCGCCGATTGCCTTTATGCTGCTCCCCATCCGCACGCACACTCGCTAACGAAGGCATACTCGTTCCCTCCGGATACGGTACAGCGCCAAGACAGTCGACACAGCACGCGTCGGCCGTCATGCACTGTCAGTCCAGCCGCATTCTCCCAGCGCGAAACGGAACGCTCTCTCGCAAAGGTGGCCCGCTATGGCACGGTGCAAGATCGATGACGACGAGCAAGCATCAAACACGATGTTGTCTCACCGGCCCACCCTCACACGAGTCGATTATACTATCAGGACGCAGATCACAACGCGCGTTTTTAGAAAAATGCCGATTTTCTTGCTGCGCGCGGTCTACGCCGGCGCATTGCGGAATTGAAGGTGTCCGGTGCTTCTTCGGGGTCATCCTCGGGGGCGGATAGTGCGTGGGAGTCCGTGGCGCGGGGCGGTCGCCCCTGCCAGTCGCCCGTACAAGGATGGCGCGTGCGAAACCGTCGGATCGCGACAAGGCACGGTGGCCCATCAGGTCGTGCACGTAGGGGCGAGGCATGCCTCGCCCCCGAGCGCACACCGCGAACCAACGCCGCTCATCTTCATGCCATTCGTACCGGGTACCTTCAGTTCCCCCTTTGAAATCCGCTCTCTCGCTGTATGATGCCTGTGGTGAAATTCTGACATGCGACTTCCATGAGACGTCTTATGCGGCCATGAAGGAATCCCCGAATATGTTATCAAGACGCGATTTTCTGGCGATCAGCGCCGCTGCGGGCGCTTCGGCATTCCTGAAGCCGACGTCGGTACTGGCCGCACAGGGCGCCCGGCGTTTTCACTGCTGCCTGGCCTCCAAGGTCATTACCAAACGCCCTGAATTGCTCGATCTCGTACGAGAGGCGGGCGTGAGCGATGTCTGGCTGGCGTCGTATTTCTTCGGGCATTGGTATGAGAAGCCGGAAGACCTCAAACCGGTAATCGCCATGGTGGAGGCAAAAGGGCTGGGCTGGAATATCATCAACGTGCCGCTGGGGCATCCGGGCGATGCGCTGGGCGACGCCACAGGTGTAACGCCCCTTGCACCGCCGACGCGTTGGCGGATGGCGGAGAGACCGGATGGCACAAAGTACTCGGGCACTTCGCTGCATCCTCCCGCCACACAGGAAAACGTCGACGCCATTCGACGGATTCGAGCACTGAAGCCAGGGACGATCTTCCTCGACGACGATTTCCGACTCGCGCAGGGGCCGGGCGTAATCGGGGGCTGTTTCTGCGATTGGCACAAGAAGCAGTTTCTGGAGAAACATGGTTTTTCGCAATCGCATTGGGAAGAACTGTTGGCGGATGTGGAAGCGCGGAGCTTTTCCCCTGGCCTGCGGCACTGGGTGGACCATACGTGTGACCAATTGACGGCGTGCTTCAAGGCACAGCAAGCCGCTGCGCCGGAGGTGGCCCTCGGGAATATGATCATGTATTTTGGCGCCGAGAAGGCGGGCATTCGCCTGGCGGATTATGCGGATACGCCCTTCCGGGTGGGCGAAATGATGTTCCATGACCAGGACTTTGGACGTCTTTCGGGCAAGACCGGAGAACTCTTCAGTTGCCTCTTCCATCGGCGCTATGCCAGACCGGATCTCGCCTACAGCGAAACGACGGCCTTCCCCGCGGACCAACTGAGCGCGAAGAACATGGCCGCCAAGCTGGCGGTCTCGACGATCTGCGACGTGCGGAATACGATGTACATGTCCGGGATGACTCCCTTCCCCGAGACCCACTGGGAAACGCTCGCCCCCGC